>NZ_CP077639.1:1982195-2693293 GCF_019056395.1 Terribacillus sp. DMT04
TAAGTTCACACGTTTCACGTCTTCGGGCATAATCAATCTCCTTGAGATAAAGGTTGAGATGTTGCAATATCTTCATTAACTTGAAAGTATAAGATTAATTTAACTTTACCATTCTCGACAGTCTCATGTAAAATTTTTTGAGAAATAATGTCAGACTCTTTGCCGATTTGCAGCTGAAGATCTTGATTAGCCAGCTTTACCGCCTGCGCTTTGGCTTCTTCTTTCGTCCGCTTCACCTGTTTGGAGACCCGCTCATATTCGGTAGTTTTCGTAACTCCTAAAGGAAGCTTCCAGCGGAGAAAACGTAAATAACGGGTAGAGGTTTGTTCTTGTGCGTCTTGATAGCCGGAATCACCGAACCCCCAAAACGGCACTCGAAACTTTTCACCAAACTGTGCAGCGTATTTGGTCTTCTGGTTGCCGCTCAGTACGGTATACGTTTCGTTAAGCGGAACAGATACAGATACATTATACCACGTACGAGCAATAACATTGCCTGTAGCAGCAACCTGTTTACGCGTGTCTTCCGGTTTTTCTGCTTCCTCTTCATCTGTTGCAGCAGGCGGATCCTTACCAATTAAACCGGATACTAAAACATCTCCAGGTTCCACATAATCATGGACTCCAACTTGCGGCGCCCCTTCTGAGACAAACATGTCCACAATGACACCCTTTTTTTTCGCAACAAGATGACGTGGTCCAGGTTGTTCCTTTTCTTTTACAATCGTCTTTGGCACACCTTCTAATGCATAGGTTGTCCCTTTTTCTTGCACTCCTATCCATAAAAGCTCAGGAATATCCTGTAATAACCGCTGCTGAATATCAACCGGCGCACCTAAAGTCAATTTGAATGCTCCTAGACGTACGCCATATTCGTCGAGCTGCGTTTCAATTTGATGCTCCAATTCGGGACTAACGCCTTTAATATCAATCTTCCAGACGGTATTGGAAAGGAGAAAGATACTTAATATGCTTATAAGAATACCTAGCAGCAAAGGTTTTTTACGCAAAATTGAAGTGAAGAGAAACGGAAAGCCATGCTTTGAACGAAATTGAACTTTATAGCCTGTCCTCCTTCGTTTCATGCGAAGCTTACTTATATCCTGCTTTCTGATTTTCGCTTCGCATGTTTGATGGTCCTGCTTGACGATATCCCAGACCAGAACCTTCTCCTGAACAAGCTGATTAAAAAACAGCTCTGGTCTATCGCCTTTTATTAGGACTGTTACATATCCAGTAAAGTAGATGTCCTGTGTGTGTTTCTTCATACGTACCTCCCCGCTCCGCATGCTTATGATTCGATGAATTTAAATTCCTTCATTTTTCCCTCAAGCAGTATTTCCTCCGGCAGCATGACCTTCAATACGAAGGACTCTCCTGTTATGAGCAGGAAACCTGTGTTAAGCCGCAGTCGAAGTTCGTTATCGGAAAAGAGGATTAACCCTCTGTGATTCTCGATATAGGCGTGAAAGTGACCAATGGTCGTTATACGAGGGAGTTCCAGCACCACATCAGCAGGCATATCTAGGTGCTCAGTGAACCAGTTTCCGATCCGCTGTTGCCATTTTTTCATCCTCATCAGCTCCCCTCAGCACATTCTATGTTGCAGAGAAGCAAGAAAGAACAATTGATGGGCAGATCTGGAAGGCAATCTGGAAGGCAATCTGGAAGGCAATCTGGAAGGCAATCTGGAAGGCAATCTGGAAGGCAATCTGGAAGGCAATCTGGAAGGCAATCTGGAAGGCAATCTGGAAGGCAATCTGGAAGGCAAAAAAGCGAGCCCTTAGCGGACTCGCTTTTTAAATGCTTGATGCGGTTTTTTTGCTCGCGATTCTCCCAGTATTTCAGACCAGATGACCTGTTCTGCCAGTTGTCTGCTACTTGGGCGCGTTATACGAATTGGTTTGGCAGCAGAATTGTTGGCATGCTGACGAGCAGGAACGGCTTTCTGAACTGACTTTACCTGTTCAATCGCATTATCAGCTCTGTGTATCAGCTCTTCTGCTGTCTGCTCTGCTTGCACTAATTCAGGTGCTTTTGTTTGTGTATGCTGCGCTGCGGGGCGCTCCTTGCTTTTGCTAGACTGTTTCTCCTGCCAGTTTTTCACTGGAGGCTGCGTCCGCCTTGGATCTTGTTTTTCTTGGTCACCTTTTTTACCAGCTTGATTGACCAAAAATACAATGCCAGCAATTACGAGCGGAACAAGAAACTGCAGTAAGTCGGACATGTTCCCGCCACCTTTCTAAAGCTTACAGCTCGTTATCTTCTTTGTCGCCTTGCGGTAAACCGCCGATGCTGTCTCGCATCGTCGTATCAGCATTGATATTTTGATAGTTCATATAATCCATTACACCCATGTTCCCGGAACGAAGCGCTTCAGCAAGGGCAAGTGGTACATCAGCTTCCGCTTCCACAACTTTTGCACGCATCTCTTGTACACGTGCCAAGTTTTCTTGCTCTTGTGCGACCGCCATTGCCCGGCGCTCTTCTGCTTTTGCTTGTGCGATATTTTTATCCGCCTCAGCTTGGTCTGTCTGCAGTATTGCGCCAATGTTTTTGCCAATATCAATATCAGCAATATCAATAGACAGAATTTCAAAAGCTGTTCCGGAATCCAAGCCGCGGTTCAATACATTATGAGAAATTTTATCTGGATTTTCCAAGACATTGGAATGGTTCTCCGAGCTACCAATTGTACTAACAATACCTTCCCCAACACGTGCGATGATCGTATCTTCACCGGCACCACCGACTAGACGGTCGATATTCGCTCGTACAGTAATTCGGGCTTTCGCTTTTACTTCGATACCATCAATCGCAACACCAGAGATAAAAGGTGTTTCAATTACTTTTGGATTAACACTCATTTGAACAGCTTCCAGCACATCACGGCCTGCCAAGTCAATTGCTGCAGAGCGTTCAAATGGCAATTCAATGTTCGCACGATGCGCTGCAATGAGTGCGTTGACGACACGGTCTACATTACCTCCAGCCAAGTAATGACTCTCCAACTGGTTGGTATCGACCTTCAGTCCCGCTTTATGTGCTTTAATGAGCGGGCTGATAACACGTGATGGTATAACACGTCGCAACCGCATTCCAACAAGCGTAAAGATGCTGATTTTAACACCCGCAGCTAAGGCACTAATCCACAATGCCACTGGTACGAATGTAAACAGGATGATCAATGCAATCAAAATGACTGCAGCGATAATAATTGGTACAAGAATTTCTTGGTTCATTTGTTTTCCTCCTCATTCGCCAAAGAGCTGACGATGATTTTCGTTCCCTCTGTACGAATAACAACTATTTCTTCTCCACTGGCAATGTATCTTCCGTCGGTGATCACGTCCAGCTTTTTGTCTTCGATCTCTGCCACACCTGTTGGACGCAAAGGCGTAGTCGTTGTGCCACGTTTGCCAATAAGCGAATCCAAACTGGGGATGCTATCGGGTCTTAGCGTATCTTGGAGAATCATCGGTTTGAACATGCCTTTTTCAAATCCGACAATGCGGATAACATAAACAACAGCCACAACGGTTACAATAAATGCAATGCTTATACTTATCATCATATCCGTTTTGTCTGCCGCTATGCGAAATAAAACCCAAAGCAGACCGATCATACCAAGCAGTCCCATCATGCCGCCTGGTACGAATAACTCCAGGACAAGTAAAATAATAGCTGCAGTCAAAAGAAGTATATCCGTACCGGATAAGAACCCTCCTGCAATGTGACCATAAAGGAAAACTCCAGCAGCGGCTACTCCAAGTATCCCTCCTGCTCCAAAACCAGGAGTGAACAGTTCAACCGCTAGTCCAGCAAATGCGATGGACAAAAGAATTGTTACAATAATTGGTGATGTAATCCACGACGCGATAGTATCGCCAAAAGAGAATGTTGCCGTTTGCAGGGTACTAACCTCAATATAGTGCAGCATGTGAATCCTCCTGAACGACTTGTTTGTTGCAGTTGTTATGTACAGTTTACTCTTACGTCTCAAATAAGAAAAGGTTTCATTTTTGGCGGCAGTATTTTCTAAAAGAAAATCCCAGCCACATTAGTGACTGGGATTTTCTCAGATATTCATATAACTATCAGTTAAGACAAGTGCTTATTCACGATTTTATTAACTAAAGAACCATCAGTTTTACCTTTTACTTTCGGCATGACAGCACTCATTACTGAGCCCATGTCTTTCTTGGAAGTAGCTCCTACCTCCGTGATGGTTTGTTTAATGACGTCTTCAAGTTCTTCTTCCGAAAGCTGTTCCGGCATATAACCTTTTAAAACTTGAAGCTCAGCTTCTTGTTTTTGTACCAGGTCATCGCGTCCAGCTTCTTGGAATTCTTGGAGGGAATCTTTTCGTTGTTTTACCTCTCGAGATAAAACGGTAAGTTCTTCATCTTCTGACAGCGTGTCATTACCAGTACGAATTGCTTCGTTTTGCAAGCTGGCTTTCACCATCCGGATTACGCTAAGCGTTTCCTTGTCCCTTGCTTTCATCGCAGTCTTCATATCCTGGTTCAGACGTTCTGTTAATGACATATCTCTTTGCACCCTCTTTACTTACTTACGCTTTCTAGCCGCCTCAGATTTTTTCTTGCGACGAACACTAGGTTTTTCGTAGAATTCACGCTTACGGTATTCAGATAGAGTACCGCTTTTAGAAACTGTGCGCTTAAAGCGACGAAGAGCATCTTCAAGAGACTCGTTTTTGCGAACGCGAGTAGTGTTTGACATGCTAATTTCCCTCCCTCCGAAGCATACAACAATGTGCTATCTCATATGCACTGCTGCATATGTCTTTGCTCATTATAATATAATGCTAAATCCTGGTCAATAGAAAGGTGCATAATACAGCATATTTCATGAAAAATACTATTAATAGTCGCTTGTACCTGCACCGCCGGCAATAATTTGTACGCCTGCGCTAGCACCAATTCGAGTAGCACCTGTCTCAATCATCGCCAGTGTAGCTTCACGATCACGAACGCCGCCGGAAGCTTTGACGCCGATATCTGGTCCGACAGTTTTACGCATCAAGGCGATATCAGCCACTGTCGCTCCTCCGCCGGAAAATCCAGTAGACGTTTTAACATAGTCTGCTCCAGCTTTTACGGCAAGCTCACAAGCTGTTACTTTTTCTTCTTCTGTCAGCAAAGCTGTTTCAATGATAACCTTTGTCAAAACGCCGTTAGCTGCTTCTGTAACCGCACGAATATCAGACTCAACCGTTACCAAATCACCTGATTTTAAAGCACCAATATTAATGACCATATCAATTTCTCCAGCGCCTTTTTCAATTGCATCCTTTGTCTCCAGCGCTTTTACAGCGCTAGTTGATGCACCAAGCGGGAAGCCAATAACCGTACAAACTTTTACATCTGTGCCTTGCAATTTATCTGCACAATAAGAAACCCAGTATGGATTTACACAAACAGAAGCAAACTTATGTGCTGCCGCTTCCTCGACAATGACATCAATCTGTTCTTTCGTAGCATCCGGTTTTAAGAGTGTGTGATCAATATATGCTGCAATGTTTTCCAAGTGAACTAACCCCTTTATAGTCAAGTTAAATAGATACGCTTGTTTTTTCCTCTTCCATGACGCGGACAAACTGGCCTTCGTTATATGGATAACCGGCTTTTGTCAGTTTTACGCGGACAATTTTACCGATCATATCTGGTGTTGCTTCAAATTTCACTTTCAGATAGTTGTCTGTATAGCCAACATATACTGTATTTGATTCGTTCTCATCATAAAGTTCTTCCGGAATAACTTCTAACACTTCATTTTCAAACTGGGAAGCATATTCCTTCGCTTGCTGATCAGAAAGCGCAATCAGACGATGCACACGCTCATTTTTGGTTTCATCATCCACTTGATCGGTCATACGTGCAGCCGGTGTCCCAGTCCGCTTGGAGTATGGAAATACATGAAGCTCGCTATAACCAACTTCTTGGATAAACCGATATGTCTCCATGAATTCCTCTTCCGTCTCACCTGGAAAACCTACGATAACATCACTTGTAATCGCTAAATTAGGCAATGCTTTCTTCACTTTTTCAATCTTGCTGCGGTAATAATCTGCGGAATATTTACGACGCATACGTGTCAGCACGGAGTCAGATCCCGACTGCAGCGGGATATGCAAATGACGGACAATCTTCTCGGACTCGTCCAGCACTTGAATCACTTCATCGGTAATTTGACTCGCTTCAATAGAAGAAATACGAATACGTTTCAAGCCGCGAACGTTTGCTTCTAATTCACGTAACAATTTAGCAAAATTATAATCTTGCATATCTTCGCCGTAACCAGCCGTATGAATGCCTGTAAGAACAATCTCCTTATAGCCGGCATCTACAAGCTGCTGTGCTTGATTCATCACATCCTCGGGGTTCCGAGAGCGCAAAAGACCGCGGGACCATGGGATGATACAGAAGGTACAGAAGTTGTTACAGCCTTCCTGAATTTTCAGAGAGGCACGTGTACGATCTGTAAATGCCGGCACATCCATTTCCTCGAATACGCGGTTCTTCATAATGTTGGAAACACCATTAATTGGTTCCTTCGTTTTCTTGAATTCTTCGATGTGCGCAATCATTTTATCGCGGCCTTGTGTACCAACTACGATATCAACTCCTGGAATTTCCATAATTTCACCAGGAGATGTTTGCGCATAACAACCCGTTACACAAATAACGCCCTCTGGGTTCTTACGTACAGCTCGGCGAATAATTTGACGGCTTTTTTTATCACCCGTATTCGTAACTGTGCAAGTGTTGATTACATACACATCAGACTGATGGTCGAAATCAACTCTTTCATAGCCTTCTGCCTTGAATTTCTGCCAGATACCTTCTGTTTCGTAATGATTCACTTTACAGCCTAATGTATGAAATGCCACTGTAGGCATGAAAAACACCTCATTCTTCAAAATGGTACGATAAACTAGCCAACATATACATGGGAGCAGTTTCCGTGCGTAAAATACGCGGTCCCAAACGAACAGGTAAGAAACCATTCTGCTGCAGCGAATCTGCCTCTGTTTCGCTAAATCCGCCTTCTGGTCCGACAACAACTAGTACATTATCTTCAGGAGAAATACTCTCAAAAACTACACGCAGCGGGTCTGCTTTCAGTCCTTTAGCAGCTTCTTCATAAGCGAACAATTTATGCTTGTATGTATCGCTGCTCTGCAGCAAGGCCTGAAAAGATAATACATCTTCTATTAAAGGTATTGTCTGACGGCTGGACTGCTCTGCAGCTTCCTTGGCAATCTTCTCAAGCCTTTGACGTTTCTTGTCTTTCTTTTTCTCATCCCATTTTACAACGGACCTGGCCGCCTGAAAAGGAACAAAACCAGCTGCTCCAAGTTCTGTACCTTTTTGCACAATCAACTCCAGTTTATCGCCTTTTGGCAATCCTTGCGCAATCGTGACCGATACCGGCATTTCCGTATTCAAGTCCAAGGACTCTGTTTCAGAAACCAAGACGGAGTCGGCAGTAAAAGCGTCTATCGTACACTTTGCCGCATGTCCGTCCGGATGGACACAGATAATTTGATCGCCTTCATTCATACGCATAACACGTATAATATGATGTGCATCTTGTCCATCTAACGTAATTTGGTCGTCCTGCCAATTGGCAGTTTCTACGAAATAGCGCTGCATCCGCTCACCTCTGCCTTAATTCTTTCTTGCAATAATCGCAACCCAATCTTCCATTTCATTTACTTCAACAATCTCAAAACCGGCATCTATTAATCCTTGTTTGACGTCGCCCTTCTTCTGGCTGATAATGCCGCTCGTAATGAACAAGCCGCCTGGTTTAATTCGTTTGTAAGCATCATCCGTAAATTTCAATATAATCTCAGCAAGGATGTTAGAAACAATAACATCTGCTTCCACAGCTACTCCTTCAAGCAAGTTATTTGCCTTCGCAGTAATTTTGTCAGCAGTATGATTAAGTTCCGCATTGATTAAGGTGCTCTTTACTGCAACGTCATCCAAATCGAAAGCATGTACATGGGCGGCACCGAGTAAAACAGCAGCAATACTTAAAACACCTGAACCAGAACCAACGTCAATAACTGTATCTCCCTTTTGGATATACCGTTCGATGGCCTGAACGCTCAACACAGTAGTCGGGTGGGTTCCTGTTCCAAACGCCATACCGGGGTCAAGTTCCATGATCACTTCATCACTAGCCACAGGCGTATATTCTTCCCATGTAGGGATTATGGTAAATTTCTCAGATATTTTGACTGGTTTATAATATTTCTTCCAAGCCGTAGACCAATCTTCCTCGTCTACCTCACTAACCGTCACATGATTTGTTCCGATATCGATTTGATAATCTACCAAGTTGGTAATGGCTGCTTTTATTTCATTTACTGTTTCATTCAGAAAACTATTTGTTGGCAAATAAGCTTTAACGTAAATACCTTCTGCAGGATAATCATCTGGATTTAACTCATAAATTTCTCCAAACGTTGTTTCGTAATCCTTTACCAAGTCTTCTGGATCTTGAATTACAACGCCGCTAGCACCTGCCTCATGCAAGATGTTGGAAATTGGTTCTATCGCTTCGTTCGTCGTATGAATACACAGTTCCGCCCATTTCACGTACACGTCACTCCTTTTATTAAGACTCACCTTTGAATGCACGTCTCATACGTGTAAAGATGCTATCATGCTGTTCACCAGCTGAATCATTGCCGCTAAGATCATTTAGTTCACGCAAGAGTTCTTTTTGACGATCTGACAAATTGGTAGGTGTCACAACGCGAATCTTGACATGCTGATCTCCTTGACCATACCCGCGGACATTTGGCGAACCTTTGCCTTTCAGTCGGAAGACGCGTCCTGTTTGTGTACCTGCAGGAACTTTCAGTTTTACTGCGCCATGTACTGTCGGCACTTCAATCTCATCACCTAGTGCAGCTTGCGCGAAGGTTATTGGCATCTCACAGTAGATGTTGTCGCCATCACGCTCAAAGAATTCATGACTGCGAACTTGAATTACGACGTATAGGTCTCCTGGAGGTCCACCATTGACGCCGGCTTCCCCTTTTCCGGATACACGGATTTGCTGGCCATCATCAATACCTGCAGGAATTTTAATATGGATGCTATTGCGTTTACGTACACGACCGGATCCTCCGCAAGTCTTACATTTATCCGGAATGATTTTACCCGTTCCGCTGCATGTATTACATACGCGTTTGTTTACGACACGGCCAAATGGTGTGTTTTGTTCCACATTAAGCTGGCCGCTCCCGTTACAATGCGTACATGTTTTCGGCTTCGTTCCCGGTTTGGCTCCGGATCCGTGACATGTATCACATTCTTCTTCTTTCGGAATCTCGATATCGGTCTCTTTTCCGAATATGGCTTCTTCAAATTTGAGTGTCATTGTATACTGCAAATCTGCACCCTGCCGCGGTGCATTAGGGTCTTGGCGACGGCCGCCACCGCCAAAGAACATATCAAATATATCACCGAAACCGCCGAAGTCCTGCGCTCCTGCTCCGCCGAATCCTTGACTTTGCGGCCCTGCATGACCGAATTGATCGTATTGTGCGCGCTTTTGTTCATTTCCTAGTATTTCATACGCTTCTTTTGCCTCTTTGAACTTATCAGCAGCGTCATCTGCTTTGTTCACATCTGGATGGTATTTGCGCGCAAGTTTACGATATGCTTTCTTAATCTCTTCCTTTGGTGCGTCCTTGCCGACGCCCAGCACATCGTAGTAGTCCCGCTTACTCACTGACAATCACTCTCCCGACTCTTCTTTTTGCATAAATTTTATCATACCATTAAGCATTACAGTCAGCAAACCCGCTGAACATGTAACAAGTCAAAGCCTGCTCACGAGCGGCTTTGACTTGTAGGGTGTTACATCATTCTGCTAGTTGCTTATTTCTTGTCTTCGTCTTTTACTTCTTCAAAGTCAGCATCGACAACATCATCGCCTGCTTGTTGGCCATCTTGACCTGCTTCAGCTTGCTGTGCTTGTGCAGCTTGCTCATACAGTTTCACAGAAAGTGCTTGCACTTGTTCAGAGAGCGCATCTTTCTTCGCTGTGATTTCTTCAAGATCAGTACCTTCTAGTGCTTTTTGAAGTTCTTCTTTTGCTGCTTCTGCTTTTTGTTTGTCTTCATCAGAAACATTCTCAGCAAGATCTTTCAACGTTTTATCTGTTTGGAAGATAAGCTGATCTGCTTCATTGCGAAGATCTACTTCTTCGCGGCGTTTTTTATCTTCTTCCGCGTTTTCTTCCGCTTCTTTTACCATTTTTTCTACTTCATCATCAGAAAGACCTGAAGAAGATTTAATCGTAATAGATTGCTCTTTATTTGTACCCATATCTTTCGCACGTACGTTTACGATACCATTAGAATCGATATCAAAGGATACTTCGATTTGCGGTACGCCGCGTGGTGCTGGCGGGATATCGGACAATTGGAAACGGCCAAGCGTTTTATTGTTTGCTGCCATTTCGCGCTCCCCTTGAAGTACGTGAATATCTACAGAAGGCTGATTGTCAGCTGCAGTAGAGAATGTTTGGGACGCACTTGTAGGAATCGTGGTGTTTCTTTCGATTAGCTTCGTGAACACGCCGCCCATTGTTTCGATACCAAGAGAAAGTGGTGTAACGTCAAGAAGTACAACGTCTTTTACATCACCTTGCAAGACACCACCCTGAATTGCTGCACCAAGTGCAACAACTTCATCCGGGTTAACCCCTTTAGAAGGTTCTTGACCAGTTTCTTTTTTGATTGCTTCTACAACTGCAGGAATACGAGTAGAACCACCAACAAGGATAACTTTATCAATTTCGCTTGCAGAAAGGTCTGCATCACGCAATGCTTGACGAGTTGGTCCCATTGTACGTTCTACTAAGTCAGCAGACAGCTCATCGAATTTCGCACGAGATAGAGAAAGTTCCAAGTGAAGCGGACCTTCTGCTCCTGCTGTGATGAACGGCAAGGAAACTTGTGTTTGTGTTACACCAGAAAGATCTTTTTTCGCTTTTTCAGCTGCATCTTTCAAGCGCTGCATTGCCATTTTATCTTTAGAAAGGTCAATGCCATTTTCTTTTTTGAATTCCGCAACAAGATGATCAATGATTACTTGGTCAAAATCATCACCGCCAAGACGGTTGTCACCTGCAGTGGATACTACTTCAAACGTACCGTCACCGATGTCAAGGATAGATACGTCAAACGTACCGCCGCCAAGGTCATAAACAAGGATTGTTTGATCTTCTTCTGTGTTGATACCGTAAGCAAGTGCTGCGGCAGTAGGCTCGTTGATAATACGCTCAACTTCAAGACCTGCGATTTTACCAGCATCTTTTGTAGCTTGACGCTCTGCATCGTTGAAGTATGCAGGAACAGTTACGACTGCTTTATCAACTGTATCACCAAGATATTCTTCTGCGAATGACTTGATGTACTGCAGGATGATAGCAGAGATCTCTTGAGGCGTATAAGATTTGCCCTCAATTTCTACTTTATAATCTGTACCCATATGACGCTTGATGGACTGGATTGTGTTCGGGTTCGTAATCGCTTGACGCTTCGCTACTTCACCGATTTGTCTTTCTCCGTTTTTAAAAGCAACAACAGATGGTGTTGTACGGTTTCCTTCCGGATTCGGAATGACGCGTGCTTCGCCACCTTCCATTACAGACACACAAGAGTTTGTTGTACCTAAGTCAATACCAATGATTTTACCCATTTTGTATTTTTCCTCCTTTTAAAGCATATGTAGTGCTTATGAATTCACTTGTACCATAGCCGGTCGAATGACGCGGTCTTTTAACTTGTAGCCTTTTTGCAGTTCTTGTACAACTGTATTTGGCTCATAATCTGCATTTTCCACCTGCATAACTGCTTGGTGCTGATGCGGATCGAAAGGCTGTCCAACTGTTTCGATAGCTTCGATTCCTTGCTTGTCGAAAGCCTCTAACAATTGACGATGTACCATGCGGATTCCATCGACAAACCCTTTATTCGCTTCCTCATCTTGTACAGTTTGAAGAGCGCGGTCCAAGTTGTCGACAACTGGAAGCAAGGCTTCCGCTAAATCCTGTGATCTATATTTGCTGGCAGCTTCCTTTTCCTTCTGTGTACGTTTGCGGAAGTTATCATATTCCGCTTGTACGCGTAACAGACGTTCCTGGAGATCATTTTTCTCCTGTTCAATCTGTGTCAGACCTTCGCTGCCTTCAGCGTTCGTTTCGGATTCTTCAGCTGTATCTGCATCAATTACTTCTGCTTCTGCAGCTTCCTGTTCTTCGCTTTGGTTCAAATTTTCTTTTTCTTCATTTGCCATGATGGTCACCTCCTGAAAAAGCATTGCTTATATGAAAGGCTTGCTAGTGAAAGCAAGCCATATTCAACTTCATCTCTGCCAGTCCTGGTACGCACTGGTCAGTTTGTTCGATAAGACATGCATCAGCGACAGCACCCGGGAATATTCCATCCTCGTAGGTCCTAGCAGTGCAACTGTTCCCATATGCACGCCGTCCGCTGAATAGCTGGCAGTCACAAAGCTGCAATCCTGCATGGCATCTAGTTTATTTTCGGTGCCGATTGCAACATGCAAACCGTTCTGCTCACCTCTAAGAAGATGGGCCAAACTCTCGCCTTCTTCTTCTATCATTGTATAAAGAGAGCGTATCTTGTTTATATCTTGAAAATCAGGCTGCATCAAAATGTTTGCCTTGCCTCCAAAATAAAGCTTCAGCGGCTGGTCGGAATCAATGAATGAACGCAGATAAGCGAAAATTGTATCAAAGTTTTCCGTATGCTGCTTCAGCAGTTCCCGTACTTCCGTTCGTAATCTGCCAGGCACCATCATGAGCGGCACACCAGCCAAACGGTCATTCAGGATGTTCACAACTCGTTCCATCTCGCTATGGTGCATTCCATCCGGTATACGAAAAGATTTATGCTCCACATGTCCTGTATCTGTTACAAGGAGTAAGACAGCAGTAAAATCAGATAAAGTCAGAAGCTGTATGTGTTTCAGCTTCGTCTCCAGCATCTCAGGTCCCAATATAATACTAGTGTAATTGGTCAACTCCGATAAAAGTGCTGCTGATTGCTGCACAACTTCCTCCATCTCGCGCATATTAGCCGAGAATGTCTGTTTAATTGCTGACGTATCCTGCCGCGATAGATGAAACGGCGTCAGTAGATGATCCACGTAGAAGCGATATCCTTTTTCGGAAGGAACCCTTCCCGAAGAGGTATGCGTCTTCTCGATCAAGCCGAGCTGTTCCAGTTCAGCCATATCATTGCGGATCGTCGCCGCGCTGTAGGAAACTTCCTGCTTCGTTGAAATAGCACGCGAGCCAATTGGCTGCGCCGTTTCAATAAAGTCGTCGACAATCACTTGAAGGATACGCAGCTGTCTTTCTGTCAGCATGATCATCACCTCGATTAGCACTCTTGTTTGGTGAGTGCTAAATATACATATAAGGTAACAAAGCCTAGATAAATTGTCAATTCGAAACGCTTGCTGGTTCTTCCTCTAAAAGAAACTCTTGAAAGACGTCATTTCCGAACAAGAAACCGTCCTCCGTCATGGCAACATGCGCGTCATCTTCAATGAGCCAGCCCTTCGCAATCAGGCGATCCAATGCCTCGCGGTAGACATCTGTAAGTGCAATGCCATACTTCTGTAGAAATGCTTCTTTACTGACTCCAGATTTTTTTCGCAGTCCGAGGAACAGTTCTTCTTCAATTCGTTCTTTTCGACCAATAGGATCTTCGTGCAGTACAGGTATACCATTTTCGTTTGCTTGCTTTAAATAAGCAGGAAGCGGACGAATATTAATGATACGGCGTTCCGGCAAATAGCCATGAGCACCAGCACCAAGACCATAATAAAAGTCATTGTTCCAATAAGCAAGATTATGCTGGCTCTCTTTGCCAGGAACTGCGAAGTTGCTTACTTCGTATTGCTGGCGGCCGTGCGCTTTCATTTCATCACGCAGCAGATTGTACATCTCTGCTTCTAACTCTTCCGGCGCTTTTTTTAATGTCCCTTTTTTATAACGCTGGTAAAAGACTGTCTTTGGCTCAATTTGCAGCGAATAAGAAGAATAATGCGGAAGATCAAACTGCAGTGCTTCTTCCACAGTATGCCCAAACTGTTCCAATGTCTGCCCTGGCAAGGCATAAATCAAATCAATACTAATATTGTCAAAACCAGCTTGCTTTAGCAAATCAAGACTCTCATAGACATGTTTTACTCGATGCAGCCTGCCGATAGCCTCCAGTAGTTTATCATCGAAAACCTGGACACCAAGAGAGATCCGGTCTACACCGTAAGCTCTCAACAGGTCGGCTTTTTCCTTCGTCAAATCACCAGGGTTAGCTTCAAATGTATATTCTTTCGCTCCATGTACATCAAATGCCTGATCAACACTTTTCAGCACATGCTCCAGCTGCCGCATATTCAAAGCCGTCGGCGTACCGCCGCCGACAAAAATAGTATTCATTTGCTTTCTGTTCGGAACATAATGCTGGATTTCTTTCCGCAATGCCTCGACATAATCATCTGCACTGTCTTCCCGGTAGAAAAACTTTGTGAAATCACAATAATGACAGAGCTGTTCACAAAATGGGATATGGATATAAGCGGATTTTACTTCGTCCATCATGATGCCTCCTTCCGCAATGACAAACCCTTGTCATAAAGGACAAGGGTTGTCTGTTTTCTATTATTCATCATCCATTTGAAGGATGGCCATAAATGCTTCTTGTGGAACTTCTACAGAACCAACCATCTTCATCCGTTTCTTACCTTCTTTTTGCTTTTCAAGCAATTTACGTTTACGAGAGATATCCCCGCCGTAACATTTGGAAAGAACGTTTTTACGTATTGCTTTAATATTGGATCGTGCCACAATCTTGTTCCCGATTGCCGCTTGCACAGGTACCTCAAACTGCTGACGAGGTATAAGTGCCTTTAATTTTTCCACAATAGATTTACCGCGGTCAAAGGCAAAGTCTCTGTGTACGATAAAAGACAGCGCATCAATGGTATCACCATTAAGAAGAATATCCATTTTTTGAAGCTCAGATGCTTTGTAGCCAATCAGTTCATAATCGAAGCTGGCATAGCCTTTTGTTTGAGACTTCAGTTGATCAAAGAAGTCGTAAACAATCTCTGAAAGCGGAATCTCATAGACAACGTTCACGCGCACATCATCCAAGTACTGCATATCTTGGAAATCACCGCGTTTTTTCTGACATAACTCCATCACTGTACCAACATAATCATTCGGTACCATAATTGTTGCTTTCACGTACGGTTCTTGTACTTCTGTACGGGATTGTGCATCTGGCATATCTGCTGGGTTGTCGACACGCACTTCACTGCCGTCAGTCATAATAACATTATAAATAACACTTGGAGCTGTGGTAATTAAATCAATATTGAATTCACGTTCAATACGTTCTTGAATAATCTCCATATGCAAAAGCCCCAAAAATCCACAACGGAAGCCAAACCCAAGCGCTTGGGAAGTTTCTGCTTCATATTGCAGGGAGCTATCATTCAATTCCAGTCGTTCAAGTGCTTCTCGCAAGTCATTGTAATTGCTCGCATCGACTGGGAACAATCCACAATACACCATTGGATTCAATCTTCTATAGCCAGGCAGCGCCTCGGCAGCTGGGTTATTAGCAAGCGTGATTGTATCACCAACACGTGTGTCACTGACATTTTTGATGGAAGCCGTTAAGTAACCAACATCACCGACTACAAGCTCGTCCTTTTTAATAGGTACTGGATTGAAGACACCGACTTCGTTGACTTCAAATTCCTTGCCCGTCGCCATCATTTTAATCTTGTCACCGACTTTTACAGAACCTTCTTTGATACACGTATACGCTACAACCCCTCGGTAAGAGTCGTATAGAGAATCAAAGATTAACGCCTTTAGCGGCTCCTCATCATTTCCTTGCGGCGGCGGAATTCGATCCACAATCGCCTCTAGAATTTCTTCTATACCGATACCGGCTTTTGCGGACGCCAAAATAGCATCACTTGCATCAATTCCGATAACATCTTCAATCTCCTGTTTCACGCGATCTGGATCGGCACTTGGCAAATCAATCTTGTTGATAACCGGAATGATTTCCAAGTCATTGTCCATCGCCAAATAGACGTTGGCTAATGTTTGGGCTTCAATACCTTGCGCTGCATCCACTACTAGGATTGCACCCTCACAGGCTGCCAAACTCCGAGAAACCTCATATGTAAAATCGACATGTCCCGGTGTATCTATCAAGTGGAATATATAAGTGTCGCCGTTTTCACGTTCATACTCCAGCTGGACTGCATTTAATTTGATCGTAATCCCGCGTTCTCTTTCCAGATCCATTCCATCTAAGTACTGTGCTTTCATTTCACGCGCAGTTAATGCTTTTGTTTTCTCCAGAATACGGTCAGCCAATGTAGACTTCCCGTGATCGATGTGGGCAATGATCGAGAAATTACGCACATGCTGCTGATTTCGTCTGTTCTTCTCTACCAATCAAAATCACTCCTAAATTGTCCGAAGCTGTCTGCTAAGAGACAGCCGTAACAATAACTAGCATTGATTATAGCAATTGCACCTCGTTTATTCAATGTTTTTACGCGCTTTTGCATCAGCCAAACAAGGCGATAGAGAGCTGTTCAATCGCTGTAATGATAACAGAACAGATACCAGTGAACACACTTCCAAGGCCGCTAGCCAGCTGCTGGATGACCGAGCTGTCTGCGTCTTCATCCGAAATCGGTGGTGTCTTTTCATTTATTTGCTCTCCCTTTGCGCCCTCATCCTCGGGAATACCGATGGACGCAGAGGCGGTCAGCTGCTCGTTCTGCTTACTTACTGGCAGCTCAGCTTGCTGGACATCCTCTTTTTCCATGCCAATCAGAATACCGCCAAAAAACAATGTCAGCATAGCCAGTATCATTACAACATATTTCATTGCGCTTGCCCTCCTTGTACTTTTTCAGCATCCCAGTAATAATCCGCAAATATTTCCGCAAACAGCTCAGCTGTTCTAGTTGCTTCTTCTACAGTATTGCCAGCTCCTCCGATTTCCAAAAGTGCAGCCTTATCAGAAACATCCTGGTTATACACCCCATCAACACCCGCGCCTTGTTTTGTTATTACGCCGCGACTAAGCCCAGGATATTCAGCTTCGATTTTCTCATGAAGATCTGTGGCTAGCTTTAAGTTCTTTTCGTAATCTTTGTTTTCCGCACCAACTACAAATACGACTTTGGCATACACATCACCGTTAATTTCCTTGGTCGTATCTTTCCGCTTCAAGCTGTCACGATGAATATCAAATACAAAAGCAAGATCTTTATTCTTTGATACAGCCGCTTCTACTACTGGGCGCGACGCCTCGTATGATTGGTGATATGCCATACCTTTCTCATTGAGAATAGCCCCTATATCTGTTTGGTCAGTAACTGTGCCAATACCGAGTTCTTCCAATCGTTTCGCCATTGCTTCACCTGCGTCAGTTACATTTGCATTTTTGTTATACGCTGTTTCTTGCTGCTTAGCATCTAATGATGGCAGGTAAGACTCTTGATTGTGGGTATAGTAGATGAACACAACATCTTTATCACCAGTAGAAGGAGCTGTATTTTTGTTTTCTTCCGGTTTTGTCTCTTTCTCCTCTTCTGGTTCCTTTTCCTTCTCTGTATCGGCCGGTGGTTCTTCTTCTATCACATGGTCCGGCTGGCCGGATTCTATCGGAAGGTTGGTATAGTTCGTTCCTTCACCTGCGATAACGATTTGATTCTCATAGAGCGAGAAGCCCGGAATTTCCGACCCCAGCAATGTTCTTGGATCATCTGGCTTTATCGTAGTCATCATCTGCAGCAAAAGATCTGCTAGCTGAATGGAAGGTGTTTCATCTGTTTGCATACTTTGAAAGACTTTATTTTCATTGCTGAGCAGATGCAGGTAGACACCGCTGTCCATCTGCCTTGTCCACTCTGTGAGCGCTTGAGAAGACAATCGATAAGCCGGACCAGCAGATGTCATTGCTGCGATACCAGTCAGCAAAAACAAAACAGAACAGATTAGAATTAAGGTACGTTTATAAATAAACAGCACACCCGTGCGTTTGCGCTGATAGCCTTTCTTCTTTTTTCTCACAAAAGAAGCTCCTCTCTTTTCGAATCTAGCTGAACTCTACTAGAATCTATGAGAGAGAAGCTGCAAGTAGAACCGCTGAAAGAAATCAGCGTGTATAATCAGAAGTATTGGTTGGGTCAACCTTTTCATGCAAAGCACCGTTAATACCTGATGCAATCACGTGTGCCATATCAATGATGAAGCCATCTACTTCTTTCGGTGTCACCATCAAGTTATGCCCAAGCGGCGTCAATACTTCGTGGATCAGCTGCCGTTTCTCTGCTTCATTGAGGCCGCCTACCATACCAAATATAGCTTGTTTTTGCTCCTCACTAGGCATATCTTCTTCTGTTAGCTCTTTTTTGCCAAATCGCATTCCTGCTGGCACTAATGCCTTGGAAGGTTTATCTTTCTCATTCCACTCTCGCCCGAAATGCTTAAATAGATAATCAATTGTATCGCTAGTAATAGTCACTGCATCAACGACGGTCGGGACACCGATACTAAATACCGGAATTCCGAGTGTTTCCTTACTTAATTCTTTGCGTTTGTTTCCCACGCCTGAACCAGGATGAATACCTGTGTCAGAAAGCTGAATGGTGCTATTCACTCGTTCGACAGAGCGGGCCGCTAATGCGTCGACAGCTATGACAAAATCAGGTTTTGTTTTTTCAATGATTCCGTGAATAAGGGTGCTTGTTTCAATACCCGTCGTCCCCATTACCCCTGGTGACACAGCTGATACAGGTCTGTATCCCTCTGCTACAGATTCCGGCTGCAGACGAAAAAGATGATTGGTGACCATAATTTTTTCCACCACATCCGGCCCAAGTGCATCAGGAGTAACATTTCCGTTCCCTAATCCGACGATTAAGCCGGTTGCGTCGGGAGCAATCTTATTTTCTTTTAACATCTGCTCCAGTTCCTTCGCTAGTACGAGCGCTGTTTCCTGCTGCTGCTTTGTATCTTGATTTTTTACTCCTTCGGTATAGATAGTAATATAAATACCGGCTTTTTTTCCGATTTGCTTGGCGCCTTCTTCATTTACCTGCACATAATTCACGGTTATTTCATCGGTTTTTTTCTCTGTAACGGAAATACCTGCTGCCGTCCCTTGTTTCTGTTCACTGGATAAGTAGAGATCCTTTGCCTCGATAGCTAAATCTGTACGTACTTGCAGCTGTTTGATCAATGTTATCCCTCCAATTTCTACAAATGTCAGCATTAGCATAAGCAGTTTCGCTGCTATTCATACGAAAAGTGACATCAACAATGAAACAACTATTGAAAACATCGCTGTGCTTTGGTACAATGGCTTTTGTTGTAAGATGAAATGTGCCGGAGGTGAAACAAACATGGCAAATATTAAATCAGCGGTTAAACGCATTCGTGTGAACAACGATAGCCGTCTAAGAAACCAAGCTTTGAAAAGTGACTTGCGTACTGCAGTGAAGCACGTGGAAACAGCTGTTTCCAACAACGATGCAGAAACTGCTAAAAAAGCACTTCTAACTGCTTCCAGCAAAATTGACAAAGCAGCTCAAGGTGGCGTAATCCACCGCAATAAAGCTAACCGTCAAAAGTCTAGCTTGACTAAAAAAGTCAACGCTATTGGTGCATAATAAGCTAAGAGAAACGATTCCTACTGGGAATCGTTTTTTAATAGGAAAAAGTCCGGAAGTTCAAACCATCCGGGCTTTTTTTCGTATTGCTGCAATTTGCTGGAGCAGCAGTTCAAATGCTAAGTTCTTCTCCATGCGACCTTGCTTTAAATCTGCATCTGTTTCAGCCGCGCGCAGCAAGATATGTTTTAATTCATCTTCAGAAAAATGTGCTTCCCGCTTCAAAGCCAGTTTAATGACAAATGGATGGCCTTTTATTACTTCAGCCATTTTTGCTTGATTATATCCTTTTTGCTTCAGCAGCTTCACATGCAGGATGGTTCGGAATTGCGAAGCTAATAATGCAATCAAAGCGATTGGCTCTTCTTTTAACTTGATTAGATCGTGATAAATATAGATAGCTTTTGCTAAATTGCCTGCCATTAGCGCATCCACCAATTTTAAACCAGAGCTAGTTTGCTGATGAGATACGAGCGGTTCAGCCATTTCTAACGTAACTTTCGCACCTTCGCCCGCATATAACGCAAGTTTTTCGATCTCACTGCGAAGCATAGATAGGTCACTGCCTGATTCTTGGATAAGTAAATCAGTAACGGCATCTTCCAGTAAGATATTGTTTTCCTTACACAGCGTAACAATCCAATCTGATAGATCCCATTCTTTTACCGGCATACAAGCGACAGCTTGTCCGTTTTTTTTGATTGTCTTGATAATTTTTTTCCGCTCATCCACTTTTTCATATGGCGCCAGTAATACAAGCGTTGTCCATTCTGCTGGCGTTTGGGCGTACTGTTCCAAGCTTTCCAAACGATGATCGACAGCAGACTTGTCCGGTTTTGCTTTTAAAAAGAATGGATGGTGGGCCACAATCAGTTTGTGGTCACTGAAAAAGGGATATTCCTCCGCGTCCGCAATGACTTCCTGAATTGGCGTTTCTTCTAAATCATACACAGATACATTCGTTCCGTCAGAAAGGGCGAATTGTTTCTCTATTTTTTCCTTTATATCCTGCATGAAATAAGATTCTGTGCCATATAGTAAGTATATAGGTGAAAAATCCTTTTTCTTGATTGCTTTTAAAGCGTCAGTATATGACATGCTCTCACTCCTACGTAAATCCTACCCTTTATCGTATCGGCAAATCAGGATTAACGCAAGATGGAACAGAGGAGAACAAAGTTTATTGCTCCCCTCCTATCTATATAAACGCTCTTGTTAATCAGCTCCGGAGGCTGTAACGCGAAGCGGTATTTTCTTACCCCTAGCTTCTCCCTATATGCTTCACCTTATAGGTGACAACTCTTGTCAATGGAGGTAAGTACATGCCGTACAACGATTGAGGAAGATTGTTTGCCTCGATGATATCTACCGTATCTTATGGAAGATACGGGCTAAATGTGCCTGTCTTGCCAGAGAAGCTGTAGACGACTGCCCCATCCGTATCTGTACGCCAGATACGGATGTTTTGATTTTTTAAAGCTTCTACAACTTCTGGAGCCGGGTGACCGTACCTGTTCTTGCGACCTGCAGAAATAAGCGCTTCTTCTGGCTCCAGCTGTCGAAGGAATGCCGGATCAGTTGATGTATTGCTGCCGTGGTGACCTACTTTTAATATATCTGCACGCAAAGAGGGATAGCGCTCCATTATTTCCGCCTCTTCCTCCTTTCCTGCGTCTCCCATGAACAGCCAGCTTTTCCCTCCAAGCTTCGTATACATGACAAGTGAATTTTCGTTTGGTTCTGACTTATCGGTTACAGGACCTAATAACTGAATCTCCCAGCCAGGAAGCTGTAAGAGCTCTCCAGCTTTCCAATAGATTAGTTTTGTATCGGGGTTCCATTGCTGGGCTTGCTGCTTTTCAAAATAAAGAGATGTTCGCACCCAATCGACATGGAATTCCTCGGTCAGCCTCCCAATACTGCCAATATGATCATGATCAGCATGACTGGCAAAAATGCCATCCACTTTGCTGATTCCTCTTTGATACAAATATGGCTTTATTACTTGTTCAAAAGTCTTGTCTGTCGGCTGAAAATCCATCCCGACACTCCCGGCAGCATCAATCAAATAAACACCTCTTCGGTACGGCAACTCGACTACAAATGCATCTCCTTGGCCAATATCAAGCATCGTCACGCGTCCTGTTTGATCTGCATATGGCCAAAGTACAGCTGCAAGCGGTATAACCGTAAGAACAGCGCCATAGTGTACTGCTTTTTTCCGTTTACCTGTTTCCCACGCAGCACAAAACAGCACCAGCGCTGCAAAATAAAGTACCGAAATACCTATAGGCAGTTTTCCTGTCACCCACGGAAAAAAAGCAACATCATCCACTAAATGGAACAATTCAATGACAGTCTCATTAAGCAGTTTAAATAAAGATCCAAGCTTATTTGCTGCCCCTGGAGACAGAAAAAGTAAGACACTAATAAGCAGAAGGAGCGGAATGCCGAGGAATGTGTAAAACGGTATTGCAAACAAGTTCATCAAGCCAGAAAGCGGATTTAAGAAGAAGAATTGGGAAACTTGCAGCGGAAGTATTACGAGCTGACTTAACAAACTTGTTTCGAGCAAGGCACTGATAAAAGATCCCGTATAAATTTTTGCGGATAAAAGCAATGCCAAGCTGACAAGAAAGCTGAATTGAAAGCCTACATGGAAGAGATAATTCGGATCAAATAGGAGCAGAAGTAAAAAAACGATACTGATGCTATCTATAATCGGAAGCTTAATTCCTAATACCTTAAACAGCATGATTAGCATGACCATTAGCGCTGACCGCCAAACAGATGGTTCTCCGCCGGCAAATATAGGATAAACAGCCAGAAATCCAAAAAGGAAAGCATATGTTTTCTCCTGCGTCAGAAGCTGAAGTTTTGTTAAAAGAAAGTAAAGAATAGCAGAAAATAACGCAATATGCATGCCGCTTATCGCCAAGATATGAGATAAGCTCCAGCGATTAAACAATTGTACCGTCTGCTCATTCAAATTGCTGTCTTCTCCGGCAATCATCGCCTGCACCCAAGCAGCAGTATGACTATCCAGTATCTTATCTGTTTTATCCAGGAATGCACTGCGTATTTTCAGAGGAAATGCGAAGAAAGACGTGCCTTTGCAAGAAATATCTTGCTCCTTTTTTAATTCGAGCTCATAATAAATGTTTTTTTGCTGCAAGTATTGTTTATAATCGAATTCCCCTGGATTCGTGGCAGGTTCAGGCTCACTGAGTATTCCCTGCAGCACGCATGTTGCACCAGGTGCTAAACCAGGCAAATGTTTGCGTGCATCTTGTTTGAAATAAGTTACTAAAATGAAGGAAGAATGTGTTGGTGTTTGAACCCGAAATGATAGATGTTCATCTGTTTCGGAAAGATGGGATATCGTTGAAGTGAGCTGCAATGGCTCATCCAGAGGAAGAACAGGTGGAGAATCTTGATTGAGGGTGCTAAGAAAGAAAAATAGTAAACACACTGACATCGAGAAGAGAAATAATACAAATGAGATTCGTCTGGTGTGCACCAACAGCGCCAGCCAGGAAAGCAGACCTAACAATAGTATTGCATGCAATGTATGCGCCAGCAGCCCTCCGAGGGCCGCTAACGCAACAATATGCCATTTCCCCGTCATATACGCTCTTTATCAGGCAGCTGATAACGGTTTTTCGTTTGAACTGCAAGATCACGGCCTTCTTGATCACCAGATTGTATTAGCTTGTCTACAACCTTTTCCATCAGATGACGTGTTTCCTGAGGGTGTGTATCTACTACCACCTCTTCCAATGCTACTTGCTGCGTATCTACTCCCGCTTCTGCAAACAATGAAATTGCATAAGGATGGTTTTTATAATCACTTGCATAATATACTGTTTTGATACCTGCTTGGATTAGTGCTTTACAGCATTGGAGGCAAGGAAAGTGAGTGACGTAAATTTCTGCTCCTTCCGTCGGCACCCCAAATTTAGCACATTGCAAAAGCGCGTTCATCTCGGCGTGTACAGTACGTACACAATGTCCATCAATGACATAACAGCCTTCGTCGATGCAATGTTTACTGCCGGATACGCTGCCGTTGTAGCCGCCGGCAATCATTCGTTTATCACGGACAATTGTCGCTCCGACCATCAACCGTTGGCAGGTGCTGCGCAAAGCGAGCAAATGGCTTTGCGCCATAAAGTATTGATTCCATGCTATTCGTTCCATGGTGCTAGCCACCTTTCTATTCTAGAATAAGTGTACAATCCCCTCTCTTCATCCGTCAACCAACCGTTATAAGCTAACTTGATCTTTCATGTTCTCCAGCGATTTTTCCCCAATCCCCGATACCTCTGTCAGCTGGTCGATGGAAGTAAACGGCCCATTTTCCTCTCGATAAGAAATGATTGCTTGTGCCTTTGCTTCTCCTACACCCTTTATCTCTGTCAGCTGCTTTACATCTGCTTGATTAATATTAATTTTTTCGCTAGCATCACTTGTGCCTGGAGTCTGAATTGCGGCAGCCGATGAAGCTTCGCCAATAGCTGCCACATAAATCATTTGCTCGTCTTTTACTTTCTGTGCAAGATTAATGCTGCGCAGCTCCGCCTTTTCAGTCAGTCCTCCTGCCGCTTCAATTGCTTTTTCTACTCTGCTGCCAGAAGCAAGTTCATAAACTCCCGGATTTTTCACTTCTCCTTTAATATCTACCATTACTGCTGCTTCTCCCGTTTCTTCCGCAGAAGTCTCCTTTGCAGCAGCTGTTCGTTCCAGCTCCGCATCCGCTTCTGCAGCTGGCTGCATCACTGGCTCTGTCTCCTGTTTTGGAATGCGGCTGAACAAAAATACAGCTGCAACAGCCGCCAACAAAATGAGCCAGCTGTATTGTTTCAAGATTTGCATTGGCTGCCTCCTTTCATATTACTTTACTAGTGCGCATAAACTGGGTAACAGCGTATTGGGCGCAGACAGCAGAACTGCAGAGGAGGAGTTACATTGTCAAAATGGGGAATAATCGGAACCGGAAATATGGGCAGTATGTTGCTCGAAAGCTGGGTAACTGCGGGAGCGATTCAGGAAGAAGAAATTATGGTGCTGAACCGGTCAGCTGAAAAAGCAGTAGCGTTAAAAAGGTCTTATCCTGGCATACAAATAGCCGATTCACTGAGCACGATAGCAGAATATGCTGATTTTTTATTCCTTTGCGTAAGACCGCCGCATTTGCCAGGTGTATGTTCTGAGCTTTACTCGCTGGTACGCCCGGATCAAGTTATCGTCTCTATTACCAGCCCTTTTTCAGTCGCGGAATTGGAAACACGCCTATCCTCCCAAGTTGCTCGAGCCATTCCAAGCATCACGAACCGCGCAGCAGCTGGCACTACCCTTTTAACATTTGGATCAACACTCACAAACAAAAATAAAGCTGCCCTTATTGATCTGTTCAGCAGTTACTCTGATCCTGTTTATATCCCAGAAGACATCACACGCGTTGCTTCTGATATTGTTTCATGCGGTCCAGCGTTTTTCAGCTATCTGGCACAGCGCTTTATTGAAGGAGCAGCCGAAGAGACGGAGATATCTCGCGAACAAGCAACACAGCTCACTGCTGAAATGCTGATTGGTCTCGGTACTTTACTGGGGAAAGGTCATTATACACTGGATGAACTGATCAAGAAGGTGTGCGTGAAAGGCGGTATTACCGGAGAAGGTATAGCCGTATTGGAGAAGGAGACAGGTGAGATGTTCGATCATCTCTTTCAAGCGACACACCGGAAATACTACGAAGAGAAAGATGCGATTAAAAAAGGGGCGTACAAATAAAACTTTCGACATATTCCCTCTTATTCCTGCACAAAAAAACCAGGTTGCAGCATTATGCCTCCTGGTTTTTCAAACAAGCGAAAAAGAGTCGATCCGCCCGGTCCAATTGCTCTGTTTTTTCTATATCAAAGTCACCAAATAGCCCGCAAACTTGAAATCCTGCTAATTCGAGCCACTTCTTATACGTATCTGGCAGATATGTACGCTGGTGATGATACTCGTCAAATCGGTCATACTTTTCTGACTCCAATTCTTTCGTAAAGAAAGTGAGATCGTGGAATACTTCGCCTTGTTGTTGTCCTGCTTCACAGAACCACGTATAAGCAAGATCCTCATGCACCTCAGCAAATAACTCCCCAGCCAAATCTTCTTCCATATGCCTTATCGTATGGACATCGAAAAGAAAGACTCCGCCTGGAGCAAGCATATCCCAAATCCGTCTGAAAGCTGCTTGTACATCTTCTGGTGACGTTATATAGTTGACCACATCAAACATGCTGATTGCCGCATCTGCCTGGATGTTTTCCAATGAACGCAAATCCTGCTGCACCCAACGGACTGTTTGGTTGACATCCATACTTGCAGCATAGGCAAGCATATTTTCAGATTGGTCAATTCCCGTCATTTCATAACCTGATTCTGCAAGCTGCCTCGTCACGTATCCCGTACCGCAGCCCAAATCTGCTACTGTTTTAATGGGAATCTTTGCGTAACGTTGAAATATTTGCTGCATAAACTGCTGCCATTCTTCATACGGCGCATCCTGCATAAGCCGCTCATAGACGGCAGCAAGCCGTTCATAAGCTGCCATTAGCTTTCCTGAGAAAATACTGGTTCCACTTGCGGTGCATCTCCCCACAGGCGTTCCAAGTTATAATATCTTCTTTCATCCACGTGGAACACGTGACAAACTACATCGCCAAGGTCAACAAGCACCCATCGTGACTGCTCCAGCCCTTCCAGCCGTTTAACCTCAACACCTGCTTCTTCAGCTTTCTCTTTAATACGTCTGGCAATCGCTTGCACTTGTCTTTCACTTGTACCATGACAAATCATGAAATAATCAGCAATAAGGGAGACTTCTGCCATCTCCATTAATACGACATCTTCCCCTCTTACTGCGTCTGCGGCATTTGCCGCTAATTGTGCTAAATCAATACTTTCCATTAAGCGTTACCTCCATTAGGGTTTAATAAATCATTATAAGCGTGGAACGTATCCGGATACACTTTTCGATGTAACGAGACAAGCATGTTAATTGTGTTACGTGATGCCATCCAGCACGCTTTGTCTAAATCTTCTTCACTCACCTTACGTACTTCATCTACGCCAGGAAATGCACGTCCTGGTTCAATATAGTCGGCTAGGAATACAACCTTATCTAAGACAGACATCCCCGCACAGCCAGTTGTGTGCACGGTTATCGCGTGCAGTACATCTGGATCTCGAATGCCGACTTCCCGTTCCACCATTAATGCGCCTACCGGTCCATGCCATAATTCATGGTGATAATGCAGCAAGTCTTTTGGAAGTTGTTCCATTTCAATCCAGCGCTGCATTTCTTCAAGCGGACGGTATTTTGCATAGTCATGAAAAATAGCTGCGGTTTCTGCTTTTTTCTCATCCGCACCATATTTTTCTGCAAGCTTTATACTCGTCTCCATTACGCGAACGGTATGTTCGTACCTTGGTTTTTTTAAATGTTTTTCAACGATTGCTAAAGCCTTATCTCTCTGCATACAGCTCTTGCTCCTTTATGACATCAAACACTGCATTTGGAACAAGATAGCGCACAGAAGCGCCTTGTTCGACGCGAGATCGAATCATACTTGAGGAAATCTCAAGTTCGGGTATCTCGATAAAGGTAACCGGGTAGGCAGTCTCCAGCTTATAGCCAGGTCTGCCAACACCTGCGAATGTCACCATATTGACTAATTCATCAATATGATGCCATGTATGCAGGCTTTCAACCAAATCGGCACCAATGATAAAGTGAAATGCAGTATTTGGATGCTTTTCCTGTAACAGCTTTATTGTATCAAACGTATACGACTTCCCTAAACGTTCTACCTCAATCGTATTCATGCGGAACCGTTGGTTATCATGAATTGCAGCTTGAACCATCTGCAAACGCAGATCTGCATCGGTATTGGACTTCGCCTTATGAGGCGCTTCATAAGCTGGGATGAACCAAACTTCATCTAGTCCGAGCCGTTGCTGGACTTCTTGTGCAATAAATAGATGTCCTATATGCGGCGGATCAAATGTGCCGCCCAATAACCCGACTTTTTTCATAAGGTACTCCTTTATGGCAGCTTGATTTGCTTATTCTCTTGAGATGCTTTATACAGGACGATTGTGCTGCCGATAATTTGAACAACATGCGCGTCTGTTCCCGCTGCAATTGCTTCCGCCACCTCGTCTTTATCTTCAATGCAATTTTGCAGCAGGCTTACTTTAATTAGTTCCCGCTTTTCTAATGCTTCACTGATTTGTACAATCATATTATCGTTTACGCCAATCTTTCCTACTTGGAAAATCGGTTTTAAATGATGTGCCTCAGCACGAAGAAATCTCTTTTGCTTACCTGTTAACATATTATGCCTCCGTTACTTTTTGTTCCAGCCGATCAAGCAAGTCTCCAATAATTAGTTGCTTGCCAGACCATATCTCAAACGCATATTGCGCTTGATACAACAGCATGCTGTGACCATGATGGATTGCTGCTCCCTGCTCTTTCGCAGAGCGAAGCAGTTTCGTCTCAATCGGCTTATATACGATATCACTTACAACTGTATTAGGTTTCAACCCAGATAAAGAAACAATTTGTTCATTATCGGCAGGGCTCATGCCTACACTTGTCGTATGAATGATAATGTCATAATTTTTAATTTGTTTTTCCGCTTCTGCGAATGTAAGAATTTCTGTGGCCGTTTCCGGCTCTTGTAATTGTAGCAGCTGCTCAGCCTTCTCACGTGTACGATTGGCAATATCCACATAGGAGAACCCTTCTGTCACTAATGCGCGATAAATCCCTCTGGCAGCTCCGCCAGCTCCGAGCATAAGTACGCGCGACGCACTGCTGCCAGCAGGTAACACTTGTCTTAAAGCGCGGACATATCCTGCTCCATCGGTATTATACCCAATCCATTTACCATCCTTGTATACTGCGGTGTTGACCGCGCCAATTTTTTCGGCATCCGGATCGAGTTCATCCAAAAACGGAATGATACGCTGTTTATATGGAACAGTGATATTGAAGCCGTTGATGCCGCTCTCCAGTAATTTGCTGATCTTTTCTTCAAATACTTCTGGTTCAATTGAATAGAGATGATATTCTCCTTCTATACCAGCTTGCTTCATAAACTGGTGATGAATCCATGGTGATAAAGAATGCTTTACAGGATGGCCAATTAAGCCTAGCTTCAACGTCTTCATGAACAACTTCCCCCTTAAATTAGCGACCGGCGTACAGTAGCTGGCACGCCTTTTGGTGTGTGTACGGTTATGGATGCAGGCTCCCCTGTCAGTGTAATCCAACCGAGTCCCGGTATGACGATATCTGTTTTCTGTTCTTTTATCCGGAATGAAGCTTTCTGGAATTCCGGGAAGTTATCGAGCTGCTCTTTATGAGGCGGCGCGAGTAATTCCCCTTTCTGCCGTTCGTACAGGTCATCCGCATTCTCCAGCTTCGTTCGATGAATATCAAGTGCATTGGAGAAATAACAAACAAAGGGCTGCCTTTCACCAGATTCAAAATCAATACGCGCTAGTCCGCCGATGAAAAGTGTTTGCTTTTCATTTAATTGGAAGATACGCGATTTAATCTCTTTATTCGGTGTAACTGTTTTCAATTCCTTGTCTGTCACATAATGTGCAATCTGCTGTCGGTTAACAATACCCGGCGTATCATAAAGCGAACTGGAATCATCTAGCGGTATATCAATAAACCCAAGTGTTGTCCCTGGGAAATAAGATGTTGTAATTGCATCATTAATGCCCGTGGAATGCTTGATCAAAGCATTAATAAAGGTGGATTTACCTACATTTGTGCTTCCAACTACAAATACATCCTCACCCTGTCTCAGTTCCTGAATGCTTTCCTCAAGCTCGGCCATTCCAATTCCGCGCTTAGCGGAAATCAAATGCACATCCGCTACTTGAATACCATATTCCTTGGCAGCACCTCGAAGCCATTGCTTAACACGCTCATGATTTGTTGATTTTGGCAGCAAATCAACTTTGTTTCCCACAAGGATAATTGGCTTGTCACCAACTAGACGTTTAATACTGCCGATGAAGCTTCCGTTAAAATCAAAAATGTCGACGAGCTTAACAACGAGCCCGTCTTTGTTACTAATTTCACTAATTAAAGTAAAGAAGTCATCGTCGGTCACTGCGACATCCTGGACTTCATTGTAATGCTTTAGCCGGAAGCAGCGCTTACAGATGACTTCATCATTTTTTCCTAATGCTGATGCGGGGATATAACCAGGCAGCGATGCATCCTCTGTCTGAATTGGGGCGCCGCAGCCTTGGCAAATCAATTCTTCCACATTTATTCCTCCCACGTTATCTTTCCTTTTCTTCTAAAGTAATTTAGTATCCGTCTTTCAATCATCCGGTTGATTTTTGTAATCTTACCGTCCGTTTTGACGATCGGTACGACAACTATCGTATAGAAACCAGCTAAATTCCCGCCTAACACATCTGTTAGGAGCTGATCACCGATCATAACGATTTCATCCTTCTCCAGCTTCATTTGTTTTACTGCCTGCTTGAAGGCTCGTCCAAGCGGTTTTCTGGCACTGTAAACAAATGGGATATCAAGCGGTTCAGAAAAGAGTTTGACCCGTTGTTCATTATTATTAGATATAATCGTAATTTTAATATCATGCGCGCGCATTTCACGGAACCATTCTGTTACTTCTGGTGTGGCATCCGCTACGTCCCAGGCAACCAGTGTGTTGTCCAGGTCGGTAATAATTCCTTTAATCCCCTGCGCTTTCAATTTTTCCGGTTTTATGTCAAATATGCTCTTCACATGCTCGTTCGGCAAGAACTTCTTTAGCATTTGTGGAATTCCTCCGTTCTCGTACACTTCAACAGTTACTTACCCATCATAAGGCATTTTTACGACGGTTTCAAAAAAATCTTTCATCAAATCGCTTAATTTCGACTCTTGTATAGGCTTGATAGCTCATTTTAGACGTAAAATCTTTCGACAAATCTCTACATACTTCGTTTTGTGGATAACTATGTCCACATTATCCACTGCAAGAATCAGTCACTATCAACAGTTATAAACAAATTATCTACAGGTTATGAACAGTTAAGTGTAGATAACTATCGCCTTGTCCACCTTTTTTTTTCGTGATACATTATTAATAACTTATCAACTCCCCAACCCACGAATAGAAAGATCTGCAAGGTATTAAGATCTCCCATCAGGAGGAATGCAAGATGGAACATATGTCTGACGAATTGCTGATCGAATCTTACCACAAGGCCAACGAACTCCACTTGAGCCAAGAGTTTATTCATCTTATAGAAAAAGAAATTCAATCACGGGGCTTATCACATAAGATCCGTTACACTAGTTAAACATGATCTCCTTCAAACCCTGCCGTTATGGCGGGGTTTTTTTTCATAAAGTAGACACATCACAGTTGCAGTATTGGCTTGCACTCCTTTACAATTGGGTATAGTATGCTTTGAAATAGTGTTACATTTACCGAGAAATTTCTTTCAATTTCCAACAAATTCTAAGGGAGGATTGCCAATACATGATTTTTGCCATCCTGATGCCATTCATAATTGCTATGTGCATCCCATTCATCGCAAGATTTAAAACCAAGATACATACTGGATACGTGGTATTCGCAACTGCTTTATCTATTTTTGTTTATTTCCTCACACTCCTTATCAGCGGAGATACGAACATATTCTACCGTTACAGCTGGATACCATCGCTTGGATTGGATTTAACATTCTATACCGATGGACTTGCTTTGTTCTTCGCGTTACTGATTAGCGGTATCGGAGCACTGGTAGCCTTTTACTCTGTTCATTATCTATCTAAAAATGAACGACTCGGACATTTTTATGTCTATCTGCTTCTATTTATGGGTGCAATGCTCGGTATCGTTACATCGGATAATATTTATGCTCTTTATACTTTTTGGGAGCTGACTTCTGTTTCTTCCTTCTTATTAATCAGCTTTTGGTTTACGAGAAAAGCTTCTACCGATGGTGCCATGAAATCCTTGCTCATTACGGTTTTGGGCGGTTTCTCTTTGCTTGGTGCCTTGGTTCTGCTGCAAATCGTTACAGGCAGTACAAGCATACGTACCATTCTTTCAGAAGGAAACTTAATTCTAAGCAGCGACTGGTTCCCGCTTATCATTGTTCTCCTGCTTTTGGCAGCTTGTACAAAGTCAGCACAGTTCCCTTTCCATATTTGGCTGCCTGATGCAATGGAAGCACCGACACCAGTTAGTGCATATTTACATTCTGCCACGATGGTAAAAGCCGGTCTGTTCCTGCTTCTTCGCTTTACTCCTGTATTCAGAGAAAGTGAAACATTTTTCATAGCAGTATCAATCATTGGTCTACTGACGTTATTCTGGGGTTCTTATATGGCAGTCAGACAGACAGATTTAAAAGGCATACTGGCTTATTCTACTATCAGCCAGCTCGGAATGATTATGTCGATGATTGGTTACGGAACAGAAGCTGCTCTATTTGCTGCCATCTTCCATATCCTAAACCACGCTACGTTTAAGGGAAGCTTGTTCATGGCAGTTGGCATCATCGACCATGAAACCGGCACACGTAATATTCGCAAGCTTGGCGGGTTATGGAGACTTATGCCGATTACAGGAATCATCAGCGTACTAGCCTCCTTCTCAATGGCTGGGGTACCGCTGCCGATATTAAATGGTTTCTTAAGTAAAGAAGAGTTCTTTACGAGTTCCTGGGAACTTGCGCAAACACGTACATTCAGCACCGGATTCGCTGAAGTGTTAATGCATGTTGTCCCTTACGCTGCTGTAGCAGGAAGTATATTCACATTCGTTTACAGCATGTACTTCTTCTTCGGTACATTTGCTGGGAAAAAAGACAAGGATATAGCTGAAAAAGCGCATGATCCGAATCTCGGTATGCTCATTTCACCATTCTTACTTGTCTGCGGTGTTGTTATTATCAGTATCTTCCCGAATTGGTTTAGTCACCATTTGCTTCATCCCGCAGCGGACGCAGTTTACGGGGAAGCCATGAAAGAACATCACATTAAATTCTGGCATGGCTTGGAACCTGCCTTGGTCATGTCCTTAATTGTCGTTATTCTCGGTATTGCATTCTACTTGACGAGAAAATACTGGGCTGGTCTGTATCAGATTCTTCCCGGCAAGCTGTCTGGCAATGCTGTTTACAGAATGCTGCTGACTGTAAGTGAAAAACAAACAAAAACGGTTAATGACCGTCTAGTTAACGGCTCACTCCGCCAATATAATATGGTCATTATCAGCGTCATATCCATTGTGACATTAGCCATACTATTCGGAACAAATGCCTTTAATTTAACGAATATCGATGTGTCTCCTGTATCCTTGCCAGGAAGCCTGCCTGAACTGGCAGTAGCTCTGATTATGATTACAGCAGCATTTGGGACAACTGCCTCTGAGAAGAAACTGACAGCTATTATTATCCTTGGTGTTGTCGGCTATGGCTTATCGATTTTGTTCGTTCTTTTCCGGGCACCGGATCTTGCTCTAACACAATTAAGTATTGAAACAATCACAGTTGTTCTTTTCTTGTTATGCTTCCGGCATCTGCCTGAAATGGAGCGGGACAGAAAAGAGAAAATATCAAAAAAAGTTACAAATATCGTTATAGCCGCTGCTTGCGGGCTCATGATGACACTTGTCGGACTTGCAGTTTACAGCCAGCGTCAGTTCCCTTCCATCTCCGACTACTTTGTTGAGTATTCGTACAAACTGGGCGGCGGAGATAATATCGTTAACGTTATCCTGGTAGACTTCCGCGGACTGGATACCCTATTTGAGATTACAGTTCTAGCTATTGCAGCTTTAGGCATTTATTCACTTATCAAGCTGCGCCATAAGGGAGGGGGGCGCTAATGGAAATCATTATGATCGTACTCGCAGGCATCCTCTTTGGATTTGCGGTTTATAACATTTTACAAAAACGGCTGCTCCGTATCATTATTGGAACTGCCTTGCTATCCCATGCTGCTCACCTTTTCATCCTGACAATGGGGAAATTAAAGCGTGGTGCTGCACCCGTTCTTAGAGAAGGTACAGAGAATTATACTGATCCGCTGCCGCAAGCACTGATTCTGACGTCCATTGTTATCAGTTTCGGTGTTACGAGCTTGCTTCTCGTATTAGCATACCGGGCAGTCAAAATGAACGGAACAGATAATATGGAAGAATTAAGAGGTAATAACCATGACTAATCTTGCTATTTTACCGATTCTAATCCCTCTCCTATCTGGTGTACTAGTGGCATTCACCCACAATCGGCTGGGGTTGACGCGAACATTAGCCATGCTGCTTGCTTTCGCTCACCTCATCACGATGGGCTTCCTTTCGTTTCATGTGCTTACAGAAGGAAGCATTGTACTCCAAGCAGGGGATTGGATCGCTCCATACGGAATTGTACTTGTATTGGATCCGTTAAGTGCTCTGCTCGTCCTGACAACGAGCATTATCTTAGTTGCTGCTGTCTGGTATGCACCGTCCAGCGTGTCTGAGGAACAGGAAAGCTTTTATTTCTATACATTTGTTTTCCTGTTAATAACAGGTGTGTCTGGAGCATTTATAACAGGCGATTTATTTAACCTGTTTGTATTCTTCGAGGTGTTATTAATGGCCTCTTATGCGCTTATCACGCATGGAGGAAAGAAGGTACAGCTGCGAGAGTCGATCAAGTATGTGCTCATCAATCTCTTTTCGTCCATGCTTTTTGTTACAACTGTTTCTTATGTATATGCGGTACTAGGAACAGTAAATATGGCACAATTGGCAGAGCGCGCAGCGGCTTCTGATTCACCAGGCATTATTACCACTGTCGCCATACTGTTATTTTTTGTATTTGCTACGAAGGGCGCAGCATTCCCGCTTTATTATTGGCTGCCGCGTTCTTACATTGTTCCAAATCCGGTTATTTCCGCTTTATTTGGTGCCTTATTGACGAAAGTCGGTGTTTATTCCTTAATTCGGACTTTCACACTAATATTTCATCAGCAGCCGGAAATCATTGACAATCTGTTCATTTGGGTCGGCAATTTGACAATGCTGTTCGGTGTACTCGGTGCGCTTGCTTCTCGAAATATTAAATTGATTGTCGCTTATAACATTATTCCGGCAATCGGATTCATGTTAGTCGGTATCGGCATGTTTAATAATGATGGTTTGAGCGGAAGCATTTATTATCTGCTGCAGGACATGATTATTAAAGCCGCTCTATTCTTGCTCGCTGGTACGATTGCAAGCCTAGCGGGTACAACAGATATAAATAAAATGGGCGGTATGATCCGCTCTCATCCAATGCTTGGATGGATGTTCTTTATCGGAGGACTTGTGTTAGCCGGCGTACCCCCGTTCAGCGGCTTTATCGGCAAGTTATTGCTGGTCCGCGGCGCTTTCGAAAAAGGCGAAACAGTTACGGTTATTATTATGCTGGTCACTAGCTTATTGATTTTGCTTTCCATCGTCAGAGCTTTTATCCGTGTATTCTGGGGAGAAGGCAATACAGGAGCAGAACCTGCTGGCAAACATAGATCTCAATTCTATTCAGCTGGTTTCCTCATGCTGTTTACCGTCTTTCTTGGCATTGGTGCAGAAGCTATCCTGCCTAGTGTCCAACAGATTGCAGATTACTTGCTTGAACCGCAAACGTATATTGAACTCGTTTTAAAGGGGGATCACTAAATGGCTTTTCAAATATGTATAAACTTACTGATTGCCGTAATGTGGACTTTTCTTGGCGAGTCCTATAACTTCTCCGGTTTCGTGATCGGTTATCTTGTCGGTATTGTTTTATTGTTCTCCCTAAGACGTTTCTTAAAAGGACCGTTTTACCTGAAGCGTGTGTATAATATAGTTATCTTAGTGCTCATTTTTATAAAAGAGCTGCTGCTCTCTAACCTGGATATTACAAAGCTTATATATGCCAGACGTTTAAATATTAATCCTGGCATATTCACCTTGGAAACAGATTTGGAAACAGATTTGGAGATCACACTTTTAGCTATTTTAATTACATTAACGCCAGGAACGGTAACAGTTGCTGTCTCTCCTGATAAGAAGAAACTCTATATCCATGCGATGGACATTGTCGATATGCAGGATGCCGTTCATTCCATTAAGAACAGCTTTGAGAAGCATATCATGGAGGTGACACGATGAGTGCCTTGCAAGATGATTTCGCATCAATTGTTCAGATGGTATCCATCATTTGCTTGATTGTCCTAAGTGTCTCTATCATTTTGTTAATTATCCGCGTGCTGAAGGGACCGACAAATGCAGACCGAGCAGTTGCATTAGATGCTATCGGAGTTAATATAATGGCTTTTGCAGCCTTACTAGCCATCATTTTGGTAACACCGAACTTTAATGATATTGTATTGCTAATTGGTATCCTGCTGTTTATCGGAACAGTAGCTATCGCAATTTATTTGGAAAAGGGTGATTTAATTGATACAGACGATAATTGAAATCATCCTGGATATCCTAGTCATTCTCTTCTTACTTGGCGGTGCGTTTATCGTGTTTACTGCTTCTGTAGGTGTTCTGCGCTTCCCTGATATTTATACGAGACTTCACGCTGCGAGTAAAGGCTCCACACTTGGTGTGGCAGGTATCCTTATCGGCGCCTTCATCTTTCACTATATGGAATATGGAATTGTCAGCGGCAGGCTGATTCTTGGGGTGCTGTTTATCATGCTAACCGCACCGGTAGCCAGCCACTTAATTTCAAGAGCCGCTCACCTGCGCGGAGCCAAACCATATGGTACGTTAAAAGATCAGTACCAAGAAGCAATTGATGCAGAAAAACGAAAACAAAATAAAAATGCAAAGTGAATGCCTGCGGGCATTCACTTTTTTTCTTTTTCTAATGGACAGACACTTTCAGAGACTCCTTTACATAAAGTGTCTGTATAGGCTTTAGCCTGAAGCGCATTAGGAGGTGTAAGAAATTGAGTATTATTGGTGCAATTGGACTCCTCTTAAAAGAAGCTATGTTCTTCGTTTCCTATGTGAAGAACCATGCATTTCCGCAGCCCCTCCCCCCTGAGGAAGAAGCAGTCCATATTGAACGCATGAAACAAGGGGATGAAGTGAGCCGCAACAAATTAATTGAACATAATTTGCGTCTTGTCGCCCATATTGTGAAGAAATTTGAAAACACAGGGGAAGACGCAGAGGATCTCATCTCGATTGGTACAATCGGATTAATTAAAGGCATTGAAAGCTATTCTAGTGACAAAGGAACCAAACTTGCTACATACGCGGCAAGATGTATTGAGAATGAAATACTCATGCATCTGCGTGCTTTAAAAAAAACGAAGAAAGATATATCCCTGCATGATCCAATCGGTCAGGATAAAGAAGGCAATGAAATCAGCTTGATTGACATCCTTCAAGCGGAGAATGACGACATTATTGAATATATTCAGCTTAATATGGAAGTAGAAAAGATTAAAGAATACATTGGTATTCTTGATGGAAGGGAAAAAGAAGTAATCGTCAGCCGGTATGGACTTAACAATGAGGAAGATATGACACAGCGGGAGATTGCAAAAAAGTTAAATATATCACGCAGTTACGTTTCTCGCATTGAGAAACGAGCGTTGATGAAGATCTTCCATGAATATTATCGTCAACATCGAACGTAAGAAGCTTATATCTTGCCAGCTGCATACGCTAAGGTAAAAAGGAGGTAAACCATTATGTACCCTCATCCTCTTCCTCACGGCCCTTACAAGCAGCGCGTCAGTACTGGTGCATTGATTGCAGCATTTCTCGTTTTACTCTTTATCGGCGGCACTTTTGCTTGGGAAAATATATGGGATTAATCAAAAAAAGATTCTGGGGCATATCTGTTTAAGCTATATAAAAATCCAAACAATACTGCAATTGAAAGCAGTATTGTTTGGATTTTGTCATTGTAAAGGAATATGAGAGCATCGCTTCGGAAATACACTCCGCTTTCCTGCGTGCGGCTGGGGAGCGGAGTGTATTTCCTACGCTGATTCTTGTTATGAGGACCCTTACTATATAGAAAGAATACGTAGACTCCTCGAAAATAAAAAGCGATTTTCTGTCGGCGTCTACATCAAAAGCCATTCTTGTCCGACGATAACAGCTAGATTTGGAAAGCAGCAGCCGTCAGCGGGCTGCATGAAAAAGTATGAATCTAGTCATTGTTCGCTTTTAGGATGAATTAATCTTGTTTTATCCCAGCCTCTTTTAGCTTTCTAGTTTTTTCTGCCAGCGCTCTATTGCAAACCAGATAAGTATCGCTGTAACGACACATCCGCCGGTAAGTGCGAAAAGTATATTTGCTTTGTCTGAAGGTGCCAAATAGACATTAATTATTGATCCAAGATATAAATAACTTCCAAGAATCAGAAGCGCCAATGCAAAACGGCGATAATCTGCAATCTTGTCAAGCAGCTGCTGTTGTCTTTTCTCCATTTTGTCGCCCCCTCTTCTAATCTAGCAACATTGTAACACAAAAAAAGACAGCAATTACCTGGTAATTGCTGTCACTCTATTAATAGTGCTCTACCATCTTCATGATTAGATTAGCTGCATTACGGGCCGCTTGATCCAAAAATGCATCAAAGGATACCGATGATTCTTTACCTGCTATGTCGGACAATGCACGTACGATAACGAAAGGTGTGCTGTAATGATAAGCAACTTGCGCTACAGCAGCAGCTTCCATCTCCGCTGCCAGCATCGCCGGAAACTTCTCTCTGACAAATGCAACACGATTCGGATCCGACATAAAGCTGTCACCTGTAGCGATTAAACCGATTTCTGCATTTGTATCAGGGAATTGATCAATCACACTTTTAGCCAGCTTTACAAGAGCTTGATCCGCTTGAAATGCTGGCGGCATTTGTGGTACTTGTCCATAAGCATAGTCGAACGCTGTTACATCTACGTCATGATGAACAACTGCATCCGAAATGACAATATCACCTACTTCAAGTTTCTCCGCGAATCCGCCAGCTGATCCTGTATTAATAATTGCTTCAGGAGCGTAACGTTCAATCAGCATAGCTGCTGCAAGTGCTGCATTTACTTTTCCGATTCCGGATTTAAGAAGTACAACAGATTTCTCCGATAAGGTACCCTCGGTAATTTCATAACCTGCTACAACGGTTTCCTTCTTATTTGTCATTGTTTCTTTTAATAGTGCTACTTCTTCGTCCATTGCTCCGATAATACCGATTGTCATACTGTTTGCTCCTTTAACTTCTCAATTTCATTTAAATATTCTTTTTATCATTCTCTTTCAATACTTCTACTTTTGTTGCCTGCCAGCCTTCTCCATCTACCCAACTTGCGTAAACACGGAATGTCTCCGCAGAGTTAGAACCTGAAATGGTTGCAACGACATCATTGCCACCGTTACCGTCATTTCCTATATACCACGTTGTCATGGATGCCGGATCTAACCCAACTGCACCCGCAGCTGCTTGCTCAATCTCCTGCCAATCCTTCGTTTCCTCCTGGAAAGTCGTCGTATGGGCACCAGACTGCTCTGTACCAATCGGCTCCCAATCTTTCTTATACGCTTCCTTTACATTATCATCGGATGGCTCGACTTCTTCTTTTTTGCTATCCTTTTCCTCTTTATCCTGTTCTTCTTTCTTTTCTTCATCGCTTTGCTCTTTATTCTCGTCATCAGAAGCATTGTTACCTGACACCTGATCCGCGATGGTCTGCTTATTTTGGTCGTCATCCGCTGTCTCATTTGAGGCAGTTGGTTTATCATTCAGAACGGCGATAAGCAACACGACGACTACTGCTGCTCCGGCTAAAGCCAAGACAAGGCTCAGCCACTTTTTCGGTTTTCTTCGCTGGTTCCGATTATTTAATCTGGAATAATCCTTATTTTCATCAGCCATGTTCATCCCTCCTCATTGGTTTCTATTATACTATGAACAGCATCATAGCCAAAGTCATAATATAGGCAGAATTTTTATTCGGTATTTTTGTTGAAGTCTCGCTAATTTTGGCATACAGGAAGGAATACGAGCATAAGTATCTAACTATATAAACAGAAAAGCAGGTGGAACATCTTTGATCAGTCTTCAAGCTTCCTGTGGAAAGAGAGGAAGATAACCATGATGAATGTGACAAGAATGGATACGAACCTTTGGGGGCACGAATCGTTCGAGTATGTCGGCTATGATAAGGAAGCCGAGACCTTCTCTATCTTCTTATTAGAAGGATGTTGTTTATCCTTTACTAGTGTGAAAGAACATGTCGTCTTCTCTTTTCTGCTCGCACTTGATAAAGAGCGTTTTATCCTGCAAAAACTTATACCCTTTTTCCCGTTAGAGAAATCTTCCGGGCCGCTCGTAAATCAGGCACAATAAAACAAGCTGCTTCCATACAATTCGGAAGCAGCTTTTGTTTTATGTCTAGCTTATTCAACTTTTGTGATTTTAACTTGGATGTCGCCGCCTGGTGTTGCGACAGAAAGTTCTTCTCCAACTTCATGGCCAATCAGACTTTTGGCAATTGGAGAATCATTTGAGATCTTGCCTTCAAATGGATCTGCTTCTGCGCTGCCGACGATTGTGTAGCTTTCTTCGTCGCCGTCAGGCAATTCGATAAAGGTAACTGTCTTACCCATGCCGACCATGTCAGGGTTATCTGTATCACTTTCAATAATGACCGCATTACGGATCATATTTTCTGTTGTAGCGATTTTAGATTCAACGAATGCTTGTTCATCTTTCGCCGCATCATATTCAGAGTTCTCGGACAAGTCACCGAAACCGCGAGCAATTTTGATACGCTCTACAACTTCCTGACGACGTGTTGTCTTCAGAAACTCCAATTCCTCCTCTAATTTCGCCAAACCTTCTTTAGTCATGTAATATTGTTTTTCTGTAGCCAATTCAAACACTCCTTGAGCTCTAAAAGATTGCTTTCCCTTTGCCTAATCGCTATAGCGTTTTCATACATATTCCATACTATGGCAGATTAGCGTTAAAAATTCAATACTTATCTGTACAAGTTCAGTTCGTCCGGCCAGATAGGATTGTTTCGATCTTAGCAGACATCAAATCGATAGCAACATGATTCTCGCCGCCTTCAGGAATGATAATATCTGCATATCGTTTTGTTGGTTCAATAAATTGAAGATGCATCGGCCGTACGACATTTACATATTGTTCAATAACCGAATCAATCGTCCGTCCGCGTTCTTTGATATCGCGCAGCAGACGACGGATGATACGTAAATCTGCATCGGTATCTACGAATACTTTAATATCCATCATATCACGCAAACGCTCATCTTCCAGAATCAGAATACCTTCTAAGATGATAACATCCTTCGGCTCTACAGGTATTGTCTCTTCCGAGCGGGTATGAATCTTATAATCATAAATCGGCTTTTCAATTGGCTTTTGGCTGCCAAGATCACGCAGGTGCTGCATAAGCAGCTCATTATCAAAAGCAAACGGATGGTCGTAATTCGTATTAAGGCGCTGCTCAAAAGGAAGATGAGATTGATCCTTATAATACGAATCTTGTTCTATTACGAGAATTGTTTTATCTGTAAAACGTTTGTAAATGGATCTGGTAACAGACGTTTTACCTGACCCCGAACCACCTGCAACACCGATAATGATAGGTTTTTTTGCCATTGTTTCTACTCCTCTTCCTGCTGCTCATTCATTTCTTTTTCACACTGACAGCTACTCCATCGCCTACCGGCAGGATTGTCGTGTGGTATGCTTCATGCTCAAATAGCCAGTTATTGTACTTGCGGATTTTTTTGGCAATATTCGCTTTGCGAGGTGTCGCTTCTTTATCGTCTGCTACATAGCCTTTGAAAAGCACATTGTCACTGACAATAACACCGTGATTACTCAGCATGCTGCTATAAGCTTCGAAAAACCGCTGATACTGGCCTTTGGCTGCATCGATAAATACAAAATCATACGGACCGTGCGCTTTGATTGTTTCTTCTAAATCAAACGCATCCCCTTTAAGCGTTACAATATCATCCTGTGCACCTTGCTTTTGAATATGAGCGACCGCTTGATTGTAACGAATCTCATCTCTCTCCACAGTCACGATGCTAACATCTGGTTTGGCATGCCGCATCATAAGTGCGGAATAACCGATTGCTGTGCCAATTTCGAGTATCTTCTTTGGCTGCTGCAGCCGAATGACTTGCATCAAGAACTGGATGCCAAGCGGCTCCATAATCGGTACTTGCTCTGCTGCAGCCAATTCTTCCAATTTCACAGCCCACTCCGGCGAAGGTTCGACGTGCTCCTCCAAATATTCCATTATTGCTTGTAACATATCATTTCCTCACTTTGCCTGCTTACTCATTCACATGCATATGCTTCTCAATTAGCTCTTCGTGTTCATCGAACGTTCTAGCATAATAAATCTGTCCGTTGTCTCCCGCCAGGAAATATAAGTAGTCGGAAGTCTTCGGATTTACGACCGATTGCAGCGAGCTCTCTGAGAAATTACTAATTGGCCCAACTGGAAGCCCTTTTATTCTATATGTATTATAAGGAGAGTCTACTTCCAGATCCTTGTAATACACGCGGGGCTTATGCTCGCCTAGCGCATATAAAACAGTCGGGTCCGTCTGCAGCTTCATGTCATCAGCCAGTCGATTATAGAAAATACCGGCAATCATGTTACGCTCTTCTTTATTCCTCGCTTCATTCTCAACAAGCGAGGCAAAAGTGACTGCTTCATGGATTGTTAAATCTCTTTGCTTGAAGTCGTCTAAGTAAGGCGTGATAATCTGCTGTGACTTGTCGAGCATCATATGCACAATGTTATCTATAGATAAACTGTCATCGGATAAAAAGCTATACGTTGCTGCAAACAAATACCCTTCGAGCGGATAACGTATATCTTCTTGCAGAATGTCATCTGTCAGTATACCTGGATATTCGCTGATTAATTGCCTGATATATGCTTCATCTTTCATCTTATCCAGAAAATCCTGTTGGTTTATTCCTAGTGTTTCAGACAAGATGCTGCTAATTTCCTCGATGTCAGAACCTTCCGGGACTGCAGCCGACGCAGAGGGGGTGCTCCCCGCCTCTGGATCGTTCAGTTTGTCGACGATCTGCTGCATGGACATGGAAGGGGACAGCTCAAAGTTTCCCGCACGGAAATTGGCTTCACCAGAAAATTTTACATATAGCCGGAAAATGAAAGCATTTTTTATCAGACCTTGATCTTCCAGAGAGGCAGCGATTGAGGATGCCGTTGATCCCATCGGAACTTCGACTACCTGTGTCGTATCGTTATCTGAATCGACTGCTTTCATACTGGCATTCACGTAAATAAAGGTTCCTAGTGCTCCAATTAGCAGAAGAACAATTATTACGGATATGGTCATAAGTACTATTTTCCGCACGACGCTTGCTTCCTCCATTCTTCTGTCCTGATTCTGTTGATAAAGATCATCATTCGAGGCAGTCAAGCTATCTTTCCTCCTTTATCCGCCTTATTATACAATAAACGTCAAGCATATCTCCAGCCGCTTGACAATAAATGCGGATAAAAGGCAAGAAAAAATCCTCTCTGCCTTATCGGAAAGAGAGGACTGCCTATTACAAGATTAGATGCCGTCTTCCTCATCAGTTAGTGCATTCAGCATTTCTTCGACCATTTCCCATTCTTCTTCTGATTCAATCTGGAATAATGTCAAATCTTTATCATCGCCTGTTTCCTCGTAACGGAAAGCGAATACTTCAACTTCATCTTCTGACTCAGCTTGCTCAGCTGGGACAACTGCAATGTAGGAATGACCTGTTTCATCAACGTCAAAGTTGAATAATACTTCAAATAAATGCTCTTCCCCATTTTCGTCCGGGATAACAATACGTTCTTTTTCTTCTAATGCCATGCGGCTTCACTCCTTATTGTTTTGAATCAAGATAACCTTGCAGAATCATGGACGCTGCCATCTTATCGATTACTTTTTTCCGTTTCTTTCGACTTACATCAGCTTCCAGTAATACACGCTCCGCTGCCATCGTCGTCAGACGCTCGTCCCAAAGTACTGTCTCGATACCAAATTGTTCCTCGATCCATTGGGAGAAAGCAAGCGATGCTTCTCCCCTCGGACCAATTGTACCATTCATGTTCTTCGGCATGCCAATGACAGCTTTTGCGATTTCATGTGTCTTGATAATCTGTTCTAATTCCGGTCTTGCTGTTTCGTAATCTTCTTCGTTCCATTTGATGGTAGTCAGACCTTGTGCAGTCCAGCCAAGTCCATCACTGACTGCCACGCCAATTGTCTTGGATCCGACATCCAAGCCAATTGTTTTTAGTATGTCAGTCATTGTGGTTCTGTTCCAAATAAAATTTTACCAGCTGTTCGACAATCTCATCACGTTCCATACGGCGGATTAGGTTGCGGGCATCATTATGCCGCGGAATATAAGCCGGATCTCCTGACAAAAGATAACCTACTATCTGATTGATCGGATTATACCCTTTTTCACGCAATGCCTCATAAACGGACATTAGCACTTCCCGGACATTTTCGTCCATTGGCTCTTCCGGGAAATTGAATTTCATCGTGTTATCCATCGAACTCAATGAAGCCACCTCACTTAATTTGCCAGTCTTTTTCTTCAGTATATACTTTTCTGTCGGATTTGAAAAATTAAAGCTGTTCTTCGACATATATTGTTGCATATGCGAGTGCTTCTGGTACTTGTTCTGGATTCTTACCGCCGGCCTGTGCCATATCAGGTCTGCCGCCTCCGCCGCCTCCGCAGCGTTTTGCTGTTTCTTTAATCAAGTTACCCGCATGCAAGCCGCGGTCAATGAGATCCTTCGACACGCCCGCAGCCAACTGGACTTTCCCTCCAGCAGTTGAAGCAAGCAGAATCACACCGCTCTCAAGCTTTTGTTTTAAGTCATCTACCATGCCGCGAAGCTGGTTCATGTCGGCAACATCTACTTGCTCTGCAAGTACATGAACACCTTTTACTTCTTTGACTTTGTCGAGAATGCTGCCAGCTTCAAGCTGTGACAATTTCGCACGCAAGCTGTCGCGTTCACGCTGTACTTCTTTAAGGTCTGCAAATACTGCTTCGATTCGAGCAGGAACTTGCTCATTCGTCGTTTTCAGATCAGCTGCAGCTTGCGCAAGCGTCTGCTGCTGCTCTTGTGTATAACGATATGCTTCTTTAGACGTAACTGCTTCAATACGTCGTGTTCCAGCACCGATTCCGCTTTCGGATACAATCTTAAACAAGCCGATTTGGGAAGTGTTTTTGAACATGGACACCGCCGCAAAGTTCTAAACTGTAATCAGCTACCTGCACAACACGTACAACGTCTCCGTATTTTTCACCGAATAACGCCATTGCACCCATTTCTTTTGCATCACTCAAGCTCTGGTAAGACGTGCTGACAGAGAGTTCTTCCCAAATCTTTTGGTTAACAATTTCTTCAATTTGTCCCATCTCTTCTTTCGTGACTGCGTTGAAATGAGAGAAGTCAAATCGAAGTCTGTCTGGTGCTACCAAAGAACCAGCCTGGTTAACATGCGTACCTAAAACATCTTTTAATGCTTGATGAAGCAAATGCGTTGCTGTATGGTTCTTGACGATATGCTGACGTCTTTTTGTATCTACTTTCGCATGAACATTTTCTTTCACGTGAATTTGACCTTGCTTTACGATTCCTTGATGCAGATTCTGGCCTTTTGGCGCTTTCTTGACCGCTTGAACAAGAACAGTTGCTGTTTCTGTTGTTACCCAGCCTTCATCTGCTACTTGGCCGCCGCTTTCTGCATAAAATGGTGTTTCATCCAAGATGAAGAAGATTTCGTCGCCTTCGACCGCTACATCAGCAAGCTGCTTATCTTTTACGATTGCTGTAATCTTAGATTCCGTTTCGGTCCGGTCATAACCAACGTATGTGCTTTCTGCTTCTACTTCTTGCAGCACACTATCTTGTACATGCATGCTGTTCACTTTTTGACGAGCATCACGCGCACGTTCACGCTGCTGCTTCATCTCTTGTTCGAAACCTGCTTCATCAATGATGAACCCTTCTTCGCTAACATATTCCTCCGTCAGCTCTTTCGGGAACCCATACGTATCATACAGACGGAATACTTCCGTACCAGGAAAAACGTTGCTGCCTTTTTCCTTTTCTTCTGCCACGATTCGGTTCAGGATGGCAAGACCATCAGCAAGCGTTTCATGGAAACGTTCTTCTTCTGTTTGAATAACTGTCTCAATAAACTCACGCTTTTCCATGATTTGCGGGTAAAAGGCATCCATAATTTCGCCTACAACTGGCACAAGCTCTTTCATAAATGGCTTTTCAATTCCAATATTTTTCGCATAACGCACAGCTCGGCGAATTAAACGGCGTAAAACATAGCCGCGGCCCTCATTGGATGGCAGTGCGCCATCGCTGATTGCGAACGAAACCGTACGGATATGGTCAGCAATTACTTTAAATGCTGTATCATCAGCCGTGTTTTTTCCGTACGCCGCATTGGCGAATTGTGCAGTCTTTTCAATGATAGGCATAAACAGATCTGTTTCAAAGTTTGTTTTCGTATCTTGAATAACACAAACCATTCGCTCCAAGCCCATACCTGTATCAATGTTCTGCTTTGGAAGCGGTGTATACGTGTGATCCGGGTTGTGGTTAAACTGACTGAATACTAAGTTCCAGATTTCTAAATAACGTTCATTTTCTCCGCCTGGGTACAATTCAGGATCTGCGGGATCGTTACCAAATTCCTCGCCGCGATCATAGAAAATCTCTGAGTTCGGACCACTTGGACCTTCCCCGATGTCCCAGAAGTTTTCTTCTGTACGGATAATACGTTCTTCCGGAAGACCGACAAGATCACGCCACATTTGGAATGCTTCTTCATCTTCTGGATGAACCGTAACAGATAAGCGTTCCGGATTAAATCCGATCCACTTTTTATCCGTTAAAAATTCCCAAGCCCACATAATCGCTTCTTTTTTGAAATAGTCTCCGATTGAGAAGTTTCCGAGCATCTCGAAAAATGTATGGTGACGGGCAGTAAAGCCAACGTTCTCAATATCATTAGTCCGGATACTTTTCTGCGCGTTTACGATGCGCGGATTTTCCGGAACAACTCGGCCATCAAAATACTTTTTCAAAGTTGCCACACCGCTGTTAATCCATAACAGAGTTGGATCCTCTACTGGAACAAGCGACGCACTAGGCTCGACGCTATGCCCTTTCTCCTTGAAGAAATCAAGGAATTTCTGTCTTACTTGAGCAGACGTTAAATTTTCCATATATAAGCCTCCTTTAGTATGTAAACACAAAAAACTCCCGTTCCTGCAATAGCAGGGACGAGAGTATGGTCGCGGTACCACCCTGATTATAGGCTGCCAACAGCCTATCACCTTTAAGCGCAGATAACGGTGCGCAGCCGATAAGGATTAACTCAGAGCTCCGGTATAGCTTTCCATCACACTCTTATGGAGATTCTTCCAGCCAAGGAATCTCCTCTCTTTATAAAAGGACGTCATGTACTTGTACCTTCATTGCTTTTTGTTATAAATCTAAGCGTTAGTATAGAGAAAAAAGCGGAATTTGTCAAACATCCGTATCTTTTGCTGTATCCACACACGCTTTGATAATTGTCAGGACAGGCACAGCTGCAATCATCCCGATAATCCCCCCTAGCTCCCCTCCTACGAGTAAAGCAAAGATGATCAAAAGCGGGTGAATATGAATACTTTTGCCGACAATGTATGGAGACAACAGATTTCCTTCAATCAGCTGAATGATAAAAACAGCAATTCCGGCAAGAATCGCCGTTTTCGGACTGATTGTAATGCCAACTAGTATCGCTGGAATAACCCCAATAATTGGTCCGAAATAGGGAATGATGTTCGTGCTTCCTACCACAAGTGCCAGCACTAAGGAATATGGCAGCCGAATCAACGTAAATGCTGTCCATGTCAGCAAACTTACAATACAGCTGACGAGCAGCACACCTCGAATATAACGACCGAGATTATCATCAATTCGCAGCACGAGGCTTTTTACTTTGCTTCTGTACTTGCGCGGCAGCAGCCGCAATCCGGCTGATCCAATCTTATCTGCATCTTTCAGCATATAAAAAACGATAACAGGCGTCACGACGAGAAAGATAATCAGCTGCGGCAGCTTATTCCACAAGCGAAGCAGCTTGGTAAGGAAATTTTCAGCACGACTTTCCAGGTTATGCAGCACTTGATCCATCTTGTCATGCACTGTCTCTGGAAGGAATGCAGTCCTCTGATACATATATTGCACATAATGATCGTAGCGCTGCGTCAGCTCCGGAAGATTATGGCTGAAATCCTTTACCTGGTTGATTAAGGCTGGGACACCTTTGTATAACAAAAAACCGCTAAAGCCGAAGAACAGCACATAAATGATCAGGATTGAAAGCCAGCGAGGCAGACGCCAAGCAGCGAGCCGGTCAATAACAGGGTGCAGCAAATAGGCAATCAGACCGGCGATAATGAAAGGCAGGAATAACCCGCCTAAAAATAGCAAAAACGAACGATAGAAAGGATAGAGCTTGATTAATAGAAAGCAGAGCAGCAGTGCGACGACAACCGTCACCATCCATAAAAGCACACGAGACAGACGGGATACCTCTTTCATGTGACTAGAATGATGCGCCGTCGCATTTCCGTTCTTCATCAGTGAACAAGTCGTCTAACGAACTCAGTGAACCATCTTCTTCTACTTGATGCAGCGAAAGCATCTCATCTTTATATGACAATTCAATAAAACAGCTCCAGCAATAATACTGCTCGGGACCAATCTTTCCGATATCCTTGCTTGTGCAGTTTGGACATTTTAACATATTGGATCACTCCAATTCTTTTTACATGTTAGAATGTCCAATTATTACCGGGGATATACTACATAAAATCGTAAGGAGAGATTTCTTCCTGTTCTGCTTCGGCTTCTTTAAGCATTTGGTCGATAAGGTCGCCTGATTCTGTAACACCAAGGTGTTCCAGCAAAGATGTATAGCGCTGGTTCGTATCTTCCGTTTGAATGCCTTGCAGAAACGCCTGTTTTTCCCCCACTAGAATTAAAGACTTTTGCGCTCTCGTAATACCAGTATAAAGAAGGTTTTTCCGCAGCATACGCCGGTAGCCAGGCACAACCGGCAAAATGACAATCGGAAACTCACTTCCTTGTGATTTATGAATCGAGATACAGTAAGCATGCATCAAATTCGATAGATCCTTGCTTTCATAAACAACTTCTTTTTCCTCAAAAGCAACGACAAGCTGCTCTTTTTGTTCGACGTTTTCTTCTTCCCGGAAAATCGCAACTACTTCACCAATATCCCCATTGAAAACGCCCTCTTCCGGGTCATTAACTAGCTGTATTACTTTATCGCCTTTTCGGAAGACAGTATCTTTTGTTTTCATTTCCCGCTTTTGCTTATCTTTCGGATTGACGAGCTGCTGCAGCTGTTTGTTTAGTTCATGAATACCCGCTTGTGAACGGTACATAGGAGCGAGGAGCTGCACATCACGTAAATCCCAGCCCTTGTCGACCGCTTTTCCGACAATCTGGGTAATCACATCAACCACTTGATGCTCCCGGCACGGAATGAAATTGAAGTCCTTGTCCTTCTCCAGCTCATTCTCCGTAAGCGAAGCATTTTTAATCGCATGGGCAATGGTGATAATTTTCGAGCCTTCTTTCTGTCGATACACATCCTTCAGCATGACACGCGGCACTGCCTCTGAACGAAGCAAATCGGATAAAACTTGACCAGGTCCGACAGAAGGCAGCTGGTCTTCATCCCCAACGAGCAGCACTTGCATATCATCTGGAATTGCTTTGAACAAACGGTTTGCCAGCCAAATATCAACCATAGAAAACTCATCAACAATGAGCAGCTTCCCAGCAAGCGGATTATCTTCATCACGCTCAAAAGATTCCGTACCGTCCCAGCCTAGCAACCGGTGAATGGTCTTCGCCGGCACTCCTGTTGATTCTTGCATACGCTTTGCTGCTCTTCCTGTCGGAGCCGTTAAAACGAAGGGATAGCTTTCATCTTTGTCTTTATAATCTTGCGGATCCAGCGAGAGCTCGTGCAGCTCAGCGTACGATTTAATGAAACCTTTAATGACCGTCGTTTTTCCAGTACCAGGTCCACCAGTCAAAATCATCACTTTTGATTGAAGGGCTTGTTCAATCGCTTCGAACTGTTCTTTGCCGTAGCTGATTGTTTCTGCTTCCTCCAGCTTTCCGATGATTTTGAGAAGTTCTGCTTGTACGATTTCTGTCTCTGTTTCTTTTTCTGCTATTCGCTGCAAAGAACTGCAGAAGCCAGTTTCTGCATAATAAAGCATAGGATGATAAATCCTGTCTTCCTGTTTGATAAGTTTTTTCTCGGCATGCAGCACACCTAGCTGCTCCTCCACTTGTTCCGGACTAATGCCGAATTGTGAGCTGCGCAGCAAAACGCCGGCTTGCTTTAGCACTTCTTCATTTGGCAAGTATACGTGGCCAGCTTGCATACTATCTTGCAGCACCATCATACAAGCTGCCTGCAGCCGGCTGTTATGATCCATCGGCAGATTATTTTTTCGTGCCGCCTCATCCGCTCGGTGAAAGCCAAAGCCTTCAATATCGAATACATATTGGTACGGATCCTTCTCCAATACAGCCACTGCTTCGTCGCGGTATGCTTTGTAAATCTTTTGTGCGAGCTTTAAGCCAATGCCATATTTTGATAAATGCACCATAACATGATCAAAGCCTTGGTGTGCGCGCAAATCATGGAGGAAACGTTCCTTTTTCTCATCGTTCAGTCCCTGGATGCCGTCCAGTAAGTCAGGGTTAGACAAGACATCAGCAATCGCGTTTTCTCCTAGCTTCGTTACAATCCGTTCGGCGATTCGTTTGCCGATACCATAAAACAGATCGCTGGAAAGGTATTGGATCAGCCCATCCTTCGTCTCCGGTACATAACGCTTATATTCTGTGACTTCGTATTGGTCACCAAAACGCTTATGACTGACCATCGAGCCGAAAAACATATACGGTTCACCTTGATCGAGCTCACCAATATATCCTTTAATCACTATATCCTTTTCCTCGATTTTCTCGTTCGTTTCCAATACCTTGATGCGCACGATGGAAAACTGTTCTTCTTCTTTCCTGAAAATCGTATGCAGCAATTCACCTTTGACGAACCCTTTTGGGCTTTCGGCTGTCTCCCCATATTCCATACGCCTGTGCTCCTTACTCTTCGTTCTCGATTTGCTCCTTGATCAGTTCGATCTGTGCTTTACCGTGAATCGCCATCTCATGATCCGGCTGTGCTTCAATCGCCTTCTCCATGTAAGCATGCGCTTTGTCGAGCTGCTGCTGATACAGATAAGCAACGCCAACATTATAAAGGGCATCACTATGCATTGGATTCCATTCCAGCAAATCAAGCAGCACTTGCTGCGCTGTATCGACTTCTCCAGCATTGGCTAATGCTAAGCCATATTGAAAGACAATCGCTGCATCGCGGTTTTCGAGTTCTGCCGCCCGCTGCAAGTAAGGCAGAGCCAGCTTTTCCTTGCCTGTCTGCTGCAAAGACATACCTAGAAGAAAATGCACATCCGCTTCTTCTAATCCAAGCTTTGCTGCTTCCATCAGCTGCTTTACCGCCTTTTCATACTGCTCGCCAGTATAATACAAGCTTCCCAAACCATAGTATGCAGTCGCTGCGTTGCTGTCCAGTTCAATGGCGCGCTGGAAGAAGCGCTCCGCTTTTTCCAAGTCATTCATACGCATTAACAGATTACCAAAGTTAACGTAACCAACAGGGTCATTTGGTTTTTCTTCAATAGCTGCGTTAAAATGCTTCGCCGCTCCTTCTAGATCCTGCTTTTGCAGACAGTCAATACCTTCTTTTATATGATCCATTGTTTCACTCCTCTATGTAAGGGAAACCCTTGCCTAATGACAAGGGTTTCTAAATTAACCGACGTATTCTAATTGTTGTTCATTTTTAATGATTTCATCAATCGTTCCGCCGCCCAGGCAAACATCGCCATCATAAAAGACAACAGCTTGTCCTGGTGTAATCGCACGCTGCGCTTCGTGGAAGTCAACACGTACTTTGTTGTCACTTAACGGGGTAACCGTTACGCCGCTGTCTTTTTGACGATAACGGAATTTCGCTGTTACATGAATCGGAGCAGTTAGTTCTGTTTCAGAAACCCAGCTCATATCACTTGCAATTAATGCATCTGAATACAAGCTGTCATGCTCGAAGCCTTGCTCCACGTAAAGGATGTTTTCTTTCAGATTCTTACCAACAACAAACCAGGGCTCGCCTTCTCCGCCAATTCGCAAACCTTGACGCTGCCCAATTGTATAATACATTAAACCGTCATGCTGGCCTTTTACGACCCCATCAAGTGTGGACATCACACCTGGCTGTGCAGGCAAATATTCGCTTAAGAAGCTCTTGAAGTTACGCTCTCCGATGAAACAAATTCCAGTAGAATCTTTCTTGGTTGCTGTAGCAAGGTTGTGCTCTGCTGCAATACGGCGCACTTCTTTCTTGTCCATTCCGCCGAGCGGGAACATTACCTTAGAAAGCGTGGATTCCGTCAGCTGGTTCAAGAAGTACGTTTGGTCCTTATTCTCATCAAGTCCCCGCAGCATAACAGTTTTGCCGTCGCGCTCCGCTACTTGTGCATAGTGACCTGTTGCCAAGTAATCCGCTCCCAGGCTCATCGCATGATCCATGAAAGCTTTAAATTTAATTTCTTTATTACACATCACATCGGGGTTCGGTGTGCGTCCTGCTTTATATTCATCCAAGAAGTAAGTGAAAACTTTATCCCAATATTGCTTTTCAAAGTTCACCCCGTAATATGGAATGCCGATTTGATTGGCAACTTTTTTCACATCTTCATAATCTTCTGTAGCAGTACAGAAGCCATTCTCGTCCGTATCATCCCAGTTTTTCATGAAGATGCCGACTACGTCATAGCCTTGCTGTTTAAGCAATAGCGCTGCAACGGAAGAATCGACACCGCCGCTCATACCGACAACAACACGGATATCTTTATTTTCTTTCATTTCTGTCACTCCTTTCCTTTTGTCAGACGTTTTATAATAGCAGCGACCGTCTGTGCAGCCTCTGCGACAGCTTCTGCTGTATTGCCGTATCCGAAACTAAAACGAATACTGTTTGTAACACGCTCATCTTCTCCATACATAGCCTTCAGCACATGTGATGGATCAACAGAACCTGCTGTACAGGCACTTCCGCTTGAGACAGTTACACCAGACAAATCAAAGTTCATCAGCAAAGACTCCACATTTGTTCCCGGAAAGCTAAGATTGACAATCCCAGCGGAACGATGATCTGTATCTCCATTAATGAAGAAGTTGGTGCCTGCTGCTTCAAGCTCGGACACAAATGTATCTTGCAGATCCTGGTAAACAGCTTTTCTTTCTGCTCGTTGGTGCATTGCCAATTCACAAGCTTTTCCAAAGCCGGCGATGGATGCGACATTCTCTGTCCCGGCACGGCGTTTTCGCTCCTGCTCTCCGCCATAAGTTATCGGTTTAATACGGACATGATCTGCCACATACAACGCACCGATTCCTTTTGGCCCGTTGATTTTGTGAGCAGAAACACTTAAAAGGTCCACGCCAAGTGAGACCACATCGATCTCCTCGGTCCCATAAGCCTGGACAGCATCTGTATGAAAATAGGCAGCATGTGACTTCAGCAATTCGCCGATTGCTTGCACCGGCTGGATGATACCTGTTTCATTATTAATCATCATAACGGAAACGAGGATTGTATCCGGACGTAGCGCTGCTTGCAAATCTTCCAGTTTCACTGCACCAGTTGTATCTACAGGTAAATACGTGACGTCAAAACCTTGGCTTTCCAGATAGTTGGCTGCATGTAGTGTAGCATGATGCTCAATGGCTGTCGTAATAATATGCTTACCTTGTTCCTTACGAGCAATAGCTGTACCGATAAGTGCCATATTATCTGCTTCTGTTCCGCCGCTTGTGAATATAATTTGTTTATCTGATGCGCCGATACTTGCGGCAACTTTATCACGGGCAACATCAACGATATGACGCGCTTCTCTGCCGAAGGCGTGCACACTGGATGGATTGCCGAATGTGCCCTCCATCACGGGAATCATCGCTTGAATGACATCCGGGTGCATCGGTGACGTAGCCGCATGATCAAGATAAATTGATTTCATAACTGCTTGCCTCCATTAAATATAGAACATATAAGGATCTTTGCTTTCTTCATCACCGTGACGGCACAGATCCTCTAACGTCGTTGTATCCAAAACATCTCTCACCGCATCACGAATACGAAGCCACAACTGCTGCTTTGCCGGCTCTTCTTCTTCGATTCCTTCAACAGGCGTGATTGGTCCTTCCAGCGTTCGAATAATATCTCCAGCTGTAATAGCAGCGGGCGGTGACGCTAACATATAGCCACCCTTTGCTCCGCGGATACTTTTCACTAAACAAGCATTTCGAAGGGGAGCAGCAAGCTGCTCCAAATAATGCTCGGATAATTTATGTTCAGTCGCTATCGTCTTCAAGGAAACAGGTCCTTCTCCATACTGTTTTCCTAAAGCGATCATAATCGTTAAACCATATCGTCCTTTAGTCGATATTTTCATCTCTAAAAACTCCTCATAACTGCTTCAATAATTCTTGAGTCCAAAAACAATACCGATTATTATACCAGAAAATATTATATCATGAATAGCAAGTGGCTTGCATTTTACCGAACTGGTGGATACGCTAAGACAAGCAGAAACAGGATGGAGGAATAAAATTGGCGAAGCAACCATTAGCATACCGTATGCGGCCGCAAGACATCAGTCAAATCATCGGACAAAAACATCTCGTTGCAGAAGGAAAAATGATTCGCCGAATGGTGGAAGCAGACCGCCTAAGCTCGATGATTCTTTATGGTCCGCCCGGCACGGGAAAAACTTCTATGGCAATCGCGCTCGCTTCAAGTGTGCAAATTCGATATAAATTATTAAATGCTGTAGTAGATAAAAAGAAAGACATGGAAATTGCGGTCGAAGAAGCAAAAATGAGCGGACAGCTTGTGCTTATACTAGATGAAGTGCATCGACTCGACAAAGCGAAGCAGGATTTTCTTCTGCCCCACATTGAAAGCAACTTGATTACTTTAATCGGCTGTACGACCAGCAATCCCTATCATTCTATAAATCCGGCAATCCGAAGCCGCTGTCATTTGTTTGAGTTGCATAGTCTGGAACCTAGCGACGTAAAAGAAGCCCTGCAGCGAGCAGTCCTTGATACCACACAAGGCTTAGGCGACATGCAGCTGGATATAACCGCAGACGCACTGGATCATTTGGCTGGGTCTTCAGGCGGCGATTTGCGATCGGCGTTGAATGGACTTGAACTAGCTGCTTATTCCACGCCAGCACAAGATGGTATCGTCAAAATAGACTTAGAAGTAGCAGAAGCTTGTATGCAGAAAAAAAGCTTTTCTCACGACAAAGATGGCGATGCGCATTATGATGTGCTCAGCGCATTTCAAAAATCCATTCGAGGAAGCGATGTAGACGCAGCATTGCATTATTTGGCTCGCTTAATTGAAGCCGGTGATCTTGATAGCATTGGCCGTCGTATGATTGTATGCGCATATGAAGATATTGGTCTAGCTAATCCGCAAGCAGGGCCCCGGACACTGGCTGCTGTGGAAGCAGCAGAGCGAGTCGGTTTCCCAGAAGCTCGTCTTCCTCTCGCGAATGCCCTCGTTGAGCTATGTTTGTCGCCGAAGTCAAACAGTGCTTATAAAGGTATTAATGCCGCGCTGTCTGATATTCGTTCCGGAAAAGTCGGTGAGGTACCTGCTCACTTGAAAGATGCGCATTATACAGGGGCCAAACAAATGGGACGCGGCGTCGGGTATCAATACCCGCATGACTATCCCGGTGCCTGGGTAGAACAGCAATACTTGCCGGATCTATTAAAGAAACGACGCTATTATGAACCAGTCGACACTGGTAAATTTGAACAAGCACTCAAGCAAGTCTATGAACGTGTAACGAAAAGAAAATAACTTGTTCATGTATAGGAGCAGCTGCTTGCGGTAACAATGTGGCTAACAGTTTTTATTACTTTCTATGTTTGTAGATTAACAGATAAGAAATGGAGTGTTAGCTCATATGGTTAAAGTAAGACAAGATGCTTGGAGTCATGAAGACGATTTATTACTAGCCGAAACCGTGCTTCGTCATATAAGAGAAGGCAGCACCCAGCTGCGCGCTTTTGATGAAGTTGGAGACAAATTGAACCGTACCTCAGCTGCTTGCGGTTTCCGCTGGAATGCTGAGATTCGCAACCGCTACGAACAAGCAGTAGCAATCGCCAAACGCCAGCGCAAAGAGAAAAAACGCGCGGAACAAAGAGCACAATCAAAAGCTGTTCCGGCAATGCGCACCGAGCCTGTGGCGCAAGTTCCCGAAAGACAAGGCGCTTTTCCAATTACAATGGACGAAGATACAGCTCGATTTGAAGCCGAGATAGCGCAAGAGACGTTTATTGTTGGTGAACATACCGAGTTCCCTAATCATGATACTGAAAAGCAGCCAGCTGCGAGCGAACAGCAGCAAGCAGAAGAACTAAATTTATCCCAAGTTATTACGTATTTGCAAACAATAGAGCAAGGTTATCAAACTAGCGAAACGAACCAGCATACGATTCATCAGTTAGAGGCAGAAAATTATAATCTTCGACAAGAAAACCAGCAGCTATCTGACGAATGCGAGTCTTTAAAACATCAGTTAAAAACGATGAAAGGAGATTATCAAGTACTCATCCAAATCATGGATCGGGCGCGCAAGATGGTAATCTTCGACGACCAAGATGCATTCTCTCCAGCCGCTTTTCGAATGGACAAAAACGGCAACTTAGAACAAGTTGCCAAATAAAAAAGCAGCACATCTCCTAGAGGAGGTTGTGCTGCTTTGTTCGTTTTAAAAGGAAAATAGCAATCCCAATTGTGCCGTCCTATTGAAGTTTTGAACCCGCTCTCAGCAGGTGGGTGCCCTGATTCACACTTTATGCTTCCACTCGATGGAGGCTTGCATGCCATGTGAAGACTTTCGGGCTCCCGTACTTCATTGTAATCGGTCAAAACATATGAAGAACGTACACATCAGGATTGCTATTTGTTTATGAATTTATCTTAGCATGGATAAATTCATATTTCAACTGGTAAGTCTATTCGTCTTTTCCAGCAGATTTCTTTTGAATATCTAAATATAGTTCATCCAGCTGTTTTTTGCTTACTGGATCAGGCGCATCTGTTAACGGATCCGCCGCAGAAGCTGTTTTCGGGAACAAAATGGTGTCCCGAAGGTTTGTGCTGCCAGACAAAAGCATAATAAAACGGTCGTAACCAAGTGCAATACCACCGTGCGGAGGCGCACCAGATTCCAAAGCATCCAATAGGAAACCGAATTGCTCTTGTGCTTCTTCGTTTGAGAATCCTAAAACTTCAAACATGCGGTTTTGCAAATCCATTTGATAGATACGCTGCGAACCGCCGCCCAGCTCATAACCGTTTAATACGATATCATAAGCTTCTGCTTTAACAGACGCAGGGTCTGTTTCCAGTTTGTCAATATCTGCAGCTGCCGGCATTGTGAACGGATGGTGCGCTGCATAGTAACGGCCTTCTTCTTCGTCGTATTCAAACAACGGCCAATCTGTTACCCACAGGAAGTTGAACAGTGATTCATCAATCAAACCTAACTCACGGCCAAGTTTACTGCGCAACGCACCTAAGCTGTCAAATACAACTTTTGTTTTATCCGCCACAAACACAAGCAAGTCACCAGCTTCAGCAGAAAGAACATCCTTCAGCTGACTCTGTACGTTCTCGTCCAAGAATTTAGCAATCGGCCCTTTCAATGCGCCGTCTTCTTCGACTTTTACCCATGCCAAACCTTTTGCGCCGTAAATTTTGACAAAGTCCGTTAGCGCATCAATATCTTTTCGAGAGAAATTAGCTGCTTGTCCTTTGACGTTGATGGCACTAACGCGGCCGTTATTCTGAATAGCATCCTGGAAGACTTTGAATTCCGCAGATTGCACAGCTTCTCTCACATCTACCAGCTCTAATCCGAAACGTGTATCCGGCTTGTCAGATCCAAAACGCTCCATTGCTTCCGCATAAGGCAGGCGCGGGAATGGCACTTGCACATCTACATCTTTTACTTCCTTCATCACACGCTTCATCATCCGCTCTGTCATGCTGATGATGTCTTCTGTTGTCATGAATGAAGTCTCAATATCAATCTGTGTAAATTCCGGCTGACGGTCAGCACGTAAATCTTCATCACGGAAACATCGCGCGATTTGATAGTATTTTTCAAAACCAGAAATCATAAGCAGCTGTTTGAATAGCTGCGGTGACTGTGGAAGCGCATAAAATTCGCCAGGGTGCACCCGGCTTGGAACGAGATAATCACGAGCGCCTTCTGGAGTGCTCTTCGTCAGCATCGGTGTTTCCATTTCATAGAATTCTTCTTCATTCAAGAAATTACGGATTGCTTGTGTAGCTTGATGGCGTAAACGGAATGTCTCTTGCAGCGGCTTTCGGCGCAAATCTAAGTAGCGGTATTTCAAGCGCACGTCCTCGGATGCATCGACGTCATCTTCAATTTGGAACGCTGGACTTTTCGCTTTGTTCAAAATGTTTATTTCTTCAGCTGCAATCTCAATAGCACCTGTAGCCATGTTGCTGTTTTTCGTTGCTTCTTCACGTTCCAGCACTTTACCAGTGATACTAACAACGAATTCGGAACGGATTTGCTCAGCAGTTGCCAGCGCTTCTTTGGATACATCCGGATTAAAGACAACTTGCACAATACCTGAACGATCGCGAATGTCGGCGAAGATTAATCCGCCTAAGTCACGTCGCTTCTGCACCCATCCTTTAATTGTTACGATTTCGCCTGCATGGCTCGTTCGCAGCAAACCTGCCTTTTGTCTTTCACTCATCCGCTTTTCCTCCATCCAACTGCTGTTTAATAGTCTCCACAGCTTCCTTGATTGCTACTTCATTTTGCTGTCCATCCTGCATGTTGCGCAAAGAGATAACACCTTTATTTAGCTCATCTTCTCCTAATACAACAACAAATTTCGCTTGTTGACGATCAGCTGATTTAAATTGGCCCTTCATCTTCTTGCCAAGATAATCCTTATCTGCTGTTACTCCTGCCAGACGAAGCTGGAATGTAAGCTTCGCAGCCTCTTTCTGTACAGCATCATCTCCTAGAGCAACAACATACACATCGGTACCTGTGTTCACAGGCAGATCGATTCCTTCTGCTTCTAGCGCAAACAAGAGACGTTCAATACTTAGTGCATAACCGATACCAGGAGTAGACGGACCGCCCACTTCTTCAACTAATCCATTGTAGCGTCCGCCGCCTGTCAATGTAGTCAGTGCGCCAAAGCCTTCTGCATCACTCATAATCTCAAATGCTGTGTGGTTATAGTAATCCAATCCTCTAACTAGGTTAGGATCCACTACATAAGGAATCTCCATTGCATCCAGATTTGCTTTTACTTCTTCAAAATAAGCTTTTGATTCTGCATTTAAGTAATCGTGGATGGATGGTGCACTTTTTACTTTCGGGTGTTCCCGGTCCTTTTTACAGTCAAGGATACGCAGCGGGTTCTTTTCCAAACGGTTTTGACAGTCGCTGCACAGCTCATCTTTTACAGGTGTGAAGTGTTCAATCAAAGCTGTTCGGTGTGCATCACGGCTCTCTTTATCACCAAGTGTGTTAATGATCAGCTTCAATGATTTTAAGCCAAATTGCTGATAACCGCTCATCGCTAAGGAGATCACTTCTGCATCGATGGACGGATCTTCACTTCCTAAAGCTTCAACGCCAAACTGAACGAACTGACGCATTCGGCCTTGCTGCGGACGTTCGTAGCGGAACATTGGCCCATGATAGAAAAGTTTAGTCGGCTGTTCTGGCTGACCGTAAAGCTTATTTTGCACATACGCACGAACGACGGAAGCTGTTCCTTCCGGTCTGAGCGTCAAGCTGCGGTCACCTTTATCTTTAAATGTGTACATTTCTTTTTGTACAATATCGGTTGTTTCTCCAACTCCACGCAGGAATAATTCTGTGTGCTCAAAAATTGGCACCCGAATTTCTTTGTAATTGAATTTGCTTGCCAAATCCGTCAGCACTTTTTCAGCGTACTGCCATTTTTCTGATGTACCAGGTAAAATATCCTGCGTACCTCTTGGCGCTTTCATATCCATACGATTACCTCCTCGACTAGTGACCCAATCTCCGGAAATACCAAATAACGACAAAAAACCCCCGTCCCTTTGCATCAAGGGACGGGAGTTTTCCCGCGTTGCCACCCTAGTTGGATACAGCTGTATCCCACTTTGGGCAGTTAACGCCTGCTACGTCATTGTCTACTGTTAGTTCGACAATGCTCCTAAGGAATGTCTTTCAGTCGAAGCTGTGCCGGGCGCTTCCAGCCTATGGCGCCTAGTCTCTGTTCACAGGGAGTTCGACTTACTTTTTCCCTCATTGGATTTCCGGATTCTTTAGATTGTAATAATAGTACCTGTTTGTAAGAAAGATTGTCAAGATTGTTTTAGTTGTTCTTGTAATTTTTTTCGCTCCAGTGTATCTGCTGCTCCGCCAAATGCAGGAATATACGGATCGCTTGATAGAGAAGACGGATCCTGTCTTTGCTGTTTTCCATCTAATCCAACTGTACCAAATACACGATTCTGTGCTTCGCTGCTGCGCATGCTGTTCACACCTTTATCTTTTTTAATCTGCTACTAGCATTTACCTATTTCCATTTCTCTATACAAAAAAAACAAGAAAGCATTATGCTTCCTTGTTTGGTCTATCAGCACTATCAAGTACAATCGTAACAGGGCCGTCATTGATAAGCTGGACTTCCATATGCGCACCGAATTCGCCTGTTTCGACGATAACGCCTGCTTCTGTCAGCTTTTGATTGAACTTTTTATATAACGTATTGGCAATGTCCGGCTTAGCGGCATCAGTAAAGCTGGGACGACGCCCTTTCCGCGTATCTGCGTATAACGTAAATTGCGAAACAGACAGAACTTCACCGCCTGTTTGAAGAAGGGAATCATTCATTTTACCATCAGCATCTTCAAAAACGCGAAGATGGATTAACTTATTTACGATATAATCCAAGTCTGCTTCTGTATCTTCATGCGTTATGCCGACTAGCAGCATAAATCCCTTGCCAATCTTGCCAATAACCTCGCCATTGACAGTAACAGACGCCTCCTTTGCCAGCTGTGCTACTACTTTCATTTTCCAGCCTCTCTTCTATTGCAGCATTCTCGTTACGGTATAAATATCTTTAATCTGCTTAATCCGCTCGACAATTTTCCGCAGATGGCCGACATTATGAATCAGTATTGTCAGATGAATCGTTGCAATCTTATTACGATCAGATTTTCCATCGACTGCTGTAATTTGTGTACGAGTCTCATTTACGGCTTGCAAGACTTCGTTCATTAATCCATGTCTGTCAAACGCGCTAATTTCCAAATCTACATGATATTGTTTGGCACTTGTTGCGCTGTTTTCCCAGTCGACTTGCAATTTACGAGTCTGCGCTTCTTCTGTCTGCATATTCGGACAGTCGTTGCGGTGAACAGAAACACCTCTGCCTTTTGTTATATAGCCAATAATCTCGTCACCTGGTACTGGATTGCAGCATTTAGACAAGCGGACCAGCATATTATCGACACCTTCGACCCGAACGCCTGAATCACGTTTGCGGCTCGATGCTGCCGATTTGGACGCATTTGCCATCTTGACTGTTTCGATGGTTTTGTCTATCGCTTCTTGTTTCTCGCTTTGACGTCTAAGCGTTTCTGTCAGTCTTGTCGTAATCTGTGCAGCTGTTATTCCTTGATAACCGACAGCAGCGTACATATCTTCTTCGGATGTAAAATTAAACTTCTCAACCGCTTTGCGTATGTTCTCTGTTGTAAACACGAGCTTTGGATCGAAGCCAGACTGCTTTACCTCTTCCTCCACGAGTTCTTTTCCTTTTGCAACGTTCTCATCACGCCGCTGCTTTTTAAAGAACTGTTTAATCTTATTTCGCGCATGCGTTGTTTGCGCGAGCTTCACCCAGTCTTGAGAAGGACCGTAAGAATGCTTAGATGTCATCATTTCCACGATGTCGCCATTTTTTAATTTATACTCCAGTGGCTCCATCTTTCCGTTAATCTTCGCACCGACAGTATGATTGCCTACCTCGGTGTGCACACGGTACGCAAAATCAATCGGTATCGAACCAGACGGAAGCTCTACGACGTCTCCTTTAGGCGTAAACACATATACCATGTCACTAAACAAATCAAGCTTGAGCGACTCCATAAACTCTTCGGCATTTTCCGACTCATTTTGGAAATCAAGAATTTCACGGAACCACGTTAGCTTTTCTTCAAATGATTTCTTCGGATTATTCGCTTGCATCTGCTTGCCTTCTTTGTAAGCCCAATGCGCTGCAATCCCGTATTCTGCAATTTCATGCATCTCTTCTGTTCGTATTTGCACTTCAAGCGGATCACCTTTTGGTCCAATCACAGTTGTATGCAGCGATTGATAAAGATTCAGCTTTGGCATCGCAATATAGTCCTTAAAACGACCTGGCATCGGTTTCCAGCATGTATGAATAACACCTAATACGGCATAACAGTCTTTAATACTTTTCACGATTACACGCACTGCGAGCAAATCATAAATTTCATTAAACTGCTTATGCTGATGCTCCATTTTGCGGTAAATACTATACAGATGTTTTGGCCGGCCGAATATATCTGCGTCAATATGAATATCATGAAGCTGACTGCGAATTTCGCCCATTACGTCTCCGATGTAGCTTTCTCGTTCTTCACGCTTTTGCTTCATCAAATGAACAATCCGATAATATTGCTGCGGATTCATATAACGGAGTGCGGTGTCCTCCAGCTCCCATTTAATCGTGCTAATACCAAGTCGATGTGCAAGCGGTGCAAATATCTCTAACGTTTCATTCGAAATACGTCGCTGCTTCTCAGGAGACAGATGCTTGAGTGTCCGCATATTATGCAAACGATCCGCCAGTTTGATAAGAATGACACGCATATCCTTCGCCATCGCTACAAACATTTTCCGGTGGTTCTCTGCCTGCTGGACTTGCTTGGATTTATATTTGATTTTGCCTAGCTTGGTAACCCCGTCGACAAGCATTGCCACTTCGGCATTAAACGCGGCTTCCAGTTCTTCAATAGTAACTGGTGTGTCTTCCACTACATCATGCAGAAATCCGCCAGCTATTGTTTCCGCATCTAGTTCCAAGTGAACGAGTATACCTGCTACTTGTATCGGGTGGATAATATACGCTTCCCCAGAACGGCGATATTGGCCTTCATGCGCTCTCTCAGCAAACTCATACGCTTTCCGGATAAAAGCGACATGCTCGTCCGACAGATATCCAGTTGCTTCTTGAATGACCTCTTCGGCCGTTAGAATTTTATCCTTTGGCATTCTATTTCCATAAACTCCTTCTCATCGTCCGCGAATGCGACGAGGATTATAAACTGTCACATGTTATTTTTATTAGCTTAACAAATATCCAATCAATTCGACAAGTATCTCTATCCTGCAGATGCAAGAAAGAGTGCCCCAAATGGAGCACTCTTCATCATGGCTGTTATTATTCGTAAGTAGTTAGCGTAAGAACTTCGTAACCATTTAGCTTTTCTCTGCCGTCAAGATAACCCAATTCTACGAAGAAAGCACATCCGACAACGACACCACCAAGCTGTTCAACGAGCTTAATTGTTGCTTCAATTGTACCGCCAGTCGCAAGCAAGTCATCCGTAATCAGAACACGCTGACCAGGCTTAATTGCATCTTTATGGATTGTCAGAACGTTTTCGCCGTATTCAAGGCCATAAGATACTTTAATCACTTCACGCGGCAGCTTACCTTCTTTCCGTACAGGTGCAAAGCCTATATCCAACGCATAAGATACCGGACAGCCTACGATAAATCCGCGTGCTTCCGGACCGACGATCAAGTCTACATTTTTGTCTTTCGCAAATTCAACAATTTCATTAACTGCTGATTTATATGCCGGGCCATTATCCATCAAAGTTGTAATATCTTTGAACTTAATCCCCGGTTTTGGCCAGTCCTCTACGACTGTAATATATTTTTTATAATCCATTTACTGCTTCCTCCTCGATAACTTCCCCGCGCTCAAGCGCATGTTCCAGCCATTGTTTCAAATCGTTGTAGCCGGAATAATATAAGATCTTCTCGACTTCTATCGCTTCCTTCAATCCCTGATAGACTTGTGAGTCCGCCAGATCTCGTTTAGAAGGACTTTGGTTGATTGAAATTTGATCCTTATCTAGTTTAACAAATTCGAGCTCAAAAAACACCTCGGAAATAAACTTGGTACGCTGGGCACTCCAGCCACGGCTATTTTTAAGGTGATTCTCCAGCTGTTGATAGGAAATCACTTTCTGTTTCAGCAGAATAGCGTAGAAAATCTTAAATTGTTCCCGATCCGGAAATCCTTGCAAGTAGGCGTTCTCTTTCACATCATAACAAGCATAAATAAGATCTGGCTGTAAATGACGTAAAGCAAACGTTATATCCTCCAGCCGGTGCGGCAAATCTGCCAGAACAACAGCCGTTATATTACCTGCTGCATTTGCCAATCCTTCCGTTTCGTAATCAAGTACGCGCACCTGTTCTGACAGCCAATTGATATCCGTATCTGCACGGAAACGAATAACAGCTGTTTCTTCTTCCTGCTTCAGCTGAACTGTTTTTTGAAGCTGCTTGCTGCCTCGGTAATCAAACAGCTGCCAAGAACGGACTGCTATATCTTCAATTAGAATTTGAGCCTTCTGTCTGCCATTCCACTCGTTAATAGACAGCTCTCCGACAGCTTCCAGTTCATCTGCTGGTGCTAAAAACGGATAAAGATCTCCTTTCCCGAAACAAACACCATCCAACTGTACATTTTCTTCCGCAAAAACAAACTTCAAGTGATTTTTATTTGCTCCGATCAGCTTCACTTCCCGCATTGGCGCCGAAAGTTTGACAAGCGGCTTCGGATTTTGCATACCAAATGGTGCCAGCTGTGACATATCTTTGATTAAATCAATGGAAACATCCTGTACGTTCACTTCTAAATCAATGGACAATGACTGTTTAAAGTCTTCTGGAGTCAGTGCTTCACTGGCTGCCTTGTTTAATGCTTTCCGCAGCTTGTCCACTTGTTCAAGCTCTACTGTCATTCCCGCTGCTTGGGCATGTCCTCCAAAAGCAACAAAGTGATCCCGAACTTGCATGCAGTGGTGGAATAAATCAAAAGCATCGATGCTTCTGGCCGAACCTTTCGCTGTACCTTTTTCCGGGTGAGCTGCCAGCACAATAGCGGGACGATCAAAGGTGCGTACCAATTTTGACGCAACGATTCCTAAGACACCTTCGTTCCAGCCTTCCTTCGCTACAACAATAACGTGGCTGCTGTCTGCTTCCGGCTGTTCTCGAACCATTGCTTCAGCTTCTTTGGCAATTTTCGCAACAATATTCTGCCGCTCTGTGTTCAGTGACTGCATCTCTTCTGCCATTTCAGCTGCTTCTTCATACGTCGCCGCCAGCAGTAATTCCACCGCTAAGTCAGCATCCTGTAAGCGTCCGACTGCATTAATGCGCGGTCCGATTTTGAAGCCGATATCTTCTTCTGTTACCATTCCATCCAAACCGCAGCTGTCCTTTAAGGCGCGTATACCAGGTCTTTGGGACGAAGTAATTGCCTTTAATCCTTCGGCAGCTAATATTCTGTTTTCATCAACGAGCGGAACCAAATCCGCAATCGTGCCAATGACAACCAAATCAAGCAGCTGTTTCGGGAAGTATCCGAGCAAGTACTCTGCCAGTTTAAATGCCACACCTACTCCCGCAAGTTCGTGGAATGGGTAATCAGGTGAGCATTTCGGATGGACAACCGCTATAGCAGCCGGAACAGATTCCTGCACCTCATGGTGATCTGTAATAATCAAATCAATTCCAATCTGCTTCGCGACCTCAGCTTCATGATTGGCAGCTATGCCTGTATCGACTGTTATAATTAACCCATAGCCATTGTCTTTAGCTGCACGGAAAGCTTCCTCATTCGGTCCGTAGCCTTCCGTAAAACGGTTTGGTATATAATAATCGCAATCGGCGCCAAGCTCCCGAAGCGCTTCTAGCAGGACAACAGTGGAAGAAACACCATCTGCATCGTAATCGCCGAATACGAGTATTTTTTCTTCTTGCGCTATTGCAGCATGGATACGTTCAGCTGCAACATCTATATCACGTAAGTGTTCCGGGCGATGTAGGTCCTCAAGAGACGGACGAAGGAACCGCTTTGCGTCCTCTGCCGATGTAATTCCACGCTGTATGAGCAATTGCTCGACAAGCGGTGACACACCAAAACCCATTGCTGTATGAGCAGAAGGGCCGCTGTTTTCCTTCCATCTCATTGTGCTTTTCAACATAAAAAAAGACCCCCTAACCAAGCTATTATACTAGAGCCTGGCCAGCGGGGCAATGTGTTATCTATTGTATTCGTCTTTCATTCGTTCGGAAGTAGGATACGTGTTTGTTGTCGGATCGGAAATATTTGTTGTCGTTCTCTCCGTTTCCTCGTGTCCGTACTCTGCACGCTTTTCTTGCATCTCTGTAATTTCAGCTGCTTTCTTATCATTATCTTTTCGCAAAGTGCGCACTTCCCGGTTTAATTTAAACATACGCAACCCTCCTACAGATGCTGTAATTAAGACGCCCATCAAAACGGAGAACAATATGATTAATATCAGGGGAGCAGACCCAACTCCAAATAGGTAGTCCACCTGTACACTGTCAACGTTGATAACTGCGAATATTGCAATAAGTACTGCAAAGATAACTGCTAGAATGATATACCATTGTGCTTTCATATGCTGACTCCTTTCGAATGCGGCTATTACTTACATTCCCTATTTCACAAAAAAATAACCCCCGTACTGCTACGGGAGTTATTTATTAAACTTGCGGTCCTTCCACTTTCTTCTTCTCTTCGTGAATAATTGGCTTTTTGTCAATATTCTTGCCGCGCCATACGAGCCATAGCTGAGCCGCGATGAACAGCGAAGAGTATGTTCCTGCTGCCAATCCGATAACCAGTGCAATCGAGAAGTTTGTAATCGGTGCAGCTCCGAAAATCCAGAGAATAATCGCTGCCACAATGACAGTTGCCACCGTGTTTACACTTCGTACTAGTGTTTGCAGTAAGCTGTCATTCACAATTTTCGCTAGCTCCTCGAACGTTTTCACTTTTCGTTTTATTCGTATATTTTCTTTAATACGGTCAAACGTTACGATTGTATCATTAATCGAATAACCAATGATGGTCAAGATAGCCGCGATAATGGTGATATCGAATTCCAATCTTGTAATACTGAATATAGCCAAGATAAAGAAGGCGTCATGCACGAGTGCCACAATGGCTGCCATCGCAAATTTAAACTCAAATCGGATCGTTGCATACAACACAATCCCAATCGATGCAAAAATGACGGCGTACATTGCATTTTTTGCCAGTTCCTTGCCTATAACAGGCGAAACGGTACTAATGCTTGGCGCACTGCCATAAGCATCTGTTATATTGCTCTTTACGTCATCTTCCTCGTTTTTGGAGAGCGTGTCATCCAAGCGGACGGAAGCATGCGTCCCATCTGCAGATAACTGCGTTTCTTTAGATGTATATCCAATATCCTCGAATCGCTGTTCCACTTGCTCTGTTGTTAACGTTTCATTCGAATCAAACTCCACACGCGAACCGCTTGTAAAATCTATGCCTAAGTTCAGTTTAAAAATACTCAAGCAAATTATACCAGCAATTGTGAGCGCAATCGAAAATGCGAAATACGCTTTTCGGTTTTTTACGAGATTCAGTTTCATGCCGTAGAAGGTGGCGCTTCGTTCTTCTTTGTCACCCAGTTTACGGATGTTCTTCTTGGAGACGCCAAACCATGCTGGTTTTTTATCAAATGCACGGCTCTTCACCATCAAACCAAGCAAAGCACGTGAACCTACTACAGCCGTGATAAAGCTTAGCAGGATACTGATGATAAGTGTTGTTGCAAATCCTTTTACTGAACTAGTACCGAAAATAAACAGCACAATACCAGCTATTAAAGTTGTAATGTTCGCATCTGTAATAGTTGCTAAGGAATTCTTATTACCAGCTTTATAGGCTGCTTTCAGTGACTTGCCTGTTTTTAGTTCATCCTTAATTCGTTCATACGTAATAATATTTGCATCTACTGCCATTCCGACACCGAGAATCAAAGCAGCGATTCCTGGTAATGTCAGTACTACATTGAGAAAATCAAAGACAACAAGATTTAAATAAGCAAACACAGCAAGTGTAATCGACGCTATTAAACCTGGAAGGCGGTAATAAACAATCATGAATAGCAGGATAAGGGCAAATGCAATATAACCTGCCAACATCGTTTCATCCAGCGCTTGTTGTCCAAATTGAGCACCAACAGAGTTTGAATACACTTCTTCCATTTTCACTGGCAGAGAACCGGCATTCAAAAGATCAGCAAGTTCTTGAGCACTTTCAACCGTGAAATTCCCTTCAATCTGTACAGACTTACTATTAATTGTCTGCGAAACGGACGGTGCAGAGATGAATTTTTGTTCATCTTCCGGTTTTTGCGCTTCTTCTTCGTATGAATCTCCTTCTTCATAGTCCAGCCAGATGACTAGTCTGTTTTCAGGAAAAGGAAGCTGAGCAATTTCGCTCGTCACTTCTGCAAATTTTGAAGCATCTTTCATATCGACTGTAACAAGCGGCTGATTTGTTTGCGGATCAAACGCCTGCTTGGCACTGCCAGCTTCAATATCAGTTCCATTTAAGTATTCTTTGTCGTTCGTATCCCGGAATGATAGATTTGCAGTCGTAGACAGCATCTCGCGCGCCTGATTCTGATCTTCTACTCCAGCAAGCTGAACACGAATTCGGTTTGGCTGCTCGATATCAATATTTGTTTCGCTGACGCCAAGTGAATTGACACGCTCATTCAGCGCCTGTGCTGTTGCGTTCAGCGTAGCCGTATCCACCTCGTCGCCTTCCTCAAGCGGTTGTACTTCATAAAGCACCTCAAATCCGCCCTGCAGATCAAGTCCTAAATTCAAATCTTTTGCAATACCTTGAATTGTCGTTCCCATCGCTCCCAAAAGTAATAGAACGATTAAGAAGAAGGCAACAATTCTGCCTCTTTTCACCATGATGCAACTGCCTCCCATATCCGCTTAAACGGAAACCTAATATACTGCAAGCAAAGCCTGCAATGTTTACTGCATGTATGTACATGCTGTGCTCGTTCGTCAAATACTTCCATAGTATAGAAAAGCCGAGCCAGCACTGTCAACGATACCCTCCATCATGATTGACCATTGATTGCTGCAATGGAAGCCATTAAATCGTCATCTTCCTCATACACAGACATAGTCAAATAGCCCATATAAACAGATATATTGAGCTGCATAATGTCTGCAACTACTTCATACAAACGTTTCTGTTTCTCTGTATCTTTTTTCCACACTTTTTTTTCCATACAGCTCCAAATATCTGCAGCTGATGCTTTCTCATATCCGAGCAAGTGAAATTCATCTTTCTTGCTGATAATAGCAGGCATCACTTCTGCCTTCCATTCGTTTACTGTTTTTAATTCGTACACGCTTTTTACCTCCTGTAACAACTTGCCTTGCTTTTGTGCAGGCTAGTCATGCTTGGACACATCTTCTGCATACACTTAATTGTAGCCGAAAAACTATTATTTGAGAAGGCAGGTTGTGGATGTGACAAAGCAGACTTTTCTACAAGGAGCTCTCATTTTGATTGCTGCCAGCTTGATCACCCGCTTCCTAGGATTCGTGAATCGAATTGTCGTCGCACGTGTCATGGGAGAAGAGGGGGTCGGACTATACATGATGGCGATGCCAACGCTGTTCTTGGCCATTGCCATCACCCAATTTGGTCTACCTATTGCCATTTCCAAACGGGTAGCCGAAGCGGATGTACGCGGAGATACAGTACAGATTAAAAAAATTGTGGTCGTTTCCTTATCCATCACCTTGAGTATTAGTATTGTATTTGTTGGTTTTCTTTATTTTATTGCACCATTCCTAGCGGACAAGCTGCTAAAAGATGCCCGTGTCATTTATCCGCTGTTCGCCATTGGACCAATCATTCCAATTTTAGCGGTTGCAGCCGTACTGCGAGGGTATTTCCAAGGAAAGCAAAACATGAAGCCGCAAAGCTTCTCCCAAGTTATTGAACAAATTGTCCGCATCAGCTGTACTGTTTTTCTTGTAAAACTATTGCTGCCTTATGGAGTGGAATTCGCTGCTTTAGGAGCTATGATTTCTGTCATTATCGGGGAGTTCATTTCACTGCTGTATATGCTGTATCAATTCAAACGAAAAAAGACCGTAAAAATACGATCTCAATTTCTCACAGCATTAAAAGGCGGTAAAGAAACGCTGGAGCGATTATTCTCAATTGCACTACCGGCAACAGGCAGCAGGCTAATCGCGAGCGGTACACATTTCTTAGAACCAATTCTAACGGCCCAAAGCTTAGCACTTGCAGGTGTTGGTACAGCCTTGGCGACACGACAATACGGTGAGCTGACAGGCTATGCCCTGCCGCTGCTGTTCCTGCCAACATTCATTACCCATTCGTTAGCGACTGCTTTATTACCATCTATCAGCGAAGCAAATGAACAGAATCGCCATCAGTTTGTCCATTATCGAATTCATCAAGCAATTCGGCTGAGTTTCGCTTCCGGCGCGATTGCGACTGTAACACTGACTATATTTGCCGGACCAATCTTGCATTATATGTATGGTAGCGAGAGCGCAGAGCGTTTTATCCTGCTGATGGCACCATTTTACATTATGATGTACATTCAGATGCCGCTCAGTACCGCTCTTCAAGCGCTGGATGCTGCCAAGTCAGCGATGTGGAATACGGTTATCGGCGCTGGCGCAAAAATCGTTATACTCGTCTCTTTAGGCTCCAATGCCAAGTTTGGTATTATCGGCATTGCTATCAGTCTTATTGTCACAGTTGTACTAATCACGTTATTACATTTGATTTCTCTCGCTCGTGTGGCAGGCTTTAAACTGTCATGGAAAGAGCTAGGCCGTATGTTCAGTCTGCTGGGACTTACATTTGCTACCGCCTATATGCTAAAAGGAATATTTGCTGGCTCTTTATATCAGCTTCCTTCTTTCCTCCTGCTGCTGCTTTGCTTACTCATCCTTTATTGTCTGTTTCTGCTCTGTTTTGGATTTATTACGAAAGCGGAATACGAACAATTCCTTTCGAGAAAGAAACGATAATCATTTCTCATCTTTTCGATCAATATACCACTTATGATCTTTATCCAGCGTACAGTAAGAGATCGTATCAATCGTTGGATGACCATGCCGTTTCATCTCACCACGGAGCCAGGAAGGAGATTTATCTATCTTCTTTAGGGCTTCCTGCTGAATTTCTCCATCGACAATTAGCGGCATGACATAACCACTGCTTCCATCAGCAGTATCTTTTTTTTCAAATACAGATAATTCACCGGACGTTTCCAAGATGGCAAAGTCAACATCTTGTATACTTTTTGCACCTTTCTCACGAAGCTGCTGCTGCAAGTCAGAGAAACTGTATCGCTGTTTACGCATTTCATGTTCATCTATCTTGCCCCTGCTTATAATAATCGATGGTTTTCCTTCCATAAAGTCACGCATTTTAGGAAACTTTAAGGAAAGAAATGCAGTACCCCGTTGAATGATTAAAAGAACGACCATTGGGACAATAAAATGAAGCAAATGGCTGCTTGGGTCTTCTATAGAAAAGACAGCTATTTCGGCTAGCATTAAGAATACAACTAAATCAATTATGCTCAGTTCACCAATTTCACGTTTTCCCATTAAGCGGAAAATTATTACGATAACAATATAGGAAAGAATTGTCCTGCCTATTATTGCCCATTCCAACGTATCCAACAAACGCTCGCCTCCCTTTTCACCTATTTTGTGCAAGAGGAGGGGTTATATACGTTCTCAAACTGTATGAACAGGCATACAGTAGTCATATAGACATGCTGGAGGGATCTTTGTGAAAAAAAATGTACAAGCAATCTTGTATGGTTGGATTACTGTTTTTTCGCTGCTATTGTTTATTAGCTTTACATTGGCGTTACTGCTTCGTTTTACAAAGATGGGGGAAGGAATGCTCGACTGGACAACCTTGGGAGCAGGTATTCTCAGCCTCTTTATTGGCGGATTTATTGCCGGAGTAAAAGGAGAAGACAAAGGATGGATGCTGGGCGGTATGACAGCAATGGGCTTTACAGTTTTCGTTCTTCTCTATCAATACCTTGGTTATCAGGTTGGCTTCTCCGGAGCACAGCTGCTGACACATGGCGGCTTCCTGCTAGCTTCTCTGATCGGCGGTATGATTGGCGTTAATATTAAAACGAGCGCAACGTAAAAAAAGACAGGAGAGCAACTCTCCTGTCTTTTATCTTTTTATACTTCTGCTGGCTTTACGTCACGAATCGAGTTACGATCGAACGTAAGCTTGCTGCCATCTTCCGTAGTCAATACTACAGAAGCCTCGTCTATCGCATGCACCTTACCATGTAAACCACCAATAGTAACGATGCTGTCTCCCTTTTTCAAGCTAGCCTGCATTTCTCTAACCTGTTTTTGACGCTTCTGCTGCGGACGAATCAACAGGAAGTAGAAAATAACAAACATTAATACGATAAGTATTATACTTTGTACATTCATTTACTGCTCCCCCTTTCTAGAAATTCTTCGCATTCGGCTTGTTGAAACCATAACTCTCGAAGAATTCATCTCGAAAATCGCCAAGTCGATCCTCTTTAATCGCCTCTCTGACCTTCCTCATCAATTCTATCAGAAAATGCAAGTTATGGTAAGTAGTAAGACGGAATCCGAAAGTTTCGTTACATTTGATAAGATGGCGAATGTAAGCACGAGAATAGTTTTTACATACCTTACAATCACAATTTTCATCAATTGGTCCAAAATCTCGTGCATACTGCGCATTGCGGACAACCAAACGGCCGTTTGACGTCATGCATGTTCCATTGCGGGCAATCCGAGTCGGAAGCACACAATCAAACATATCAATTCCGCGAATAGCTCCGTCAATCAACGAGTCCGGCGAACCGACACCCATTAAGTACCGCGGTTTATCTTGCGGCAGCCAAGGCGTTGTATACTCCAATACTCGGTTCATGACGTCTTTTGGTTCTCCTACTGAAAGTCCTCCGACAGCATAGCCCGGGAAATCAAGACTAACAAGATCCTGCGCACTCTGCTTACGTAAATCTTCATACTCGCCTCCTTGTACAATTCCAAATAAACCTTGTACGTCAGGTCGTGCATGTGCAGTCAGGCATCGTTCTGCCCAGCGGCTTGTCCGCTCCACAGAAGCCTTCATATAATCATATGACGCAGGGTATGGCGGACATTCATCAAACGCCATCATAATGTCACTGCCAAGTGCATTCTGAATATCCATTGCTTTCTCTGGAGAAAGAAACAGCTTTTCTCCGCTGATGTGATTGCGGAAGTGAACGCCTTCCTCTTGGATATCACGCAAATCGCTCAAGCTGAACACTTGGAAACCGCCCGAATCTGTCAGAATCGCACCATCCCAGTTCATGAACTTATGTAATCCGCCAGCTTCGCGGATAATCTCATGACCTGGACGCAGCCATAGATGATAAGTGTTTGATAAAATAATCTTCGCGTTAAGCTCGGTTAAATCCTCCGGGCTCATCGTTTTTACTGTTGCTAATGTGCCTACTGGCATAAATGTAGGCGTCTCAAAGCTGCCGTGCGGCGTATGTACAATACCGAGCCTCGCGCCTGTTTGTTTATCTTGTTTGATGAATTCATAACGAATTGCCATATTATAGTAATTCCCTTTCTATTCTCATTCTATACGAGCAGCATTGCATCGCCAAAGCTGAAGAAACGATAACGTTCTTCAACAGCTGTACGGTAAGCATCGAGTACAAAATCTCGGCCAGCGAACGCACTGACAAGCATAATCAACGTTGATTTTGGTAAATGAAAATTCGTGATTAAACCATCAATAGCACGATACGTAAAACCTGGATAGATAAATATGTCTGTCCAGCCGCTCGCCGCTGCAAATTTACCATCATTATCTCTTGCAATTGTTTCCAGCGTGCGTGTAGATGTTGTACCTACAGAGATAATTCGACCACCGTTTTCACGGACTCGTGTCAGCTGATCTGCTGTTTCCTGCGACATCTGGTAAAATTCCGCATGCATTTCATGCTCCTCTATCGACTCTACACTCACGGGACGGAAAGTACCCAACCCAACGTGAAGCGTTATAAAAGCAATCTCTACGCCTTTCTCCTGCAGACTGGCAAGCAATTCTTTTGTGAAATGAAGGCCTGCTGTCGGTGCCGCAGCTGAACCTTGCTCTTTTGCATACACCGTTTGGTAACGTTCTTGGTCAGGAAGCTGTTCTTTAATATAAGGCGGAAGCGGCATTTCACCTAACTGATCTAGTACTTCATAAAAAATACCTTCATAGTGAAACTCTACAATTCGTCCGCCATGCTCCAACAATTCCTTACACACAGCAGTCAGCTTGCCATCTCCAAAGGAAAGCTCTGTGCCTACTTTTACTTTTTTAGCTGGTTTGACAAGCACTTCCCAGCTGTCGCCTTCCACTTGTTTCAGCAGCAGTATCTCGCACTTAGCTCCTGTGCCCGACTTGATACCGTACAGCCTTGCCGGCAGCACACGTGTATCATTTAGGACAAGACAGTCACCAGGATGCAGATAGTCACCGATGTCTGCGAAATGACGGTGCTCCATTGATTGCTCTCCCTTATTCAGCACGAGCAGCCTTGACGACGTGCGGTCCTGAAGCGGTGTTTGGGCAATTAGTTCTTCTGGTAAATGAAAATCATAATCCTGTATATCCATACCTGTTAACTCCTAGTCTGTATCAGCGAAATTTGTTGAATAGGAACAAAATGAGCGACAGTACAATACTAATTACAATCGACGTGACAATCGGAAAGTAAACTGTCGTGTTCCCTTTCTTAAAAACGATATCTCCCGGCAGTTTGCCGATAAACGACATAACCAGGCCGATTAAAATACACACAACGCCTATAAGAATAAAGATTTTTCCAATGCCGGTCAAGCCTTTGGCACCTCGCGGTCGAAGTGGGCATAAGCAAGCGGCGTGACAATTCGCCCGCGCGGTGTACGCTGTATGAAGCCAATCTGCAGCAAATACGGCTCATAAACGTCTTCAATCGTCTGTGATTCTTCTCCGATAGTGGCGCTGATTGTATCCAGTCCGACCGGCCCGCCGCGGAAATGATCAATAATCGTTGTCAGCAGTTTGTGATCAATATGATCAAGTCCTTTGGCGTCCACTTGCAGCTTATTTAAAGCTATATGCGTTGTTTCCTTCGTAATATAATCTTCACCCTTTACTTGGGAGATATCGCGCACCCGTTTCAGCAGTCGATTTGCAATACGAGGTGTTCCTCTTGATCGTAATGCTACTTCAAGCGCAGCAGAAGGTTCAATTTCCACATCAAAAATGACCGCCGTCCGCTCCACAATACTAGCTAAATCTTCTGTTTGATAAAATTCCAGCCTGCTCAACACGCCGAAACGATCTCGTAACGGTGCTGATAAAAGGCCTGCACGTGTTGTTGCCCCAACCAATGTAAATGGCGGAAGATCAAGACGGACACTGCGGGCACTCGGCCCTGTGCCAATGACAATATCCAGGCAGAAGTCTTCCATAGCCGGATAAAGAATTTCCTCAACCGCACGCGGCAGCCGGTGAATCTCATCAATAAACAGCACATCACCAGCTTCCAGTGAGCTGAGTATCGCGGCAAGGTCTCCTGCCTTCTCAATGGCTGGTCCGCTTGTCGTTCGAAACGACACACCCATTTCATTCGCAATGATGGATGCCATCGTCGTTTTACCTAAACCTGGCGGCCCATACAGCAGCACATGATCCAGCGGTTCGTCACGCATCTTGGCAGCTTCAATAAAGATGGCTAAATTTTCTTTTGCCTTATGCTGCCCAATATATTGCTTGAGTGTAGTCGGGCGCAAACTCAACTCGATTACTTCGTCTTCTTGCTTCAATTCGTTCGTAATCATGCGATCTTCCATCTTCGCACTCCTTTATTTCTTTTGACTTAACAAAGCCAAACCTTTCTTTATTAAATAATCGGCACTATCGCTGTCTTCTTTCTTAAGCTGCGGCAAGACCGCTTTAATTTCGCGATCCTGATAACCAAGTGCGCGCATGGCGTCTTCGGCATCTTCTAGTGCAGCACGTTTCTGGGATGTATTGCTCTCCGTTCCTGCCGATGCTTCAATCGCAGTGAGTGAGACCATATAGACGAGCTTACCTTTCAAATCGAGCACCATTTGACGGGCCGTCTTCTTTCCTACACCAGGGAAACTGGTCAGGAACTTATCGTCTTCCCGCTCAATGGCTGCCACAAATTCCTCCACGTTTACGCCAGCAAGAATTTGCAACGCGTTTTTCGGCCCTATTCCTGATACACCAAGCAATTTTTGAAATAAAAACTTATCTTCTGTATTTTTAAATCCGAACAACGTTTGCGCATCTTCGCGTACATAGTGGTATGTATGAACAAGCGCCTCCTTGCCTTCTTCCATTTGAAATTGGAAAGGGTTCGGACAGATAATTTCATAACCGACACCGTGGGCTTCCACGAGTACTGCTTCCTCTGTAATTCCTGTGATATTACCTTTTATATACGCTATCATCCTGCTTCTCTCCTACCTGCTACAATAACTTGTTACTAGTTTACCACACAAGCGTATGTTCGTATAAGGCTTAAAGCGAAAAACAGGACCGGACAGGTACCAATAACTGTTGTATGCTGCTTCCGAATAACTTCATAATTGGATAGGACATTTTTGCATCATTCAAAGCACCAATCGAACGCTTAGCAGGCGGCAGTTACAAGATGCAATGCATATAAAACAATCCGAACTAATGCCAATTCTATTTAAAGAATTTTCATAGCTCGGATTTTACTTAGGTTATTTATTTCTAACTTGGCAATGCTTTTAACTCATTTTTGGATCGAAAGGCTTCTAGAACTTCTTCATAAACTTCTTTCGATTGAATTCTTATTCCTTCTTCCAGTTGTTTTGCCTGATGGCTTTCCAGTTTTCCTTTATTGATTTGATAAAATGATTGGATAGCTTGCTGATCTATTGGACGTCCCTCAAAAATGGTTAACTTACCTTTGTATATTCCAAAATAGCCATCTTTTTTAAGCGAAGGAGAAATATCCATCACATCCTGTTTTAAGACAACTTGTCCCTCTTTCTGAGTAACTAACTGCCAATCATGGTAGGTCGACCAGAAATCCTCCATGGCATAAATCTTCTCCAGATGGGTGACGACGGTCTCGTTGCCGTCAATATAATGCCGCTTTAAAACGACCTCTACTTCAACCGGATCCGCAGCCTCAGCTGTCAAACTCGGAAAAATAATTAAGAAAAGACCGCAAATGGCAAGTAAACGTCTCATTATCTTCCACCCCTATTCCGTTTCTTTTTCTCTATTTTCACCTAAAAGCAGGTTACTATCCGCTTTTTTTCAAAAAAAATTCACAAAGACCCACACTTTTTTGGTTTAACTTACGATTATATGTGGTATAGAAAAAGACAGATAATCATGAAGGCGGGGATAGATTTGAGAAACACTGCGCAGCAAAAGTACCTTCACTACGTGGAAGCGAAGAGCGAGGCGAACATGGCGAGCATTTTCTCAGAAGAAAAAGCGACCCTGATACTTAGGAATCATATTCAGCATGCCGGACTGTCAAAAGCAGAAGTATCCGCTTTGGAAGATAAGTACCGTCAGGATATGCACCGCATTTTCGAGGAACATGGTATATTATAAATTCAAAGCCCCTTCAAAATGGAAGGGGCTTTTTTGATATTATTTATCTTCTTGCTCATCGCCCGGTAAATCTTGCGCCGGAGATGGTTCATAGAAATCATTGCGCGCTGGCTCCACGCCATAGGGGTTTTGATAATCTGGCTGCGCAAATTGAGGTCCTGCAGGAAAAGGAATTGCCGGTCCGCAACAGGAACGAATAGGCGCATTCGGGTACGGCAGCGCCATATGCTGAGGCGGAACTGGCTGTTGGCCTTGCATGTTCCAATTTCCTTGCATTGGCTGCTGGCCCGGCTGCACTCCTTGCATATTCCAGTCTCCTTGTATCGGCTGTTGTCCCGGATTACCTTGCATGTTCCAGTCTCCATACATCGGCTGCTGTCCCGGATTACCTTGCATGTTCCAATCCCCTTGCAGCGGCTGCTGACCTGGATGACCTTGCATATTCCAGTCTCCTTGCAGCGGCTGCTGTCCCGGCTGCATTCCTTGCATATTCCAGTCTCCTTGCAGCGGCTGCTGACCTGGCTGGCCTTGCATATTCCAGTCTCCTTGCAGCGGCTGCTGTCCCGGCTGCATTCCTTGCATGTTCCAATCTCCGTGCAGCGGCTGCTGACCTGGCTGGCCTTGCATGTTCCAGTCTCCTTGCAGCGGCTGCTGTCCCGGCTGCATTCCTTGCATGTTCCAATCTCCGTGCAGCGGCTGCTGACCTGGCTGGCCTTGCTCTGGTGTGTTCCAGTTACCATACAAACCTTGCTGACCCGGCTGCAAGACGTTCCAATCTTGTTGCATGTGCTGCTGGCCTTGCATCGGCCATGGACCATTCTCTTGCTGATAAAATGGATAGCCTTGCATATGCTGGTCTTGTGTCATATTCACAGGCTGCTGTGGCGGTACGTCAACATAATTCTGCTGCTGCGGTGTTGGATATACATTTGTTCCTTGATCTGGCGCAGTAATTTGCGGCATATGCGGTACAAATGGATACGGGGCAGCGGACACGTCGTCTTCCTGTATTGCTGGTGAATTGTGGAATGTCGGAGCTGGTACTTGCTGCCCCGTATTACTGTTCTCTGCAGATGTCTCCGAACGATGTACAGGTTCTTTTGAAACCGCTTTGGCTGTGGAAGGTATTTTAAGCTTCATGCCCGGTATGGCGAGCTCTGGTTCACGGATATGACCGTTAATTTCCCGCAAAGCATCGAAGCTGACCCCATATTTTCTAGCGATACTCCACATGGTGTCATCTTTTTGTACGATATGAATCTTCAAGTCTGAAACTCCCCTTTCATGAACTGACGCATTACTTCACCATCTTATGCAGCAAGTTCGAAAAGGTTGAAAAAAGCCGGCACGTTATGAACACGCGCCGGCTTTTTTCTCATATTGATGAATTGGATAACTGCCAAGTACAGTAAGACTGCAGCCCAGCGCTTCAAGCTCCTGCTGGACCCCTTGAAAAAGGATATCTTCCGCTTCACAGGAAACATCCATAATAAAGAAATAGTTTCCGAGACCAGTCTTCATCGGCCTGGATTCTATCTTCGACATGTTAATTTTACGCCAAGCAAAAGCTGCTAATACTTGATGCAGCGCGCCGGCATAATCTGATGGAAGGGTTACATATAAAGATGTTTTTCTTTTTGCGTCAGTATCATGTTGCGCAGGATTGCTTGCTGCATCGCTAGCCAGAACAAAAAAACGCGTATGATTATTCGCATAATCATGAATATCTTTTTGTAATATTGTTAATCCAAACTCTTTCGCTGCAAGTTCATTCCCAATTGCTGCAGCATATCCATCCTCCATATCCGCTACCATCTTTGCTGCCGTTCCAGTAGAAGAAGCGGCATGTGTGACAGCATGCGGAAGCTCGGTATGTAAGTAATGGTGACATTGTGCAATTGCATGACTATGAGAATAGACATCTTTTATTTCTGAAAGCTCCAGTGTGCCTTTCGCTAACAAATGCTGTCTAATTGGAATGACAACTTCCCCCACAATAGGCAGCTTCGCTTGATGAATTAAATAATCCATTGTTATTGGCACCGTGCCTTCAATCGTATTTTCGACTGGAACGACACAATAATCCATTTCCCCATTCACAACAGCATCCATACACTGCGGAATTGTCGCATAGCTATACGCTTCCTGACCAGGAAATAGCACATCCACCGCCATTTTTGTAAATGTTCCTTTTGGTCCTAGATAACTAATCTTCATACGTATCTGCTCCCTTGCCTAAGCTTCCGAACTCAATACCTCTACTTTATCCACATACGCTAAGGCACGAAGGTCATCCAGTAAAGACTGGATGTCCGTATGCATGCCTGCTGTATTTAAAGAGATCGTCACATTGGCTCTTCCTTGCAAAGGTATCGTTTGATGTATTGTCAGGATATTACCGCCTGATCCAGCAACAATTGCCAATAGCTCAGACAGCGTACCAGTACGATCCTCCAGATGAAAGAACAATGTGATCATTCGCTGCTTAACCATTGCGCGGAATGGAAATACCGCATCCCGATATTTGTAGAAGACACTTCGGGAAAGGTCCACCTGCTGTACGGCATCAAAAACCGAAGCCACTTTATTGCGCTCCAACAATTCTTTCGCCTGCAGTGTTTTTTTCATTGACTCTGGCAGCACATCACTTCGCACAAGATAAAATTGTTCTTCCTTTTCAGCCATATGCTCTCCCCACCTTGATTCAAACAGAATCAGTCAACAAATTCAAATTCATGCTCCAATAGACGAATAATATCGCCATCTTTCGCGCCGCGTTTGCGCAACGCCTCATCGACACCCATACCGCGCATTTGTCTTGCAAAGCGTCTCGCAGCTTCGTCACGGTTAAAGTCTGTCATCTTGAATAGCTTCTCAATCGGCTCACCATATAGCACATACGCACCATCCGGATCACGTGTGATTTCGAACTGTTTCTCGGATTCCTCGAAACGGTACACAACGCGCTCCGTCTGATCCTCAACCGGTTTCTCGATTTTCGGAATTTGATCCAGCTTGTCAGCAATAGCGTACAGTACATCCTGCAAGCCATCGCGTGTAATAGCCGAAATTGGGAAAATATCGATTCCTTCTGGGATTTTCTCTTTGAAGACAACCAAATTCTCTTCTGCCTCTGGTATGTCCATCTTATTCGCAATGATAATTTGCGGACGAGACGGCAGATCTACATTGTATTCTTTTAATTCTTCATTAATTGTCACATAGTCATCATAAGGATCTCGGCCTTCTGTTGCAGCCATATCAATCACGTGCACGATAACGCGTGTCCGCTCTACATGACGCAAAAATTGGTGACCAAGTCCGATTCCTTCATGTGCGCCTTCAATTAACCCTGGCAAATCTGCCAGAACAAAGCTGCGCTGATCTTTTGTTTCGACGACGCCAAGGTTAGGCGCTAACGTCGTAAAATGATAATCAGCTATCTTCGGCTTCGCTGCACTAACAACTGACAGGAATGTTGATTTTCCTACACTTGGGAAACCGACCAAACCAACATCAGCAATTAGCTTCAACTCGATTTGCAAATTGCGCTCTACTCCAGGCTCGCCATTTTCCGCAAAATCCGGCGCCGGGTTGCGCGGTGTTGCAAAACGAGAGTTACCGCGTCCGCCGCGTCCGCCTTTTGCAATTACAGCTTCTTGTTCATGTTTCGTCAAATCCGCAATTACTTCTCCCGTTTCTTCATCACGTACAAGTGTTCCCGGCGGTACTGGCAGAATTAGCGGTTCTGAATTTTTGCCGTGCTGTCCTTTACTCATACCATTATCTCCGCGCTGCGCTTTAAAATGGCGCTGATAACGGAAGTCCATCAATGTGTTAAGACCTTCATCAACTTTAAAAATGACATCCCCGCCATTTCCTCCATCTCCGCCTGCCGGTCCACCTAACGGAACATACTTCTCTCTACGATAAGCAACTAAGCCATTACCGCCATCGCCTGCTTTTACATATACCTTGACCTGATCTACAAACATCGTTTCACCTCATTAATTACACGCAAGTACAATTGTACAGCGAGATTTTTCCTCTGGTAATGATTCAATCTTCACTTCTTGCACACAATCCTTCTGTCCAACCATCTGCAAATTGCCCCAGCCAGCAAACTTTCCATCAAATGCCAGCTCGATGATTGGCTTGTCCTGCTTCGTTTTCACATGCAGCACACCTTCGTAAAGCTCCATCTCCTGGGTACTATCAATCAGCTCATCCATTACTGCTTCTAAGTTTCCGCGGATGTTTCGATCGTATTCCCAAATACTTGGTATTTGCTCATCCACTTGGAATTTTATCCGAAACTGACTGTACGTCCAATTGAAGGCCAGAATCCACACCGAAGTCTCTGGTATATTCAAATTGGATAACTTTCGCTCTTCATCAGCTAAGCGAATCGCTTCCTCGATTTTCTCTTGTACCTTTTCATCCTTACCTAATTTGGAATAGCTATGTAGGAGTTGAAGCCGATTCATCCATTCATGCCGAGTATAGCCTAACAGCGTCATAACTTCATGATATTCCAACTATATTCCTCCTTTACGGAAAAGCAGTCGAGAGGGCAGCTTCTTTTCCATTCTAGCATTATGTGGTGCAATTAGATGTGGGTTAGAAAAAAAGACCCTAACCCGAAGGCTAGAGTCTCTCTGCAAACATTAAGCTTCTTGAGCTACAGGATATACGCTGACCTTTTTACGGTTACGGCCATAGCGTTCGAATTTGACAACACCGTCGATTTTAGAGAACAATGTGTCGTCGCCTCCGCGTCCAACGTTTGTACCTGGGTAGATTTTTGTACCGCGTTGACGGTAAAGGATAGACCCGCCAGTAACAAACTGACCGTCAGCACGTTTCGCGCCTAGGCGTTTGGATTCGGAGTCACGTCCGTTTTTAGAACTACCAACACCCTTTTTGGATGCGAAAAACTGCAAATCTAGACGTAGCATAGTGGTGCACCTCCTTATTGTTCGATAATTCTTATATGCTTCCCATAGTCCTGTTCAATTGTTTGGAGCGATACGAGCATACCTTCCAGCAGAAGCGACGCTTTATCAAGCTGCTCCTCGGACAAGTGATCGGGAAGTACCACACGAAGATACCCACCGTCACCACCCTGCTCTACCTCTGGTTCAAACTCACCGAGAACGAAAAGACCGTTCACCGCTCCGAAGCTTACTGCCGAAACAGCTGCGCACACAAGATCGTAGCCATAAGGGCCGCTCTCTGCATGTCCGCTAAGCTCAAAGCTATGAATATCTTCGTCATCACGGTTGATTGTAACAGTAATCATGGTCTGCCTTACGCGTTAATTTTGCCGATTGTCAATTTAGTATATGGCTGACGATGGCCTTGTTTGCGTTTGTAGTTTTTCTTCGCTTTGAATTTGATCACGTTGATCTTCTTCGCGCGGCCTTGTTTCTCAACAGTTGCAGTAACTGTCGCACCGTCTACGAATGGAGCACCGATTTTAACATCGTCGCCTCCAACTACCAATACTTTGTCGAAAGTAACTTCCGCACCGTTCTCCGCTTCCAATTTCTCAACGAAGATAGTTTGTCCTTCTGTTACTTTAACTTGTTTACCACCAGTTTCAATAATTGCGTACATAACGCACCTCCTCTATTCACTCAGACTCGCCATCACAGGCGCCTCGCGGCTTATGGTATACCCACCTGATCTGCGCGGTTGTAGCACGGGTGCTACTTCGTGTAACATACTGATGTTATCACACATCAAAAAAGATTGTCAAGACTCTCTAACGCATCTCTTTTAACAGTCGCTTCATCTATCTTCTCTAGTTTAAATACCGGATTGTCATAATAACGAACATAAACAGCTGCAGAAACAGCAGGTTTTTTCGTCAGCTCTAGAAAACGCCTAATCTCTGATTTTTTGCCGGATAGCACATAACTGCAATCCGACGAGGCGTTCAGAAGGTCTCGCTCCAGCTGGAAGCATCTCGATTCTAGTGAAAGTTCTGGTGTTACGGCTTTCTGCAATTGATTTGGTATGGAGGGCCGTTCTCGTTTTCGGGATAATTCTAATATACCAAGTTTGGTAAAGCCGTATATTTCTGTCCGCTGACTATCTTGATGAAGCGCCTGACGGAAAGTCTGCAGAACAGCACGCTGCTGTTCGGTGCGGTTCATTGAAACAAAATCAATTAGTATGATACCGGAAAGGTTTCTTAGTCTCATTTCCCGGGCAATTGCTTTTGCCGCAAGCTGATTGACCATGGCTGCAGTTTGCTGTTTATCGGAATGTCCTTTGTAACCCGCACTATTGACATCGATTACCGTCAATGCCTCTGTTTGTTCGATATGTAACGTAATACCTCTATCAATTTGCACAACTGGTGAAATCAGCTGCTCCCATAGTACCGCTAAAGGCAGTGGCAGCAGCATCTCTGCTCCTTTTTCCCATCTGATTTTCTCTTGGAATGAGGGGAACTGCTGTCGCAGCTGGCGGGCGGCAAAACCATCATCCACAATAATCTCCTCAATCGCACCTGGCGGCATTCGCCGGAGCAGCTGATCCGGTATAAGTGCATCACGGAAGACTGGTGTCGGCGGCGTGCTAGCATTGACAGCAAGTTCCTTCCACCTGTTCCGAAGCCGCTGTAATTCTTCCGATAGTGCAGCTTCTGATTGCTGATCAGCTTCTGTCCGCACAATGACACCTTCTTCCGGCTCCAGCAATTCCGTAAAATGCGTTTTCCACTTCTCAGCTCTTTCCGACGGCAATTTCTTGGACACTGCTACATACTGTCCATTCGGCAGATAAACTAGGGTTTGTCCGGCCAGCGTAATAATGGCGGAAAGCTTTGCTCCCTTTGTTCCATGTGCATCTTTTTGCACTTGTACAAAAAGCGTTTGTCCTTCCTGTATGGCCTGTTCAATCCGCAGCGATGCGTTCTGTTTACATGCAGGGATCTCCTGGCGCTGCAAAAAGCCTTGCCGCTCATCTCCAAAATCAACAAAGGCGGCTTGCAAACCTTTATCTACATAGCGAACAATTCCTTTGTAGATGCTGCCCACTTTTGATGTTTCACCAGGCCGGTCAAGAAATACTTCCATCACTTGCCCACGCTCTGTTGCAAGCGCTACTTTTTCGGTACCTTTAAAAAACAAATATAATGATAGCATGAATTTCCTCACTGTCTTTTTTGCAATATATCCGCTACTGTGCAATGTGCCTGCTTGTTTTTAAAATACATATCACTGCATTGCTGTTCATCCAGTATTGCATTCTTCCCTTTGACAACAATTATATGCCGCCTGTTCCTCCTATATTGAGAAAGGATATCCAGAAGCGTTGTATCAAGGCTTGCGAAGATGGGTGTGCATAGGACGCCTGTTGGTCCACACGTTGTACGCTGCAGCAAGAAGCGCAGAAACACATAATAGCGTCGTTTCCATTCTAGCCGATTTTCCCACAATAGAAAACAGAGAAGACTGACTGTACTTAAGGTGAAAGGCAATGCAATACACACATAAAGAAGAATAACCGCTCCAACAAAACAGCTAAAGCCAATTAGAACGGCGTGCGCTTTGCGGTAAGGAAGCTGCATCGAGAGGATGAGTCCTACTAGCTTTCCGCCGTCTAACGGCCAAATTGGCAATAAGTTGAATAAAAGAATCGTCGTATTATACATAGAAGCTGTCTCCAATACACCTTCAGGAACAGCAGTTGTTTCATTTAGCAGAAACAGCACCGCATACAGGACGATATGAACAGCAGGTCCTGCCAGTACAACAATTACTTCTTCCCGGATGCGTCTGTTTCCATGCTCTTCTGTTTCCATCACACCGCCAAACACCCAAAGCATAACCCGGCGAATACGCCAGCGAAAATGACGCGCAGCAAGAAAATGAGCCATTTCATGAAGAAGAACAATTCCGAACAAAACCATAACTTCCATCAACATTCCTGTCAGTATGGCCGCCAGCAAGAATGCCCAAAAGATAGGATGCAAATGAATTGGCGGCAGCCAGTTATGGTGCGTCAACTGGTGCCTCTTGAATCGGGTTTAGAAACTTGTTTCCTTGCTGAAGAGCGAAGTAGATGGATTGGGCATTCTCTTCATTTGGCACAAATTCTCCGATTTTTTCATTTGAATCAATCCGCTGGTATTGATTTACTTCAATAGCTTGCAAATGGCCGTAAATACTTTTGCTTTTATCGGCATGCTGAAGGATGATTGTTTTTCCTGTATCTCTGTCGTTTCCAGCAAATATAACGATTCCTTCATCAACAGCCACTACGTCTGATTGTTGTTCCGATTCAATGAGAATACCTTCTTTTGATTCATCAAACGGCTGCACAACCGTTCCATTTACAGGCATTGCTTGCACCTCTATTGCTTCTGCTCCCTCTCCCCCAGGCTTTAATGCTACCGGGTCTCCAAATCTATCTTGATACCAGCTATTCACTGTTGCAAAAGGAAACTCCTCCGTTAACGCCGTTAACACGGTTGCTTTCGTTTTTTCTACAATTGGATGATCAGCCTGCAAATAAAGTGCTGTTCCGAAAAACAAACTCGCGGATACAATCAACCGAAACATAAAACGCGCAGCAAACTTGGATGTATGTTCCGTACGCGGCGGTTCATATTTTGGAGTGGGACCAAACCCGTGAGACTCCTCCTCTTCAATTGTAAAAGGCGTAACGGTCTCCGCTATTCCTTTTTGTATCTGCTCTCCTTTAAGCCGTTTACGATCTGCAATGCCTTTTCGCACTGAATGTAAATTCTTTCCCATAACGAACCCTCCCTCTAGGTCTTTGTACAAGTCTATGACCAATAGGGACGAGTTATTAAAAGAAGCGAAAAAAGCCTCCTGTTAGGGAGACTTTGTGTTACTTACACGTCGCAGCAAGCAGAAAGCGATGCTGCTTTACATCTAAAAAGCCTTTCTTCTCGATAAATTGATGCAGTTCCATTAAACAATCTCGGTAACCTTCCATTGTAAAGGAAGGAATTTGCCAAGGTATTGCTTTCAAATAGAAGACTACCGCTCCTATGTCGTAAAACCGCATGGAAGGAAACGCTTCTTTTTGCTCGAGCAAGAAGAGCTGACTCGCCAGCTCTTCTGCTGCTGTTTGAAGCTTCCAATCTTGATAAGCTGCGTTCACAGGAGCACCAAGCATTTCATTCAGTGCTTTGCAATCTGTTCCGCCTACCTGCTGGGTGAGAAAAAGTCCCTCTGGTCTTAAAATACGCTGTACCTCGGCCACAGAATAAGACTCATGTTTGTTTAAAACAAGATCAAATGTTTCAGCAGCAAATGGCAGTTCATCATCGTTTTCAATCTGAAAGACTTCCACCCCGAGCGGGTCCAGCCTTTCCTTAGCGATTGGCACGTTCGGCCGATAAGCTTCTGTTGCTGCTGTGTAATGCGGCAGTGGCAGCAGCTTGGACAAAAACTCTCCTCCGCCAGTTCCCATATCCAACAGGCTAGTTGCTTCCAATAGTAATTTTCTCGCTTTACTACCATAAGACCATGGTAAAAGTTCAGATTGAATTCGCCCAGTATCTTCTATAAAAGAAAAATCCCAACCAGAAAAAGATTTTTGTGCGTCTTGTAGAAGCTGATCAACTAATTCCATTGTTTCTCCTCCTCTTTTGTATAAGTATTTGTATACAGGCAGAGCAGGAGGACCGCGTATCCGTTGTTATAAAGGGTGCTCCTTTTGCACGTGTCCTTCCTCCTTTTTCCTTATTATAACAAAAAAGACCAGCAGAATTGCTGATCTTTTACTGATAATGCATCTTTGGAACTGGCAGCTGCCATTTGCGGTGGAATGAATAAATACGTAAGAAGATAATGCCAGCAAACAGGGCATATAACAAGACAGGATGATTAGCCGCTCCGAGTCCGATAATGAGGCCCGCCAATGCAGCCCAGCTGCCATAAATCTCTGCCTTAAACACATATGGTTTTCGTCCGGCCAGCAAGTCGCGCAGAATTCCGCCGCCGCTTCCTGTCAAGAAGGCAGCCACCATTATCGCCAGAAGACTATGATCTAAACTGGCAGCGTGCAGCGCCCCTTGGATAGCGAATGCTGCTAAGCCAATTGCATCGGCATACAAACCGGCCTTTTTCCATGGATGACTAATCCATTTCGGAAAAATAAGAATGATGGTTATCGATAGGAAAGCTATGTAGAATAAACTCGTTTGCGACCATAAGTAAGAAACCGGCAAGCCTATCAGAAGGTTTCGAATAGCTCCGCCGCCGAATGCCGTTACAAATCCTAAAATAAAAACGCCAAAAACATCATATTTTGCTTCCATCGCCACAAGTGCACCGCTAATAGCAAATGCTGCCGTGCCAATTATGCTAAAAATCTCCCATGTCATGCTGAACATTCCCCTTGCTGATTTTGGACATAAAAAAACTCGTAACTCTCTCTAGAGCTACGAGTTTATCATAAGTTCATTTGCTTTTGGAAAAAAGTTTTTTCAATCGGCTGAACATGCCTTTTTCATCTTCAAAACTCATAAGCGGCACGGACTCTCCCAGTATACGGCGGGCAATATTACGATAAGCAATACTCGCCTTCGTATTCGGCTGGAAAGCGACTGGCTCTCCGTGGTTGGAAGCTTTGATAACTTGCTCATCATCCGCAACGATACCAAGCAAGTCGATTGATAGCACTTGGACGATTTCATCTACTTCCAGCATGTCTCCATCTTCTACCATGTGATTACGAATTCGGTTAACGATCAATTTAGGCGGTTCAATATCTTCCTGCTCAAGCAAGCCAATAATACGATCAGCATCACGTACACTCGGTTTTTCCGGTGTGGTGACAACAATCGCTTTATCTGCTCCTGCCACAGCATTTTTATAGCCCTGTTCGATACCGGCAGGACAATCAATAATAATATAGTCAAATTCCGGCTTCAGTTCAGCGACAATCTTTTCCATACCTTCTGTTGTCAAATCAGATTTGTCACTTGTCTGGGCAGCAGGCAGTAAGTACAAATGATCAAAGCGCTTATCTTTAATCAATGCCTGTTTCAGAGCGCATCTGCCGATAATAACATCAATAATGTCATAAATGATACGGTTTTCTAACCCCATCACAACATCTAGATTACGAAGACCAATATCTGTATCAATTAAACAGACCTTCTTCTCCATTAGAGCAAGCGCTGTTCCCAGGTTGGCAGAAGTAGTCGTCTTACCTACTCCCCCTTTACCGGACGTAATAACGATTGCTTCACCCATTTAACATTCTCCTCTCGAAACTGCTGATGCCCGGACGTTTGCGGACTACTGCCTGCAAACGGTCGATGATGATTTTTTGCTGTTCGTCATCGATGTGCCCGCATTCCATATAAACACCATCTGTCTCATGATCGGGCGCGCGGCTGATATACTCCGCGATTCGAAGCTGCGTCGGATTCATATACGAGGCAGCAATAACAGCATCGGCGTTACCGTCTTTCCCCGCATGCGCTATCCCGAGTAAATTACCCATAACAAAAATATTACCGGTTGCAGTAACACAGCCGCCAGGATTCACATCCCCAAGCAGCAGTAAATCACCTTTCACTTCCAGCACTTGGCCAGAACGGACAACACGGCTGACTGCCTTTACTTCCGCTTCTTCCTTCCACTCTATTGCAGCTTGCTTCGTAATAACATCAGAGTGAACAGACTCAATCCGCAGACGCTGCTTGCTCGTAATCATTCGACGAAGGAGCTCCTCTTGCTCCTTTTCTAAATAACGGTTGCCTAATTGAATATGTACACCAACAATCTGGTCAGCCGAATCAATTCGATTAGCAGCAAGTTTTGCTTCTAATTCCTTCAATAATTCTTCAAAAGAGCAGGCATCATCCATGTGCAAAGACAGCCCTTCCCGGGTACCTTTAATTGTGATGATCTGTTTGTTTCCAATCAAGATGGTCACCTCCGTTCGTCGTCTGATTTTCTTATTTATAAGCTAGTCGTTCTTCTAAGCTGCGAATCGGACCATTTCTGCAGAGGCTTTTGGAAAATCAGATACAAGATTACTAGCATGATAAGGTTGGCACCGAGCGTTGGCAAAAGCCTATGCAGCAAATACGTAACAAAGTCCATCGGTGCAATTCCGATCACATGATAAATCAAATAACCAATCACATCCGCAAATACAATTGACAAAAGACCAAGCAGTGCAGCCACAAAAATATTACCATGCAGCACTCTGCGTAATTCCAGAATTAAATAAATACTGAAACCATATGTGAACATATACACGCCTAAAATATCTGTATAAACGATATCTTTCAGCAGTCCGAAAATAAGCGCATAAAGCAAACTGTAATACGAGTTATCCAAATCATAAAGCATCGCAATCAGCACCAGGAATAAAAGCGTCCAGTGCGGAATCAGCCACGTGTCACCGCCAATAAACTGCTTAGGCAGCATGGCGGTAGCTACGCCTTCTAAACTAACAATTAAAAGTAGTATTAACGGCAAATAGAGCTTTTTCATTAAAGTCCCTCATCTCCGGTAGCTGAAGAAGCATCTTCAGAGGCTGCGTCGATGACTAAAACTTTATCAATATCATACAAATCAGCAGTAGGTTTGACGTGAATTGTTTGAGATAAGCCGTACTCATCCAAGTCTACGGAATCAACTTCACCGATAGTAAGTTCATTCGGAAATACGCCCCCAAGTCCCGATGAGGTAACCAAAGACCCTTTCTTTACTTCAAGGTCAGGTTTAACACCAGTAAATAGAAGCATGCCCTCTTTTTCGTCAAATCCTTCAATCAAACCAAAGATAGGATCCTGCTGCTTGCCGTCCTCATCTTCTCCACCGTCGATTACTGCGGAAATACGGTTGGTTTCATTAAATCCGCTCAGCAATTGAACAGAAGCTGTACCGCGACTCACATCTTCTACCTTGCCAACTAAGCCGCTTGCAGTCATAACGGCCATATTTGTCTCCACACCATCGTCCGACCCTTTATCAATGGTCAGCTGATCAAACCAGCCTTCTGGACTGCGGACAATCACATCAGCTGGAATTGGGTTATAATCCATTGATGTGTGTTCATTGAAGGCATCATTGGTTTGCTGTAACTCATCATACTGCTGCTCCAGTTCTTGATAGCGGGAAAGCAATCCTTTATAGTCATCCACTTTCGCCTTAAGTACTTGGTTTTCTTCATACGTGTTCTTCAAGTCTTTTATGTTTGTGACCACTGTGGTAGTAAACTGTGCAGGAACAGAAAAGATATTCTGCACAAATCCAACTGTATCACTTACGATTTGTTCTGGTAATGTCTGGCTGCTCCGATCTCTGGTTGAGAAACCGATCAAACCTACTAGGATGATGATGGCAATCAGAAAAAGGAACATCCGTTTTTTCTTAAAGAAATTCATAATTCACCCAACTCATTTTTTGGTAGCTTTGGAAAATACATGCGGATGCGCACGGAAATGTTCGATAAATTCAAGCGATTTTCCCGTACCAATAGCGACACTGTCCAGCGGGTTTTCTGCTACAAAAACAGGCATTTTCGTTTCTTCACTAATAACACTGTCCAAGTTGCGCAGCATAGCGCCGCCACCAGAAAGCACAATACCGCGGTCCATTATATCCGCTGCCAATTCAGGCGGCGTTTTTTCCAATGTTAGCTTTACAGCATCCACAATCGCACTAACCGTATCCGCCAACGCTCCAGAAATTTCTTTCGCATTAACACTAATTGTTTTCGGCAATCCTGTGAGAAGGTCGCGACCGCGAATCTCTGTTTCTTCGTCTGCTTCCGGTACACCAGCATGACCAAGATCCATCTTCAGCTGTTCTGCGGAACGCTCCCCAATCATAAGGTTGTACGTCTTCCGAATATATTGCGTGATTGCTTCGTCCATGTCGTCACCAGCAGTACGGATCGACTGGCTCGTTACAATACCGCCCAAACTAATAATTGCAACTTCTGTCGTACCACCGCCGATATCGACAATCATGCTGCCAGTTGGTTCCCAAACAGGAAGTCCGGCACCAATTGCAGCTGCAAATGGCTCAGCAATTGGGAATGCATCTTTTGCTCCAGCTTGTTTCGTTGCATCAATAACTGCACGTTCTTCTACCATCGTAATACCAGATGGAACGCACACCATGACGTTTGGTTTTTTCGCAAAAGAAGAACGATTGCGCTGCGCTTGCTTAATATAATATTTCATCATCGTTGCTGTTGTATCGTAATCCGCAATGACGCCATCCTTCATTGGACGGATCACACGGATATTTCCAGGAGTTCTGCCAATCATATTACGAGCGTCGCTTCCGACTGCTTCTACCTGACCTGTTTCTACGTTGGTTGCCACTACAGATGGTTCACGGACAACGACGCCTTTCCCTTTTACAAAAACTAATGTATTTGCTGTACCTAGGTCAATTCCTAAGTCTTGTGATAAACTGAATTTCGCCACAATTAATTCTCCTTTTCCGAGTCCGTTCCTGTTTCAGCATAGCTGCAAACAGCCGTGCAAACTTCTTCATATCTTGTCTCATTTTGTCGTACTTTATCATAGCAGATTTCCATCAGCCAGACATTGTTTTATCAGGTAAGAAAATATACCATCAGAAGAAGCGCCAGCTAGTAAGAACTACCATGCTAGGCGCTTATCTTCAAAGCTAGTTATAATTATACGAGAAAACTAAAAAAATAGATAGTAATTACAGATATCCTTTTTCCTTCAGTGAAATAAACTTCCGATCACCGATTACAAGATGGTCCAGAAGCTCTATACCAATCATCTTGCCGCACTCCTGCAGACGTTTGGTAACGTGGATATCTTCTTGTGATGGGGAAGGATCTCCTGACGGATGATTGTGAGCACAAATGATAGAAGCCGCAGACCGCCGGACAGCTTCGCGGAACACTTCACGAGGATGTACGATAGATGCGTTAAGGCTTCCGATGAAGATTGTCTGCCGATGAACGATATGATTTTTCGTATTTAAAAATAAGACGACAAAATGTTCCTGCTGAAGATTACGCATTTCCTCCATAACATAATCCGCACCATCCTTTGGGCTGCGGATTGTGTATCTGTCGGCCGGCTTGTAACGATGCAGCCGCTGTCCAAGTTCAATTGCTGCAATGATAAGTACGCCTTTAGCTGTGCCAATCCCCTTAATGGCGGTCAACTCTTCAATTGTCGCATCACGCAGCAGCTGTAACCCTTCAAAATGCATTAACAAACGCTGGGCAAGCAATGTGACAGGCTCATCCTTCGTCCCGCTCCCAAGCAGAATTGCGAATAGTTCCGCATTGGATAAATGAGCCGGCCCCAGCTCCAGCAACCTCTCTCGCGGCCGATCCTCTTTTGGCACCGACTTTATCTTCATTTCTGTTTGCAACAAAATACCGCCTTCCTTTAGACTCGGAATCCTGTGTGGCTGACAGGTTAAGAGCATCGTAACGGAAGGCGGCTATTGTTTCAAATTCATATTTAAGAAATCTATGACTGTTAAGACGCACATAATGACTAATTCTGCTCAAGAAAATAAACTTCCGAATAATCTGTTTGGCTTAATTGGAGATAGCTTCCGTTGATAGTTTTGCTGCTTCATGCCATACTGGCAGCATCATACTAGCCGTGAACGTCCCTTGTTCCATTGCGCTGATTGCTTCGGTTGATGTTGCTTTCACTTCTGCTGCTTCAGCTGGTACTTTCTCCTGCCATGCTTTCCATAGAGCTGGTTCTTGATTGTCACCTGCTGCCAACAATACAGCAAGCTCGTCCTGCCAGCCATTGCTTGTGGCTTCTACTCCTGGATCCCACGTTTTCACGTAGCTTTCATAACCTTGTGCTTGCAGTTGTGCTGCTGCAGCATCCGCCTCTTCTTTTGATCCGCCCATGCCTGTTAATAAGAAGAATTGTCCGTTCTTTTCCCATAGAACAGCAGGAACTCCAGCTTCCACGTAGCGTTGGGCTACTTCTTGTCCAATGTCTTCTTGATTATAGACACCGCCTTGCACGACATATGCAGTCAAGTCTCCAAATGCACCTGCATTAGCAGAAGCTTCTTGTGTCGCTACTGGCGCTGCAACGCCATTTGTCTCGGATTCGATACCTGCCGTATAACGTAACAGCAAGAACCCCAGCACCACTCCAATTAACGCTGCACCAAGCGCAGCTGCTGTCATTTTCTTGGCAATTGGCGACATCGCCAGCCTACTTTTATCTGACGGCTTCTTATTCAGCTGATCCAATACAGGCACATCTTTTTCGACTGTTGCTGCCGCTTCTTCGTCATAAAGTGTGTAGCTTCCCTCGCCGACCATCTCTTCTTTTGCCTGCTGCTGTTGGTTTCTCTGCTTTTTGCCGCCCATTTTGACGGAAAATCCTTTTTTCTCTTCCATTCTGCACCTCTTTTATGAATGATTTGGACTAACTCTAGCACAGCTAAAACTAGAAGTAAGAGAAATGCTGTCGAGACAAAAAAAGAGTGTTCGACAGGAAGAACCTATCAAACACCCTTTTCTACGAATTAAGAAGCAGGATTATAAAATACCCGTAAAGATATCGTTGCAATATAGCTGTTTTCCGAAGCATTTGTCACGTCAATTTGTTCTATTTCTGCCTTACGCTGCATAGCATCGACTTCTGTTAGGAATTGGTGCAATGCATTGTAATCAGAAGAAGTTATGCTGAGCTGATAGACAAAGGACCCATCCGATTCGGTAGTTGTATCATTGGAAATCGATGTAATCGTCGTATCATTAGCTTTTGCTAATTCCGTTAATTTTCTCAGCAATTCATCTTCAAGCGGTGCATCCGGCATTTGACTTTGTTCTTTCGGAGCCACCGACGTTCCCAGAACACGTTCCTGGTTCGCTACAGCAGTTTCCACTGAGGCAGTGTCATTCTTTATCGGTATCACATATAAAACAAAACACATTACCGTCAGCAAAATAACCAGCAAGAACGAAAAAACCATAACTTTCCGTCGCTGTGATGCATCTGACCAGTTTATCATTCTGCGGTCACCTCGCTTGTCCAAGCAGCTTGATCGATAGTAAAGATAAATACTGCTTGAAAACTATTTGCTCCTTGCGGTGTTATAGACTGTAAGGAAGAACGAGAGACAAATCCAGTTTCTCGAGCCGCTTGGATATAATCGGCAGCAGCTTCCTCATTTTCCACTAGAAGTGTTACCGTTATCGGCTCTAAACCGTGTCCTGCGTATGTTATCAATTCGGACCCTTTCGGTATTAACCCGTGTAATCTGTCCATTAATTCAACAGGATAAGGCATTGCCATACTTGCACTGCCAGACGCGGAGGTTGTCCGAGCATCCAGCTCTGCCTGATTCGCGGCTTGCTGGGCCTCCAAGTCTTGCAGCTGTCCTTTCGCGGCAAGCAGCTGCCACGCAAATATTGCAGCACAAACAAGAACAACAGCTCCTAAAATACTAAGAAAAAGAACCGGGGAACGATGCTCTTGTGATTGATTTCGGAGTAAGTTAATATCCAGCATCTATTTCTCCCCTTTCATCGACAAACCAAGCACATCAGCATAGGCAAGAGGCAATTCCTCCATAACCTTCCGCTCGAATGTTACGGTTTCGATTTGCAGGCGCTGTCTAAGTTCATCCGTTACTTCACTCAGCTGCTCATAATCTCCGGAAATAAGCAGCTTTGTTATACCAGATTCCCCGTTCATTACGGAATAACGGTAGAAATCCATAAATCGCTCGATCTCGGTGAGCTGTTCTTGTAAATAAGCGTATGCCCGGTCTGTTTCTTCTGTATAAAACAAGTCTTGTTCCATATGGTCTTGCAAATTACCGAAACTGGATTGTGACTGTCGGATAAACAAAGGCATGTCTTGATGAAAGGCTGTTAAAATAAGACCACTGTGATTCCATTGCAATAAAAGCAAATGATCAGCTGCCGTTTCCTCGTACTGTTTTGCGTATAGACGGTAAAGAGATAAGGATGCTAAATCTGCTGCTATGGGCTGAAGCCCCGCTTCTTTAAATGCTTGCTGAAACGTATCAACACGCTTGCCCGGATAAGCGACTAACAGAATGGTATGTTCCTCTTCCCCTTCCGACAGCAATTCAAAATCCAAAACCGGATCCTCAAAAGGCAGCTGAATTGTATGCTGTAATTCGGTATACAGAAACGGTTTGATTTCCTCCCGTTTCAATTGCTTCGGCACTTGATGCTGCCGCAGCGTTACCGCTTGGTCAGGCATTGTACATATAAGATCGCGTCCGCGCCAGTTGTTTTCTTCCACTACTTTTCGGACAACCTTTACGAATTGTTCTGCAGATTCCAATTTTCCGTTTCGGATGGTTCCAGCCGGCAATTCCAAACTGCCATATGTATTGCCATTGCGAAATCCTGCAGGCTCTCCTGCAGCATAACGCAAAACGTTTTCTTGAATGATGATGTACACTTGTTTGCTTTGCTTTTTAAACATGAACGACCCTCATTTAAAAGAATGAATTAATGTACCAGCTAATCATTGCTTCCCCATGGAAGTAAGTAATTAGTGCACCCAGCAAAATATACGGACCAAAGGGAATTGCCTGCTTCCTTTTCAGCACCTTCGTTGAAAGGAGTACCAAACTAATTACAGCTCCAATTACAGAGGATAAAAAGAATGTAAGTAAAACACCCTTCCAGCCAAGCACGACTCCCAGTACGACAAACAGTTTCAAATCCCCGCCGCCCATTCCGCCTCGACTGAATAAAATGACAAGGAAAAGCAGCACAAAAGCCACAACAGCTCCAATGATAGAATCCCACCAAGGATCTAATGGGGTGAAGACGCGGAGAATAATGAATAGAGGAAGAAAGAACAGCAATATCTTATTTGGAATCAGCATAAATTTCATATCCGTAACGAACAGAATCGCAGCCATAGATACCAAAACAAATGCAGTAATCAGCTCCCATTCCAGTCCGATTACATAATAGCTATAGCCGAATAATAAGCCTGTTGCTAGTTCCGTGAAGGGATAGAGTGGGGAAATTTTTTGTTTGCAGCTGCGGCATTTTCCGCCAAGGAGTATGTAGGAGATTACAGGTATTAGATCGTACGCTTTAATCTGCTGCTTACAATTAGGGCAATAAGAGCGTTCGGATTGGAACATCTTTTTTTCTGGTACGCGCATGCCGACTACATTGTAGAAGGAACCAAGTACTAAACCAAATATAATAAAATAACTCATCAAAAATATTGACATTCAGTTTCCCCTTCCATATGTAAAGACAGAAATCTCTCACGAGGAGAGATTTCTGTTAATCATGCATGTTATGAGTGAGTATCAGCTTTTTCGTTAGCTTCAGCGCCTGCTGTACCTACAGGTTCATCATCTTTTCCAAACTCGTAAACTTCTGCTTTATATTGACCATTTTCTAGTGTAACTTTACTTGTTGCTTTGTCATAGGATTTACCATCTTCTGGATTTTGCGGAGCACTTAGATATCCTTCTTTAATCAAAGCATCTAATGTATAGGAAGCTGTGTCGTCCCCTCCATCTTTCACAGAAGCTAATCGTGCTGCTTCAATCATTTGCTGGGCTGTAGCATTATGCGCATCTTCTCTACTATCACCAATTAAACCTGAAATGACAGGAATAGCGATGGCAGCTAAGATTCCTAAAATCACAATAACTGCAAGCAGCTCAACAAGCGTAAAACCTTTTTCGGACTTCATTTTCTTTTTCAAAAACTTTTTCATTGTGGACACTCCTTTATTATGTAGTTGTTTCCGGCCACGTGGAAAGCAATGGATTAATATGGCCGGTTGCACTACTAGCTCAAAAATAACCAAGTGCCCACATAGAGTTATTTTATCATCGCTTCCTATCAATCTAGTACGATTATAACAGACAATACATGAAAATCTACCCGAAATTTCAAAAATTTACATTGAAATTGTCACTTTACTAGTTATTTACTACTACAAGTTTTCATATAATGAAAACATTGGGAGAATCACTGCAGTAACAATACCTCCAACCATAACGGATAGCACCAAAATTAAAACAGGCTCTAATAATGCTTTCAGTCTTTCAGCAGCATAATCCAGCTCTTGTTCATAAAAATTAGCCGCTCTTTGCAAAAGACTATCCAACGAACCAGATTTTTCTCCTACACGTATCATTTGTGTCACCATTGGCGGAAATGCCCAGTGGGCCTCCATCGGCCCAGCTAGCGAGTCACCTTTCTCAATCGCTTTATAGCATTCTTGCATTACCTGTTCCATCACGGTGTTTTGTATAACACGTCCAGAAATTTGCAGCGTATCAAGAATTGGAACAGAACTTTCTAACAGCGAACTCACAGTCCTTGTCATCCTGGCAAGGATTGCTTTTTGATAAAAGCTGCCGAGTACTGGGATCTTTAGTTTCAGTGTATCTAAAAATAATTTGCCTGTTGGTCTTACCACAATAATTCTATATAAAATAAAACACAGCAGCAAAAGCAGAGCACCAAGGTACCAGTACTTTTGCATAGTCTCTGACAAACGCAATACAAATGCTGTATACGCGGGAAGTTCAGCATTCATTGTAGAGAACATGCCTGTAAATTGCGGAAATACTACTACGAGAAGCGCTACACAAATTGCAACCGCGACAAATCCGACAAGAACTGGATAACTCATTGCCGTAATGACTTTCTGCCGCATGTCGTATTGTTTCTCATAATAAACTGCCATTTTATTTAAGACATCGTCCAGTTCCCCGCTCGCTTCTCCCGCGCGAATCATATTCACGAATAGCTCTGGGAAGATTTTCGGATGCTTTTCAACTGAATGCGAGAAACGGACACCTTCCACCAGGTCTATTCGCACATACTTCAGGGTATCTTTTAAAAACTTGTCCTTTGTTTGTTCCTGTAGCAAACCTGTTGCCTCTACTAGCGAAACACCCGCTTCAATCAGTGTTGATAATTGACGAAGGAAGATAATAAATTCTTTCTTTTTCACTCTTTTACCAAAAGAAAGTTCTTTATTTAAAGTGCGATTTAATTCGCGAAGCTCAAAGACAATGAGCTGTTGCGATTGTAACTTTTCCAATGCTTCACTTCGGTTTTCAGCTTGCACTTTTCCTCGCTTTGCTTTGCCAAGCATATCTCGAGCATTGTATTGAAAGTAATGCATTTATACCCCTCGCTCTTCCAAAAATGGTGTCACTTGATCCATTGTTACGATTCCTGCGGATACCATCTTGCGAATGCTCATGTCCATCGTATGCATACCTTGATCACGTGACGTTTGCATAATACTTGGAATCTGATGCATCTTCCCGTTGCGGATCAAGTTTTTGATTGCCGACGTATTGATGAGTAACTCCGTTAATGCTTTGCGCCCTTGTCCATCAGCACGGCGAACGAGCCGCTGTGATAAAACTGCAGACAGTACACTAGCCAGCTGAATACGAATTTGCGGCTGCTGCTCAGCAGGAAATACGTCAATAATCCGATCAATTGTTTGTGACGCGGAACTCGTATGTAGCGTCGCTAATACAAGATGACCCGTCTCAGCTGCCGTGATAGCCGTCGAGATTGTTTCTAAGTCTCGTAGCTCTCCGACGAGAATGACATCCGGATCTTGGCGCAAACAAGCGCGCAGACCATTTGCGAAATTATCCGTATCCAAGCCCACTTCCCGCTGGTCGATAATACATTGATTATGCTTGTGTAAATACTCAATCGGGTCTTCCAATGTAATGATGTGACGCTGCATGCTCGAATTCATATGGTGAATCATCGCCGCTAAAGTGGTACTCTTCCCGCTGCCAGTTGGACCTGTTACTAAAATTAAGCCTTGAGGTTTCCCAGATAGCATGCGCAGAACGTCTGGCAAATCTAAATCGGTTAGCGTGGGCACGTTGGTCGGTACAACACGGACAGCTAAAGAAACGCAGCCTCTTTGGTGATAAGCATTAATTCGGAAACGTGAAATACCAGGAATACTATAGGAAAAATCGACTTCGCCTGCTTCTTTGAATCGAAGCCAGTTTTTTTCACTTAAAATCGCTTTTGCCATGCCTTCCGTGTCCTCAGGGTTTAGATTTTTACCCCGATGCCGACGAAGCACACCGTGCACACGAAAGATTGGCGGAACTGCCACAGTCAAATGAATATCTGATGCGTTCATTTCCATTGCTGCTATCAATAGCTGATCAAAAGTCTCTTTCATCTGGACGCTCCTTAACTATCTACCGTAATCCGCAATACTTCTTCCACTGTTGTCATGCCTTGTATTGCTTTCTCTAATCCATCATCAATTAACATCTTCATTCCATTTTCAACAGCTGCTTGCTTAATTGTATCCACAGAACGCTGCTGAATAAGCAAATCCCGGATATGATCATCGACAACGAGCAGCTCATGCACAGCCATCCGGCCTCTATAACCTGTCTGCTTACAGCTGTTACATCCCATACCGCGATATAACTGGTCACTTTCTAATCCATGTCTTGCTAATAGTTCCTCTTCTACGTTTGTCGGTGTATATGCTTGTTTACAATCTCGGCAAATTCGTTTTACAAGACGCTGCGCCACCACTCCTGTCACGGAAGAGACAACTAAATATGGCTCTATCTTCATGTCCATTAAACGTGGTATAGAGGCAATGGCATTGTTTGTATGCAATGTACTGAAAACAAGGTGACCAGTAAGGGACGCTCGAATAGCAATCTCTGCTGTCTCACTGTCCCGTATCTCCCCGACCATAATAATGTTTGGATCTTGTCGAAGAATGGATCGCAGTCCTGTGGCAAAGGTTAGTCCGATGCTGCTGTTCACTTGCATCTGGTTCACACCTTGCAGCTCGAACTCTACCGGGTCTTCAACCGTGATAATATTAAATTGCTCGCGATTCAAGTGATTAATAGATGCATACAGACCTGAAGATTTACCAGAACCAGTCGGGCCGGTAAACAATACAAGACCAGAGGGCTGCTCAATAAGCCTACTGTATTTCTTATAATTATCTTCGCTAAAGTCTAACTCGTTCAGTCCTTTAATTACGTTATTTAAGTCAAGAATACGAATAACGACCTTTTCTCCGTAAACAGTTGGCAGGACACTTATCCGAAGGTCCACATGAGTGTTTTCCATTTTCAACTTAATTCGACCATCCTGAGGCAGTCGCGTTTCTGTAATGTTCATATTAGCTAGAATTTTAACGCGAGCGACAACCGCCGCCTGAATTGATTTAGGCAACGTTCTCTCTCGGCGAAGGTCACCATCAATTCGATAACGCACTTGCACTTCTGTTTCGTAAGGGTCCATATGTATATCACTAGCTTTCAGCTGAACACCTGAGCTAATGAGCTGCTCTACGATACGAATCGCTGGCGCCGCTTCTGCCGCCGTCTCGGCACGTGATTCACCAGATTCGGCTTCTTTATAAACAGCCGTTATTGCTTCCAAAATCTCTGCTTTAGCAGCGATGACCGGTTTAATCGAGAATCCGGTATACATTTCCATATCATCAATCGCGTAATAGTCCATTGGATCATGCATCGCAACTGTCAGTACATTATTTTCTCTGCTTAACGGAATTACGACACTCTTCCGTGCGAATTGAATCGGCAGAAGCTTTACTAAGTCAAATTGGAATGGATAACGGAAAAGCGAAACATGCGGAATCCCTAGCTGAAATTCCAACACTTCTATGAGTTGCTGTTCGGTGATATATCCTTTTTCAAGCAGTACATCCCCTAATTTTTGACCCGGACGCTGCTCTTTAATTGCCGCTACAATCTGCTCCTCTGTAACAAGCTCCGCCCGCTTAAGCAGTTCACCCAGTTTTCTCTTTTTCGCCATACTTCCACTTCCAATCTTAAGTTTCTACAAAAATCTTCACTGTCTCTTGTCAATAGATTACTATTAATATAGTCTTAGATTAAAATGTAATCAATACTAAAGTAACATAAATAGGAATTCTGATGGAACTTTGGAACTATTTAGAGATTGGAATGTATTCCACTTCTGTACGTTCATTACCCTTTTCATCGCTTACTGTAATGGTTAACTTAATCTGGCTTTCTTCGAGTTCAGGCTTCGATAGCGTAGCAGTATATTCGTCAATTATTATAGGATTAGGTACGGTATGAAGTAGGCTAGTTAATTCTTTCTCTGTAATACCATCTTCTCCGCCTTGTTGTTTTAAGTATGTACTCACATAAACAACAGACATATTTATAATGTCTGTTTCAGCAGCAGCTTCTTCTTGCTTTACCATTTGTTTAGAAGTAGTAAGCAGTTGCGCGAATAGAATGGTTCCTAAAACAACAAACAGCACAATAATCCAGAGAACTAAAACCAATGCTGCACCTTTTTCATTATTAATTTTGGACATTGGTTTCACCCACTGTTAAAAATTTTCTCGCTATCCCTTTTGTTTCTGGTCTTTCTTCATTTGTTGTGGTAAAAACAGCTTGAACAAGGTTTTCTACCTGCCCTGTTTCGTACCTACATACATCTACATAAACTGTATATTTTTTACCACCGATTGTTTTCTTGAAAGGTGGTAACTTGCTCTTTTCTGCGCTGCTGCAACTTGCCAGCTGACTTACCGAAACATTCAAATCAGAGATCTTTTCATATTCTGCTGCAACAACATGGGCCGCTTCATTTGTTTTTAATGTATTGCCATTTATCTTGTTGTGCATAGCAGCTTGAGTGAACATAGGAACAAAAGCAACAATCACTATGGCTAAAATCGTTAGGCTCACCAATATTTCAATTAAGGTAAAGCCTTTCTCATTAAGTTTATATGATTTCAATAGACTCACCTCTATTAATCTTTCAGGAGTGTTGTAACATGTCGAACGAAAAAGGATTCACGCTCATCGAACTGCTTGCCGGTTTGCTTTTATTCAGCATTGTATCCGTAGCTGCAGTGTCCCTAACTGTTCAAGCGATGCATAACAATACAAATGCAGAAGCGACGAACAGTTTAAGAAACGATGCTACTTATGTAACACAAGTTTTGCGTACTGCATATGAAAACGGTAATTTAGATGGTATGTGTCTTAATAAGGAAGAGGAAAATATACTTAGATCAAAAAGTGATGAAATAATCAAGTTACAGTTAAATGATAATAAACTTTCAGCTATCGAATTTTCTTATAAAGGCTCTGACCCTTCTAAACCTAATTGCTTTAATTCTCAATCAGAAGTCAAAACTTTGCAAGTAAATTTTACTATTTCTCATAAAAACAACAATGAAGAAAATGAGACTTTTGACGTAGATACTGCTTTCTCAAAACCGACTAAAGATGAGCTTACAGTGTCTTTAGTTAAGCCTGACGAAGGTTCAGCTGTAATAGAAAAATGCAAAATACTTGAGAAACAAATAATCACAGATACTAACAATGATCAGTATTCAAAAGGATTACAGTTTACAGGTGACACTACATCTTCTTTGTGGCAATTTGATCTGAATAACCACCGCAGTGTAAAAGTTACAGATGGTAGTATGACTGTAACACATAGTACTAGTATTAATGATATACCGTTTAAAGTGGATCAGAGTTTGAAAGTAAATGGCGAATTGTCGCTTTATAATACTGCAGATACAAACATCGGAAAGCAAACATACACGCAAAATGGCTTAGGATTATTTAGTAAGTCATCCCTAGAAACTACAAGTCTAACTGTATCTAAAAAACTTCAAGCACAAAATCAATCAGTTCTTATGGTGCATGGTAATGTAGAAACTGGAGAAGGGGCTCACTTCTTTACTGAAAGTTCAGGATGTGTAGGTGGAGATGCATATTTAAAAGGCAACTCTGAGTTTCAAAATTTTAGTACTTTTCATATAGCGGGAAATCTAGAAGCAACAAACCTGAATTTATTATCGAAAGCAGAGCTGTATGTAGGTAAAGATACTCTGATATCTGGAAATATATATTTTCAGAGAGAAACTAAGTTTGAAATTGGAGGAAACGTACTAGTAAATGGAGATCTTACTGCGACTAACGGATCGCTATACGTAAAAGGTAATTTAAAGGTTCTGGGTAACTTAGACATTCATACCCCTGTCAAAATAATAGCAGAGGGTGATATTACAATAGAGGGTTCCAGTGGTCCTAACTGGTCAAAAGCGACTATATGCGCCGGTGGAGACATAAGAATAAAAAATAATAATGGCAAAGACATGATTATTAAAGAAAATCATAAATGCCAAAAATAAAGACCTACCCCACCCGGGATAGGTCTTTCCTTATACTCTCTTATTCTACAACAAACTCGAAGTCCGCTGTGAATTTAACATCTCTCCCAATCAATACGCCGCCTGTTTCTAGTGCTGCGTTGTAGGTTAGGCCGTATGCTTCGCGGTTGATTTTTCCTTCTACTTCGAAGCCGGCGATTGTGCTGCCGTCCATTGGGTTTTTGGATGTGCCATTGTATTCTGCTTTGAAAGTTTCTTCATTTGTTACTTCTTTAATAGTGAAATCGCCAATGATTTCGTATTCGTCACCGGAAACTTGTTTAACGGATTTGCTTTTGAATGTCATGGCAGGATGGTTGGCTGCATCGAAGAAGTCTCCAGACTGCAGGTGACCGTCGCGGTCCTGGTTGCCTGTGTTGATGGAAGCAGACTGAATTGTTACTGTAACAGATGAATTATCCAAATCATTCAAATCTCCGCTGAATTGTACGTCGAAGTCTTCGAATTTCCCCTTTGCTTTGGAAACCATCATATGTTTCACCGTAAAAGAAATACCACTGTGTGCTTTATCTAAATTCAATACTGCCATGTTCGTTCCTCCTCAGTTTCACTTTTTCATTAAGTTACTTTACGTAAGTAACTATATAATAATCACTTCATTACGTCAACAGCAAATACAAAAAAACATCCCTTTAAGAAGGAATGTTTTCTGGTTGTTCAATTTGATCATATATAGCTACTCTGTTCCGGCCCCGCTGTTTCGCACCGACATACATGGCGCGGTCGGCATGCCGGACAAGCTCGAGGTGATCTTCACTGTTTTCCGGGTAAGATGCAACACCGATACTTGCCGTCACAGCAAGTGTTACAAGCGACTGGTCCTCTAGAAAATGCTGCGTGATGAAAATGCGCTCCGTTATGCGCTGCTGCACCTTTGACGCAATCGCTGCTGCTTTGTCAGAAGAGTATCCTGGAAGAATAATGGCGAATTCTTCTCCGCCATAACGGGTCAGCACTCCTTCTTCAGCTACGGCCAGACGCAATCTGTCCGCTACTTGTCGCAGCACATCATTGCCTGCTTCATGTCCATACATGTCATTCACTTGTTTGAAGTAATCTAAGTCGAGCATAATCAAAGATACCGGCTCTGATTTGTCTCGATATTCAAACTGCTTTTGCATTTCTTTCTCGAAATAGCGATAATTATACAATCCCGTTAATGCACAGCGCTCACTGATTTTCTTTGTTTGTTCATAGTTAACCGCATTCAGCAAGCTGACGGCCATAAAATCCGCGAGCAAATGGACGAGCGTATATTGGTATTTTTCGTATACGTTTCGCTGATCAGACAATAGTACAAGCATACCGATCATTTGACTTTCACGTTGTATTGGTACACACATTAAACTTTCACTGTGCACTGGCGCAGTACCTTTCCAATTGTGCAGCCATTGTTGCCGTTTGCCATATCGTATGCCAGCGCCATTTGCACAAAATGTGCTGCCTATCCCTTCCCCTTTATTTATCCGAATTCCTTGTTTATAGGGAGAATGATTTTTAGGGTCATACAAACGAATCAAGTTTAATTCGCCCTCTTCTCTCACATCGAAGAGCAAAGCCTGGTCGACTGGGACAAGTTCCACAATGCGCTCCATAAACAAATCAAGCGTCTCTTTCACATTCAACTGAGCGGTCAGCTCATGTCCTATTTCACTGACCATTCGCAGCCGCTCATTCATGCTGCGGCTGCCATAGTAGAGCCGTAAAATATAGGAGGTACTGACAATGGAAAAACCGATAAATACGACAGCAATCGCACCAATCTCGTGATACAGCAAATGCAGAAGAAGTGCTGCTGGTAAAATATAAAAAGTCGTCATAAATTCCCAGAAAAAGCTGCGTTCAAAAATTTTGTCCCGTTTACCATATATGAGTCTTCTAGTTAAAGTAATTAAAACATGATTTAATAGAAAAAGTGTTAAGGAATAAGCCAATATCGCTATAATGTGCAACGGCGTTTCCAGTGTCTTTTCTTCACTTCCAGGCAATTCAAATAAATGATACACACCAGCTACGCTTACAGACATTACTAAGAACATCAAATAATTTAAAGGGATTCGGAAGATATCTTTTCTTGTCATCCGCACTTGCAGCAGCACAATTGTGATGCTGAGTGTTGTAATGATTAATTCGATAAATAAGCCGAAGTTGAGATAAATAACCAAGGTGATGCCATTGAGGAAGAAAACGGGTATTTGGTTAACCATGATTGGGAAAAGTGCAACAACAACAGCCAGCGCAGTAAATGCACTTAAATCCAGCCATTTAATCTCCTGAAAATTAGTATGTTGACAGATCATATACAAAGAAGCAGGCCAAATAATCAACCACGCTACCCAAATCCAACGTCTCTTGCTGCTGCTCACCATCTCGTTTCTTCCTTCCTGCTATACCCCAAAACCTCATAAAATTTCAGATAATTAAAATTAACACATTTTTCAATTTTTAACAATATAAGCTCTTACTTGATAGATGAAGTGGAGTGATCCAGTCACAAAATAAACCGTATCTCTTTGATTAGCTGTACATGCCTGGTCGACCCACTCCGTCCACCGGACCCTATTCGCTCCCGGAAATGCTTCTGTCAATGTGCTCAAATCTGCAGCACGTTCATGTTCAAACGTCGTCAATGTAATGTCATCTGTAATCTCTTGAAGCTGCTGTATCATCTGTTCGAATGGCTTGTCTTGAAACGCACCGAATAGAACCTTTATTTTTTTGTCTGGGTAATGTGCTTGTACCGTTTTAACAAAAGCAGCCATACCTTCTGCATTATGCGCTCCATCAAGGATAATTTGAGGCTCTTTTTTGATAAGCTCAAATCTTCCTGGCAGCTGTGTCTGGCTTATTGCTTGTCTTACTTTCTCTTCCTCTAAAGTAATCCCTAGCCCCTGAAGAACCTGACAAGCTTCCACGGCAAGTGCTGCGTTCAGCTTTTGGTGCTGACCTCTCATTTTTAGTTGCACTTGGAACCGTTCTGCATTTTCTGCCCTTACCCAAGTTAGAGGCACCTTTATTGCCTTTGCATGCGCTTCTATAACGTTAATAGCCTCCTCCTGGGTTGCCGCACTAAGTACTGGTGCTCCGGCTTTTATAATTCCTGCTTTTTCTGCCGCGATGTCTGCAATGGTATTTCCTAAGAACTTCTGATGGTCAAGGCCGATATTGGTAATAATGCTGAGTAACGGCTGCAAGACATTGGTCGCGTCGCCTCTTCCGCCCATGCCTGCTTCAATCAGGCTAATGTCAGCATGTTTGGCTAAATATGAAAAAGCAATACAAACATGAATTTCAAACTCACTCGGATGCGCATCTTGACCGTCCATTTCTTCAATTATTGCAAGAAGCGAATTACATTCATGTACAAATGCTTCCTCTGTTATCCAATGACCGTCCACTTGTATACTTTCCAAAAAGCCGCCGGGAGTTGGTGAAGTAAAACTTCCTGCTCTCCAGTTATTTGCTGTAAGGGCCCGGGCAAGATAAGTTGCTGTCGAGCCTTTGCCATTTGTACCTGCAATATGTATGGTTTTCATTCGCCGCTCCGGATTGCCTGATGCTTCTAGCAGCTGCTGCACCCGATGCAGCCCCGGCTTAATGCCAAGATGCCTGCGACCGGCTAAAAAAGCTTCTGCTTGTGCTAGGTTTTCAAACATAAAGCATCTCCTTCCATGTATAATGGACTATTATAACAAACTAGATCGTGCTGCCACTATAGAAATAATTTCTTCATATGTAGCGCATCTCCTAAAGAAAGGAACTTCAACTATGGCTACACCGAAACTTGGCTGGGTCATCTACAATGGCCATCTTGGCGGGAAAAAGTTTCTCGACTTTGCAGAATGGATGCAGCGCGCCGCCAAAGCACAGCAGATTGATATGAAAATCATTAAAAATAACGCCTTGTTAGGCGTCGTTGGTTCAGCTAACGGTTTACTCAAAGAAGCAGAGGATATGCCGGACTTTGTCGTCTTTAGTGACAAAGATATTCCGCTTGCGCAGCAGCTGGAAACCTTAGGAATCCCGTTATTCAACTCCAGCAAATCGATTGCTCTCTGTGACAATAAAATTTTGATGTACCAAGCACTTGCAGCAGCAAACATTGCCATACCGAAAACGATTATCGCACCAAAAATATTTCCAGGTACCTTGCCTGTGCAGCTGGATACGTTTGAACCAGCAATAACAGAACTCGGCTTCCCGATGATTGTTAAAGAAGCATTTGGATCTTTCGGGGAACAAGTGTATCTTATCGAGACAAAAGAACAACTACATAAGAAAATAAGAGAAATCGGTACCGAGCCCTTTGTTCTGCAAGAATACATCCATACAAGTCATGGCCGTGACATCCGGATAAACGTTGTCGGCGATAAGGTCGTTGCCTCTATGATTCGAGCATCAGACACGGATTTTCGCGCCAATGTTTCACGAGGCGGCAGCATGCAGCCTTATACACCATCAGATAAAGAGGCAGAACTTGCGATTGCTGCTGCGCACACTGTCGGAACTAACTTTGCAGGTGTTGACCTGCTATTTGGACCTCAAGGGGAACCAATTGTCTGTGAAGTGAATTCCAATGCACATATCCGTTCTATCTTTGACTGCACGGGCGTCGATGTCTCTGATGCTATTATGTCACATATTAAAGAGATGCTATCATGAATGGCTGGCTGATTTATAATCGAGCAGATGCCGAACGAAACGCCGCTTTTATTGATTGGTTTCTTTCGGAAAGTGAACAGCTTCGCCTGGAATTGCGTCTCGTCTTCACAGATGAGCTGTCTATCTCGATAATGCGCGGACAAGCAGCCTTGAATCACAGAGAACAGGACATTCCCGACTTTGCTATTGTACGGACCATTGATCCGCTGCTGACGGCACACCTCGAGCAAGCAGGCGTTGCTTGTTTCAATAATGCACAAGTAGCTGCCTTGGCGAATGACAAAATAAAAACCCACCTGGAATTAACAAAGCTTGGTATCCCGATGGTAGATATGGTTTTCCAAACGAATGCCCCTATCCCCCAGCCGCCACTAGCTTACCCTTTTGTGTGGAAATCAGCAGGCGGCCGTGGCGGCAAGGACGTTCATTTAGTAGAAACACTGGCTCAATACCAGCACCTGCAGCAGCAATACATCAACCAGCCTATTCTTATGCAGCAGCTAGCACCGAGTGCAGGAAAAGATGTGCGCGTTTTTGTAATTGGCAAAACGATTATTGCGGCCGTTCTTCGCAGCAGTGAACAAGATTTTCGTGCAAATTATTCCCTTGGCGGCAGTGCCTCTCTCTACCATTTAAGTCGAGAAGAACAACAGCTCGTGCAGCGGATTGTAGATTATTACGACTTCAGCTTTGTGGGGATTGATTTTCTCTTTGACGAGGATGGAAGCTTTTTATTTAATGAAATAGAAGATGTAGTTGGAAGCAGAACGCTTAGCCAAGTGAGTGACGTGAATATCGTTCGGCTGTATTTGGAATATATAAAGCAATCCTTGAGTAGATAATGGAAATAACACCCGAGCATTACAATGATAGAGACGCTTAAGCAATACAGGGCGTCTCCTGCTTCGAATTATTCGAAAGTTTTGAATATAAAACTTATATCTGTTTAACTTAAGAAATGACAGGAGGCAGTACATATGATCCTAGCGTTAGAGAATGTGTCCTTAAAAAGAGATGGAAGCTGGATATTACAGAACCTGAATTGGCAAGTGCAGAAAGGGCAAAACTGGGTATTGTTCGGATTGAACGGATCTGGCAAAACCTCTCTGTTGAATTTGCTCAATGCATACAGCTTTCCGACAGAAGGAAACATGCAAGTATTAGGCAAAGAGTTTGGCCGTACATACCTTGCTGAAAAGCTGCGCATTCAAATTGGTTTTGTTTCCTCTTCTATTCAGCAGAAGTTCGACTTGGGCAATAATGCCTTTGAAGTTGTCTTGAGCGGTGCTTTTGCATCCATTGGACTCTATGAGAAACCTACGGAGGAAATGAAAGAAAGAGCTGTGCAGCTGCTCCATGATCTCGGCTGTTTTGCTTACGCAAATCGCCGCTACGAAACACTTTCACTCGGTGAAAGACAGCGTGTATTAATCGCTCGTGCTTTAATGGCAGATCCGCCGCTGCTCATCTTGGACGAGCCTGCCAATGGATTAGATTTTCTAGCAAGGGAAGCTTTGTTAGAATCCATCGAAAGAATCAGCAGCAAGCCAAACGCACCGACTATTATTTATGTCACGCATCATATCGAGGAAATCTTACCGATATTTAATCAGACACTGCTGCTCAAGGACGGAAAAGTATTCGCATCCGGAGGTACGAAAGAACTCATCTCCAGCGACCAGCTTTCAGCCTTCTTTGGCATTCCCGTCAACGTATTATGGCACCAAGATCGCCCGCTTTTATCTCGCGCACACTCGCTGAACAAGTAAATGACAATGACGCTTTATTTATCAACCATCGTTACATTCACATATATAATCAGCACAAGATTCGCCAGTACCACATACTGAACAGCAGCTATGCTCCATTCAGCTGGAAATACAATCGGCACTAAAATTAATATGAATCCACCAACCAAATAGAAGGCGCTGGCAAGTTCAATAAATTTCTTTTTATCTCGGATTCGTTCTTGGTTATACCCGCGCAGGAAACGCAGCTCTTTTTTCACGTTGATAAAGTAAGACAAGATAACAAACACGACGCCTACAAAAACAGACATGATTTGAACTTCCATTGCTTCGCCTCCATAAATAAATTCAGAGTCTTGTGTAAGCAATCAAGGATGATATAGAAAAAAGAATGCTACATAATAGTTATATAGCATTCTTTTCCATTTTATTTTATCTGAATTCTTGATTTGTTTAAAGTGCGCGCGTCAACTTAGTCATCTCAACCTTTTCGATTCCGACCTACAACCAAAGCCAAGACAATCAATATCGCTAAAGCTGTAAAACAAACTACCGTTCCTACCGAGATTCCTTTACTAAACGTAGATCCAATTAAGATGACACCTAATCCCACCATGCCGACGATTGTGGTTGTTGGAAACAGCCTCATTTTGAAATGCGGCATTTCTGCATAGCTAGGGCGCAGTTTCAGCTGTGCTGCGCATATGCTTAACCACAGCAATAGCATCGTGAAGCCTGGTATTGTCATCATCGTTCCGATAATGCTTTCTGGGGCAAAGTAAGCTAAGCCGGCTCCTACCAGCAGTAAGCCGCCATTTAATGCGATCGCATTGATAGGAGCTCCTGATTTAGAAGTTTTCGTCAAGGCTTGTGGCGCTTCTCTTTTTTCTGCTAAAGCAAACATCGTTCGGGAAGTCGCAAACATGCCGGAGTTTGCTGCTGAAAGAACGGCAGTCAATAAAATGAAGTTCATCACATGCGCAACTCCCGGTATGCCGATTGCATCCATTACTTGGGTAAATGGACTTTCCATACCGGCTACTTGGTCCCAAGGTATTAATCCAGCGATAATGGTGATTGGCATAATGTAAAAGATAAGCACCCGCCAAACGACACCTTGGATTACTTTTGGCAATACTTTTTTTACGTCTTTCGTTTCAGAGATGGCTACACCAATCAGCTCAGATCCGCCAAAGGAGAACATAACAATTAAACAAGCGCTGAATACACCTTGCAAGCCATTCGGGAAGAATCCGCCATGACCGAGCAAATGCTGTGTTGGTGTGTCAGGAGCAAAGTCTGTTAAGCCTAACAAAACTGCTCCGCCTAATATAATAAAGAGTACGAGTGCGATAATTTTAATACTAGCAAACCAAAATTCCATTTCCCCGTAAAACTTTACTTGCAGACTATTTATACTAATGATGATTGCGGCACAAATCGCACTTAACAGCCAAAGCGGCGTTTCAGAAAACCAAAATTGTAAGAAAGATCCCGCTGCCAGAATTTCTACAATGGTAACGAGTGTCCAGTTGATCCAGTACAGCCAGCCAACAATAAATGAAATATGAAAACCAAATGCTTTATGAACTAAATGCTGTACATTATGATTTGGATACATCACTGCCATCTCAGCTAAAGCAACCATAACAATTAACAAAAGGACGCCGCCCAGCAAGTAAGAAACAACAACACCCGGGCCAGCAATTCCGATTGTTTCGCCGCTCCCTTTAAAAATACCAGTACCAATCATACCAGCTAATGCTAAAAATTGAACATGTCTAGGTAGTAGCTCTTTCCGCAAACCATTCTGACTCATCTTGATCTCCTCTTTCCGTTCTTAATATCTTCTTCCGAAATGCTGTATAAAAATAACCATCTTCCATGGTTAACCACCTCCTTAACGTGCGAACAAAAACAAAAAGTCCCTGCTGACATCTCTATCAGCAGGGACGAATTATCGCGGTACCACCCTCATTATCGACATACGTATGTCGATCTCTCATGCAGCATAACGGCGCTTCCCCGTCTTCCCCTCACCTTTGGCTTCGAGAAAGATGCTCCTGGACTGTAATTCATGCTGTTCTTTGCACTGACTCGCACCCGCCGTCAGCTCTCTGGTTCAGGGAGAACATACACTACTCGTTTCCATTCATTGCTTCATTACTATTCAAATTAAAAAAGTCCCTGCTGAAAATATCAGCAGGGACGTGGATTTACGCGGTACCACCCTAATTATCAACATACGTATGTTGATCTCTCATTCTGCATAACGGCTCATCACCGTCTTCTCCTCACGCTTTGGTTTCGAAGAAGATGCTCCTGGATTGTAATTCACGTTGTTCTTTGCACTGACTTGCACCAACCGTCAGCTCGCTTTGGCAGGGAGAACATACACTACTGTGTTCCATTCAACGCTCATTTATTAAGATATTTAGTATCCTACAGCATAGCTGTTAAAAGGTCAATATGTTGTTAGAATTTATTTTTTTAAATAACTATTTAGCATGTTACTGACAGGAGCTCTTGCGGCTGAAAAACCTGATGCAGCTTGTATTTTGATCTCTTTTCGATTCAAAACATGCAACACTTTTTTACATATTTAAACAATAATTTTAGGCAGAGCTTCTCGGCAACACAAAGCCACAAAACCAACAAAGACAATCTGTGTTATAATGGAGTTAGAACGGAAGGGAGATTTTAATTTGCTCAAAGGTGGAGATAGTGTATTCTATCCATATCATGGGACTGGAACCATAGAATCTAAGGAATATATAACGGTCAAAGAACAAGAAAAAGAATTTTTTAAAGTGTTTTTCCCTAATCGGAAGATGCACATTTTTGTACCGAATCAGGATAAGAACTGGAATGGTCTTCGTCCAATCATTTCTTTAGATCAATTCGAAACGGTGAAAAAAGATTTCTATGATGAATGTGTTCCTTTACCTTCCTCTGTAAGTGAACGGTCAAAATTCTTAGAAAAGAAAATGAAGTCAGGTACTACTTCAGATCTTTTCCATATCATGCGAGACTTGCTGCACTTCCATATAACGGTAGGTAAGCTCTCACCACTAGACAAGAAAACCTATCATGATGCAGAAGCATTCTTAACGGAAGAGATTGAACTAATAAAGAATATCTCCTTCTCGGAAGCTTCTTCAGAAATGAAATCGGAAATTGGGAATCGCTTTAATATCGCTGCTCCCACATTTAAATAATTCAGACCTAGCAAAGAAGCTACTATATACGAAAACCCTTTCCGTTAAAGTTACCAAACTTTTTACGGAAAGGGTTTTTATATGTTCATAATTGCCTAACCTTCCACCGATTCTGCTTCCTTATCTACTTCCTCATCACCAGCTTCATTATATGGCTCTTCATGATTTACACGATTGGAGTCTTCCGTTTTCGTATCACTCGTGTCATCTGCATCACCGCTGCAGCCGCTGATAATAAAAACAGAAAGCAAAGCCCCTAAAAGGAAGGTATATTTGTTTTTCATGGTTTGTCCTCCTTCTTTCCACATTTTGATTCACCTGAACAGCCGTTTGTCTTATCTAAACGCTACTGGTGCCGTTCTTTTACACTACCCTCAAGAAATACCTTTCTAAACGGGCTTTTCCTTCATGCGACAATGCTGTGACTCCGAATAGCTTCATTCGTAAATCTATCTTTCAGAACTGAAAAAGGAGTTATCTCATCAGCGCAGAGACAACTCCTTTTAATAACGATATTCTGTTAGCTCTTGCTCCCTGCCTCCCATTCCTCTCGCAAAAGTCCATATACATGCGCATCATGTGTTTTTCCGCCATGATAATAATAACTGCGTAATAGTCCTTCTCTTTGGAATCCTTGCTTTTCCAGAAGTGAAGCTGATGCGGTATTTTCGGGATAAACCATTGCTCCAATTCGCAGCAACTCAATCTCTTCAAAGCAATAACGAAGTACAGCTTGCATGGCTTCATTTGCAAAGCCTTTTTTCCAATGATCAGGATGAAGTTCGTAGCCAATTTCGGCCCGCATATTGCTGCGATTCACTTGGTGCAAGCCGATTGTGCCGAGGAAGCGGCCAGCTTCTTTGCAGTACATGCCCCAGCGAATCACTCTGCCTTCTTGCAGCCCACAGCGAAAGGAAGATATGACGCGCTCTGCTTCTTCAATTGACTGAAGCGGATCCATGCCATAAAACTGTGTCACATTTTCATTAGACAAGGTGGCAAAAAGGTACGGTGCATCTTGCATCTTCACTTGATCTAATACAATCCGCTTTGTTTCAAGCTTCTGGAATGTGAGCATGATATCTCTCCTTATGTAAGCCAAAGACGCACTAGCTTTGTTTTCTAGTGCGTCTTTTACTGGCATTAGCCTTTTAATTCATTGATACGCTGCTGTACGCGTGCGCGTTTGTCTTCATAATCTGCTTGCTTAGCACGTTCTTCTTCGACGATCTTTTCTGGTGCCTTGCTGATGAAGCCTTGGTTGGAAAGTTTCTTCTCAACACGTTCTACTTCTTTTGACCATTTGTCGAGTTCTTTCTCCAGACGTTCGATTTCTTTGGAGATATCAATCAAGCCTTCTAGCGGTAAGTAAAGCTCGACGCCTGTAAGAACTGCTGACATTGCTTTTTCTGGTGCTGTAACCTCTGTAGCAATTGTCAGTTCACTTGGGTTACAGAAGCGGTCAATATAGTGCTGCTGCGCTTTCATCTCTGTTTCAATTGTGCTGTCTTCTGCTTGAATAAGCAGCTTAATTTGCTTAGACATTGGTGTATCTACTTCTGCACGGATGTTCCGAACAGAACGAATAATGCTAACCAAGCGTTTCATTTCTTCGGCTGCTTTTTCATCATGAAGGTCTTTATTAACTGCAGGCCATGCTGCAATTGTAATAGACTCGCCTTCATGCGGCAGCTGCTGCCAAATTTCTTCTGTGATGAATGGCATGAATGGGTGCAGCATGCGCATTGTCTGATCCAATACATGTGCAAGCACAGAACGCGTCATCTGTTTTGCCGCTTCGTCTTCCCCGTATAGCGGCAGCTTCGCCATTTCAATATACCAATCACATACATCATCCCAAATGAAATTGTACAGATGACGGCCAGCTTCACCGAATTCATATTTCTCTGCATTGTATGTCACAGCTTCAATCGTTTCGTTCAAACGGGTAAGAATCCATTTATCTGCCAAGCTCTTCTCTTTGGATAAATCAATATCTTCGTATTTCAATCCTTCCATGTTCATCAAAGCGAAGCGGGATGCGTTCCAAATCTTATTGGCGAAGTTCCAAGTTGATTCAACTTTTTCCCACTGGAAGCGCAAATCCTGACCTGGTGATGAACCAGTTGATAGGAAGTAACGCAAAGAGTCGGCACCATACTTCTCAATCACATCCATCGGATCTACACCGTTACCAAGCGACTTACTCATCTTACGGCCTTCTCCGTCACGAACAAGTCCATGAATAAGTACATCTTTAAATGGACGCTCGCCAGTGAATTCTTTTGATTGGAAGATCATGCGGCTTACCCAGAATGCGATAATGTCATAACCTGTTACGAGCACATCTGTTGGGAAGTAGCGCTTGAAGTCAGCAGCTTCTGTGTCAGGCCAATCCATTGTCGAGAACGGCCATAATGCAGAAGAGAACCATGTATCCAATACATCTTCGTCCTGCTGCCAATTCTCAATGTCTGCTGGCGCTTCTTTGCCTACATAAACTTCTCCTGTTTCCTTATGGTACCAAGCCGGGATGCGGTGGCCCCACCAAAGCTGACGGGAAATACACCAGTCACGGATGTTTTCCATCCAGTAAGCGTATGTTCTTTCAAAACGTTCTGGTACGAAGTTGATTTTTTCTTCGCCTGCTTGCATTTCCAATGCTTGTTTCGCTAATGGCTCCATGTTAACAAACCATTGTGTGCTCAAGTAAGGTTCTACAACAGCACCGCTGCGCTCGGAATGTCCGACACTGTGCATATGCTCTTCGATTTTGAAAAGAACACCCTGCTCCTGCAAGTCTTTTACAATTTGCTTGCGGGCCTCAAAACGATCCAAGCCGTTGTATTTGCCTGCTTTTTCATTCATTGTGCCGTCTTCATGCATTACAAGAATGCGCTCAAGGTCGTGACGGTTTCCTAGTTCAAAGTCATTCGGGTCATGTGCAGGTGTAATTTTTACTGCGCCAGAACCAAATTCCATGTCTACATAATCGTCTGCAACAATCGGAATCTCACGGTTAACGACCGGAAGCATAACCGTTTTGCCAATCAAGTGCTGGTAGCGCTCATCATCCGGATGAACAGCTACGGCAGTATCACCAAGGAATGTTTCCGGGCGTGTTGTCGCAATTTCGATATGCCCTGTTCCGTCTGCCAATGGATAACGCATATGATAGAAGTGGCCTTGCACGTCTTTATGAATTACCTCAATGTCAGATAGTGCTGTTTTAGCAGCCGGGTCCCAGTTGATGATATATTCGCCGCGGTACAGTAAGCCTTTTTCATATAACGTCACGAATACTTCTTTCACTGCCTCGGAGAGCCCGTCATCTAATGTAAAACGCTCACGAGAATAATCCAAACCAAGCCCCATTTTCGACCATTGGGTGCGAATAAAGCTGGCATACTCTTCTTTCCATTCCCAGCTCTTCTCTAAGAAACCTTCGCGGCCAAGCTCATAACGATTAATACCTTGCTCACGCAGCTTTGCATCTACTTTTGCTTGCGTAGCGATACCGGCGTGGTCCATTCCTGGCAGCCAAAGCACATCGTAGCCTTGCATACGCTTCATACGAGTTAGAATATCCTGTAATGTCGTATCCCATGCGTGGCCTAGGTGCAGCTTACCTGTTACGTTTGGCGGCGGAATTACGATGGAGTAAGGCTGTTTGCTCTCATCTCCTGTTGCTTCGAAATATTTACCATCCAGCCAGAACTGATAACGGCCAGCTTCAATACTGGACGGATCATATTTGGATGGCAATGCTGTTTGTTCTTGTGATTTGTCTGTTGTCATGCCTAGTTCCTCCTTTAATGCTTTTGGTGAACATATAAAAACCCTTCTCATCCAAAAGGACGAAAAGGGTTAGTTTCCGTGGTACCACCTTCATTTACGGCACAAATAATAAAGCTGTGTCGTACACTCAAGGGAGATAACGGCTCTTCACCGGCTTCCCCTACTGACAATCGTGTTCGGGGTTGCTGCATCCAGGGCGACCTTCTACTGCAGGTATCCGGGAAACTTCCACCAATTGCTTCCCTCTCTAGTATGGATCCTTACACTATACTCTTCCCTGTCAAAGCATTTATGTCATGTATAGCTTATTGTATCCACTTGGCAGTAAAAAAGTCAATGCAGTCGCATATTTTTTTCAAAAAAGGGTAAACGCCCACGTGATTTGGAACATATACTGTCTACAGGAGGGATGACAATGAGTAAAATTAACCGCAACAATATGCCGGGCTTTCTCCGGTATTGGATTTCTGTCACCGAGAAGGCTATGATTCCGTTAATCATCTTTCAATTTATCCGGACCATTTTGTTTCCATCACTATTAGATGTCTTGCTGCTGGGCGGATTAATTGCTTTGTACTTTAGTTTTCAGTCAAAAGCAATCTAATTACGCATCTTCCTCTTCCTGGGTTTCTTGATCACGGAGATCTTGGAAGTAAGCTTGCGCGTTGAGTGCCTGCGCCAGCTGCCGATGTGTCTGGGTCAACTCCATTACAACAGCAGGGGCATCCGCTTTTTGCGGAGCATCTACATACTGCCTTACTTGCTTGAGATATCTTCCCGGATGCAGCAGGTGCAGCATGAGCAGGCTCTCTTCGTTTTTCTTCATTTGCCGGTGTTCTTCATATGTGTGCATATAATAAGGAGGATTTATCACATTGCTGTCGACAAACCGCCATTCTTCCTGGTAATAGCCAGCAAGATCAAGACTAGGATTGCCGAGCTTGGTCTTTTCCCAGTTAAGCAGATGCAGCGGACTGCCATCTTGCACATGAGACGGACGCAAATTGCCGTGCAAGACACTATGTTCCATCTCTGGGTCTTCTTTTAAGTCAGCATCATAATGGTCGTACCATTTGTCGAGCATGGCAGAAACGTGCTCAATATCTTTGTACTGGGTGCAGACGAGCAGCGGGACTGCCCCCATGTATGTCTGCGATTCAAACCGCTCCACAATAGCAAGCAGCTCATCACGGTCCTGCTGGAGCTTTTCTTTTTGTTTTGTGATTGCCAGCGAATAAGCTTCGTAATCAATGGGGTATCGTTTGCTGGTGGACGCGTGGATTTTTCCAAGTGTAGTAAACATCATTTCATACGGATGATCTGGTTCATCTGTTCGATGCCGCTCCAACCAAGGCATAAGATAATAAACTTCTCCTTCATCGATTACGTAGAAACTTTCCTGCAATGTTTGATAAACGGGCGGCACACCTTCCCGGTAAAAATTATGCTTGCCTTGGACAACCATCAGCCAGCGGTCAAGCCGCTCTGGGTGGAGGGATGACCTTTTTAAAGCAAAAGCCGCCTGGTGCGTTTGCACTTTTAACAGGCGACTTGAAATAGCTTGAACAGAGGCTGGCGTGATGCCATAGGCAGCTAGGATACGATCCACATTTTCCATCTAGCTCACCTCGTTCTCATATAATTAGCCTTTCTTTGCACGGCGCTGCTGCGGAATGACAAGAAGCTGCCCTTCTGCAACTGCATCTTCCTCCAATTTGTTTGAGCTGAGGATTGAGCTCGCCGGCACATCATAGCGCGTAGCAATCTTCTCTAACGTATCTCTTTCCTGCACGATACAAACACGTACCTTGGTGAATGTTTCTTCTCTCGCACCAAACATACTAACGAGGAAGTTTGTATTACTGCGATCATCTGCTGTTTCTTGCTCTTCCGCTTCTTCTGCCAAGTCTTGCGGCTGAAGCTCTTGATTAACTGGTACTTCTTGAACAGATAAATCTTTATAAGAATCTGTGTATGGATTGTCATCGATGTCATCTTCTTCAAGATCGGCTTGCGGTACTTCCGTCGGCTCTGCAGTTTTGCTGCCGAAGAATTCACTTAGCGTTTTCGTTTCTTTATACTTCCAACGATCATCTTCCTCAGACGCTAACACAGGCGGAGCTTCAAATGCCGGGGGTGGCGGTACGTCTTCTTCCTGCTTCGCTTGGTACGTAAAAGTAAAGTCAGGAGCTTCTGCAGGCGCCTCATGCGGCAGCTCACGATCCAGTGTGTACACATTATCGTCTTCAGGGGCTGCTTGGCGGAAATCAGCTGCTTGAAAAGCGTCCTCCAGTTCATCCGGCAGCACATACGGCTCCTCTGGCTTCTGCTCGTCATCCTCAGCAGCATCAGCTTCTTCTTCTTGCAAAATGGAAGGTATCTGATCTGCTTCATACGCTGCTTGCTTTCGCAACTCTTCATATGCTTCATTTGCTCGCAAAGCCTCTGCGTGCGCTTCTTCCAATGCTTGCTCTTGTAAGTGCGCTTCCTGGATTGCTTGCTCTTGCAGATAAGCTTCTTCAATTTCAGATTCGTCTGGCTGCTCGTCTTCCGCTTCATCTGCTGAATCTGCTGGCACATCTGTTTCGTATTGTGCTTGTGAGAAGGAATAGCTCTGTGTTTCAAGCTGTTCCGTTTCCTCTGGCTGCGGAGAAGCGCTATATGCTTCTTGATTAAAGTTGTACGGCTGCTGCTCGTCACGTGGCTCCGCTGCAGCTTCTGACGTTACATTTTCAGTTTGTTCTGTTTGGAATGAATAAGCTTGCTTCTCATCTTGATAATTCTCACGAGCTGCAGCTTCAATCTGTTCAGCTATTTCGTCTGTATAAGACTGCACTGGCTCGCCTTGCTCAAATGTTGGAATAGGGTAGTAAGGCTGCTCTGGCGCTGGAGCTTGTGTTTCCGGCTGCCTTTGTTCCTCTGTGACACCATAGATTGCAACAGTAGCATGAAGTTCCAGCACATTTGTGCCGGGAATGTCATAATCAAACTGATCAATCGCTACATACACCTCGTTCAGCTGGCGTATACGATGTTTAGGAACAGATATTTCAACGGGAAAGCGATGATAAAATGTATTGGTGCCAGTTTGCTGTTTTTCTACATTCTCAATTTCTCTTGTACCTGGACTTACAGCTACTGCACTGCCTTCCACAACTTCCTCAACAGGATGATATTCACCTGTTAGTTCAATGACACCATGAACAGAAATATCATGCTCAAACTCCTGGATATTGATCTCCGGCTCCAATGCGATTCCGATAAGATCCTGCAGCTGGTCTTCAGCTCGAAAACTGAGTGATTCTTTTATATCAAACGTAAAAGGCGTTGTCTCATTTTTAGACAAGTGGAATCCTCCCTCCAAGATTTAAGCATTCTCTGTACTAAAACCTATGCAGGTGCTGCTGCACATATGTAGGAAAATCCCTTGTCCGTAAGAAAAAAAGCCCAAGCAATAAGCTTGGACTTTCGTTTATGATGCTGCTATTTTTTTGAACGCTTGTCTTGCCGCTTCAATTGTTGCTTCGATATCTTCATCTGTGTGCGCAGCTGACAGGAATAAACCTTCGAACTGGGACGGCGGCAGGAAGATGCCTGCTTCAATCATTTCTCGGTAATAGGTAGAGAAGTGATCTAAATTAGCTGTTTTTGCAGTATCAAAGTTGATAACCGGTTCGTTCGTAAAGAATACGCCGATCATCGAACCCGCTCGGTTCACTTGCAAAGGAATACCGAATTCCTCTGCCGCTGCTTTATACCCTTCCGCAAGACGGTCAGCATGCGCATTGATTTTTTCATACGCTGCTTTATCCATCGCAGCCAATGTCTCATAACCAGCTGTCATTGCCAATGGGTTACCTGATAACGTACCTGCTTGATAAATATCACCAGCTGGCGCAATTCGGTCCATGATATCTTTACGGCCGCCATACGCACCGACTGGAAGACCGCCGCCGATGATTTTACCTAGACAAGTTAAATCCGGCTCCACGTCAAAATGACCTTGCGCTGAATGGTAGCCAACGCGGAAACCTGTCATTACCTCGTCAAAGATAAGCAACGAGCCATGCTGCTTTGTAATCTCCCGGATACCTTCCAGGAAACCAGGCTGCGGCGGCACAACACCCATATTACCGCAAACTGGCTCAGCAATTACCGCAGCAATATCGTCACCAAACTGTTCAAACGCATATTTGACGCTTTCTAAATCATTATATGGAACCGTAATAGTGTTTCGGGCAATTGTCTCTGGTACTCCTGGACTGTCTGGCAGACCGAGTGTTGCTACACCAGAGCCTGCTTTAATCAATAGCGAGTCTCCATGGCCGTGGTAGCTGCCGACAAACTTCAGAATCTTGTCACGCCCAGTAAAGCCTCGTGCAAGACGCAAAGCACTCATCGTAGCTTCTGTACCTGAGTTAACCATGCGGACAATCTCCATAGAAGGAATACGCTCTTTTACTAAAGCAGCCATCTTATTTTCGATAACTGTTGGAGCACCGAAGCTTGTTCCTTTTTCCGTAACGCTTTTAAGCCCTTCCACGACACGCTCATCTGCATGACCTAAAATGAGCGGACCCCAGCTTAGTACGTAATCAATATACGTATTCCCATCAATATCGGTAATCTTTGAACCCTTCCCGCTTTCCATAAAAATTGGGTCCATCCCGACAGAACGAAAAGCACGAACTGGAGAGTTCACGCCGCCAGGCATGTGCTGTTTAGCTTCTTCGAATGCTGCAATTGATTTTTCAAAGTCCTTCATTGCGATTCCTCCTTTAATTATCTTCCTTCAGCCATCTTGCTACATCTTTAGCAAAGTACGTCATAATCAAATCAGCACCCGCACGCTTCATACCGATCATTTTTTCCATAACAATGGCTTTCTCATCGATCCAGCCGTTCAGCGCAGCTGCTTTAACCATGCTGTACTCTCCGCTTACGTTATACGCAACAACTGGCGCATTGAAGTTATTGCGAACATCACGAATAATATCTAAGTAAGCAAGTGCAGGTTTGACAATTAAGAAGTCTGCATTTTCTTCTATATCAGATTCAGCTTCGCGCAGTGCTTCCATTCTGTTAGAAGGATCCATTTGATATGTTTTGCGATCGCCAAACTGCGGAGCACCATCTGCCGCTTCACGGAACGGACCATAGAAAGCAGAAGCGTATTTGACGGAATAAGCCATAATCGGTATGTTTGCAAATCCAGCTTCATCCAATCCTTTACGGATAGCTTGTACATACCCGTCCATCATGTTGGAAGGGGCAATAATATCTGCTCCTGCTTTCGCCTGGCTTACAGCTGTATCTACCAAGTAGCCCAGTGATTCATCATTATCGATTATTCCGTCATGAACAATACCGCAATGGCCGTGAGACGTGTATTCGCAAAGGCATGTATCGGCAATCAAAAGCAAGTCCGGGAATTCTTGTTTCGTCTGTGTGATAGCCCGCTGCACGATGCCATGATCATGGAATGCGCCCGTGCCAACTTCATCTTTCTCTGCCGGGATACCAAAGAATAAGACAGATTTAATTCCAAGTTCGCTAACTTCCTTCATTTCAGCTGCTAAGTTATCAAGTGACAGCTGAAATACGCCCGGCATGGAGGAAACTTCATTACGGATGTTCTCCCCTTCTGCTACGAATACCGGATAAATCAAATCATCTACCGTTACTTGTGTTTCTCTTACTAATGCCCGCATGTTCGCAGATGTACGCAAACGGCGGTGGCGTTTAAATTCAGCCATATTAATCACCTGTCCTTTGTTCATAGAAGTGTACTAATGTATCAATCATTGCTTCTGCCGTAAACACATCCGGCACCAGAATGTTATGAAAGCCGTGCCTCTTGGCAGCTCTTTCTGTTGTCGGACCAATTACAAGACACAGCTTGTCTAGCTGTGCGAATTTCATACGAGAGCTGCGGATAAACCTGAAAAAGGCCTCAATGGAAGAGGGACTCGTAAAAGTCAGCACCTCTGGTTTCTCTTGCTCCAGCACCTCGTTTAAAAGCGTCTGATTTGTTTGCTCTTCTACCGTATCATATACAACCATTTTCTCAAATGCATAGTCATTCTGGCTTAAACCATTTGCCAAAGCTGGCCGGGACAGACTGCCTTGAACAAGCAAAATACGGCTGACAGTCTGGTGTGCTGCTGCAAAGGCAACTGCTAAATCATCTGCCGTATATGCTTCTGGAACCAAATCAGCTTTCCGGCCAATTATCTCCTCTATCGCATCAGCCGTCTTTTGTCCGACAGCAGCTATTCGGCAATGACGCCAATTGTCCAAATGGGAATAGTTCTCTACGATTGCTTGAAAATGTTTTACACCGTTTCTGCTGGAAAAGAACAGCCAATTGTACTGATCTGCTTGCCGAGAAAGCAATTGATTGCGTTCATCGTCTCTCGTTTGGAAAGTTAATAACGGCACCTCTATCGGGTCTGCGCCTGCAAGAGAGAGCTGCTCAGCGAACCGCGCTGTCTGCTGCTTCGGACGCGTTACCAGCACCTTGACAGCCGGCAGCCGGCTCATTTAGATTCAGACTCCTGAATCGCCTTGTTGACAATCTCCTGTGCACCTTGTTCCTGCATACGTTCTGCAGCAATCTTCCCTACGTCTTGCGGATCGGCTCCGCGTACTTCTTCTTTGTATACTTCCTTACCATCCGGAGAGGCAATCAAAGCTGTTAAAACAACTTCATCTTCCTCCATATGTGCAACACCTGCAATGGGTACTTGGCAGCTGCCGTTCATCAGATAAAGGAAAGTACGCTCAGCCAATACCGTTTGCTGTGTATACGAATCATTGATCTTCGCTAGCAGCTCAATCAATTCCATATCTGTATCACGGCACTCAATCGCTAAAGCTCCTTGTCCGATTGCCGGCAGACATAGATCTGTTTCCAGGAACTCAGTCACTATGTCATCGCTCCAGCCCATCCGTTTTAAACCAGCAGCTGCGAGGACAATTGCATCAAAGTTTTCTTCTTTCAATTTTCGCAGACGTGTATCGATATTACCGCGAATCGGTTTAATTTCAACGTCCGGACGAATGGAAAGGATTTGCGAAGCGCGTCGCAAACTGCTCGTTCCTACAACCGCACCTTCAGGCAGTTCTTTTAAAGGAAGGTTATTCTTTGAGATCAGGGCATCACGATAGTCTTCTCGTACAGGTACACTGGCAATTGTCAGACCGACTGGAAGCTCTGATGGCATATCTTTCATACTATGTACAGCCATATCAATGTCTTCGTTATACATAGCTTCCTCAATTTCCTTCACAAACAATCCTTTTCCTCCGACTTTGGATAATGTCACGTCGAGGATCTTATCGCCTTTTGTTTCAATCTTCTTTATTTCAAATTCATATGGTGCGCCAGCTCGTTTCAGCTGTTCGATTACCCACTTTGTCTGCGTGAGCGCCAGATTACTTTTTCTTGAACCTACGATAATTTTTCGCATTGCAATACCTCCTGGAAGATGGGTCGTTACTCTGTAAAATGAAAAGATGAATACGTGCTCAGCAAGAAGAAGTTAATGATAAGAATTAGGAATGCCGCTATTGTATAGATTGCTAATCCTTTTCCTCGAATACCTCTTGCTAAACGCAGGAATAGATAGACGGCATAAACAGCTAAAACGGTCAGTGAGCCGATCGTCTTCCAATCATACCAATAAAAGACCGCCGCTGTCGTGTATGCCCAAACAACACCCATAATAACTGATAACAGCAATAATGGCGTGCCAATAGTGATCGATGTAAAGGTGTATGTCTCTAGCTTACCCAAGTCACCGAGTCTCGTCCAAAATCGGTACCCTTTTTTCTGTTTAAGAAGCTGATACTGCATAACATACATGACAGAAAAGACGAAGGACAGCGTAAAGAATGCATAAGCGAGTATTGCTAACGTAATATGTGCAATCAGCACTTCATTCATAAACGGAATTGTTCTCGTCCACTGCCGCTCATAAGCGGAGCTCGTAATATATAACAACATCATAAAAAAGCCGACCACGTTCAAAAAGAACGTGAGAAAATCGACTTTGTAAATCCGATTAATAAATAAGGACAAAGACACAAGCACCCAAGCATAAAAATATAACCCTTCATAGACGTCTTTAACTGGCAGACCGCCATGTGAAATCATTTCCTGCAATAAAAAAAGGCTCTGAAAGAACCAAACCAATGTAAGCAAACGGAAGGCGAGTTGATTCGCCTTCCGATTTTTTTGTATAAAGTCGATAAAATAGCTGAAAATGCTGGCTGCATATAAAACTAATATAATTTCATAAAGATAAGCAGGTACCTGCATTTGGGAGCCCTTCTTTTTTATCTAGTAGTGGATGCATTAGGTACAGATACAATATTCTGTGCCTCATGCCGCTCCAGTTTAATGATATTATTCTGTTTGTCCAGGACAGCTTTCTCAATACCAAAGATCTCTGCGAATTGCTGGATAAGCTCTTCGCTGTTTTCACGGCCGGCAAGCTCTTTCGCCTGTGTAATAGGCTGTTTTAGCATTTGGTTCACGATACTTTTCGTATGCTTGTTCAACACGCGGATTTCCCGTTCATTCAAATTCGGCAATTTACGTTCGAGGCTCTTCATTGTTTCTGTCTGTATGGAAGCTGCTTTGCGGCGAAGCTCCGTAATTACGGGTACAACGCCTAATGTTTGCAGCCATACTTTAAAATCAACAATACCGCCTTCGATCATAATTTCGATCTTTTCAACAGCTTCTTGACGGGCAGCTAAATTCGCGTCCACGACATCCTGTAAATCATCGATATCATATAAGAATGTGCTTTCCAATTCGTCTACATCCGGATTAATATCGCGTGGCACAGCAATGTCGACCAGGAATAGTGGCTGGCCTTTTCGTGCTTTGAGAATAGGCTGGAGAATTTGTTTATCCAGCACATACCCTGGTGCCCCAGTAGAACTGATGACAATGTCTGCGTGCTGCAAAGCAGACTCTAATTCATCCCAGCCAGCTGCTTTGCCGTTGAACAATGCTGCTAGCTGTTCCGCTTTTTCTTTCGTACGGTTAACAACTGTTACATCCTTTACGCCTGAACCTTGCAGATTTTTTGCTGCCAGTTCCCCCATTTTACCAGCGCCAAGAATAACAACTCGTTTTGAAGCGATATCACCGAATATCTTCTTCGATAGCTCCACTGCTGCATAGCTGACAGAAACCGCATTCTCACCGATTCCTGTTTCTGTATGTGCCCGTTTTGCTACTGTAACTGCTTGTTTAAATAACTCATTGTATATTGTGCCCGATGTATGCAGCTCCTGTGCTTTTTGAAAAGCGCGTTTCAGCTGGCCTAGGATTTGTGTTTCCCCTACAACCATAGAATCCAGCCCGCTTGCTACGCGGTACAGGTGCTCCACAGCTCGTTCATCCTCATGAAATGTAAGATAAGATGCGATCTCTTCTTTCTCTATACCGAACCATTCAGATAAGAATTTCTTTATATAATAGCGCCCGGTATGCATTTGATCGACTACTGCATATATCTCCGTGCGGTTGCATGTAGAAACGATCACATTCTCGAGCATGCTTTTCTGGTTGGAGAGTGCTTGCATCGCTAATCCAAGCTCTTCTTCCTTGAAGGTTAATCTTTCTCTTATTTCAATCGGGGCTGTGCGATAATTGATTCCTGCAACTAACATGTACATTCCCTTTTTCCCCCTTGAAAACCGTATCGCTCATACCAGTATAACACTACGCAATTTCTGTCCTCGATTAATTTGTGAACAGAACGTAAACAATTGTGTTAGGATAAAGTGTGTCTTGCATTTAGGTGTGAGTTTGTGAATAATTTAATAAGTACATATAACAAATTAACACAGCTACTCATGATAATCAACGATTTAATCTTATTTAATAATAATTATTATGTGGAGAGATGTTATGTCAAAGAAAAATGCTTTTGCCGGATTTTTATTACTTGGAGTTGGCGCTTACTTTTTGCTGCGTCAGTTGCGTGTACCCCTTTTTGTTGACTTTTATTCGTGGCCAACATTACTTATTATTATCGGTGCCGCACTGTTATTGCATGCTTATCTTGCGAAAGATCATAAAAACTTATTCGCCGGCTATACACTGCTTGGTCTGGGAGTCCATTTTCATGGGCTGCGCCACTACACGTTTTGGACGGATAGCTGGGGTGCCTATCCGCTCTTGGTTGGAGCTGCGCTTTTACTGGCAGCGCTGAAAACCAAAAAAGGCTACATATGGGCGATTTTGCTGCTGGCACTTGGTATTTTTGCGATTGCCGCCCCTGCACAGCCGGCATGGTTTGGCTGGCTCGACCGAATAGCTGGTGTCATTCGTGATTTCTGGCCTGTGCTGCTCATACTTGCTGGCGCATACCTTTTGTTCCGAAAAAAATAACCGTACAAGCTCAGCGGCTTGTACGGTTATTTTTCATAGGAATTGTTTTAATACTCCCCATGCTTCTTCCTTACCTTCTCCTGTTTCAGATGAGAACGGCAATATGATGTCTTCTTGTTCCAGCTGCAATTCATCAGCTGCGCGTTTAATATGCTGCACACGCTTGCCTTTTGGAATCTTGTCCAATTTCGTTGCAACCACAACTACCGGCAGTTCATAATGCTTGAGAAAATCATACATGGTCACATCGTCCTTGGTTGGCTTGTGCCGAATATCAACTAACAGCACGACTGCCTTCAAGTTTTCCCGCTCTGTAAAATATTCTTCAAGCATTCTGCCCCATGCGTTACGTTCCCGCTTGGAAACTTTTGCATAGCCATAGCCCGGCACATCGACGAAATGGAAACGCTCATTGATCTTGTAAAAGTTCAATGTTTGCGTCTTTCCTGGTTTCTGTGATGTGCGGACAAGGTTCTTTCGGTTAATCATCTTATTAATAAAAGATGACTTCCCAACATTAGAGCGGCCAGCTAAAGCAATCTCCGGCATATGCGTCTCCGGATATTGCTTTTTCGATACCGCGCTAATTACTATTTCTGCTTCAGTTACTTTCATGTTTATCTTCCACCAATGCGTATTTTAATACCTCATCAAGATGGCTGACTTTAATAAACGTCATGTCCTGCTTAATTGTATCCGGAATGTCTTCCAAATCCCGGTCATTGTCAGCTGGGAAAAGTATCGTTGATATTCCGGCTCGGTGTGCGCTCAAGGATTTCTCCTTTAGACCGCCAATCGGCAGCACGCGCCCGCGAAGCGTAATCTCACCAGTCATACCCACTTCTTTTCGTACCGGTCTGCCCGTCAATGCACTAGTCAAAGCGGTCGCAATCGTAATACCAGCGGAAGGCCCATCTTTCGGTGTTGCTCCTTCTGGCACATGGATATGGATATCATACTGTTCGTGGAACGCCGGATCCACACCAAGCTTCTCCGCATTCGAACGGATATAGCTGAATGCTGCCTGAGCAGATTCTTTCATCACATCGCCAAGTTTCCCAGTGAGCGTCAGTTTTCCTTTTCCTGGAGATAAAGAAACTTCGATAGATAGTGTATCTCCGCCGGCTGTTGTATAAGCAAGACCTGTCGCTGCGCCAACTTGATTCTCCTCTTCCATTAAACCATAACGGAAGCGCGGACGTCCAAGTAATTCTTCCACTTTCTTTTCGGTAACGGTAATTCGCTTCTTATCTTCTGACACAATGATTCTGGCAACTTTTCGGCATACAGCAGCAAGTTCACGTTCCAGCCCGCGGACACCAGCTTCTCTCGTGTAGCGGCGAACAATATGCTGCAATGCTTCATCTTTTAAAATAATATTGCCTTTTTTCAATCCATTTTCTTTAATCTGCTTTGGCAGTAAGTGTTCTTTGGCAATATGCAGCTTTTCCACTTCGGTGTATCCTGCTATGCTGATAATCTCCATCCGATCCAGCAGTGGTCCTGGAATAGAACCGAGATTGTTCGCTGTAGCAATAAACATCACATTGGATAGATCATACGTTTCTTCAATGAAGTGATCACTGAATGTGCTGTTTTGTTCCGGATCCAGCACTTCAAGCATCGCGGAAGATGGATCGCCTCGGAAATCATTTGACATCTTGTCAATCTCATCAAGAAGGACAATTGGATTGGTTGTTCCTGCACGGCGCATTCCCTGCATGATACGTCCAGGCATCGCGCCAACATACGTCCGACGGTGACCGCGAATCTCCGCTTCATCTCGAACACCACCTAATGATATACGGACGAAGTTACGGTTGATCGCTTTCCCAATACTTGTAGCTAAAGATGTTTTCCCGACCCCAGGAGGTCCAGCCAAGCACAAAATCGGCCCTTTTAAGGAATTGGTAAGCTTTTGTACAGCCAAATACTCCAAAATCCGTTCTTTCACTTTTTCCAAGCCATAATGATCGGCATCCAACGTTTCCTCTGCATGCGGAATATCCAAATTGTCTTCTGTTTGTTTCTTCCACGGCAAGGCAATTAACCATTCGAGATAGTTGCGGATAACAGAGCTTTCCGCTGAGCTTTGCGGTACTCGTTCGTATCGGCTCAGTTCCTTCTCTGCAATTTCTTTCATATGGTCTGTCATGTCCGAATTCTTGATATCCTCACGGAACTGTTCGATTTCCCCGGACTTGCCATCCCGGTCGCCCAGCTCCTTCTGGATTGCTTTCATTTGCTCACGCAAGTAATATTCCTTTTGCGTCTTCTCAACGGACTGCTTCACACGCTGTCCGATTTTTTTCTCTAAATCCAATACTTCTCGCTCATTGGTAATAATGGTGATGATGTGACGCAGCCGTTCTTTAACATCCAGCATCTCCAAGATTTCCTGTTTATCTTCTAATCGCAAAGAAAGATGCGATGTAATAATATCCGCCATCCGTCCCGGCTCTTTGATATCTGTTAAGGTTGCCAATGTTTCTTGGCCAATCTTCTTCGAAACCTTTATGTATTGCTCAAACTGTTCCAACAACGCACGCATGAGCGCCTCTTCTTCATTCTTCGTGCCGTGCTCGTCTGGTCTTTCTTCGATTTCGACGATGAATTGCTTTTCATCTTCAACAAAACGAATGATTTCCGCTCTATATAATCCTTCAACCAGCACGCGCATGGTACCGTTCGGCAGCTTCATCATCTGATTGACTTTTGCTACAGTACCGACTCGATGAATCTCTTCTTCCGTCGGCTGATCCAGGTCTACCTCTTTTTGCGCAGCAAGAAAGATTGTTTCTTCTTCCAACATCGCACGTTCCAATGCATGCACCGATTTCTCTCTGCCTACATCTAAATGCAACACCATCGTAGGAAAAATAAGCAATCCTCGTAAGGGCAAGAGAGGCGTTACTAGTGTCTTTTCTTTTTCTCCCATCGTGACACCTCCATATGTCTTCTTGAGTCCTTTTTAAAGTATATACACAACAGCGGTACAGTACCCACACTTTGTGCATTTAAAGAAAAAAATCCCTTGCCACCAACTGTAACAAGGGATTTGCTGTACATGTTATATTGCCTGACCGATGAAACTTATGCGCTCTCTTTTGGAGATTGTTTATTTTCATCTGTAACGGTGCCATCATGAAGAACAAATTTCGGACGGCCGTTTTCAAGCAGTACGGTGTCTTTAGTTATGATGCATTGCTTAATATCATCACGGGACGGCAGCTCATACATAACATCAAGCATGATACCTTCCATAATGGAACGCAAACCACGTGCACCCGTTTTACGTTCAATTGCCAGTTTGGCAATTTCGCGCAAGGCTTCTTCCTCGATTACCAATTCTACATGGTCCATCTGGAATAACTTCTCGTATTGTTTAACCAATGCGTTTTTCGGTTTCGTTAAAATTTCAATCAATGCCTCTTCATCAAGCGGCTCTAGAGCGCCGATAACTGGAAGACGACCGATGAATTCAGGAATCAAACCGAATTTCAGCATATCTTCCGGCAATACTTTAGCAAGCAATTCGCCTTTATCAAGCGTCTGGCTGCCTTCTTCACTTGCACCGAAGCCGATTACTTTGTTACCAAGACGGCGTTTGATAATTTGCTCAATACCATCAAACGCACCACCGCAAATAAACAGAACGTTTGTCGTATCAATCTGGATGAATTCTTGATGCGGATGCTTACGGCCGCCTTGTGGCGGTACGCTCGCTACCGTACCTTCAAGGATTTTAAGAAGTGCTTGCTGCACACCTTCCCCTGATACATCACGTGTGATGGATGGGTTTTCGGATTTACGAGCAACTTTATCGATTTCATCAATGTAAATGATACCTTTTTCTGCTTTTTCTACATCGTAGTCCGCAGATTGGATCAGTTTAAGCAAGATGTTCTCTACGTCTTCCCCAACATAACCTGCTTCTGTTAGAGAAGTAGCATCCGCAATGGCGAACGGTACGTTAAGAATACGCGCTAAAGTCTGTGCAAGCAATGTCTTACCGCTACCAGTCGGTCCGATCATCGCAATATTACTCTTAGACAATTCTACATCGTCTGAACCTTTTGTGGAGTTAATCCGTTTGTAGTGGTTATATACCGCAACAGCAAGGTTTTTCTTCGCTTTGTCCTGTCCGATAACATAGTCATTTAGGATGTCGCGAATTTCTTGTGGTTTCGGAATTTCTTTGAATTCTACTTCTTCTTCATTCCCAAGTTCCTCTTCCACGATCTCTGTGCACAAGTCGATGCACTCATCACATATATAGACGCCTGGTCCGGCTACTAATTTACGTACTTGGTCTTGGCTTTTGCCGCAGAAAGAGCATTTCAGCTGCCCTTTTTCTTCATTAAATTTAAACATCATTTCACCCCTCGAATGTAATATCTATATATGATATCTCGAAAGATCAAACACATTCTGGATGCGCCCAGCCTTCCTTTAGCCAATCATATCAGATAACAGCAGTATTAAAAAGCAAAACACTTTTTCCCTCAGTATTAGCCAAATAACGGGGTATAAACCCTTGCTTCGAAAGATTTCTCTTTCTATCCCTGCTGGCAAATACTGCATATACGAAAAAAGAGGTACGTTTTATTATGGAGTTTTTTTTGTAAAAGTCAAATCATATGTATGTAGTATATGTAAACAAAAAAGTCGTTCATGCACGTATTCCACAGAGAGGGGAAGAATCCCTTCCTCTGTGCATACGTTTATGTTTTAGAAAAACAAGGCCCAGTGGTTGCTGCCTTGTTTTTCTCTATGTCTATCTTATGCAGTTTTACTGTTGTCAACCAACACATCAATTGCTTTTTGGAACTTCAGATCATCTTTAATAGCGTCTGTGTTGCCACCAAGCATTTGTGTTAATTGTTCTTTGTCTGTTTGGTACATTTCAGCCATCTTGTCAAGCTCAGCGTTAACATCCTCATCAGTTACATCAAGGTTTTCCGCTTTTGCGATTGCTTCAAGAGTCAAGTTTGTTTTCACACGTTTGCCAGCATCTTCTTTCATTTGCTCGCGAAGTGCAGCTTCATCTTGACCAGAGAACTGCTGATACATCTCAAGCGTCATACCTTGCATTTGCAAGCGCTGTTCGAATTCACGAACCATACGATCAAGCTCTGTATCTACCATTGCTTGTGGAACTTCTACAGTTGCATTGTCTGTAGCAAGGTTGATTAGCTGTTCACGCTTGTTGTTTTCAGCTGCGTTTGTTTTTTCTTCTTGCAAACGGTTTTTCGTTTTCTCACGAAGTGCATCCAAAGATTCTACTTCTTCGTCTACGTCTTTTGCGAATTCATCATCAAGCTCAGGAAGTTCTTTTGCTTTGATTTCATGAATTTTCACTTTGAAGACAGCTTCCTTACCAGCAAGCTCTTCTGCATGATATTCTTCAGGGAATGTTACAGTGATATCAGACTCACTGCCGGATTCTTTGCCTGTAAGCTGTTCTTCGAATCCAGGAATGAAGCTGCCAGAACCGATTTCTAAGCTATGGTTCTCTGCTTTTCCGCCTTCGAATGCAACGCCATCAACGAAGCCTTCGAAGTCCATTACAACTGTATCGCCTTCTTCAACTGTACCTTCTTCTTTAACAACCAATTCAGCTTGGTTGTTGCGAAGCGTCTCGATTTCTTTTTCTACATCTTCATCAGAAACAGTTGTATCTTCTGCTTCTACTTCAAGACCTTTATAGTCACCAAGTTCTACTTCAGGTTTGATTGCTACAGTAGCTTTGAAGATAAGTTCTTTACCTTGTTCGATTTGCTCAAGATCTACGTCCGGCTGTGCAACTGGCTCAATACCAGTCTCTTCAACAGCGTTCATATAAGCTTGAGGAAGCACGATATCAATCGCGTCTTGATATAGAGATTCTACACCAAAGCGTTGTTCGAACATTTTACGAGGTACTCTTCCTTTACGGAAACCTGGTACCTGTACAGTTTTGACAACTTTTTTAAACGCTTGGTCAAGCGCGTTGTCCAACTCTTCAGGGGATAGGGTAATTGTTAAGACACCCTCGTTCTTGCCTTCTGTTCTTTCGAATTTTGCTGACATAATATTCCCTCCAACATCTATCGTTTCTTACCTGTTAATCGTTCTCAATTCTAGCATTAAAGAAGTTATTAACTAGTACTGGTTTACAACCATCTCATTATAACATATTCATAGTCGCTTTCAACACTTACAGCACGAACTGTGTCATTCCTCGGCAACAGTCAGATATTTTGCTTCAAAAGTGATAATTTCTTCCATCATAGAAGCGATTTGCTGTGCTTCTTCATCTGAGACAGGCGGCTGCTCTATTTGTAAGTAGCTGCCTGCCAGCTTCTGCAGCGCTGCAGCCAGTGTCAAGCTCTCGTTTTCATCTGGAATAATAGGATATTTTACATACGTATATCGGTACAATAATTTGTACACCAAGTCGAAAAGTGATGGATTCTGCTGCTCAAGCAAATGCAGATGCTGAAGTACACGCTCCATCCCTTCTGATTTGTCTACTAGCTGTAAATTCTCAGGTATCACCGTAATTGTTTCTTTCATCTTATGTATGGAAACCGGAAATTCTATTTCCTGCTTGATGAACCACTCCAGTACGGCTGTTTGCACCACCGGATCAGATTCCTCATCAAGCAGATACGCTTCCATCTTTTGTACATGAGGACTTAAGTCGAGCAGGTGGCATTTTTGAATGAGCTGCCATTGAGCAGAGACATCCTGATTCGTTCTTGCTTTCTCAAAGTTATGTATCAGCTGATCGGCTGCCGTTTGATACTTATCTTCTGCCATTTTCCGACTCACCTTTTGCAGCTGGTCAAACGACGTTCGAAGCGGCACAGGAATAGTCTCCAGTTCATATACCTCATCCAGCATTTCCACTACCTCCTCGTAGCGACCGAGCTGGAACAGCAGCGTCAAATGAATATGTAAGTATTGCAGGTAATCCTTGTCCTTCGCTTCCAGCAGCTGCAAGGACATCTCTTCCGCCTCTTCATGTTTGCCAAGTTCCATCAAGCAGATTAGTCGACCTGTCAGAATTTCCGGCTGTCGGTAGCCATAATCCAACAGCTGCTCAAATTTCTGAATCGCTTCGGCATAATTTTTCTCCTGCAGCTCCTTCATCCCTTCCTGCTCCAACCGTGTCTTCAGACCGGGAAACAGTACTACATTATTCTCTTTATCCATCGGCAACATCCTTATCAGATTTTCAGTTCAGAGACACTGGTATCAGCTATACCCTTAAATGTAACAAAGAAAACGCTTGTTGAAAACTTATAATAGCAAAAAGCTGTGAATCAAACCATTCACAGCCTGTGCCACGTAACAAATTATTTGTCTGCATTGGATGCAGGAATCGGGAATGGTATCACATTCTCCATGCTTACTGGCAAATCATCTTCGTCTTCTTCATCCAGAAAATCAAACAGCCGCTGCTGCATATCTCCCATTTCTGAAGTCAGTTCTTCTTGTTTGTTATTTGTTGCAAAGATATCGCGCTTAATCTGAAGATAGAATTCCTTCAGTGCCTTATCCGTATACTTGCTCAACAGCCAGTCGGTTACCGTATACTCCTCTTGCAGCTCCAGGTCATAGATGCGGACCATAAAGTATTTGCCATAAGGAACAGATTCGATAAACCGATATCGTTTTGTCTCATCTAAGTACATAAGCCACCTCCAACCAAAGTGTAGCATGTATATCGATGCATTTATGTATATTTTCGCCATAATATACATAAAAATTACATTTTGTTCACACATATATCTGCTTTTTTCTTAACAGAAACACGTCTATAAGCGGTATCAGTGATATGGGCTTTCTTTCCTTTATACATGTCGACATAGTTATCATAAAGAATAGCACCTTCAATTGGTGATGTTTGGCTGCCTTTCAATCTGACTGCCGATCCATAACCTCCGCCGCCGCTAATCTGATTTTTGATAAGTAGTATATTCTTAACTGGGTTACTACGCCCTGTAGGTCTGTTGTTCACATCTGTATCATTTCGTCCGTCCACGTGATTGAGATGAATGGCAATTCCGCCACCGCATGTATCCAGACAGTTATGAAAGCAAACAACATCGCGCCACGAAAAGGCCCGGACCGCCCACTGCAGAGTCTCTTTCATTTTGTTATCAGTTATATAAATTCGTTCATGCCATCTGTCTGCTGTAGCAGCATGCGACCCAACTGCTCTGCCCCAGCTTCCTTTTGTCTGCGAGGGTCCAAAATAGTTATGGTGAATCCAAATATCCTGACATGCTGTTTGGTCAAATACAGACCCGCCCCATGGAAAAACACGACGCGTTTTTGCCAAGTCAAGCTGGATTGCTTCACTATAAGACCGCTTGCCATTGCGGTCATCATAGCCGCAAAATTGACAATCTCTCACCTCTGCATGCTGAACAGCATTCAATTCAATTGCATGTCCGCCGCCATGCTCAAGCAGCTGTACCTTTTCTATCAAAATATTTTTAGCATGCGCAAACACAAAACTTGTCCCGCCGCCAAATGCAGGGTAGTTCGCATTCCACTTACCGCCGCTGATAATGATGTTGCCATTGCCGGTATAATGGCGCATCCGATCACGCCGGCGCAAATTCAACAGCATAGGTCCATGATGCTCTTTCAAAAATACCGCCGCATCACTTGCTTCCAAATAAGTATGCTCCCGGAGACGCAAGGGGCGGCGCAGTATGTAGCGCCCAGGCGGAAAAATAATATGTATCCCCTTTTTATCAGCCAAACGTAAAAGCTGCTGGATACCTCTTGCATCGTCTCGCCTTCCATCAGCTCTGACAAGCGGATGATCTGTGGCTACTATTGTACGTGCAGTTATTAACTTTTCTTTTAAAAGACCTGTTGTTTTGCTGATGTTACGCAGATTTTCTGCCAAATACATAAATGTCTCTGTACTGTTTTGCACTGTCTCCATGCTGACTCCTCCATATCATTATCAATACTTATTCTTAACCGATATGGAATGCATTCAATCTTCAGCGGTGAAATTAATAAATCTAGTACAAATTAAGGCTGCTGCACATTCATTAATAGACGTTTGCTAACGCAGCATAAGAAAATAATAATACCCAGAAGCCGAAAAAGCAGTACACTAAGAACAACACAACGTGAGTTACGGCCAATGCTACTTTACTGCTAGTTTCGTAGGCGAAGAATGATGTGAAGAAACCAACAATTGGAACCGCTCCTAACGCTATCATAAGAAAAGTACCACTCTTAACTAGCAATTCTCCTAAAGGTGCGCCTGCTGATGCTAATGGCAGCACGAACAATATAATATAACCTGATACAAAGACAATTAAAGATGTTAGTGAAATGCGTTCTAATTCGAAATACTTCATACACAACCTCCTTGCCACAAACACATCATTTGTAATAATAACATAAATTATGGAATATAAATCATAAATAACCATCATGCAAAAAAGCCCTCCATAGCAAGGAAGGCCCATTTTCTGTTCTCCGTTATCACCCTATATACACACTCTCACAAGTCCCCGGCAGCGGTTCGTAAAAACAATGGTCTTTGTACTGGCCGGTAAACGGCTGATCATACCAAGTAGGCGGGCATGGCGCGTAAGGATTGAAGTACCAAAGGGCATACCGTGCGGGCTGCTCGCGCCAATTCTTTAAATTCCTTTCGGCCAGCCTTCTTTCTGAATCGCGTGCTCGCTGATAAAAGACGTTGCCTTTCTGTACAGCTTCAAACGAATAGTTGCCGCCTTGTACTTGAAAGATAACATCACGGATTGCTCGAACATCGCCAAAATCTAAGCAATCAGCTACCGCTCTGTTCACAATAACTGTTCCAACGTAAAGCATGCCTTGCTGCCCTTCTCCCTCAGCTTCTGCTCGCATCATTCTGGCCATGAGATCTACATCTTTGCTGGTGTACTTGACTCGTGCCATTTTATCACCTCAGAACAACGTATGAAGAAGAACCTTGTCTAATGCCAGCGTATTTTAGATTTTATAAGGATTACATTCCTTCTGCGGCATAATATGCTTTCAGCCATGTATCAGCCATCAGCTGGTTGCCCGCTTCCGTCATATGAACGCCATCCGTTGTCAAATCAGTCTTTTCTGTTTCCAGGAATGCTGTGTGCGTCGGGACTAATGTTGCTTTGTATGTTGTAGCCAATTCTCGTACAATTTCTACATACGGCAGCAGCAGCTGATTTCCTTTTGAATTCTTATTTTCCTCAATAATTGTTGGCTCCATGAGGAACAGCTTTGCTTCAAGCTTGACGGTTTCAGCCAGCAATTTGTTATAGACGTCTTTGAATTCCTCAGGTGAAACCTGCTTTATTTGCGGCTGATCCAGCTGTCTCCAAACGTCATTGATACCAATAGAAACAGAAATTAAGTCGGGGGCTAAACGGAGTACATCTTCTTCCCATCTTGCAGCTAAATCGGTAACGCGATGACCTCCCACTCCTTTATTAATAACCTCTGCTTCTTTTTTCTGCTGGATGTCATCTTGAATCATTTTTACGTAACCGTCTCCTATCGCCAGCGGATCTTCAAACCTTCCGCACTCTGTTATGCTGTCACCGATAAAAACCCATTTTTCCGCCATGTAAAAGCACTCCTTTTCTTATCTTTTTTTGATCCACTCTGTAGGTGTACTGCCCGTTCTCTTCTTAAAGATATGACTGAAATATTGCGGATTGTTGCCATACCCTACTTGTTCAGCTAGCTCAAACACTTTAATATCGTTTTGTTTCTCCATAATTTCCAGCGCTTTGTCTATCTTCCTATTTAATACATACGCTGAAAATTTCTCTCCCACTTCTTTTTTAAACAATTTGCCAAGGTAATCTGTATTCATATAAAGTACTTCACTAGCCACCCAGCGCAGCGATAAATCCGGATTCTCTATATTGTCACGTATGCTGTCTATCATTTTGTTCACCACACTAGAATATCGCTTCGTTTCGCTTGGGACCTTTTTCACTTGTTCCCTCTTTTCGCCAAGTTCCTTCACAACTTCCGCTAACGCTTCCTGGATATCTTCCTCACTGGATGGTTTGAGCAAATAATGCTTTACCCCAAAACGCATCGCTTTCTGTGCATATTCAAATTCGTTAAAACCGGACAATAATATCCATTTGATAAGAGGTGATAATTTACTTCCTTGTTCAATCAACCCCATTCCATCCAGTCCAGGCATGGTAATATCCGTAATAACAATGTCAGGAGCATGCTTTTCAATAAACTCCATCGCTTCTAATCCATTTCGGGCCACTCCTTCTAGTTTTGTTCCGTGCCGCTCCCACTCTACAATCGAAGAAATACCCTCGAGCAGCATTGGTTCATCATCTACCAGCAGCACTTTGAACATGATCACTCCCTCCTTTATAAGGAATTGTCAGCATGACCGTCGTCCCGGAACCACGTTTACTTCTTACTTCAATCCCATATGCTGGGCCAAACAGCATCTTTAACCTGTTGTTTATATTTCTAATTCCTAACCCTGTTCCTTTCGTACGGTACACGCCGCTTTGCAGATTACAAATGAATGCATCTTCCATGCCGGGACCATCATCTATAACAGAAATAACGGTATCTTCTCCAACTTGCGCTGCCTCGATTGTAATCGTACAGACGCCAACTATTTCCTGCACACCATATCGGATTGCATTTTCCACTAAAGGCTGCAGGCTGAATTTGGGTACCTTACAAGTGAGAAGGTGATCAGGCAGACGATTGTGAAAGACTAAACGATTCTGGAAACGGTACGATTGAATCATAATATAATGGTTTACAATTTCCATTTCTTCGGCAAGCGTGATGAGCGGCTCTTTCGTTTCAAGCGATGAACGCAAAATAAAGCCTAGTGAAGTAGCCATACGTGATGTTTCCTGCGCTTTGCCTAGTTTCGCTGACCAATTGATAGATTCTAATGTGTTGTATAAAAAGTGCGGATTTATTTGGGCTTGAAGCGTTTTGAACTCTGCGTCTTTTATGACAAGCTGTTTCTCATAGTTTTCTTCAATTAACGAATGGATCTGACGCATCATTTTATTGAAGTTCTCATGCATTTGTCCCGCCTCATCGTTGGTAAACTTTCGATCATGATTATCATAAAAATCCACAACCTCTGCCGATTCGACTCTTTTCATCTTTCTGTTTAACGCTTCAATCGGATTCGTTATTCCTTTTATAAAGCGAATGCCAAGCAAAAGGAGCAAGACAAACAACAGCAAATAAAGACTGATGACGGCTTTCATTACAAAAGAACCTGCTTCAAACAATTGATTATAAGGAGAAGCAATCATATACTTCCAATTTGTGAAATTAGCCGAGGTATAAGTCACAAAATATCTCTCACCCTCATAATTGACTACACGATAGCCTGCATCATTTAGCAAGTTGGAGGCTAAATATGCATCCTTTTCAGCTGTTTCTTGAGGAAATATTACCTCTTGGTCTGCATTCGTAATCAGCAGCTTCGTGCCTTGTTCTGCTGCACTGTCTTCGAATGAAGACACCATCTCATTCATATTAAATCGAACAATAACCATTCCTAATCGCTCGAACGATAAATTTGCATATGCATTCACCTCTCTGGCAGCTACAAATGATTCATCCTGCTCATCCGCCACAAACCACTCCACGCCGCCATCCTTTTCCATTGTTGCTTGCTTATACGTCATTAACTGTTCGTCTTCAATCGCCACAACGCGCTTCCCTATACTATAATTGCGATCGGCAGTGTCATATAACTGAATAGAATCAATATAATTCTCAAATGCGCCTAGTTCGACAAGTCTTCTTTCCATACTCACACCAATCAGATATGATTCATAACTGCCCTCACTTTCTTTTAGGTCAGCTAAGTAGGCTTGAAGGTAGGGATCCGTAGCTAATGTATATGAAAGCCTTTTCATTTTTGCGATCTCTTTTTCCACCAAAGCAGAGGATACCTTCAAAGACTGGGCAGACTGCCGGTGGATTTCTTCATTGTACACATGCAGGGCGTACTGGATAAGTAATAAACCGCCTACACTAAACGAAATCAAGATAAGGGACAGCAAGCAAAACAGTTTATGCTTCATTTTTAGATCAGAAAATAAACGGATGAATCTTTTCATGATGGTTATTCCCCTCTAACTTTGGGTGCAATCTTTCTATTCTAATTCACTCCTACTCCATTTAATTCGCTAATTTGACGATATTCCCTTCTTCTTGGATACACAGTTTCACAACCTCTTTTGTATATTTCTTTTAGGTAATGCTGTAACATATATTTTTCCTATCACATAAACAATGCCACGTCATTTTTTTAAAACGTCAGCGTTGCCTTGTAGACTTTCCTATTTATTATATATAGTTCTGATAATAATTCTTATACTCCTTTTCTTTCCCGTACAACATACACCTCTTCCGAACTAATGCATTCATTTTCTAGGGAATAAAACAAAAAACTGGGACAAAAAAAGATTAATACATCCTAAATGTGTACGATGACTAGATCCATACTTTTTCATGCAGCCCTCTGACGGCTGCTGCCTCTCCAACTTTAGCTGTTATTGTCGGACAGGAATGGCTTTTGAAGCAGACCCCGACAAGAAAATCGCTATCTTTTTCGAGGAGTCTACATATTCTCCCTACACGAGTGAAGGTTTCTCATAACAAAAATCAGCGTAGGAAATACACGGGACTCCCGCGGGAGGAAGGCTAGGGGAGACCCCCGCAGTGCGTTTTTTGCACACGGAGGCTCCCCAGCCGCCCGCAGGAAAGCGGAGTGCATTTCCGAAGCGATGCGCTCATCTTCGATCACAATGCAAATAATCCAAACAACGCTGCTGATAATTGCAGTATTGTTTGGATTTTTATACCTCTGTTCCTACCCTATCAGCAGCGATTCCGCTCCATCAATATAGATTTCTGTACCTGTAATATGACTTGATTCATCCGAGGCCAAAAATTTCACTAAGTTAGCTACTTCTTCCGGCTTTCCTGATCGATGATCCAATGGCTTGCTGCCTTCAGGGAATGTGACAGGCACTTCTACTTCTTCTAAATCCGCTGATGGTTTTATCGATTGTTTAAAATCAGTTTCAACGCCGCCCGGACAGATGACGTTTACACGAATGTGATATTGCGCCAGCTCCAATGCAGCCATTTTAGCAAATGTTGCCTGCGCTGCTTTGGAAGTAGAGTAAGCTGTGAAACCTGCTTGTGAAAAGACACGGTTGCCACTCACTGAACTAGTGATAATAACGCTGCCGCCATGCTGCTTTAGATAAGGAATGACTGCCTTAACAAGATAGAATGTCCCATTTAAGTTAATGCTGAGCACCTGGCTCCAATTATCAATGCTCATTGACTCTATTGAGGAGGTTTCACCGACAATGCCGGCGTTAGCAAATACCACATCAATCCTGCCGTAATGCTGCATCACTTTTTCTACCGCCGCCTCTACTTGATTATACGCCGCCATATCACAAGGAATTGCCAATACAGTATCGCCTTGAGCTTCCATTTCTTCTTGAACTGCTTGTAATTTTGCTTTATTAACATCCAGTAAGCAAATACGGAAACCTGCTTTGGCCAGCTTACGTGCAGCAGCCTTGCCGATTCCCGATGCTCCGCCAGAGATGACGGCCGTTTTTTCCACGAATATTGCCTCCAATTATAGATTGATTAAGTCTTTTATAAGAACGGCGTTGCCTGTTTTCAAGGAATGATTTCCTGCGATGCCAGTCATAATGCTCATCGCACCATCCACATGCGATGCTGCTCGCTTGAACACATCCGGCTGCGGATTGCCAAACAAATCTTCCAGCAAAGCTGTGTCGCCCCCTCCATGCCCGCCTGCTTTCGTTTGCACTTCAACCTCGTAAGGCGTATCAAACATGGGACTAACGACGATGGACAACTGCTCCAGCTGACCTTCTTCGGCTTTGTTTCCTCCCGAATTCACATAAGACTTTTCAATAATACGCGCATCAATTCTTCCTTTAGTACCATTAAAAGAGACTTGAAAACCTTCCCAAGGCAAGTAAGCGTTCAAGGAGTACGTCAGAATGCTTTTGTTTTTATAATTCACCAGCACGCCTAAAGTATCCTCAATACTTATGCCATCTCCAAAAACACTTTGATCTCTTTGATAGCCATCTTCTTTTTCAGCATCCAGATACATCGCTTTTAAATGCGCATTGTTTGCCAAGTCTATCGCGAATGGATCATCTTTCGCCAGTTCACTCTGATGAGCGCGCTGGTAAAAGTTTGTTACGCCCCTTTGCTCGGCATTTTCTCTGCCGTAAAAAAGCAGATCACCGACCGCATACACACGCTCCGGGATTGTATCCAGCCAGAAGTTAACCAAGTCAAAATGATGCGTGGACTTATGCACCAGCAGACCACCGCTGTTTCGTTTATCTCGGTGCCACCTGCGGAAATAATCAGCTCCATGCTTTGTATCAAGCGCCCATTCAAAATGCACAGCATTCACTTGGCCAATGATGCCTGAGCTGATAAGCTCTTTGATTTTTGTATTATGCGGTGCGTATCGGTAATTAAATGTAACGCGCACTTCTCTTCCAGTCTGCTGAATAGTATTTAAAATCTCTTGGCATTTGTGTTCGTCAATTGTCATCGGTTTTTCAGTTATTACGTCACAGCCAAGTTCCAGCGCCTGTATGATATACGTATGATGTGTACGATCAATCGTTGTGACCATTACGACATCCGGCTTTTCCTGCAGAATCATCTTTTTAAAATCTGCAGCATGATACAAAGGAATACTGGGATGCTGATATTTCCCCTGCAAAAGCTGATTTGCATAATCCATCCGTGTCTGATTTGAGTCACAGAAAGCTACCAATTTACATGTGTCTTTGAAATCTTTCGCCATCGCGCCGTAATAAAATTCTGCCCGGCCACCTGTGCCAACGAGTGCATATTTTTTCATACGATATTCCCCTTACTCAGGCTCGTTTAGCCAGTAATTTGGTTGCTTTTTGCTCTGTTCTTTCAAATGCTCTTACAGCTGGCATCATGATAATCAGGGCCAGAATACTGAAACTGAAAAACAAAGCCAGCCCTTGGAAGTACCACAGAATTGCACTTATACCCCCAACTGCTACACACATTTGAAAGGTTTGGCCAGGATTGAGCATTATCATAAAGAAAGCACGCTTGACAATTTGCATCGGGTTCATTTCATACCGAACGAGCATCGGAAATGCATATAAACTTGTCAGTCCAACGAGGCATGTAAGAACTAGATAAGGAATCGTGAGATATAATGCGGCGCCATTTGCAGCTGAAGTTAAGAAAAGAAAATCCAGGTAAAGGATATATCCTAATAAAACAAAAATATATCCCAGTTTATTGCTGTTTAAAAACTCTTTTTTATATGTGGTCAGGAAAGTTTGAAATATCGGAAAGTCTGTTTTTCCTTGCAGCCATTGCTGCATCACATGCAGGAGAGCTGTAGTAGCCGGGAAGAACCCAAACAGTACCAGCCCTGGTAATAAGAAGAGCAGCCAGAGAATGTTCACATAAGCCATTCTCGTAACCCACTCCAACCCTTTATTAATTGCAGCCATTCCATACCGCTCCTTTCCTAGCCTTTTAGACCAGTTGTACTGATACCTTCTACAACATAACGCTGGAAGATGAAGAAGATGACAAATACCGGGACAAGTGTAACCATCGACATGGCAAACATCGCTCCCCAGTTGGAGACTGTCTCATTACTTAGGAACATGTTCAGTGCCATCGAAACGGTGTACTTTTCCGGACTATTTAAATACAGTACCGGTCCAAGCAAGTTATCCCATGTCCAATAGAATGTGAAGATTGCCGTCGTTGCTAATGCAGGTACAATCAGCGGCAGAATTACTTTATAAAAGATTTGGAATGTGTTAGCGCCATCAATTGTCGCAGCTTCATCCAGCTCCCTCGGTATCGTTCGAATAAATTGAACGAGCAAGAAGATGAAGAATGGGTGTCCAAAGAAAGCTGGAACAACAAGCGGTTTCAGTGAGTTAAGCCAGCCTAGTTCTGAGAAAATGATGTACTGCGGGATCATGACTACCTCGTAAGGAAGCATCAATGTCACCAGCATAATGGCAAACCAAAATCCACGGCCAACAAACTTTAATCTGGCAAATCCGAAAGCAATTAATGAACAAGATATCAAATGACCAACAAGCATCCAGAAAACAAATACAATCGTATTTTTAATGAATGTCCCAAACCCGTATCCGCCAAACCCTTCCCATCCTTGCGGGTAATTGACAAGCGTGAATGGATTCGGAATAAGCGAACCTGCCGTGACAAATATATCTTTACTTTCCTTAAATGAACTGACTAACAGCCAGATCACCGGATACAGCAGCAGGATTGCAAAGCCTCCGACTAAAATATGATAAAGAAGATATTTAACTTTTGAATTAGCCAAAGCTACTTCACCTCCGACTCATAATGCACCCAGTACTTGGACGTCCAGAATATAATCCCTGTCAAAGCAGCTACAATCAGCAGCATTACCCACGCCATCGCGGAAGCATATCCCATGTTGAAGTACTCAAACCCTTGTTTGAAAAGATACAGGGAGTACAGCAGCGTACCATCCAGCGGGCCGCCTGTGCCTTTGGAGATAATAAATGCCGGTACAAATGTCATAAATGCAGCAATAGTCTGCATGATGATGTTGAAAAGCAAAACCGGGCTTAACATTGGCAAGGTAATCTGGAAGAATTTTTGGAAGAAGTTTGCTCCATCTACACTAGCTGCTTCATAAAAACTGGACGGAATGGATTTTAATCCAGCCAGGAAGATCAGCATCGATGATCCAAATTGCCATATAGACAAGAAAATCAACATCCATAAAGCAGCTGTCGGCTCTCCAAACCAGCGAACAGCATCCAAACCAAGACCACCTAAAGCTAAGTTCACGATTCCTTCATCACCAAAGATATTACGCCACATGATTGCAACCGCTACACTTCCGCCGATTAAGGAAGGCAGATAATACATAGTCCGGTACAAACCAACTGCTCTTGATCCAGCATTTAGCAGCATGGCAACAAGTAACGCAAATGCCAATCTTAAAGGTACACCGCCTAGTACGTAAATGACCGTTACCTTCAATGACTGCAGATAACGCGGGTCCTCTGTGAACATTTTTATATAGTTATCTAATCCTATCCATTTCGGCGCATCAAACAGACCATAACTTGTAAACGAGAAATATAAGGAAGCCAGCATAGGAATAATCGTAAAGCATAAAAAGCCAATAACGAATGGACCGATAAAAACATAACCCCATAAATTACGTTGCAAACGTGAATTCAACCCACTCCACCCCTCTCTTTTAGAAGTGTGATGAAGACAGAAAGCTGACCTCTGAATCAGCTTTCCGCTTTATCACGGTGCGCTTCTATTGCCCGAGCATACCTTCTGCTTGGCTGCGGAAGCTTTTTGCTGCTTCTTCCGGTGTAACCTGACCATAGCTGATTTGTTCAGAAATTGTGTCTAACAGCTCGATCACCTCACCAGCACCTGCAGGATCCGGTGCTCCCATCGGCGAACTATTCTGTTCCGCCCAAGCTACGTATTCAAATACTTGTGCCTGCGCTTCCGACACTTCACTCATCAATGCTTCTTTAACCTCCGATGAGCCCGGCACACCACGGTCACCTAGAATTAATTTGTTCGCTTCAATGTCATTCATAAAGAAGTTCAAGAAATCAGCAGCAGCTTCTTTATGTTCGGAGTTTTGTGAAACAGAGAAGAACATACCCGGCTTTAAGTACAAGCCATCTGATGTACCCGGTCCCGGCATTGGCGCGATTTCAAGCGGCTTCTCTGCCACCTGCTTCAAACCGACAAACTGGTTGGACCATTGGAAAATCCCAACGCCTTCTCCTTTTACAACTGGATCATCTTCAATGCCTGTTATCTGCGCAAGTACATCAGGTGTTGGCGTAGAACCTTTTTCTACTTGCTTGGCTATCATGTCGAAATAATCGACGAACAACTGATCATCTTTGTAGCCAAGACCGCTGCCATCTTCCGCATACAAACGAGCACCATTACTGCGAAGATAATAATCAAAGAACACATCTGGTTTTAAGTGTGTGTCAAAGTAAATACCTTTCGCAGCTGCTTTATCAGACATGGACTGGTAATCCTCCCATGTCCATTCTTCTGGAATTTCACGATCAAGTCCTATTTCTTCTAATAAGTCCGGATTATAATGGAACCCAACGGCGTTTACACCCGTATTCATACCATAAATCCCATCATTTATCTTTCCGCCATTCACGTAGTCTTCGGTCATGTTGCTCGTATCAATCTGCTCACCAAGATAAGGTGTCAGATCGGCCAATTTATTGCCTTGTGCATATTGCGCTAGATAAGACACATCCATCTGCACGATATCCGGCAGTTCATTTGCGGCAGCCTGAGGAGAAAGCTTCTGCCAATAGTCATCCCAGCTCGCATACTCTGCTTCAATATTTACATCAGGATTTTGCTCTTCATACATCTCAATAACTTTAGCCGTATAATCATTTCGCGGCTGATCACCCCACCAAGCCATCCGCAGCGTCACCTTGCCATCTTCTGAACCAGAACCACCACTCGAACTGCTGCCTCCGCCACTACAAGCAGCAAGCAGCAAAACCAAGATCAAACCCCATGCAACCAATACAGACTTTCTTCTCATCCCACATCCCCCTTTGTTTGTTGTTGATGTAAGCGTTTACAATATTTAGTTTATCAAAAGGGTGGGTAATTGGCATTACAGAAAACAGAGGTAAATGGTTAAAAATTGGAGGAAGTGTTTTCGGCTGAGGAGGATAGTCACAATTTATAAAGCTGCAAAAACAATTAGCTACTCGTACTGGTGCATTAAAACAAGTGCATTGAAGAGGAAAGAACGAAAAAAGGATGGCTGAACAGGTTGAACACATATAAAAAGGAAGATTACTTGAGGTTATTTTAAAACCGACAACTTCGGTATATCTATCTAAAATACTTTCTAATCAAAATAGCATTTGATATAGAAACAATCGCTAAAACAACTATCCATCCATATAGAAATTTAGGATTAATAGCAAACTTTTCAATTGTAAATATGGAAACAGGAACTAAAAAAAATATAATGCCCATTACAATTGAATAGGTCCCTTGTTGTTTTTTATATCCATCTTTGTCCGTTACTTTCTCAAGTTTGTCTGTAAAACTCCACATTAGTAAATCTTCAGCTTTATCATTCAAATACGCATAACCCAACAAGAAACTTACAATAGAACTAATGTATAGTAAAAATATTAAAAATCCCATGAGATAGCAGCCCCTTTCACTCCTATATGTACCCGATATTTGGTTAGGCACTTCACTCGAATGGTTTTTTACTAAGGAAAAATGCAAGCATTATTACATGCTTACCGCACGTAATTAGTAAAGAAATCTAGCTCTAAACTAGATCCCTTTACTAATTCACATTTATAATGGTTTGCATATGTCCCCTTCGTATAAAAAACAACCTCCTGCTTTTCCACTCGTTATAAAAGTCTATAATCGTAGCATGTATTGCATGCAACGCCATTAAAATCAAATACAACATCATAAACCTAACAAGTCCCCTGTAAAATAATTAATAATAACATTTATGACTAATTAAAAAGCACAAAACAATTTTATCTTTGTTCATGTGCATCAAAGAAAATCTCCATCTGCTCTTTTTAGTTTAGCGCAAGATGGTATTTTTTCATTATAATTCATTTTTTTAGACATTACTGATATGTATTAACAATCATACTAGTTATTTTAGAGCTAACTAAATAACAACGGATCAGCCTATCTACTAAAACAAAAAAGGAAGAGACTGGGACAAAACCCAAAAAATGAGTAATTAAAATGAGGCAGGCGTCTCCGAGAATTCGGAGATGTCTGCCTCATCTTTTTATCGTTAATGTATCGTTTATAGAAGCAAAAAAAGGACCCCTCTGATAGAATTAAGTTACGACACAAAACACAAAAGAGGAGGGTCCTTATGTTTAAACATTATACCATGTGTGAAGTCGTTTTACCTCTAGATTTGGAAAGAAAATTACCTGAAAATGATATTGCTTTTACCGTTAACCATTTAGTAGAAAGTATTCCAGATGAAGCTTTTGACGGTTTCCGTCGGGAAACCGGACACCCTGCTTATCACCCTCGCATGATGATGAAGATTATTTTATGTGCCTATACGCAATCCGTTTTCTCGGGCCGTAAGATTGAGTCATTACTTCAAGACAGCGTACGCATGATGTGGCTTGCCCAAGATTATCAGCCCAGCTATCGCACCATCAACCGATTCCGTGTGAACCCTCACGTAAAAGAACTCTTACGCCAGTGCTTTGTCCAATTTCGCAGCCAGCTGGTTCAAGAAAAAGTCATTGAAGAAGAAGCCATTTTTATTGATGGCACCAAAATCGAAGCAAATGCCAACAAGTTTACTTTTGTATGGCGGAAGTCCACTGAGAAATACAGTACGCAATTGGTGGAAAGATCGGCTCAGATGTATGAAGAACTGTTGGAGCAGGAAATTATCCCCGCAATCGAGCTGGAGAACCCCGAAGCCCTATCGGGCGAAGAGTTAACAAAAGTAGCAGAAAAACTGGACGAAAAAGTGCAGGAATACGATCGTCGCATAGAAGCAAGTGATGATACTGCCGAACGCAAGCAGCTTCGTTCCGAACGTAAAGCACCAAAACAGTACCGAAAGCAAGTCAATGATTTCATTAAACGGAAATCAAAATATCAGGTCGACATGGAAATCTTCGGAGACAGAAATAGCTACTCCAAAACTGACCATGGTGCCACTTTTATGCGCATGAAAGATGATTATATGAAAAATGGCCAGCTTAAACCTGGGTACAATGTGCAGCTGGCTACTGAAGGTCAATATGCCCTGGCCTATGATGTGTTCCCGAATCCTACGGATACGCGAACTTTTATCCCTTTCCTTGATAAGATTGAACGGGACTTTTTTGAGCTGCCCGACTATATTGTCGCGGATGCCGGATATGGCAGTGAGCAAAATTATGATGATGTGGTAAATAATCGGAAGCGCATCCCTCTCATCACCTATAATCACTACCGAAAAGAAAAGCAAAAGAAATATAAACAAGATCCTTACCAAGTAGCTCACTGGGATTACGATGCCGAAGGCGACTTTTTCACTTGCCCGAATAACCGGAAATTAGCGTTTCGGTACCTATCCGAAAGATGCGACAAATTTGGATTCAAGCGTCATTATCGCGTGTATGAATGTGACGATTGTACTGCTTGTCCCTTACGTGCAGAATGTACGAAAGCGAAAGAAGGAAACAACCGGAAAATCTATTACAACGAAAGATGGGAAAAACAAAAAGCATATACCCAGCAATTACTCAGCGAAAAAGAAACAGGGAAAATTTACGGGAAACGTAAAATAGATGTCGAGCCAGTCTTCGGATTTCTGAAGGCTCATTTGTGTTTCACTCGTTTCTCGGTACGAAGTAAAGAGAAAGTGGAAAACGAATTAGGATTCGCCTTCATGGCGGTGAACATCAGGAAGTTCACCGCCAGATCAGCAAGTATAGTAAGGAATTCAAAAAATATCAGATCAAAAAAGATCTCGGTCACCATTTTCCTGGTGACCGAGATCTTTTTTGTGTCAGAGAGGAGTTATGTCCCGCTCTCTTCCTTTTCAATTAGCGTCCCAAGAGGGATTCGAACCCCCGACCCACAGCTTAGAAGGCTGTTGCTCTATCCAGCTGAGCTATTGGGACATGGAGCGGGTGAAGGGAATCGAACCCTCGACATCAGCTTGGAAGGCTGAGGTTTTACCACTAAACTACACCCGCGTAATGCGTTTATGTATGTTGCCCTCTCTCAAGGACAAGATTAATAATACACGATATGTTTCTATTCGTCAACAGTTTTTTTAGATTTTAAAAATTGCTCCGGTATCCCGGAGCAATTTCATTAATAATACGGGCGGATCATTAGGTAAACGATGACACCTGTTAGACTGACATAAAGCCATAATGGCATTGTCCAGCGAGCAATCTTGCGGTGTTTTGGCACGTCCATGTTCCAGGCACGCGTGATCGATGCAAGAGCTAACGGTACGATGACTGCTGCCAGCACGATATGCGTAATTAAGATAAAGAAATAAATAGGACGAATGATACCTTCCCCGCCGAAGGATGAATCTCCCGCTAAGTAGTGATAAGACACATAAGACACTAAAAATAATGTGGTTGTGATAAACGCTGCGTAGATGAAGCGCTTATGCCATATTATTTTCTTCTTCATGATGAAGATTAATGCCAACAGCAGGAAGATGAACGTAAAGCTGTTGAATATTGCGTTTAGCATTGGCAGGATGTGAACGTCGAATAAATCAAAATCTTCGACAGGCGGTAAGCCGCTTAATACAACAACCAATCCATCAATAATGATAGTCAGCCAAATGACAAGCGGACGATAATTGCGTTTTTTATGATTTGGTTTATAACCGAAATCGGATTCATTCATTCAGAATCACCTCTATTCGTAACATTACACTAGTATAACGTAAGTTCGAGGCAATTCGGCAAGCAAAAGGTTACAATTTTTTGTCCGGAATCAGCTGAACGAGACAGATTTCTCCAGTTCCTGCACTTCTTTTCCATCCATTGTGTGAAAACGGACAGTCGCAATTTTGTCTTCGTAGGACAACATACAATAAGTCGGGTGCGGCGATTGCTTTGGCAGGCGGATGCTTCCAGGATTGATGTAAAGCCGGCCATTGATCACATCAGCTCTCGCCACATGGGAATGTCCGTAGCAAACTATCTTCGCATCCTTTTCCATCGCCAGCTGCTCCAAAGAACGCAGGCTGGCTTTTACCCCATATAGATGACCGTGTGTGATCAAGATTGGTAAGTCATCAACAGTTAGCTGCTCTACTTCGGGATATGCTCTGTCAAAATCACAATTACCTGCAACACGGTAATACCCTGCCATTTCCGGCGCGTCAAAAGGCAGCTCCGAATCACCACAGTGGATACTTCCGATAACTTCCTCTTCATGACGCTGTTTCAGCAATGCTACTTCTGATGTAAGCCCATGACTATCACTTGTGATTAATAGCTTCATCTATCTCCCTCACTTCGCTTGTTCATTCAGCCACTTTTCCAAATGGACCATCGCTTGTTTACGATGGCTAATTTGGTTTTTCTCAGCCGGATCTAACTGCGCCATCGTTTTCTCATAGCCTTCTGGCTGGAAGACTGGGTCATAACCGAAACCATGTTCACCTTGTGGCGCTTCGGTTATGATACCTTCCACATGTCCTCGCGCGTAGAACGTTTCTTTACCAGGCTGTGAAACAGCAAGTACACAGACAAAACGCGCTGTGCGTTCGACGGTTGGAACACCTTGGAGCTCTTCCAGTACTTTGTCCATATTCGCTTGATCACTCTTAGCTTCTCCAGCATAACGAGCAGAATAAACACCCGGGCGACCATCTAAAGCATCAATTTCCAAACCAGAATCATCGGCAAGAACTGGGACTTGCAAAAAGCCCGCTATCGTTTCTGCCTTTAAGGCTGCGTTCTCCTCAAAAGTTGTCCCAGTTTCTTCAACATCATCAAATTGCTTGTCTAATTCGTCGAGACCATATGCTGTCATATCATATTGCTCGAAGAATGCTTTAAATTCTTTTAGCTTTCCAGCGTTTTTTGTTGCGATAATTATTTTATTCATCATAATCCCTCCAATAAACGTAACTCTGTTTCTATACCCTAAATGGAAACTTGCTAAATATTATGTAATTCTTACTTCTAAAGTATATCCTTCTAACCGCTGTCATTGCAAAAGTTCAGCAATTCTTTTCAAGCACAAAAAAAGTCCAGTCAGCTGACCGGACTTTTTCATACTTATAATTTTTCGGCTGGTACGTATTGTTCTCTTGTCACTGGCTCTGCGTATGCTTCGCCTTGTTCATTGAACACTTCTTCCACGCCTTCTATTTTCACGTTTACTGCTTCCACATCTGCCATTTCCGTTAAGCTCATTACTAGCGTTTCCATCAGCTGATCAGAGATGGCTGCTTCGTCTGCGTTGCTCAGCACTTCTTTGTTGAATTCGAGATTCAGTACGCCATCTTTCAACGTTGGTTCAGATGTTAAAGCAGAGCCAGTGTTAAATACGTTGGATAGGCTGCTGTCCATCGCAGGACCGTCAATCAAGGATTTAACTACTGCTTCGTAACTATTTTCTGCGTTGCTGCTAATACGCTCTGTGACTGGCACTTCATAAGCTGCTCCATCGACTGCTTCTGCTGGGAAGTATAGTGTCACAGATTTACTATCAACTGTTGTAATACCGTTGTCCATCAAGTTAATACCATCAGCACGAGATAAGCTCTTGCCGATTGGCGTACCATCGACTGGCATTTTCGCCAATTCTTGTCCTTCTACACGGACAGACACATTTTTTACATTTTCAAACTGCGTGAGTGTGTACGTAATCGACTCGAGAATTTTCTTCTCGTTTGCTGCTTGGTATTCATTGAATTCTTTTGAGAAGTCGACTACTAATGTGCCGTCTTTTTTGGCATCAATGCCGTTGATCGTTGTACCTGCCGGCAATACAGCCTGGAATCCGTTTGGAAGCATGTCCGTTACAGGACCGTCTTTGACAAGGTATTCCAATGTTTCTTTGGCTACTTCATTTGTTTGCGGCAATTCAAACGTCATCGGTACTACCATGTTATTCGCATCCATCAGGAATAGCTGACGTTTGGCAGTAGCAGATTCAGCGACTTCTCCTTTGTTCGTTTCATCTTCAGGCTGCTTTTCTTCACCTTCTGCTGGTTCTTCGCCTTCAGCAGGTGCTTCTTCACTTCCTGCGGATTCACCTTCAACAGGTGTTTCTCCCTCTGCTGGCGATGCGTCAGTTGCGCCTGGCTCAAGTGCACTTTCTTCCAGCTTGTCCACATATGTGGTATCCTGCGGCACATCTACTTCATCGATTGCTTGCTCTCCTTTTAGTGAACATCCGGCCAGTAAAATGGAAAGGCCTATTACGCTAGTGAAAAGACCTGCTATTTTCTTATTCATACGCACTTCTTCCCCCTTGATGGTTTGTACTATCATGTATACGAGCCATCAAAGGATTTAGACCATCTTTATTTAGATAGAGTGCGATTAGCCGAATTTAATTCTGCCTACTTCCGTAACTGGCCGCTGCAGCCACATGTTTGCGATTTTCATAAACAGATGTGTATCACCTGTTGCATAAAATTGATGGGAAACAGGACGCGTTCCTTCATATAGTTTTCGTTTGAAACCGAGAATGGCACTTACTTCCCTTGCTGTTTCATCTCCAGAACTAATAACTTCTACTTGATCCCCGACCACGTCCTCAATGACTGATTTGATGAGCGGGTAATGCGTGCAGCCGAGAATGAGCGTGTCCATCTGTTTCCAATTCTCTAACGGCTTTAACGCCTCTTGGACAACCTGGTGTGCAAGAGGCCCAGAAATGACGCCTTTTTCCACCATCGGCACAAATGTCGGACAAGCAAGTCCTTCAATCTCCAGCTCACTATTGATATTTTTAAGCGCCTTACGGTACGCATGGCTGCGAATCGTGCCTTCTGTACCTAGTACGCCTATATGATTGGTGTTCGTTGTTTTGATTGCTGCCCGTGCGCCTGGTTCAATAACACCGACAACTGGTATGTCCAGCTTTTGCTTCAGTTCTTCTAAAGTAAAAGCTGTCGCCGTGTTACAAGCAATCACAAGCATTTTAATATTCTTCTCCAGGAGGAAATTTACCATATCCCAAGTAAATTCCACAACTTCCTCTTCTGGCCGCGGACCATATGGGCAGCGCAGCGTATCACCTACGTAAATAAGGTTCTCTTTTGGCAGCTGCCGCATTAATTCTCTGGCAACCGTCAGTCCCCCTACTCCTGAATCGATGACCCCTATTGGATAATCCACGTTTATCTCCTCTTTTTCTTCTCTGTTTTAGCCTCTAGCTGTTCGTAATCATTCATTTTACCGTGTAACTTATGTAAGAGCAACTGCAGCTGATCTGCTTCATCCGGCGAAAAAGTTTCCAGCAGATGTCCGAGATAAGCTTGTCGTTTCTTGATCACTTCCGTAATGATTTGCTCTCCCTTTTCCAGGATATGCACACGCACGATGCGCCGGTCCTTTTCATCACGCACACGCTTTACCAGTTCGTTTTTCTCCAGCCGATCCACGATATCTGTCGTCGTACTAATGGCCAGCTTAATTGTTTGAGATAGTTCCCCTGTCGTTAAATCGCCTTTGTCTGCCAGCCATTGCAGCGCGACGAATTGCGGTGCTGTAATTGGATACTGCAGCAAAATCTCTCGTCCTTTTTGCTTAATAATCACAGCAATATGCCGCAATTCCTTCTCAATGGCTGCAATTCGTTCGGCTGTCAATGTGTCGTACACGTTCCATTCCCCCTGCTACTTCTTCGTTAAAGTATTCCTGCGTAAGTATTTCGCTAGTTTTTTCTTATATTGTAAGGAAACCATAATATACAATGTATCGCCGGACTCAATGACTGTCTGACCATTAGGCGAAATAATCTCGCCATTTCTTAGGATGGCGTTAATTAAAGTTGTCTCTGGCAATTCCAGATGCTCTAATGATTTTCCAGTAATTTCATTTACTTCGGTTGGTTTATATTCTACCATCTCCAGATTATTTCGTCCCATGCTGATTAATTCGAGCGTTTCAATTTCATTCGTTGACTGTGGCTCTACTAACTTCAGCTTGGTTGCGAGTGCTGTCACTGTTGACCCTTGCAAGACGGTTGACAACAGTACGACGAAAAAGACAGCATTAAAGATGAGCTGACTGTTTTCGATGCCGGCAATTAACGGGAAGAGAGCCAGCACAATTGGCACAGCCCCCTTTAAGCCAGCCCAGGAAATGAACAGCTTTTCTTTCGCAGAATATCTGAAACGAATAAGACTGAGGAAAGTAGCCAGCGGACGCGCCAAGAAAATCAGCACAAGTGAAAGCAAAAATCCTTTAAGCATTAAGCTTGGTGTAAACAGCTCTGACGGAAATACAAACAATCCGAGCAAGACAAACATACTAATCTGCATCAGCCAGCCGAAGCCTTCATTAAAACGTATAATGGCACGGCGATAAGTAATTTCGGCATTACCGATATACAAGGCACTTACATACACAGCTAATAAGCCAGATGCATGGATAAGCGATGTAATGCCATAGCTTGCCAACGCAAAAGAAAGGGCAAACAATGGATAAAGTCCGCTCGTATCCAAATTGATACGGTTGATTGCTGTAACGGCAATAAAACCGATTAAAAGCCCCATCGCGGCACCAGCACCCATTTCCCAGATAAAGCTGCCAATCATGGAAACAACACTGGAGCCATGTCCGCTAATTAATTCAATACAAGTAATGGTTAAAAACATTGCCATCGGGTCGTTTGTACCGGATTCTGCTTCCAATGTGGAAGTAAGTTTTTCTTTCACATTTTGTCCTTTCAAGACAGAAAAGACAGCAGCAGCGTCCGTGGAACCGACAATGGATCCAATTAATACAGACTCCAGCCAAGGCAAATCAAATATGTAACGCGCAGCAACTGCCACGATAGCAGATGTGAGTAATACGCCTATTGTAGACATCGTAATCGCCGGAGCAAGCGCCGGCTTCATTGTCTGCCAATTTGCGTGCAAACCACCTTCAAATAAAATAACAATCAGCGCAAAAATACCGATTCCTTCCGCTAAATACACATTATCAAAATATACGAGACCAAAACCATCACTCCCGACAATCATACCGACCGCGATAAACAGAACGAGCGCCGGAACACCGAACCTAGTCGAAAATTTCGTCACTACAACACTCACAACGAGCAGCAGCGCGAACAGAAAGATGAATTGATTTGTTATCACATAATCCTGCATGTACATCCCCCTACAACTTCTCGAGCTTTTTATAACTTTTTTATCCTACCCTTTATGATACCTTTAAAAACGCATACCTGCATGGAATACGCCCTATTTACCCTGGAACAGCAAAAAACCGACACACATGTGTCGGCTGTTTGTCTGCTTCTTTATTTAAACATAGGGCTGAATGTATACGAGCGAAACAGCTCCGAAAAAGAAGATACCGGCAAATCACGATAAGCAACGGTACGGCATCCGTTAATGCTGACCAAAATACAGTTCTGTTCTTCATCATAACGACTTACTACTGTATTTCCTTTCTTCATCGCCCACTTTTCAAAATCCGCTGGCGGAGAGTTTCCAAACTGTGTTTCCTGAAACTGCGCAATCATACACTCTGCACCGCTGTAATGTATTGCTATCTCCTCAACAGATAAATTGTACAACGCCGCGAACGGCTGCATCACAATTGAATCATCTTCATCGGACGTGTAGAATTCCCCTGCCCCTGTTTGCTGCACAAAGGCTTCACGAACATCTTTGAAAATTTGCTGCTGCAATTTTGGCAATGCTGCAATGACTGGAGCGACAGACAGACTTTTCACAATTTCCATGGAAAACCCTCCTTTTCTGTACAGTTTCGACAGAACAAGAGGGATACCTGCAAATATTAGGTGAAAACCCAGACAAACCGCTAATTTCACAGATTAGAGAATACGTGCAGTTATTCTCCTCCGCCGCCTACTCCGCCGTCTGAGCCCCCACCGTCATAGCTTGGACTGCTCGAGCCTGCATCAAGGGATTGGGAACTCAAGTCAGTGTCGTGGTATTTTTTATGATTTCCATCCAAATCAGCCGATTCAAACGCTGTCATAGAAGCTAAAACAGAAACATCTCCATTGTTGTCATGCTTTGTTTTTTTATTATGCTCCTGATACTGATCAGTGCGGGAAGCGTTCTTTTTCTTTGTCTTCACAATCGCCAGCGCCGCAACTGCTACCAATACAATGAGACCAACAATCACGATAACAGTTGTTATGTTATTCATATATCTCGCTCCTCACAAAATTTATTACTATGTAAAAATCAATCCTTTACCATCATAACATACAAATATTTACACGTTTAGCTGCACTTGTATTGGCTCTTGTAATAAAATAAGGCCGCCCTTAGGCAGCCTTATCTTTATCGCTATTAGATATAGTTCTCTTCCCTAAAGAATACAATCCTGATGCAGCCAGACCAGCTAAACCGCCTGACCAAATCCGCAAAACGAGGGTAAGATCCGTTAATGGCCAAGCAAGAAAACCAATAAGCAAACCAGTCAGCAAGCTAAGCAATGGCAAGAATCGTTTGTTAACAGTGACTGTCTTTTTTACCAGCTGTACTAAAGCAATTACAATAGGGCTAATAATTGATGCAAAAGTCATCACTTCTTCCATTTAACCTTGCCTCCCCGACGATTTTAATACTTACCCCTCATTACTTCTCCATGCTGTACCTAGTTCTCCTTCATCTATTTTTTGTTGTACTTAGCATTGTAGCGCCTTCACTGCCTCCAAAACCATTCACCTGGCTCATTTTAGGCTATGATGTCATAAACTACGACATACATCATTATCTTATGTTAGCCTTTTAAACTAAGAGAATTTCAGCGTTAAACTTAAAACCTAAACAACAAACTTAATAGGAGAAGAAAAAAAATTTAAAGCATCTTAAATAATCCAAGAGTTATTAATAAACACGGTGATAAATAAACTATTTTTTGCAGACATCTTATTTTTGCTAAAACAAAACCTGACTTAATACCAAATAAAACAAATAAGCCGCTCATTAAAGCAACTAGTATGGCTGTTACAACTGGTGAATAACCCCCGATCATAGCAGCACCAATTCCAGCACCAAATGCATCTAAAGCAAGAGCTATACCTAATAATAGCGATTCTTTCGCTGAAATTGTACCTGAACGGTCTAAATCAGCCATTTGTGGTTTTTTAAGCACAGTTATGAACAGACCAAATTTCTTTATTTCAATCTTCCATTCTTTGTTCTCCATTTTATTTTTAGGTATTAAATCCTCTTCCACATTTTCATCAATCTTCTTAGATCGGAGAACATTATACAGACTAAATCCCCCTATTGAAATTAAGATCATGCTCCCAATTACTTCTGCAAAATCGGGAGGAATAAAAGAAGTTAATAAGCTCCCAATCGACATCGATGTCAGAACTGTAACTCCTGAACATAACATAATAATTAGTAACGCCAATAAAGAAATGCGGATTCGCCTCATACCATAAGTAACTCCAACACCAAAACCGTCCAAGCTCACGGCAATGATCAAGAGCATCATTCCTGCAAAATAGGCCATACTATCCCATCCTTCATTTATTTAAAGCTGAATTAATTATATGAAGGAATGCGATAAATGTGAACTAATGCATTAGGTGGGAAATGTCTCACTTCTCGCTATGCGTTTTATACACATATTGGGGCATCAATTATGTAGAAGAGTTGAAGTTAGGAAAGCAATTCTAAATATTTATGTATGTTACCATCACTGAATGTTAATGAAGCAGGACTACTCTGCGTTTCTATATGTATAGTTACAGCACTATGTTCTGCCTTTTTATAACATAGAAGTTTATAATAGTAAGCTTCCGGACTTTTTACAAGACTGTGACTGACACCTTTCAGTTAGTTATCAAACAGCCGATTGTAATAACCAAACCACTAAATTCTTTTTTTAGTTGGTTTATTTGTACTTCTTCAGCCATTATATCTAACACGTCCGTGCTGGTATAAATAATATATTGTTTGGTTTGAAAAACAATAGGACCGTATATCCGATCTTCAATAATATAAGAAATAAGTTTAAAAACATCCTCATTTCTAAAATTGACCTCAGCATATATTAGTTTAAAACTCTCACTATAATCGATAATTTTTTCTTTCCAATTTGTGATCTTCAGGAATTTACCAACACCTATTTTTTTGCCATACCTTTTGCCGCCACTATAAGAAGCGACACAAAATGTCGCTTTAATAAGCGTATCTTCACTTGTAACTAGATGTATAATATCTCTTAATAATTCTCTGTTCCGATACTTATAAAACAAGTTATATACAAACCGTATCCTATACTTGTCAGTTGTTTGAAAGTATGGGGTTTCTTCATTACTATAAATATCTATCTCATTCAGCATCATTACGGTTCGTCACCATTCTTTTAATTGTAATAATTATGTCAATCTTGTCCCTTACGAGAAAGGGAGTTGCACTATTAAGGAGGGTTGTATCTAAGATTACTTTTTTCTATCCATTAACTTTTCAATAGTAAAACAGCCACCAAATAGCAACACCGCTACTATAACTAAGCGAGCGAAATTTCTATCAGGGTACACTAATTCGAATGTATAGAAGATAACAAACGCATATATAGCCATCACAACATATTTCACAGAATACCTCCATCTATAAAACAACGCTTTATTCACAACATAGATACTAGGCGCTTAACCCTGTCGAGATTATACTTGTATGAAGCAAGATTAATATCTGTTACAAGCGTGCTGTAGAATAACTTACCATGAGTCGACAGCTCTTTCACGAATAGCTCTCTGTCGATACTTACAATTTTATGGTCAAATTGGACTTGAATGTTTGCACCCTCATCTTTCATTGCTAATAGAATAGGCTGACCCGGAAAAAGGCACTTACCTTCACCAAATTCTAAACATTCTTCCAGCGTGTTAAACAGGAACGCCCAAAGCATTGGCAGATCATCCCAATACTCTACACCCAAGTATTCCTTAGATTTAAACCTAAATGAAAGACCGCCATCAAGACTTAAGAGATTGTCATCAAGGAGTTCTTCTAAGTTCGTTTTCAAGTGATCAATGAATTTTTCTTTATTATCTTCAAGGAAACAAACATGTTCGTCTGTATTTATCAAACTATTGTTCAGATTCCTAATTGGTTTAATGACTATAAATTGTTTAATCTGCAGCATATAACCATACTCCTAGAGATTGAGATCAATTATCGGATTTTATCTGCTAGAAATTCTTTAGCGACTTTGTTATCAGAGTCTAGCTCTATTATTTTTCTAGCAGCAGCAAGTGCTTCTTCACCATCAATTACTTTGTCCGGTACTTCATGTAAGAACAATAAATATGATAAGTATCCAGCTAACTCCTGCTGATCAGCTAACGCAATACAGCGTCTTGCGTGATAAAGAGCCGCATGATAGGCTCCCTCTATATGACAAAGCGGATTAACAAGCAATTCAAAAGCTATTTCATGAAATTCTATTTTTTCATCTTCTATAAGTAAACTTACCATGAATGTATAAACAGACATACTTGGACAAGTAAAAGCAATATCTGTTAATTCCCCGTCAAGTTCTTCAAAAGATAAGTGCTTCAAGAAGCTTTTCGCCTCTGCAAATCTACCTTTTAGTATTAATTGTTTAAATTTAGTAGACATACAAATCCCCCACCTATTACTCTGTAAATGTAACTGTAACAGTTTTCCCACTAAGTTTTAATAGAACTTTTTATAAGTTATCCCTTTACCACGGCGCACAATATGGACGACACCTTAGAAAAGTCGCTCCATTCGTTTCCTCTTCTCTTCACCATTGTGTATAAACAAAAAAGTCCCCCTCAACTGGCTAGAAGCAATCCTGATGAATGATAATAGCCATATGTATGTATAAAGCAAAAAGTGCTGTTCCGGCAACTCTCTTATAGTTTTAATCATATCTGTATTTTTAGTCCAGCATCAATTTAGAATAACGCTTACTCCATCAGCCTCATCGACTGCATTCGTCAGCACATCATCATAATTGCTTTTCCCCAAAACAAAAAAACCGACCATCACAGTCGGTTTTCAGCAGCCATTAAAGCAAGCGATTATTTCTTTCTGCTTACAGTCAGCTATGTCAAGCAACAGGCAGATCAATCGCCCGTCAGAGCTTCAGTTCCCCCATACGAAGGAGCTCCACTACAGCCTGAGACCGTCCCTTTACTCCCAGTTTCTGCATCGTATTCGAAATGTGGTTTCGCACCGTCTTCTCTGAAATAAAAAGCTCTTGTGCGATATCCTTGGTCGTCTTATCTTGTACCAGTAGCTCAAAGACTTCTTTTTCTCGTTTGGTGAGTAATTGTTTTGGCCTGTAGTCACTATCCTTCAAAATTTAACCCCTCCTTGCTCTCTTCAGGGTTGCTGCGTCAGGTATTTATTTAGTCCATGTAGCTTATGTAAAGGAATGCCAGAGGGTGAACAGGAATTAGCGGAATGTTAACGATTTGTTTTATAGATTCCATTATGATCTTATCCATAACATTTCTCCTCAGAGATAATACTCTCTGCCGCATTTACATTATTTACTTATTTTACTTTTTCTTCTTCGACAGCTTATCAACAACTAAGAAAACCGCAAGCGCAAGAACGAGGACGTCAATTAATCCGAATGAATCCAGCAATGTACGTTTAATTGATTGCATTGTGTAAAGTTTGTATACGAATATACCTAAAGATATCACTGCGCTAATCAAGAATACATAAAATAACGCTTTGGCTGAATTAGGGATAAATAGAAATACGAAAAAGACAACAAAAATGATCACCAAATAGATTATTTCCATATAAATCTTCCCTCCTCTATATCCATAAATTTATTTTTTTTCTGTTACCTGTATTATTTGACTCAAGAAGATCTTACAAAACATATCTGTTAATTTACTTATACTTTATAAATTCCTACAGTAAGTATTATTTTTTCCATCATTTCAATATAAAGGTTGCAAAACGGTTCAAATTTGTATATATTGTACATACAGTGTATATACATTATAACGAATATCTACTCACACTTGAGTTGGCTTTCTACAACAAAATCAGTGGCTTTGAATACATACACAAAAGAATGCGTTCTACTAAAAAGCAGATGAGGGACCGGCATGCAAATTATAATTTCAAACAGTTCGAAGGAGCCGATTTATGAACAAATTACGAATCAGATTAAATCGTCTATTTTAACCGGTGAGCTGCAAGAAGGATCTCCTATCCCTTCCATGCGCAAGCTCGCTAAGGATTTACAGATTAGCGTTATCACAACAAAACGGGCTTATGAAGAATTAGAAAAAGCAGGATTTATTTATTCCATTATTGGAAAAGGATCTTTTGTTGCGGAGCAAAATCTCGATCTCATAAAAGAGAAAAAACTGAAGGTCATTGAGGAGCAGCTTAGCGCAGTTATAACAAACAGCAGAGAAATCGGCCTCTCCCTTGATGAGCTGCAGCAGATAATGAAGATTTTATACGAGGAGTGACGTGCATGGATAATGTAGTGGAATTAAACAATGTGACAAAGCAATTCAAGGATTTCTCTGTTAAGGACCTGAACCTGCAAGTGAAGCGCGGGTTTGTGCATGGTTTTATCGGCGCTAATGGTGCTGGTAAGTCTACGACAATTAAAATGATGATGAATTTATTAAGGCCTGATTCTGGTGAAGTGAGAGTTTTTGGACTGGATTACAAAAAGCATGAAAAAGAAATCAAGGAACGCATAGGTTTTGTGTATGATAGTAACGTTTTTTATGAAGGTCTTAATCTAAAAGATATTAAACGCATTGTTGCACCAGCATATAAACATTGGGATAATGCTCTATTCTCTCACTATACGGATCAATTCGAATTACCGCTGAACAAATCAATAAAGAAATTCTCAAAGGGCATGCAAATGAAAGCTTCCTTGGCTATCGCGCTTTCCCACAATGCCGAGCTAATCATTATGGATGAACCTACTGCTGGGCTGGACCCTATTTTCAGACGAGAATTGCTTGGGTTATTACAAGAAGTAATGTTAGATGGCAACCGCACCATCTTTTTCTCCACTCATATCACCACAGATTTAGACCGCATCGCAGATTATATAGCTTTCCTACACAAAGGACAACTGATATTTAATAAGACGATTCACGAGGTAAGTGAAAATTATGCAATTGTGAAAGGAAAAACAGAGTTGCTGGATCGAGACACGAAAGAAGCTTTTGTTCATATTCATCAATCCTCCGCTGGATTCGAAGCATTAACAGATGATCCTGCCGGAGCGGAAAATACATTTGGAGATAACGCGGTTATTGAACGCGCTACGTTGGAAGACATTATGTACTATGTGAAAGGCGGTATACAGCATGTTTAATTTAATTAGACGAGATGTTATACTTCAAAAATGGGGCTTATTTGTCCTTATACCCTTTATATTATTCTTTATCATTATGAAGGCACATCCAATTATAATCTTTCTGATTGCCAGTATATATATTCCATTTAACACGTATGCTTATGATGAAAAAACGGAGACAAATATTTTATTAAATTCTTTACCGTACACACGGAATGAAATTATTGCATCGCGCTATCTAGGAGCAGTCATCTATATGGTTATTGCAACGGGAATAACCAGCGCTGCATTATATGTTTTCCACAAGCCTTTTACAATGACACATATTGTGATTAGTACAAGTTTATTCTTATTATTTGTCGCCATCAGCTTTCCTCTATTCTATATATTTAAACAGGGACATATTAGTAGTGTTTTAATGTTTAGTTTTATCCTTACAACAATTTTAATCTCTAGGATTGCTTCTAACTATCATCAATACCTGACAACTGTAATTGACTTTCTTGCCAATATATCTGTACCTATATTGTATACAGGGACTGCACTAGCAATCTTGGTAGTCTATGGTACTTCATGGGGGATAACCACTTTTATTTATCAGCGCAAAGCTTTATAGATGTATAGGATACTTTAATCATCTCTGCTACAATAATGGCATCCAATTTCCAGCATGTTCTAGGGGTGGTTATAATGAAACCTAAGAAACTGATTTATCTAACTCTACATGTTTTTGCACCCTGTATTTACTTTTTTGGACATCTCGCCATACAGTATGTCAGAGGGAACAATTTAATGGAAGCTGCTGTAGATATCTTATGTATCATCGCCATTTACTCAATTTTATTGGGAATCATCTGGTCATTATTAATCGATAAACTTGACCAGGCTATCAAAGCAGATGAAGAGAATAACGGTGTGTAGTGGTTATAAGAAACCAGGTCTGTGCCAGCAAACCTGGTTTTTACAATTTTCGCAGATCACAAAACAAAGAAGTTCTGTTGCGCGCTATCCTTTGATGTGTTCACAGTACAAACGGTGTATGCTAATCAATTCTAATACTTAACCACACACATCTCTTTTCCAAATCTATCTCCTTCATCAACAAATCCTAATCCTGCATACACGTTATGCGCACCATGATTCTCTGGATGATAGCCCACAAAGACCTTATCTGTTTGAAGAATGTCTTTCTTCTTATAAGCAGGAGTTTCCTTGCTAATCTGCCATACCCTTTTCTTTGAAAAAAGATTAAATCATATCGTATCCATTACTTCTTCTTTACGTGTATGATACATACAGAACCGCACATATTTTCCCATCCACTAATTCCTCACTCTTTTTTCTCTTTTGGGTATTTATAAAGTCATTATTGTACATTATGACGAATATAGCCATGTTGTTGGCTTGAATTTTTATGATAGGAATTGAAGTATATTAAATACCACTTTTCACTTCCCTTCGGTTGTCACTTGGCTTATCCTTAAGGAAGTACGACAATAAAAGGGGACGTTAGTTATGAAGGATGAATTGAGATACATAGGAGAGAAGATACAGGAGAATAAAGATATAATAGCTAAGTCTGTGCTTCAACGCCTTGATTCGAATTTAGGTCATGATCTTCGTCTTTTATCTCTTCCTAACGAGGAGCTTTATGATTTTAACGCTGAACTCGTGTATATAATTGGTTCAGTTCTTCTGCCGGAGGAAAATAAAGAAGAAGTAAAACAGCACTTCCTTAGCTGGGGATCGAGAGCAGGCCAAGCAGCAACTGATATGAACATTTCTTTAACGGCTACCTTGCAGTATGTTTCCAATTTCCGCAGTGTCATTTGGGATATTTTCACTGAGGAGCTGGAGGAGCGGCATTTTGCGGCGATTACGATGCTCGATGTATCGAAGATTATTGATCCGATGCTGGAAACTGTCAGCTTTGAAATCGGCCGACAATTCGAGAGCCATAACAAAAAGATGGTAAGCATCGCGTATAGTGCGCTGGAAGAACTGTCGGTTCCAGTCGTTCCTATTTATGAAGGATTGGCTGTTATACCGATTGTTGGGGAAATTGATACACATCGCGCCAAATTGATTATGGAAACAGCGTTAACCCAAGGGAGCGCATTGGATTTGGATAATATTATCTTAGATGTTTCCGGTGTTCTGATGATTGATACGATGGTTGCCGATCAAATTTTTCATATCGTACAGTCACTTCGATTAAGTGGTATTAAAACGATTATTACTGGTATTCGACCGGAGATTGCACAAACTATGGTATCACTCGGATTGGAATTCCGTTCGATTACAACACAGTCCACGCTAAAAAATGCACTGCATCTTCTCGGCTACGGGAAGCTGGACGAGCAATAAGATTAAAAGGAGCTGATCACAATAATCAGCTCCTTTATTCTCACTTCACGATTCTGTATATTTTTTCCACCAACCTCATCTCACACCATTCGCACTGCCTTGGAAAACGTTCCGCAGTCTATTTCTTTGTTCCCCCCTTTCAGACCCTCAAATATAGCGTCCACAGATTGAAACACAAATCCGATTCCAGATGCACCGCCTGTTATTACAATGTTATTTCCAGTAAGATTCATTTGTCTACCTCCTGCTATGTTCTGGTGTTATCATACCCACTAACTACTTGAGACGATTATCGTATCTGTTTTGGGGTAAGTTATGACTGACCCTATTAGAAACGGAGTGATAATCTGTGGCAATCGAGCCAATCATAATTGAAGCGATTATCAACGGAGAAAAACATAAAGCAGAAAACCAGGCCCCTCGTGAAAATCCGGCTCATCCTGATGAAATTGTTGGCTACGCTCCTCTCAACACAAAAGAGGAAACCGTTCAAGCAATTGATGCAGCAGATCAAGCCTTTACCGAATGGCGAGACACATCATTTGATGAGCGAATTAATCGGATGCGCCGTGCCATTCAGAAAATCAAAGACAAAACACCAGAAATTGCAGAGCTGCTTGCTCGTGAGCATGGGAAAGCATTATATGATGCCAAAGGCGAAATCGCCGTTTCGCTTATGTGGATGGAGTTCGCTTGTGATAATGTGGCTGAAGTTCTCAAAGACGAAGAACACGAGCATGATGGTGGTAAGACGATTATTGCTCGAGATGCGATTGGTGTTATTAGCGCCATTTCGCCTTGGAACTATCCTATTTCCCTTTCCACCATTAAGATTGCTCCTGCTCTGCTCGCCGGAAACACGATGGTGCTGAAGCCTAGTCCGCTGGCACCGCTTGCTGTCAGCAAAGTAACCGAACTAATCGCGGAAGAGTTTCCTCCTGGCGTACTGAATTTGGTACATGGTGAAGCAGAAGTTGGTGTCGAACTTACTTCCAACCCGAAAGTAGCAAAAATCGCCTTCACCGGCGGCACAGAAACTGCTAAGCATATTATGAAAGCAGCAGCTGATACTATTAAGCATATGACACTAGAGCTTGGCGGAAACGACGCAGCTATTGTACTGGACGATTTTGATGTAAACGATGAAAAAGCCATGCGCCGACTCGTTGTTTCCAATTTCTTAACAGCAGGTCAAATCTGTATGATTGCGAAACGTGTTTATGTTCACGAATCTATTTATGATACCTTTATAAAAAAATACCGCGAAGCTGCCGACAAATGGATTCGAGTTGGTGATCCATTTGACGAGAACGTCACAGTTGGTGCGGTCAATAATAAGAAACAAATTGAATTTGTACAAAGTCTCATCGATGATAGTAAACAAAAAGGCGCAGAAGTGATTAAACTCGGTAAAATATTGGATGAAGATCTCTTCGAGCAGGGTTATTTCATGCAGCCGACACTCGTTTTAGGCGCAGACTATGACGATCCAATTGTGGAACAAGAGCAGTTCGGTCCTACTGTACCAATTTTACCGTTTAAAGACGACGAGCATGCCATTCACCTTGCCAATAAGAGCATCTTTGGATTGACGAGTTCTGTCTGGGGAAATCAGGAGCACGCTGTAAAGGTTGCTAAACGCATCCAAGCAGGTACAACGATGATTAATACGGCCGCTGTCCAAGGCTTAGATGTTCGCTTCCCATTCGGCGGCGTCAAACAGTCTGGAATCGGGCGCGAGTACGGCAAAGAAGGCCTCCTCGCATATGCGGAAACACATGTTATCAATATGCCGAAGTCTTTAGATTTACCTTATATACCGGAATGACAAAAAGCAGTGCATCTACCCTGATGCACTGCTTTTTGCTCTTGTAAGCTGTCGCTCTCGTCCGTATGATGGATGTAGAAACAGCGAAGGAGTCTTTAACAGCATGAAACAACCATTACAACTAACAGTTTGGCTGATCGTTACGCTATTCTTACTAAGTGCTTGTGGAACAGTCAGCTCTAATCAGTCAACAGAAACAAACAGCCATGCAACAACAACTTCCGGCACAACCGATAAAGTGGAAGTATCGCTGATCCGTATTGTTGATGGTGATACGATTAAAGTAAATTATAACGGCCAGGAAGAAACAGTTCGCTATTTGCTTATTGATACTCCGGAAACGAAAGCTCCAAATAAATGCGTACAGCCATACGGAAAGAAAGCCTCCAAGCGCAATGAGGAGCTCGTTGAGAACGGGAAGCTGGAACTGGAATTCGATGTCGGACAACGAAAAGATAAATACGGACGGCTGCTTGCCTACGTGTATGCAGACGGACAAAGCGTTCAAGAAACACTGCTAAAAGAAGGATTGGCGCGGTTAGCATATGTGTATCCGCCCAATACCAGATATCTTGATTTATTTGAAGACGCAGAAGCATATGCAATAAATGCTCACAAAGCAGTATGGCAGCAAGATGGTTACGCAACGGACGAAGGATTCAATGGCTGCTCTTTCGAAAAGAAAGATAATGCATCAAGTCATGTTGACCAAGGCCAATCCGATAAGGCGACAAGTTTTGCTAACTGTACAGCCCTGCGAGAAACATATCCAGAAGGTGTACCTAGCACACATCCTGCTTATCAGCGCAAATTTGACCGAGACAAAGATAATTATGCTTGTGAATGATCGGAGAATATAATGTTCCCATTCCATTCGTACAATTCCTCTTACATGACAACAGCTGTACTTTTTGTATATAGTGAGGTTATCTACATAACAAAGGAGAATGACTAATGACAAAAGCAGCTCACTGGAAAGAAAGCTGGCTTCAGCATCGCAACGTATTAAATAACCTGCTTGACCAAATCGAGGATGGGCATTTAGATTATCAGCCTTGGGAAGATGCAATGACACTGAAAGACTTAGTGCTTCATGTAGCATCATCTAATGTTATGATCCTTGAGATGGTAAAAACAGACGAGATGTACAATCCAGAAATTCCAGAAGTACAATCAATGGACGAATTGCGTCAAGCAGTTCGCCAATTCACTGATAAAACAGCAGCTATATTCGACAGTATTACGGATGAGGAATTGGCACAAGATAACCAAGCAAAAATACCAACCATGCAAGGAAAAAGAGAAGTCTACGTGCAAGCGATGTATGACCATGAACTGCATCACAAAGGACAATTGTTCGTCTATGCACGGCTCGTTGGAGCAACAGATCTTCCTTTCTTCCGTTAACCTTATAAAGATCCTGCGGTTTGCCTGCCGCAGGATCTTTTTCTCTAGTATGCTACGCTGTATATTTTCAAATATTTTCAAAAACTGCTATACAACAATTCCCTCTCGATATATAATCTTCTAAACACCTTAGAAAACATGGAAAGAGGGATGAAACATAGCATTCGTAATCATGCGTGAAGAAAAAGAGGACGTACGCTGCCTGACTGAGGCCGGAACCGCCATGTGTAAGTTGTTTGCTACATTCGAAGAAGCCAAATTGATGAAAAAGCAACTCGCTGTTGAGACTGCATCGCATATCCGCTGGTTTATTGTGGAAATGTAATTCCTGTATTAGAACAGACAAGTAGTCGGAATCGCTTTCGAGGAAGCCCCGGCTGCTTGTTTTTTATTTGATAAGCAGACTTCCGTTTCTTAATATGCATTATAAGTAGGTACTTGATTATTATCAACGAAAGATCACATTCTGATATAATGACTTTTAGCATCCATAATATAGGAGGGATATAGAGTGAGGAAACTATTTAAATCAACAACTGACAAAACTTTGTATGGGGTATGCGGCGGTATTGCTGAATTCTTTGGGATACCTTCTTTAATTGTAAGGCTATTATTTATTTTTACATCTTCTGTTTCTATTTGGGTTTATCTCTTCCTCGTTTGGTCTTTAGATGAAAAACCAACATTATTAAGATAGCTTTATCTACTTGTTAAGCTGAGACACCTTCTTAAACTTCCTCCTAAAAAAACAAAGCGGGAAGAACATTCACTAATCCTCCCGCCTTGCAAGCTCCTTATCATTCATATTTTTCACTATAAATACTAGTGCGATTACTTGAAGTACCGCTCCAACAAAAAATAGAATTGGCTGCTTTATCCATGCGAAAAATCCAAAAAAACCAGAAGCGAAAAGCAGTGATACAACTCCCCACAAATGCCACTTAGATTGAAACATCGCGCTTCCCCCCTTATGTTTACGGAAAATTAGTAAAGGTCATCTTTATTTATACTTCTCTTACCCAAATGCTTTATTAAAAGTATCATCGCAATCACTTGCAAAATAAGTCCTGTTATAAGAAACGCTGCACCCTCTGTTGCTGCTCCTATTAGCATCAATGAGGAGGCTAATAAAAGTAAACCAACTCCCCAAATCTGAAACTTGGATCTATTCATTCTCTCCCCTCCTTTTATTCAGCCTATACTCACCGTATCATAAATTACTTGAATTTGGAAAATAAATCCTTGTTAAACTAATGGTATTAGTCTAAGATTTAACTAACACCATTAGTTAGGAGTGATATATGTGCGTATACTAAAGCATCAACATCTTTATCAGCTTACTTTTATGCCGCGTTTGTTTCCTGTTAATTGTTACCTGATTGAAGAAAGAGATAGTCTGACACTGGTGGATGCAGCTATGACTTCTTCGGCAGCAGCCATCTTATCTGCCGCAGAAACAATTGGTAAACCGATTCGTAAGATTGTATTATCACATGCACATGCTGATCATATCGGCGCATTAGACAAGTTAAAAGAAGCCTTACCATATGCAGAAGTGTTTATGTCGGAAACAGAGTGGAAATTACTTTCGGGTGCATTCACATTAAAAGCTAATGATCCACCTATAAAAGGTGGGTTTCCAAAAAATATTAAGACAAAGCCGAATGATTTTTTGTTAGAAGGCGATCGAATAGATTCACTGGAGGTCATCGCTGCGCTTGGGCATTCCCCCGGTATGCTTGCTTTCTTTGATCATCGAAATGGGGCACTTATTGCCGGAGATAGCTTCCAGCTGCGCGGCGGCATGGCAGTAGCTGGTGATATTCGCTGGCGCTTTCCATTCCCAGCATGGGGGACGTGGAACAAAGAACTTTCTATCACTTCTGCACAAAAATTAACCGATCTAGAACCAAAGCTTCTTGCTGTCGGGCATGGTGATCTTCTGCATCATCCAGTACCCAACATGCAACAAGCCATCCAGCGAGCTAAAAAGGGATTGCATTTTAATGCCTAAAATGCAGCTTACACAATCCAAAATAACAGACACAGCACTCTCTATTGCTGAACAGCAAGGCTTTGAAGCTGTAACAATGGCGAATATCGCACGCGCTCTATCCATTAAACCCCCCTCTTTGTATAATCATTTCAAGAACTTAGAAGAGATAAAAATAGCCATGGCACTCATTGCGCAACAAAAACTGTATGAAGCTTTGAAAGACCAAGATACACTCCTGTCATTAGCCAAGAGTTACGTGAATTTTTCTAAGTTACACGCTGGTTTGTATACCGCTTCTCTGTGCGGGGGTACAGGTGAAACAGGTCACGCAATCGTACAACTCTTTGCCACTACACCCATTTTGGCTGAATTAGAGGAAACAGAGAGAACCCATGCCATCCGCGGATTCCGGAGTATGGTGCATGGATTTATAGATTTACAGTATTACGAGGGGTTTAAGATGGATGTTGATCTGGAGGAATCGCTTGTGAAGATGGTTAGTGTTTTCGAGCGAGGATTGGGTTGTTAACACCCTGATTAACTTGTTTGCCAGAATGGAGTAGTTAACAACCGTGCTACTGACGAAGATTCTATTTTAATAGCGGTTATATCTACAAGCCAATAAAACAACACGCCATAAGCTGCTTCGGGTTGCTTCATTGCTGATAAGAAAAATGCACATGTAAACATGATAACAAGGCAGAAAACCTATTTACTTACCGAATATGCTTTCTGCCTCTTTCTATCTTGATTACTCCTGATTACTAAAGATCATTTTTCAAAAATGACTCGTACATTTTCTTTTCCTTGGTACAAGGGATCATTGGTAACGATAGATAAGCTCTGTGCATCGTGATCTGCCAGCAAAATAGTCGATTCTTTAGTCATGTCTACAGCTGCAAATTTATTTCGATAGCTTATTGGATATTGAGTGATTAGCCACATATTGTTTTCCTGCGCTAAATGAAACCAGTGAGTAAATGCACTTTTTAATATGTTCTCGCTTGGAACGGTGATTGTAAAGGATGGTATCTTAGCGCGGTACGTTTTTCCAACGCTCATTGTAAGTACTTTTCTTCCTGTATCCCGATACTCAATTTTGTATTTGTTACGCTTTAACAACACTGAGTCAATAATATCATCGTACCCTTCAAAATGGATATACAGTGGATACTTAAAGCACTTAGACACAGCTTTTTGCATTAGAAGTTTTGTATCCTCGACGTAATCGTCATTAACTCCCACTATATGAAAATGCTCAAAATTACCATCTGCTTTTACCCAATCTAGTTCCTTCTCTAAGTCTTGTATCACTTGTATCTCCATTTTATAGCACACCTTTCTTTTATGCATACGATTGATATGCTGTCCACATGTTCTGGCATCCCTTCTTTCCTCATCCTACAAAAAACGGAACTCAACGTATGAGTTCCGTTTCTCTGTTGTTAATAATTCGTATCACTACCAAAGAAGTTCTTAAACGACTGGATATTCGTTGCGCGGTTCATCTCAGCGATGGATGTTGTCAACGGGATACCTTTTGGACAAACTTGGACGCAGTTTTGGGAGTTACCGCAGCTGCCGATGCCGCCTTCGCCCATTAGAGCTTCCAGACGTTCCCCCTTGTTCATTGCTCCTGTTGGGTGGGAGTTGAACAGACGTACTTGAGAAATCGGTGCGGGGCCGATAAAGTCGGATTTGTCATTGACGTTCGGACATGCTTCCAAGCATACCCCGCAAGTCATGCACTTGGAGAGTTCATATGCCCACTGGCGTTTTTTCTCTGGCATACGAGGTCCTGGTCCAAGGTCGTACGTACCGTCAATTGGCACCCATGCTTTGACTTTTTTCAAGCTGTCAAACATTTGGGAACGGTCTACGGCTAAGTCACGAACGATTGGGAAAGTAGACATTGGCTCAAGTCGGATTGGCTGCTCTAATTTATCAATCAGTGCGGCACAAGATTGTCTAGGCTCGCCGTTGATCACCATCGAACAGGCTCCGCATACTTCCTCCAAACAGTTCATATCCCAATAAATCGGCGTTGACTCTTTTCCTTCCGCATTCACTGGGTTTCTGCGAATCTCCATTAAAGCAGAGATGACATTCATATTCTCTCGGTATGGTACCTCAAACGTTTCTTCATAAGGAGCGCTGCTCGGATCGTTCTGACGCGTAACAATCAGGGTAACCGTCTCTTGTTTGGTCGCTTCCATTATGCTTTTGCCTCCTTCGCTTTCGCTTGGCTGTAGTCACGTTTTCTTGGCTCGATATAGGAAGTGTCGACTGCTTCGTAATAGATATGTGGTGAGTTGGTAGATTCATCATATCTAGCCATTGTTGTTTTCAAGAATTCTTCATCGTTTCGTTCCGGGAATTCCGGCTTGTAATGAGCTCCGCGGCTTTCATTTCGCTGGTAGGCACCAATTGTCATCACACGCGCTAAGTGAAGCATATTCTTCAGCTGACGTGTGAACATGACACCTTGGTTGCTCCAAAGGGACGTATCGTGGATGTTGATATTGTTCCAGCGTTCCTGAAGCTCCTGCAGTTTATCGTCTGTTTTCAGCAGCTTGCTGTTTTCGCGAACAACTGTTACATTATCTGTCATCCACTCGCCAAGCTCACGATGCAGCTTGTACGCATTTTCCGTCCCGTCCATTTTAAGCATCTTATCGAAGGAAGCCTGCTCTTTTGCAAGGGCATCGTCGAATAGCTTGCTGGAAAGGTCGTCTGCGTGTTTATCTAATCCATCGATGTATTTGATGGCATTAGGCCCTGCGACCATACCGCCATAGATTGCTGATAATAGCGAGTTGGCGCCCAGACGGTTTCCGCCATGCTGCGAGTAGTCACATTCACCAGCTGCAAATATTCCTGGGATGTTTGTCATTTGATCATCGCTGATCCATAGTCCGCCCATTGAATAGTGTACGGCCGGGAAGATCTTCATTGGTACTTTACGCGGATCATCTCCAGCGAATTTCTCGTAGATCTCAATGATTCCACCCAGTTTGACATCCAATTCTTTCGGATCTTTATGAGATAGATCCAGATATACCATGTTCTCCCCGTTGATACCGAGCTTTTGGTTCACACACACATCAAAAATCTCTCGAGTGGCAATGTCACGCGGCACCAAGTTTCCGTATGCCGGATATTTTTCTTCCAGGAAGTACCAAGGCTCACCATCTTTATACGTCCATACACGGCCGCCTTCTCCGCGGGCAGATTCACTCATCAAGCGAAGTTTATCGTCACCTGGTATTGCAGTCGGGTGAATCTGGATGAACTCTCCATTCGCATAAATTGCGCCTTGTTCATACAAAGCACCAGCAGCAGAACCCGTATTGATAATGGAGTTTGTCGATTTACCGAAGATAATCCCAGGTCCGCCTGTTGCCATAATGACAGCATCTGCACGCAATGCGCGCAATTCATGGGATTGGATGTTCTGTGTCAGGATACCGCGCCCGATACCTTCTTCATCAATGATTGCGTGAACGAATTCCCAGCCTTCATATTTCGTTACCAGTCCAGCTGTTTCGAAGCGGCGGACTTGTTCATCCAGCGCGTAAAGCAGCTGCTGGCCAGTTGTCGCACCAGCGTAAGCTGTCCGGTGGTATTGTGTCCCTCCAAAACGGCGGAAATCAAGCAGTCCTTCAGGCGTTCTGTTAAACATAACACCCATCCGGTCGAGCATATGAATAATGCTTGGTGCAGCATCACACATTCCTTTAACAGGACCTTGGTTGGCAAGGAAGTCCCCGCCATATACTGTATCGTCAAAATGTTCCCACGTGGAGTCGCCTTCCCCTTTTGTATTAACAGCTCCGTTAATACCGCCTTGGGCGCAAACAGAGTGGGAGCGTTTCACTGGAACAATGGATAATAAATCTACATGAACGCCAGCTTCTGCAGCTTTGATGGTTGCCATCAAGCCTGCAAGTCCCCCGCCGACGACTACGATGTTACGTTTACTCATATCTTTAAGTCCCCTTTCTTAAAGCTGCTGTCTATACGCCCATTCCAATTGCAAGCAAGGAACGTATTCCCAAATACGTAACGCCCAGGAATACAAGCAGCGTCGCATATGTCGCGATTCGCTGAGAGCGCGGAGACACGGTAATGCCCCATGTAACCAGAAAACTCCATAAACCGTTCGCGAAATGGAACGTTGTGGAAATGACGCCAATCAAGTAGAACCAGAAGAAAAATGGCTGCGTAAGAATCGCTTCCATAAAATCAAAGTCAATCGTTTCCTGTGTAAAGATTGTAATAATACGAGTTTGATAGACATGCCACGCAATGAAAATCAATGTCAAGATACCAGTAATCCGCTGCAGCAAGAACATTAAATTACGGAAGTAGCCATATCTTCTCGCATTGTTCTTACCTGTCAATACAATATACACACCGAGAATGGCATGGTAAAGGATCGGTATGTAAATAACCACCCATTCAAGGACAAAGCGGAATGGAAGATCATGCATGAAACCGGCAGCTTGATTAAAGCTGTCGCTCCCGTATGCAGCAAAATGGTTGATCACCAAATGCTGGATAAGGAAGATTCCAATTGGAAGCACTCCCAACAACGAATGAAGCCTGCGGTAGAAAAACTCTCGATTCTCGTTCATACGTACCCCCTCTGTAGCTCTCTGAATTAACAGAATGATTGCGTTTTCATAACCAGTCAAAAATAACACCGATTGAAAACTTAAATCCGTTATTAACAATATTATTGTATAACTATCAAATTTAGGCGTCAAGAAAACGCTTAGAAAAAATTAATAAACAATTTTTTTATTTTGTTAAATTATGTCGAAGCAATTCGATTTTTGTCAGCTTTGTAAACATTCTTAATTCCGTCAAAAGACATTAGCGGTAAGTACTGATTTCATGTTAAAGTGAATACAGATAACTTGTAATTGCAACAAGGCGGGAAAGGAAGACATGCATGCAAAAAAGAATGCAAGAATTCGACAGAGATTATATGGAGCAGCTCATCACCCACGGAGCTGGTCATGATATATTGCGTTTTGTCAGTTTACCAGACTTATTAGGCGAGGATGCCTCCTCTATCCTTTATGTGCTCGGTAAGAAGCTGGCACGGAAAGTAAACCCGGCGTCCATGGAACAAATCGAGGATTTCTTTATTCAAATGGGCTGGGGCAACCTTAGTCTCGTCAAACAAAAGCGGCATGAAATGACATTCGAACTCTCCGGAGCTCCTGTTGTACATAGATGGAAAGTTGGTCTCGGGAAGGAATATCGCATGGAAGCAGGCTTCCTCGCTGCCAGCATCGAACAAATTAAAGAGCTTATGTGTGAAGTGGTAGACGAAAACGTTCCCAAACGTGAACATGTTCAGTTTCATGTATATTTTGCTAAAGAAAGTTAATGTTGCAGATCTGATAAAGACGTGTGAATATTCTCACACGTCTTTTTTGTTTATTTTTATTCTTTTTAATTCTTTTTCAAGGCTCATGCAGCCGCGTGTCTTTTGATGACATAAGAATAAGACGTAAAAACGGGCCAGCTCAAACGTTTTATATTCACGATAAAATACAGGATACTTTTTAACATAACTGTTATCTTGAAGGATCCATTCTGGATGACGTGAAAAGAAGTTTTGGCTGCACCACGCAATCAAAGTTCTGCTAGGAAGCTTGCCTCTGCATACATGGTAGACGGCAGCGGCAATATCCATCCAATATGTATTCCAATCTGCTCCGTCCAGCATGTCTGCTCTTGGATGGTCTGCAATCAAATGCTTCAAATCCTCATAAGGGAAAGAATCCCGCAGAGGCAGGGATAACATTTCCTTCATGGTTCTAGTCCAGTTTTCTTGTACAACTGCTTGTTTAAGCTGCTGATAGTACGCGGTTGGCATTACACTATATTTTCCTTCTTTCATAATACTCCTATCCCTAAAAAAATAGACCAGGCCATCATAAGCCTAGTCTATTCTTGTTCATCCTCTGCTTCACTTTCAACAGGGTTATTCAAATGATTCAAAATAACTTGCGCAGTTGGTGCTGGTATGCCAAGCTTGCTAATTTCTTCGACGGAAGCTTCCTGGATAGCTGGTACTGATTTGAAATGGCGCATAAGCAGTCTTCTGCGCTTCTCCCCTACGCCAGGAATATCATCCAGCTTGGATTTAATCGCACTCTTGCCGCGAAGCTGTCGGTGGAAGCTGATGGCAAAGCGATGAACTTCATCCTGTATCCGCTGCACCAAATAGAAATCTTGTGCATTTCGGTCAAACTGAACGACTTCTGGCGGTGTGCCGTAAAGCAATTCACTCGTTCGGTGCTTGTCATCCTTCGCAAGACCGCAAACCGGGATATCTAATCCAAGTTCATCCTCCAGTACTTCCAAGGCAGCGCTCATTTGGCCTTTTCCGCCGTCAATGACAATTAAGTCAGGCAGCGGCAGGTTATCCTGCAATACACGCTTATAGCGGCGTCTGATGACTTCCCGCATCGTATCGTAATCATCCGGCCCTTTTACATCACGTACTTTGTACTTTCGATATTCTTTTTTATCAGGACGTCCATCAGTGAAAACGATCATCGCTGATACTGGGTCGGTTCCTTGAATATTCGAGTTATCAAAAGCTTCAATGCGGTGCGGTGTTTCGATATGCAGCTTTTCTCCGAGTGACTCTACTGCTTTGATTGTTCGGTCTTCATCACGCTCAATAAGTGAGAATTTTTCTTTAATAGCGATTTTCGCATTTTTTCTGGCAAGCTCCACTAATTCTTTTTTCCGGCCTCGGAATGGGATGGCAACATCGGTATCTAGTAGCTGCTGCAACCCTTCTACGTTTGTGCCAATTGGTACGAGCACCTGTTTTGGCATCAAATGGTTTTGATGTAAATAGAAACGTCCGACAAAGGTAAGGAATGTTTCTTCGGGTTCATCAAAGAATGGGAACATGCTGACATCACGTTCAATCAGCTTGCCTTGGCGGATAAAGAATACTTGCACACACATCCAGCCTTTGTCATAAGCAAAGCCGAAAACATCTCTGTCTGTCTGATCCGTCAATGTCATCTTCTGCTGCTCCATGACAGATTCAATATGCTGAATTTGGTCACGCAATTCTTTTGCCCGCTCAAAATCAAGTTCTTCAGACGCTTCCTGCATTCTTTGCTGCAAATCCTTCTTAATTTGATGGTGTCCGCCATTTAAGAAGGTCGTAATATTTTGTACGATATTACGGTTTGTTTCCTGAGAGACAGGATATACGCAAGGACCAAGGCATTGGTGCATATGGTAATACAAGCAAACGCGGTCCGGCATCGTATTGCATTTACGCAGCGGGTAAAGCCTGTCCAGCAGTTTCTTCGTTTCCCTGGCTGCGATGACGTTCGGGTACGGCCCAAAGTATTTGCCTTTATCTTTTTTCACTTTTCGTGTCACCAGCAAGCGCGGCTGTTCTTCTGCTGTGATTTTTAAATAGGGATATGTCTTATCATCCTTTAGCAGGATGTTATATTTGGGATCGTATTTTTTAATTAAATTCATTTCTAAAATGAGTGCTTCGATTTCGGAGGAAGTGACAATATATTCGAAATCGACAATCTCTGTGACAAGCCGCTGTGTTTTGCGGTCGTGAGCACCAGTAAAATAGGAGCGCACGCGGTTGCGGAGTGTCTTCGATTTTCCAACATAGATGACTGTCCCATTTTTATCTTTCATCAAATAACAGCCAGGCTGCGGCGGCAGAACAGCGAGTTTATCTGTAATCGTCTTGTTCATTCGCTTTCCCCTCTATACAATTCTTTACATAAAGGAACCCTTGCTACAGAAAGTAACAAGGGATCCAATTCATGATTGCTTACGCGTGTTTGTTTACTAGCTCAACAAGAGCTTCTTTTGGCTGGTAGCCAATTACTTGGTCTACAACTTCGCCATCTTTGAAAAGAAGCAAAGTCGGGATGCTCATTACGCCGAATTTACCAGCAGTTGCTTGGTTTTCATCAACGTCAAGTTTTACGATTTTGACTTTATCGCTCATTTCGCCATCGATTTCTTCCAATACTGGAGCGATCATTTTACAAGGGCCGCACCAAGTTGCCCAAAAGTCAGCAAGGACAAGTCCTTGACCAGTTTCTGTACTAAAGTTTGAATCCGTTGCATTTACAATTGCCATTGTCTATTCCTCCTAAATAAAGCTTTCACCAGAGTATAGCACTGCTGAAGTCCGGAACGCTACTAGTTTGCTTATAAGGCTCCATTCCTAAACATTGTACTAAATACTTGCTCCTATAACATAAGACAATCCTACGGAAATAACAAGCGATATAAACCCAACTGCGCGATTATCATTTGCAATTTCTGTATCAATCTTGTAAGTCGGCGTAAGGAACTCAAAGATAAAATAACCGATCAGCAGCATGACGAAGCCGACAGAACTCCATACGATACTCTCTAAAATACCATCATTATGTTCATAAGAATAACGAAGCACATTCGCAACTCCGAACATCTTTCCTCCTGTCGCCAACGCTACTGATAAGTTTCCTCGTCTGATTTCTTCCCAGTTTTTATAAGAAGTAACCAGCTCGAAAATAGCCATAAATACAATAATGCTCAATACCGCCACACTGTAGCGAGCAGCTGTCAGGACAAACGTATTTTCCCAAAATGACTCCATAACTTCGAATTCCCCCGGTCGTTACTGAAATTCCAGCACGGTAACACCAGTTCCGCCTTCACTCATACCGCCGGAGCGATGATTTTTTACGGCACGATGACGCTTGGCAAATTCCTGCACACCTGTCCGCAATGCGCCTGTTCCTTTACCGTGGATAATCGAGACTTGCGGATAACCCGCTAATAGTGCATCATCCACATATTTCTCTACGCGGCGCAGTGCATCTTCATATCGTTCTCCGCGCAAATCCAGCTCTGTGCTTACATGATAGGCGGAGCCTTTTACAGTGGCTACCGGCTTTTCTTTTAATGTATCTTGTCTCTTTACGAATTCAATGTCTTTTCGTTTCGCTTTTATTTTCATAATTCCAATTTGGAGTAAATATTCTTTGTCGCTGACCTTCTCAACAACTGTTCCTTTTTGACCGAGCGTAAGCAGAAGTACTTCATCACCAGGCATAAGCTGCTGCGATTCCTTCGATTTTGGCGCAGCTTTTGCGCCTTTTTTAGCAAGCTCCGGTGAAGCATCCTCCAGCCGTTTGCGTGCTTCAATAATTTCATGTTCTTTTACGCTTGCTTGATTTTTCATCGTACGAAGCGAGCCGACAATTTCTTCTGCTTCTTCCCGTGCTTTCTCTACCGCTTTAGCAGCTTTTTCTTCTGCTTTTTGGTAAAGGCGTTCCCGCTTGGCGTCAAACTCCTGCCATTGCTTCTCCAGATCCTGCTTCAGTGCTTCTGCTTCTTCAAGCTGTATCCTGGCAGTTTCATAATCCTGTTCTGCTTGACGGCGAGAAGTCTCTAAGGAAGCAATCATATTTTCCACACTCTTCGAATCAGTACCAATCAGTTCTTTTGCACTGTCGATGACAGACTCTTTCAAGCCGAGACGGCGTGATATTTCAAAGGCATTACTGCGTCCTGGAACGCCAATTAAGAGACGATACGTTGGCTTTAGCGTTTCTACATCAAATTCCACGCTGGCGTTCACAACACGCTCTCGGTTAAATCCATATGCCTTCAGCTCCGGATAATGGGTTGTCGCTACAACGGACGCACCGCGCTTGATTGTTTCATCCAGAATACTCATTGCTAATGCGGCACCTTCCTGAGGATCAGTTCCGGCGCCAAGTTCATCGAACAAAACAAGTGATTGATGATCGACTTGCTGCAAAATATCCACGATGTTCACCATATGCGAACTGAATGTACTCAAGCTTTGTTCGATAGACTGTTCATCGCCGATATCTGCAAACACATCAGTAAAAACAGCCATCTCACCGCCATCAAGTGCCGGCACTTGCAAACCAGACTGCGCCATAAGTGTGCAAAGGCCGATTGTCTTGATGGTGACCGTTTTACCGCCGGTATTAGGCCCGGTGATTACAATGGTGGAATATTCTTCTCCAAGGTCAATATCATTTGCTACCACTTCGTCTGGATCGATGAGCGGATGTCTTGCCTGCTTCAAGTGGATAATGCCTTGATCGTTCATCTTCGGCATAGAACAGCGCATCACCGCGCCCAGCTTTGCTCGAGCTGCAATAAAGTCAATCTGGCCTAGAATGTCAATATTCGCAAGCAAGATCGCTTCGTCTTCAGCAACTCGCATACTAATCTCTTTTAAAATGCGTTCGACTTCTGCTTTTTCCTGTGCTCGTGCTTCCTGCAGCTGGTTATTCATATCTACAACTGCTTGCGGCTCCATAAACAATGTCTGGCCAGAGGAAGACTGGTCATGTACAATACCGCCGATTGCTCCGCGATATTCTTGTTTAACCGGCAGTACATAGCGGTCATTTCGAATTGTAATAATAGAATCGGATAACATCTTGCTTTTTGAACGGGTATAAGACTCTAATTTTTCTCTTACTCTGCTTTCATTCGTGCGGATTTTAGTACGGATTCCGCGCAGACGGTCCGATGCGCCATCCATGACACGACCATGATCATCAATGGCGTTTTTGATATGGCGTTCCAGATCGCTTAACGAAATAAGCTGTTCAACAAGTGCCCGAATAATCGGTAGTTCAAGGTCTTCCAATTCTTCTACAAAATGTTTCAGATTTTTTCCGCCATAAATCGTACTTGCAATATCCAAACACTCATTGGCATTTAAAATGCCGCCGATTACCGCTCGCTTCACGCTAGCACCGATATCATGAATTCCGCCGAGTGGAACTCCTCCTCGAAGACGGATAATAGATGCCGCTTCATCCGTTTCCGCTTGCAGCTGCTCAACTGCTTCTAATTCGGTTGCTGGCTGGATTTGCATCGTTCTTTTTTTGCCAAGTGAAGATGCAGCTTGTTCACTCAGCATTTGGATGATCTTATCGAATTCCAATACGCGGAATATTCGTTTGTTCATTTTTTCCCCTCACTTTTAGCAGTTAGTTGCGCTGAAAAAGCTCCATCAACTGTTGCTTCGACCATGTGTTGATGACTGTCTCCGGTTTAAGCCAGCCTTTTCGGGCCATAGCGACTCCTACTTCCATAAAAGATAGAGTCGCATAGCTGTGGGCATCGGTATTGACAGCAATCTTGACACCGAGCTCCTGCGCTTTCTTTAAGTACGTCCATGACAAGTCCAGTCGGTTTGGATTGGCATTCAATTCAATAACTGTTCCTGTTTCTGCCGCTTTCTCTAACAGCCAATCCGGATCGGCCGCGTAACCGGCTCTTCTGCCGATAAGACGGCCTGTTGGATGAGCTATTACATTAACATTCGGATGTTCCAGTGCTGCTGTCAAACGATCCTTTATTTGATCAGCTGATTGTGAAAAGCTGGAATGAATTGCACCGATAACGTAATCCATCTCTTGCATAAATGCATCATCAAAGTCTAAGCGGGCGTCTGGCAGAATATCCATTTCCACGCCGGCAAAAATATGAAAGTCAGGGAACAAAGCGTTGACACGCTCAATTTCTTCCCGCTGTTTTCGAAGCCGCTTCTCATCCAATCCGTTTGCCACTTTCAAATATTTCGAGTGATCGGTAATGGCGATATAAGAATAACCTAGTTCGATTGCTTGCTTTGCCATTTGTTCAATTGACTGCGCACCATCACTCCATGTAGAGTGCATGTGCAAATCGCCTTGAATATCGGAAAGCTGAATGAGCGGCATTTCTTGTTTGAAGCTGTCTAACTCGCCGTGTGCTTCCCGAATTTCAGGAGGTATAAAAGTTAAATCAAAGTGCTGGAAAAAGTCCTTTTCTGTTTGGAATGTTGTCAGTTCACTTGTTTCCACATTCTCCACACCATATTCACTAATCCGCTCGCCGCGTTTTTTGGCCAGCTGGCGAAGCGCGACGTTGTGGTCAGCAGAACCAGTAAAGTGATGTAATGTCGTCGCAAAAGCTTCTGGTTCGATTAATCGGAAATCGACGTTAATGTCATAACCTTCTTCTAATGTGACGGATACTTTTGTTTCTCCATTGGCAATAACTTCTTTTAAATTCTCAATCGTCAGCAGCTGTTCTTGGACTTGTTTAGGCTCATTGGTTGCGATAATAAAGTCCAAATCTTTCACCGTTTCCTGCATGCGGCGCAAGCTCCCTGCCCGGGCATAGCGCTCAATACCATCCAGGCTTTCTAAAAATGCTTCAATTCGTTCTGCTAATGGCAGCATCATCGCAATTGGAATACGCTCTGGTCTGGAACCGACATTTGCTAAGCCGTCGAGAATCTTTTCAGCAGACTTCTTGCCAAAACCGCTTAGTGTTGCAACTTTTCCTGATTCTACTGCTGTTTTCAACGATGCTCCGTCCACTACGCCAAGCTCCTGGTAAAGCTTGGCCAGTTTCTTCCCGCCTAATCCTGGCAAATCAAGCAGCGGCACAAGGCCTTCTGGCACTTCCTCCTGCAGCTGTCGAAGTGTATCAGACTCTTCGTTTTGAATATATTCTTCTATCACAGCAGCCGTACCTTTGCCGATACCGTTTAGTGCTGTAAAGTCCGTAATCTCATCTAGTGACTGATCATTTGTTTCCAGCGCATTCGCAGCTTTTCGGTATGCGGATACCTTGAATGTATTTTCCCCTTTTAGTTCAAGATAAATTGCAATTGTCTCTAATAGTTTAACAACGTCCTTTTTGTTAATAGCCATGTGTCTCATCCTTTCGACCAAGGTAGAAAACCCTTGCGCACGATGCCGCAAGGGTTAGTTATTCCATCCCATCATTTCGCTGGGTAATTTATTTGCAACATGATTCAGCCATAAATCTTTAATTTCACCAGATATATATGGTGTATGCTCTACTATCCAAGCTGCGAGTATCGACTTATCCAGTGCTTCCTGAATTGGTGTAATCGGCAGCAATACGGAGAGATATAGAATGACGAATACAATTAAATATATCTCGATGAAGCCGAGCGCGCCGCCAAGAAGTTTGTTGACAGAACGTAAGATCGGCAAATCGGCGATAAAATCAAGCATCGAACCGATAATGTGTAAAACAATTTTTGTTGCGAAAAAGAGAATCGCAAACGCAATGGCGTTATAAAACACTTGATCTAAGGGCACAGCTCCAAATATATCAGACCATGTACTGTCTGATGACACATCCGGATACGGAATCCATAATTCCAATTTCGGAGCCAGTTGATCATAATAAATAGCAGCAACTATAAATGACACAATAAAGCTTGCCAAATGGAACAGCTGCATAATGAAGCCTCGCTTCAGGCCGACGAGAACGCCAAACAGAAGCAACGCGATAATGAGTAAATCAATCATTGTCCTTGCTTGCCTCTTTCCTTGTAATAGAACCTAGCAATTGTGCATAGTCTTCTTTTAGTTTCAAATAATCATTTGTCGTATTTACAGCCGTTAGTACGGCTAATTTCGCTGTATCAAGATTCGGATTCGCAGCAGAGATCTCCGACATCTTCTGGTCGACTAGGCTCGCCACCATGCGCATGCGATGGGCTGGCTCTTGGCCTACAATTGTATAGGATCGGTTATGTATTTCTACCGTAACACGTGTTTTATCTGACTGGGACACGTTATCCCCCCTCACTTCTCTTATAATACTAAACCTTATAGTAACATGAAGGTGCCATTTTAGGAAACAATTCAATATAGCTTTATCGGCATGCTATACTGGGTGTCAGATTGGAGAGATGAACGTGGGACAAATCGTATTGCAAGTAACAATGGACAAAATCCAGGAAATGAAAACAACCTACAGCCAAACAGCAAAAGCAGCACCACCCGGAGCTGTATTTGCCGCCAAAACACCTAGCTGCAGTATCACTGCCTATAAATCCGGCAAAGTGCTGTTCCAAGGCAAAGCTCCGGAAACAGAGGCAGATAAATGGGGAACTGCTCCAGCAGCTTCTAAAAGCACCAGCTCCTCAAAACCAAGTGTGAATGATCATAAGTATGCGCCAGATCCTTCTTTATTTACCGCCTCTCACATCGGCTCAGATGAAGCAGGTACAGGTGATTTCTTTGGCCCAATCACTGTTGCGAGTGCGTATGTAGATAAAAGCCAAGTTGCACTGCTGAAAGAGCTGGGTGTAAAAGATTCTAAACTGTTAAAGGATGATGCAATCCAGCGTATTGCAAAGGATCTTATGCACGCAGAGATGCCTTACTCTCTCTTAGTGATGCGCAATGAAAAATACAATCAGCTGCAGCAGCGCGGCTGGTCGCAAGGCAAGATGAAAACGATGATGCACCATCATGCCATCCAAAAGCTAGTTGCGAAGATTGCCCCGATTAAGCCAGAGGGCATTCTGATTGACCAGTTTCAGCTGCCGTCCACTTATATAAAGCATCTTGCTTCTGAAGGAGAAAAGCTGCAGCCAGACGTGAGCTTTATGACGAAAGCGGAAAGCTATTCTCTTGCAGTAGCAGCAGCTTCGATTATCTCCCGAGCGAGCTTCTTAAAAGAGATGGACAAGCTTTCCAAGCAGGCAGGTTTTACGATTCCGAAAGGCGCCAGTGCAGCTGTTGATCAAGCAGCTGGCCGACTTATCCGAAGCAAAGGACGCCAAGCGCTTCCTGTATTCACGAAAATGCATTTTGCAAATAGCGCCAAAGCCGAAAAGTACGTCTAACGTCCATATTTTCGCCGACTATTTGATTTCCTGGTCCGCACGAGCCTGCCAGCAGGCTGCTTGCGGATCCATTTTATATACTTGGACAATTTTTCATCTGACCGCAGCGCTTCGATCGTACCAAGCCGTCCTGCCAGCTCCTCATTGGTATACAATGCATGGATTTGTTTGTGACACGGAATGCAAATCATCGCTGTATTTAGAAATGTACCGCCCATTTCCTTTGGTATAAGATGATGTTCTGTTAACGTAACCTCATCTCGGCCGCACAGCTCGCATCTGCCAATATGCTGTTTTGCCACATTCATCCCCTCACTTAGTACCAGTATAGACAGTAATCTCCGCTTTTAACGTACATTAGTCTATTTCCCGATAATACCGCAGCGACACTTGTGATTCGCCTGTTTCCGTCAGATTGACTTTCTTGCCCCGCAGATGGAAGCCTCTTGCTTCATAAAAAGGAATGCCTAACATATTGCCTGCTTGTACGGATACCCATTGTTCTGAAGCACCTTGCTGCTTTTGATCCTTTGTCAATGCCTCCAGCAGCAGCTTTCCAGCACCCTTATAACGCGCCGATTCATCGACATACAACACAAACACTTCCCCAGTCGCTTGTCCTGTCATTGCCCCTCCAATGACGCCAATCACTTGTCCAGCTTGCATTGCCACAGAATGATAACCTCCGGATTGGATTTCTTCTTTTACTCGATCAAGGTTATACCAATATTCGACATTTTGCCGCTGAAACTGCTCACTAAGCTGCCCAGCAACCGTTTGCCGCCACCCTTTGGAACAGATGGCTGCTATTGCTTCTGCGTGTTTTAGTTCTGGTTTTTTGATCATTTCCGCTCTCCTTTTTATTAAGAAAGAACCAACACCAAGGTGCTGATCCTTCTAACCATAATTACTGCTCTGTTTCTTTTTTCGATTTGAATTTGCTTATTAAGAATACTGCAATGTTTAACCCGATAAAGACTAACATTCCGTAACCAATCGCATTGCTCACAATGGTTGCATAGACAGTAAATGATAGGAAGAGTACGAAACAGGCAAGGTATAATATATTTCGCATTGTAAATTGCAAACAATCACCCCTAGTCAACTAATAAATTAATTACATCATTTAATTGTTAAATTATAACATAAATTACATCTATAGTTTAAAATAGAGGTAGTAAGCGACCTTTTTATTAGCTTACAAGGATAAACTATAATCGATAAAAAGTGCTTTTGTGGCTTTCACTTTCTTGACTTTATTGTTCGTAGTCAATCTCATCCCTTTTTTGATTTATTACAAACAATATAGAGCGCTTAGTAAAAATAATGCAAATGATAATGCATATGACGCATTAGTTGAACGCATGTCGAAAGCAGATAATTTTATTTTACCTATCATGCTGGTTTTAGTTGCTTTCATTTATTTTACACAATAAAAAATGAACCTGATTTTATCTCAGATTCATCTTTTTATTTGAGAATTCCTCCTCACAAACTTGCATTAAAAAAGAAAGAAACTCAGACAAAACAAGATTAATTCATCCTAAAAAGCGAACGATTACTAGATCCATACTTTTTCATGCAGCCCTCTGACAGCTGCTGTCTTTAGCTGTTTCGTCGGACAATAATGGCTTTTACAGTAAACACCGACAAGAAAATAGCTACTAATTTTCGAGGAGTCTACGTCTTCTACCTTCTCCACGAGTGAAGACTTCTCATAACAAAAATCAGCGTAGGAAATACACGGAGACTCACCAGCCGCCCACAGGAAAGCGGAGTGTATTTCCGAAGCGGTGCTCTCACCTTAATTTCCAATGCAAAAAATCCAAACAACGCTGCTGTAATTGCAGTATTGTTTGGATTTTTTAAATAGCTTAAACAGTTTTGTCTCAGCCTTATCTTCCTACGTTTAGTCAAGTACTTATTCATAGCTTTTTAATATAGGTTATAGCCTTTTTTGGGTATAGGAAATAAACCTCGTTGTATTTATTTTTAAAACGAGGGAGAATTCGTGATACAATGAAGTTAGTGGTCCATAGAGACCGTGTACGAGTAATCGTACAATGTATTATTCTTGATCATGGAATAAATACATTTGAGAAGCTTGTTCATGCAAGCTACGGTGGCAACCTTATCCTTCTTGGGTACAGGTTGCTTTTTTAGTTTGTAATAATAGTCGACAATGTGATTGGGAGCTGCTTTTTGTTGGCGGATCATGTTTCGGACAATGAAGTATAATATTTTTCTTCCCTTAGGGTTTCCTCGTTTATTAATGTGATCTTGGCCATGATACTTTCCAGATTGATATCTTCGGATATCAATTCCTACAAAAGCGTTGACTTTCTTATGATCTGGGAAGCGAGACAAGTCACCAAATTCACCGATAAAAAGCGCTGCGCTAATTTCTCCAATTCCTGGAAGGCTGGTTAGTAACTCGAACTCAGGCAGTTTTTTTGAACCATCAATCATTTGATTAGAAATTTTCTCTTTTTCCTCTAATAGTTGAAGTAGCTGGAGCGCATAGTACTGCACTTTTTGGGTTTGAATACTATCTGGAGATACTGCAGGATAGGATTCTTTGGCATAATCTATTATTTGAACAGCCTTTTGTTTTGCACGATTTTCGGAAATTTTCTTAGTGGTACTTCTAATCAATAGATTTTTTATCTTGGTCTGGCTCGATTTCAAAACAAGCACAGGATGAGGGAACAAACTGATAAGTGTTAAGGCATAAGGTGTAATCCTGCTTGAGAAGAATTGTTCCAGCTCCGGAAAACTTAATTGAAGGGCATGGTGCAGATACATACGCATACGCTTTATCTCACCCTCTATTTCTTGATAGAAACGCGCAAAATCACGGAGTCGATGATAAAGGTCGGGCTGTTGAACTTTTTCTTCCCTGGAGTGCAGGTGGTGAGCTTGCGCTAATTTATGCGCATCATTTTTGTCTGTTTTCCAGCTTCGGAGAGTAGCCATTTCGAGCTGTTTTTTAGCCGCAAGGGGATTCAACAGACAATAACGTAACTGATTCTTTTGACAGAAGGTTTCCACTGGTTTCGAATAAATGCCGGTGGATTCAAACACAAGAACCGGGTCACCAGGGAGATTCCGGATTTCCTCAAGTAAGGTGTTAAAGCCTGTCTGCGTGTGTCTTAGTTCCCCTTCAGCTAAACAGATTTCACCCTGATAAATGACTTTATAGCTTTTCCCCATTGATACATCTAAAGCAATTACATACTCCAATTTATATCTCCTCTCACGTGTTTTGAAAGGTCTTCACTTTTTCATTTCGATTCCAATTTCCTATACACGAGCTCCATTGGCCCCAACATACTTAAATCTGATTCAGAAATGAAAGTGAAGAAGCTCGGTTTTAAATTCGGATTCAAGATCCCAGAGGCTGATCGAGCTTTCTTTCACCTCTCACTATACTCCTAAAAAGAAAAATAGTGGGCAAAGTCATCCGTCGATGACCTTACCCACTAATCTTAGTATGTTTTATATTAACTTCTCAATTCCGCACCATGCGCTGCTTTCACAGCTTCCTTAATGCTGTTATAAGATGCTTCTACTTCTTCATCTGTTAGTGTGCGTGTTGGGTCTTGGTACAGCACAGTATAAGCAATGGACTTCTTGCCAGCTTCCATGTGCTCGCCTTGGTATACATCAAAGATTTGCACTTGCTGCACTAGCTCACCACCTGCTTCTTTGATCGTCCGCTGAATGTCGCCAGCATGTGCTGTTTCATCAACAACAAGCGCGATATCACGCGTGACAGACGGGTGACGCGGTACTGTGCGGAAGCTTGGTTCTTCTTTATACTGATCCATCAAATAAGCCACGTCTAAATCGAATACATATGTTTCTTTCAAATCGTACGCTTTTTGTACGGTTGGGTGCAATTGTCCTACCACACCAACTGTGCGGCCGTTATGGGAAACCGTTGCTGTACGTCCAGGATGATAGCCCTCTACTTGTGCCTGCTGGAAAACAGGTTCAAGGTCAAGCTGTGCGAAGATGCCTTCAACTATTCCTTTTACAACATAGAAATCAACTGGCTTCTTCTCTTGCTGCCATGGCTGCTCCATCCACGTACCAGTAATTGCACCTGCAAGACGGGCCGTTTCTTTAGGCTGCTCTGTCGTTTGCTCTTCTTCTGAAAGGAAAACACGACCAAATTCAAAGTAGCCTAAGTTATCTTGTTTACGTGCCACATTATAAGACAGTGTGTCAACAAGTTCTGGAAGCAAGCTAATGCGCAGGTGACTGTGATCTTCACTCATCGGCATTTTTAATGCAACAGCGTGTACGCTTTTCTCTTTTACTTCTGGGCTGACAAGCATTTCTGTGCGTGCTTTGCTCGTTAGCGAGTAAGTGATTGTTTCCATCAAGCCAGCACCTTGCAAATACTGTTTTAGCTGACGTTTTAAATATTGCTTTGTAGTCAGTTTACCAGCAAACGCTTCTCCTTCTGGCAGCGTGTAAGGAATATTATCATATCCGTAGATACGAGCAATTTCCTCGAGCATGTCTTCAAACAAGCTGATGTCGCCGCGTCTTGTTGGGATAAAAACCGTGAATTGGCTCTTATCTTGTTCAAAACGGAACTGCAATCTAGTCAAAATCGATGCGATTTCATCATCAGAGATTGTAGTACCTAAACGTGCGTTTACGCTTGTCGTATCTAGCTCGACTTTTTTCTCTTGGCGATCTAATTCGTCGAATTCAACAACACCTTCGGCAACCGTTCCGCCAGCGTATTCTGCTAGTAAGCGAGCAGCATAAGCGCCTGCTTTTTTGACACGATTTGGATCAATGCCTTTTTCGTAGCGCGAGCTCGCTTCACTGCGTAAGTTATGATGCTTGCTGGAGCGGCGGATTGCACGGGAATCAAAGTAAGCTGCTTCCAGCAATACAGTTGTCGTTTGATTAGAAACTTCAGAGTTAGCGCCGCCCATCACACCTGCAAGCGCAATCGGCTCCTTGCCGTTTGTGATAACTAGCTCATCACCTTTTAGTGTGCGTTTTTGATCATCCAGAGTTTGCATTGTTTCGCCTTCGTTCGCAGTTCGGACAACAATTTCTTTTGTTGCCACTTTGTCATAATCAAAAGCATGCAGCGGCTGTCCGTAAACAAGCAGCACATAGTTTGTAATGTCGACAACGTTATTGATCGGGCGAATGCCTGCTGCCATTAAGTAATTGCGCATCCAAAGCGGAGATGGTGCAATCTTTACGTTTTCAATTACATAAGCGCCATAATAAGGATTAAGCTCAGCATCTTCTACTTTCACTTGTACAAAATCTGCTGCCTTGCTGTCGCTTGTCGCATACGCTTCCTCCGGCAAGTTAACTTCCTTATTCAGGATTGCCGCTACTTCGTAAGCAACACCAAACATGCTCATCGCATCAGCACGGTTAGGTGTCAAACCAAGCTCCAGAATCACATCATCTAAGTTAAGCAGTTCTGCAACAGGAGTTCCAACTTCCGCATCTTCAGGGAAAACAAAAATGCCTTCTGCGAATTCTTTTGGTACAAATTTCTCATCAATTCCTAGTTCTTGAAGCGAGCAAACCATTCCGTGCGATTCGACGCCGCGCAGTTTTGCTTTTTTGATCTTCATGCCGCCAGGAAGACGTGCACCCGGAAGTGCGGCTGCGATTTTCTGCCCTTGTGCAATATTCGGTGCACCACAAATGATTTGGTAAGTTTCTGAACCAACATTGATTTGACAAAGATTTAATTTGTCTGCATTTGGATGTTGTTCGCAGCTTTCCACATAGCCGACTACTACGTTCGTGCTTTCTGGAGCAACGCGCTCAATGCCTTCTACTTCAATACCGGAGCGCGTAATTCTTTCTGCTAGCTCCTCCGGTGTAATGTTATCTATATTTACATATTGTTTCAGCCAATTTAAAGATACAAACATCGTTATCTAACCTCCCGTTATGCCTTATGGTATTGCGATAGGAATCGTACATCATTCGTATAGAAGTGACGGATATCGTCAACGCCGTATTTAAGCATTGCGATACGCTCGACACCCATACCGAATGCGAAACCAGAGTATTCTTCTGGATCATAACCGCTCATCCGAAGAACATTGGAATGTACCATGCCGGCACCAAGGATTTCAATCCAGCCAGTGTGCTTGCAGACATTACAGCCTTTACCGTCACAAACTTTACACGTCACATCAACCTCTACAGATGGCTCTGTAAATGGGAAGAAACTTGGACGCAAGCGGATTTCACGGTCAGCACCAAACAATTTACGAGAGAATTCAAGCAGTACGCCCTTCAAATCGCTCATGCGAACATTCTTATCAATTAGCAGTCCTTCAATTTGAGTGAATTGATGAGAATGTGTCGCATCATCACTATCACGGCGGTATACAATACCTGGGCAGATCATCTTAATTGCCTTGTCGCCATTGTATTCCCGCATAGTACGCGCCTGCACTGGTGATGTTTGTGTACGTAAAAGCAGATGATCTGTAATATAAAATGTATCTTGCATATCACGTGCTGGGTGATCTTGCGGCAAGTTCAATGCTTCAAAGTTGAAATAGTCCGTTTCTACTTCTGGTCCTTCTTTAATTTCAAAGCCCATTCCAAGGAACAGATCCTCTACTTCTTCAATGATGCTCGTAAGCAAGTGCGGGCCGCCTGTTTTAACTGGACGTCCAGGCAGCGTCACGTCAATCGCTTCTTTTTGCAGCTGTTCATTTAATGCTGCTTCTTCGAGCAAGTTCTTTTTATTATCCAATGCTGTTGCAATGGCTTCGCGAACTTTGTTTGCCAATTCGCCGATTACCGGGCGTTCTTCTGGAGACAGTTTCCCCATTCCGCGCAGTACTTCTGTGATTGGTCCTTTTTTACCTAAGTAAGCAACACGCACGTCCTGCAAAGCTTGCAGGTTATCAGCTTGCTGTACTTTCTCGATGGCTTCTGCTTGTAGTGCTTCGAGTTTTTCTCTCATGCTTTTGCCTCCTATGATTTTGAGCATAAAAAAAGCCCCTCCCTCCGAAAAGGGACGAGCTTTCATTCGCGGTACCACCCTTGTTGGTATACACTTGTACACCCAACTTGAAGCTTGATAACGGATCTTGCATCCGGATACGCCTTTACTTGTCAAAAATAGACAAGGTCCCGGCGCCTGCTCCAGAGTGAAGGTTCATCCGCTGCCGCAGCCAGCATGCTCTCAGTCTAAGGCATGCCTTCCTGGTGCTGCGATTCGCAAGGGATTACTGACTCTTTCCACGCATCTCAATATGAATCTTGTTTTATTATAGAAAATCCCGGCGCAACTTGCAACCTGCTTTTATTTGTTTACTGTGTGATAAAGCAGGATTCCAGTTGCAATACTAACATTGAGTGATTCGGCTTTGCCGAAAATCGGGATTTTGACAGCCATATCGCTTTGGGCGATTAGCCGCTTGTCGATTCCTGCGCCTTCATTTCCGACTAGCAATGCTGTTTTCTCCGGAGCCGTTACTGCTCGGTAATCCACTGCTCCCTCTAGTGCAGCTGCCCAGACGGTATAGCCACTATCCTGCAGCTCAGGAAGCAATAATTCCAAGTCCGCGGTTAATACTGGCAAGTGGAAAATAGATCCTTGTGTTGCACGAATCACTTTGTCGTTGTAGCGATCAACAGATCCTTCGCCAACGTATATTGCATCATAGCCAGCAGCATCAGCTGTTCGAATGATTGTCCCTAAATTGCCTGGATCTTGGACGGCATCCAATAAGAGAATTCGATTATGGCGTTTCAGCTTTTTATCCTGCATCTGCACGACAGCAGCGATGCCTTGAGGCGTCTCTGTATCTGTAATTGACTTGAACACATGCTCACTGACTGTTTCTGCTTCTAAATGAGATGCCCATTCTGGCAGTTCCGTCTCCTCTCGAAGGATAAGCTGTTCAATCGTCCAGCCAGCTGTAATTGCTTCTTCAACTAAATGGAAACCTTCCACAAGAAAGGTGTTCGTCTTTGTCCGTTCTTTTTTTCGTTTTAATTTTTGCCACTGTTTTACTTGGGCATTTTGTGTTGATGTAATCAACGCACGTTCACTTCCCTTTCTCGACATATCCTCTATCATACATAGTTTTACAAAGCCCGGTCAAACTATAAAAAAGATAAGGAGGTGTTCATGTATGGATTTGGACATCCGACGCGCTATTTTGGCCAATATCAAAAACAATAATGAAGAACAGCTGGAAGCGACTATCACAGATTCCATTGGCGGCAGAGAAGTATTGCTGCCTGGTCTTGGCGTACTGTTTGAATTAATTTGGCAGCATGCTGATGATAACGAAAAAGCCGAAATGGTTGATGCACTAGCAAAAGGCGTACAAGCGACGCAAAGCTGATTATGGGACGAAAGAAAGTCTTGTCCGCCTGGTTCTTTTGAGCTACAATTGGACTAACAATATGTGACAGGAGATATGTTTTTTGGATACATCTTATCTGCTTTCGACACTTAGTCCTCTTATCCGCGCATCTTACCAGCAGCAGACAGGACTTTCCCAATTGTCTAGTCCGAGCCAGTCATTCAGCGATGTGCTGATGCAGTCTATGCAAGCAAACATGCCAGTTCGTTTGAACCCTTATGTAACTACCAGCACCCCGTCACCAGTACAGAACGTCACGGCTGTGCAGTCCATCATGGAAAGCGCACCAGCCAGTTCAGGGAATAGTGCGATTGATAGTATTATCTCCAGCGCAGCTTCCCGGTACGGCGTGGATGAAAAGCTTATCCGTTCTGTTATCAAAATGGAGTCAAACTTCAATCCGAGAGCGGAGAGCGGTGTGGGAGCGCAAGGCTTGATGCAGCTTATGCCGGCTACAGCAGCAGGACTTGGCGTTACGAACAGCTTTGATCCAGAGCAGAACGTCATGGCAGGTACAAAATACCTCAGCCAGATGCTTGACCGTTATAATGGCAATACAAGCTTAGCACTGGCGGCTTATAATGCCGGGCCAGGTAATGTGGATAAATATAACGGCATACCGCCGTTCAACGAAACAACGAATTATGTCCGTAAAGTAATGGGCAGTTATCTCGCATAAAAAACCAGCTTCCTCGGGGAAGCTGGTTTTTTATTAGCCATAGGTAATCTTCTCAACTGTTTCTTTGTCAAGCTTCTCGATAACTGCGGTAAGCAATTTAACAGTGTTGTCATAATCATCTTCATGCAGCATCGCAGCATGTGTATGAATATAACGAGTCGGAATACCAATCGTTAGAGCTGGAACACCTTCACCGGTCAAATGAATGCTGCCTGCATCCGTTGCGCCGCCTTTGATTGTATCGTATTGATAAGGAATTTTAAGCTCCTGTGCCGTCTGAATAACCAAATCACGCAAGCCTTTATGAGAAATATGCGCAGCATCGTATAAGACGATTTGCGGACCACCGCCAAGCTTGCCATTCGCTTCTCTGTCGCTAATACCTGGTGTATCGCCAGCAATCCCTGTATCAACCGCAAAAGCGATATCCGGCCCAATCTTATTAGCAGAAGTAGTAGCCCCGCGTCTTCTGACTTCTTCTTGCACAGTTCCAACGCCATAGACTGTTGCTTCTTTGTCTGTATGATGTAAGTTTTTCAATACATCAATGGCAACAGCACAGCCAATCCGGTTGTCCCAAGCTTTCGCTAACAGCAGCTTTTCATTCTTCATCTTTGTGAATTCAAAATACGGCACGACCGAATCTCCCGGACGAACACCAAATTCCTCTGCTTCTTCCCTGCTGCTGGCACCAATATCAATGAACATTTCTTCTATGACAGCTGGTTTCTTCCGTTTTTCGAGAGACAACAGATGCGGCGGCTTGGAGCCGATAATTCCGACAAGCTCTCCTTTACGTGTATGAACGGTAACACGCTGTGCCAGCATTACTTGGCTCCACCAGCCGCCAAGTGTTTGGAAAAATAGATAGCCGTTCGCATCGATGCGTGTCACCATAAATCCAATCTCATCCAGATGGCCAGCGACCATTACTTTCGGACCGTCTGGTTTGGAGCCTTTTTGCTTCGCAATTAAACTGCCCAAGTTATCGGTAGACACTTCTTGTGCATATGGTGATATATAATCTCGCATTACATTTCGAATTGCAGCTTCGTCTCCAGATACACCAGGTGCGTCAGTTAAGTCTTTCAACATCTTCAGTTTGTCATTCATCTATGTGCCTCCCTGTTTAATAGCCTTCGTCCTGTCTCATATGATTCACTTCATTTTTTTGCTGATATGCCTTCAATATCGCTTGTTCATCAAAGCCTAGCAGCTGACCTAACAGCAAGAAGCTGCGGAACAATGTGTTGTAATTGTCTTGATTTGGTGCGGCATAAAACGCATGGATGGTACGGTAAAGCTCCAGAAATGCATCTGTTTGATCCCACTCCTGATTAGGAAGCGGTGCTGATGCATACGTCAAGCCTTTATCCAATCCTACAGACAAAATAAAATGCAGGCCATCTACATATTCCTCCAAAATAACAGCTTGCTCACTTGGCCCTTTACGGCTCCAAAATTTGAAGCAGCGCGTTTCATTGGCCAATTCGCCAATTTCTACTTGCAATGCAAGTACTTTTTTCCGGAAAAGATCTTCCCGATTTGCTGACTCTAGGTTCTCTTCAATATAGGAATCCAGCTCCCGCTGCTTCCTGAATAGATATTCGTAATCCATGTATAAGACTCCTTCTTGCGTTTTTGCTATGTAACGAGGGTATAGTAGTAAAGATGAAACTTCTTCTTAAGCGTAATCGTATCTATACAAAATGTAAAGGGGGCCTGCTCGCTGATGAAAATCTTTTTTCTCCTGCTTTTGGCAGGTGCGGCGCTTCTTTTGTTTTATACTGTGATGAAAGCAAAGAATTATGCTGCCAAAGATCTTTCTAACGCAGAAACGGATGATGTCGAATTTCACGACCAGCAGCTTGATCAGTATTTTACATTAAGTTACCGAGGATACCGTATGATTGGCGAAAAACATATCCAGCCAAAAGAAGACAGCATTGAAGTAACAAAGGTGGTCATGACTGCTGCACAGCCGACCCGGTTAACTGGTTTTTCTCGGAATGATTTGTATCGGATGGAAGAATGCATCCTCCAGCACTTCCCCTACACCTCCATTGAATGGCGCCATCCGATAAATGAGCTTGTCCTGACAGAAATCTAAAGAGAGCACAGAAGCTTGAAGCTTCGTGCTCTATGCACTTTCTTTGAAGAATTCTTCCCATTTGTAGGTGAACTCTTTTTTTCGCATTAAGTAGATAAACACAAGCAAAACGAGCATGACGCCTCCTATTGCTGCTGGCGGCAAGTAGCGCAGCCAAGTTCCCGCAAAGGAATACAGCGCTGCCAGCGGTATACTGGAAATAAAGGATGCTTTTCCGTACGATTTCCAATCCCGATTCGTTTCCATCAAACACACACTCAGCATATGAAAATGAATGAATGGAATCATCCGCATGAGCGCGACCTGCGTCGTCGTAAAACTCGAGTGTTTGCCAATCAGCTTTTGTTTTAAAAAAAGGATTCGTTTCGCTGACTTCGGAAAACGCAGAGAAATAAAATAAAATAACAAACTTGAAGCGGTGATACCGATGATGGAAAGAACCGTTCCAGCTACCGCACCAAATAAGATACCGCCTGAAATACAAAGAAATACAACAGGCAGAAATAAGGCGGGCCGAAGCAGATGCACGAGGATGAACAAAAGCGGTGCAAACAACCCACCTGTTGCGACGACTGTCATCATCTCCATGCCGACCTGGTTCATTGCTGCTCACTCCTCTCAGATGTCCCTAATATATATGACAGGAGACGAGCCTTTATGACAAGCACACAATACTTTTCTCAGAGAAGATACAGAATAAGTAGGACATGCATGACGATAAGACAAGGAAAGCCAAAAACAAAGGCTGTATGCTTCGTTTTATGCCGAAAAATCTGCATCGCCATCCAGCCGCCTGCAGCTCCGCCAATAACAGCAGTTATCCACAGCCGCTTCTCACTGATACGCCACGCATGCGCGCGGGCTCTTCGCTTATCAATCGCCATCCAGCTAAACAGCAGCAGGTTTACAATGATTAGATACAAACCTAGAAACAGCCACACATTTTTCTCCCCTTTTTATACAAAAAGCCGCTATCAAGTGATAGCGGCTTTTCTAGCTTATTTCAAAGCGTCTTTAGCTTTTGCAGCAAGCTGAGCGAATGCTTTCTCATCAGAGATTGCAAGCTCAGAAAGCATTTTACGGTTAACTTCGATACCAGCAAGCTTAAGACCGTGCATCAAACGGCTGTAAGTAAGTTCGTTCATACGTGCAGCAGCGTTGATACGTGCGATCCAAAGTTTACGGAAATCACGTTTTTTCTGTCTGCGGTCACGATAAGCGTACTGACCTGATTTGATAACCTGTTGTTTTGCTGTTTTGAATAGTGCATGTTTCGCACCGTAGTAACCTTTTGCTAACTTAAGAACGCGTTTACGACGCTGACGCGTTACTGTTCCACCTTTTACACGTGGCATTGTATTCCCTCCTATAGGACGAAAGCTTAACTTTCAGTTTTTATTATTTTGGTAGCATTTGTTTGATTCGTTTAAGGTCGCCAGCAGAAACTAGTGCATCTTTACGAAGCTTGCGTTTCTGTTTCGTAGACTTGTTAGCAGCCAAGTGGCTAGTATAACCGTGATGACGGCTTACTTTTCCAGAACCTGTTTTTTTGAAACGTTTAGCAGACCCTTTGTGGGTTTTCATTTTTGGCATCGTATTTCCTCCTTATATCCTTCGGCTTACTGTTTCTCAGCTATAGGAGCAAGCATTAGGAACATGCTGCGGCCTTCCATTTTCGGTCTCATTTCAACCGTTGCAACATCTTTGCACTCTCCAGCAAGCTTTTCGAGAACTTCTTGGCCTAATTCTTTATGCGTAATGGCACGTCCGCGGAAACGAACAGAAGCCTTTACTTTATCGCCTTTTTCAAGAAACTTACGCGCGTTGCGAAGCTTCGTATTGAAGTCGTGATCCTCGATACCGGGGCTCAAGCGTACTTCTTTTACGTTGATTACTTTCTGGTTCTTACGCGCTTCTTTTTCTTTCTTCTGCATTTCGAAGCGGTATTTACCATAGTCCATAATCCGGCAAACTGGTGGTTTTGCATTTGCAGCCACAAGCACCAAATCAAGATTTCTCGTCTGAGCGATTTCTAATGCTTCCTGACGGGATTTAACGCCAAGCTGGTCACCGTTGGAATCAATGAGTCGCACCTCACGTGCACGAATTTTCTCATTGACGTTCATTTCTTTGCTAATAATCATCCACCTCCAGGATATTTTGGGAAACTTATGATCGGGGACAAGATATCCGCCGCTAATCAGTTACACATGGTTGTAAAAAAAGCATAAAAAAAATGCCGGTACGCATACGGCACCCACACTTGTCCTAAAACACTGTTTATCAAACCTGCCAACTGCCAAGCGGCGTCAATCAGGTGAGAAGTGGGTACTTCTGCTTGTCTCAGATCATTATTTATTTCACTTTTACAATCTTATCATAGCTGATGTTAACTGTCAATCATATTGAAGCCCGTTAATCCTGCTCAATTAATGTAACATATTCTTACGATACTGACAACCATCGATTTAAAATTATCTAGACGAAACTTATTCCCCAATTGGTCCGTAGGTAAACAAAGAGGTGATAAAATAATGCAAAAACAGCTTCACCTGCCGAAAACTCAGAGCGAAAAAGTCTGGGATATTATTGGAATCAGCAGCTGGTTAACTACTGTCCTCTTCTTAATTATTATCTGGCCGCACCTACCTGAGCAAACGCCGCTTCACATGGGCATAACCGGTAAAGTCGATGATTGGGCCGCAAAAGAAAGTTTGCTGCTATTGCCCGCACTTAGTGTGATCAACTTCCTCCTTCTCCATTTGTTAGAAAAGAATCCGCGCCTGCACAATCAACCCGAACGCCTAAACGAGAAAAATGCAGCCGCATTCTATCTGCTAAGCCGTAAAACGGTGAACAAGCTAAAGAATCTAGGTGTACTGCTTTTATCTTCCATAGCAGTGGAATTCAGTATGATTGGAATGCGGTGGATAAATCACGGCAGTACGTGGCTGATGATAATTGCATTGCCAGTTTATCTTTATCCGATAGTTGAAGTGATATGGAAGCAGCGTAAGATAAAGTAACTTGCTTTTACATACAAAAAAAGGAGAAACTCTATGAAAAATATGCGAAATGTATTACGAACTGCAGCTGCACTACTTTTATTGGGCTCTTTAATTCCTGCTTCTATCTTAAAAAGCTTTTCGAAAATAAATCCGGAGTATCTAGATACGTGGGTCTTCTTCGGCACACTCTCCGCCTTCGTTATCATTGTTATATCTTTTCTTTTTCCAAGAAGCACCGACAAAACAAACTAGAAATTCCCCTCTTTATTTAATACTTTACCAAACAAAAAATCCTTCCACCGCCATAGTGGCAGTGAAAGGATTTTCGATTACTTACGCAATACGCGCTTGTCTACTTCTTCTTTGATTTCTGCTACGAAAGCTTTCAAATCTTTCGTTTCAGAGTCTTTTTCACCGTAGCGGCGAATGTTTACTGCATGGTCTTTTACTTCCTGGTCACCTAAGACGATGGCGAACGGCACTTTTTGTACTTGTGCTTCGCGGATCTTATAGCCGAGTTTTTCTTCCCGCTCGTCTACTTGAACGCGGATACCTTCCATGCGAAGTGCATCTTCTACTTGGCGTGCATACGCAAGATGCGCGTCAGGAGAAACTGGGATGATTTTCGCTTGGACTGGTGCAAGCCATGTTGGGAAGGCACCTTTGTATTCTTCAATCAAGAAGGCCACGAAACGTTCCATTGTCGATACAACACCGCGGTGGATAACAACTGGACGATGTTCTTTTCCGTCTTCTCCGATATAAGTTAAATCAAAGCGTTCTGGCAAATGGAAATCAAGCTGTACAGTAGACAATGTTTCTTCTTTGCCGAGTGCTGTTTTCACTTGTACATCCAGTTTCGGACCGTAGAATGCTGCTTCGCCTTCTGCTTCTACATAATCCAATTCTAGATCTTCCATTGTTTCTTTCAGCATTGCTTGTGCTTTTTCCCACATCGCATCATTATCTACATACTTCTCTTTGTCTTCAGGATCACGGTAAGATAAGCGGAATTTGTAATCATCGATACCAAAGTCTTTGTACACAGCTTCTACAAGCTTCACCACTCGAATGAATTCATCTTTCAATTGATCTGGACGAGCAAAGATGTGCGCATCATTTAATGTCATGGCACGAACACGCTGCAAGCCAGCAAGCGCGCCAGACATTTCATGACGGTGCATCGTACCGAGCTCAGCAATACGGATTGGCAAGCTGCGGTAGCTGTGCAATTCGTTTTTATAAACCATCATATGGTGCGGGCAGTTCATTGGACGAAGAACAAGGTCTTCATTGTCCATTTCCATTGTCGGGAACATATCATCTTTGTAATGATCCCAATGTCCGCTTGTTTTGTAAAGATCTACACTGCCAAGTACTGGCGTATAAACGTGATCATAACCAAGCTTTTCTTCTAAGTCTACGATATAGCGCTCAATTGTGCGGCGAATTGTCGCACCTTTTGGCAGCCATAGCGGCAGACCTTGACCGACTTTTTGGGAAACAGTGAACAATTCAAGCTCTTTCCCCAATTTGCGATGGTCACGCTCTTTTGCTTCTTCAAGCATTTTCAAATAGTCGTCAAGCTGGCCTTTCTTCTCAAAGGCTGTACCGTAAATACGCTGCAGCATCTGATTATTGCTGTCGCCTCTCCAGTATGCACCCGAAATGCTAAGCAGCTTGAATACTTTGATCTTACCTGTAGATGGTACGTGAATGCCGCGGCAAAGGTCGAAAAATTCACCTTGTTCGTAAATCGTTACATCCTGGTCTTCCGGAATTGCATCAATTAGTTCTATTTTCAGCTCATCACCGATTTCGCGGAACATCGCCTTTGCTTCCTCACGAGAAACAACTTTGCGTACAATTGGAAGATTTGCATCAACGATTCGCTGCATCTCCTTCTCAATTTTCGGCAAGTCTTCTGGTGTGATAGAAGCTTCTAAGTCCATATCATAATAAAAACCATTCTCGATGACTGGACCAACGCCAAACTGTACGTTGCCATACAGACGTTTTATTGCTTGCGCTAGCAAGTGTGCTGCAGAATGACGCATAATTTCTACGCCTTGCTCTTGTTTCAGTGTGACAATTTCGATTGCGCCGCCGTTTGGAAGCTCTGTGCGCAAATCATAGGCAATGCCATCAACGTTAACTGCAATCGCTTGTTTTTTTAGTCCTGAAGAAATAGAACCGGCAATATCTTCACCAGTTGTTCCAGCAGGAAATTCTTTTTTTGCTCCATCTGGAAAAATGAATTCTAGTACATCTGCCATTTGTGTTTTCCTCCTAAATATAAAAAGCCCGTCCCTTTGCACAATTGATGTGCAAAGGGACGAGCGTTTGTCTCGTGGTTCCACCCTAATTCCCGAAATATAATTCCGGCTCAAGAATCGGTAACGTCGATTGAACGCTGCCGGTTTTCTTTCGTCCTCCGGCAGAGCTGTAAAAGGTGGTAACAGCAAAGCGTATGCAGGAAGCTCCCAGCCTTGGCTTCCCTCTCTTATAAGCAAACGGGTTTTACTATCGTGTCCTTTATTGTCGCTTCTTCATATATTGTACAGTATAAGCGCATCAGCCGGAAAATGCAAGAGCAGTCAAAAAGATACGAAAGGGAATTGATGTAAAGGAAGGTAGGTGGCTCTTTCTTGGAAAATGTTAATAACAGTCTGTGTTTTTGGATCCGTTGGGTGCTCCCCATACAAATATATTTTGCGGGGTGACATGGCTATCAAAGGTGTCAGGTTTATCTCTTGCTTGCCAATTCCTGCAAGTGCAAGTGGTTCTTGGGTTGCCAGTGTTTTGATTTCTTTACCGGAAAATAAGCTTCCATCTTCTTTGTAAAAAGAGAAATCAGTTCCTTGAATAATATGAACAGCTTCATCACGAATTGGCTTCTTGCTAATGTACTGGCGCAGCGACTCCACGTACAGCTGATACTCTTCTTCCAGTTTGTATTCGTCTATAGCATCACCGACAACTGCTGTAAGTGCTTCTTTATAAGCACTGCTGCGAAACTGGATAACAGCATCAAAGAAAACTCGTATATGCTTTGCGGCTATTTCTTGAAAGATTTGCGTAATCTGCTGACGCGGTAAGCTCGGTTCCTTCTTTTCTTCATACTTATCTCCGACGAGAATCGTGTGCGTCAGCTCTGCTATGCGCTTGATCGCTTCCTCGTCCTTATAGTAGTACACTTCGCTGGCAATTTGCTTGATCCATGCTGTTTCACGATGATGGAGAAATGTTTCTACAAGCGCCGTTGCTATACGGCGATGGTAGCCATCCTGGATCGTCGCTTCATACCCCCACTGCTCATCCTCAGCCACGTATACTTGTTTCGTACCATCCAGCATTGCTAAACAAGAACAAAATGTATCCATCTCTCTCTTTGATTTGATAAACACTTTACGCAATATCAACCACCCTCGCCACTATCAACTGTTACATTATATGGGCAGAAAATGGAATTATGAGTTTAAAAAAAGACAAGCCGCATGGGCTTGCCTTTTCTATTCAATCATTTCTTCTGTTTTCACCAAATAAAGGAACCTCGGTTGCGACACGCTTGATGCGCTCCATGATTCGTCCTGCTTTCACTCTTTCCACATCACCGCGATTCGTTGTCGCGATTTGCTGCTCCAATTGATTAATAGAATAGTTAGAGGTGAAAAAGACTGGCAATCGTTCCATCATCCGATAATGAAGAATCGAACCAAGTATCTCATCGCGGAACCAAGCAGACTGTGACTCCGCTCCAATATCATCAAGCATGAGAACTGGTGCTTTTTTAAACATCTCCACTTTCTCATTAACCGAATCATCTTTTAGAGATGCTTTAATCTCTCGTACAAATTCGGGCATATAAATGAGCATGCTGGAGATATTCCGTTCTGCCAAATAATTAGCGATAGCACCTAGGAAATATGTTTTGCCGACACCAAACGGCCCATAGAAATAAAGACCTTTTTCCGGAATTGTATCGCCTGTCTGCTGCAGAAACTGCAGCGTTTTCAGGATAGCCTGCTGGCGTTCGGCATCTCCATGATCGAGCGTTTCTGTTGATGCTTCTAAAATATCTTTTGGCATATACAAGCTGTTAATGCGAGCTTCCTGCTTCTCGCGCTCTTCATGCTGAAGACGGGTATGACATTTATCGTAAGCGAGTCGGATAACATGTCCCTCTACTTCCAATCTTGGTGTATAGCCATTCAATATATTTTTGCATTGACCAAGCGCCGGACAATCCTGACATGCTTTTGATGCTGTTGTATATTCGTAAAGCCGCATCAAGTTACGCTGAATATCCTGTTCTGTCAGCTGCGGATTTGCTTCCAGCACCGCTTTGACTTCTGGATTTTCTCTAACTTGCTGCTGCATACGTTCAAAGTTCTCTTTGAAATTATTGTTTTCCTGCATCCATTTTTTTAATGATGCCTGAATGGGCTCCATACGCGCACCCCCTTCCCGCTATCTCTTAAACGCCACGCTTATTGGCATTAAACTGTTTGAGCATTTCTGCAACATCCGCATCTGGTACAGCCGTCGTGCTCGGTGCTTCTGCTTTGCCTTTCTGATCAAACCATTCCGGCACAATCTCGGACCGGCCTCCGTTTTTCCGCCTTGCTGCTGGCTGCTTCACATTGTTATTGTTAGCTGTCGCGTTCCATGGCTGATTGCTGCTCTTGGCAATCTCCATTGCCTCTCTTACTGTGCTTACCTTTTTTCGCGCCCAATGTGCGGCAATTTTCTCCATGTACGCTTTTGATAATTTCATATCTGATTTCAGCAGCACGTAATAAACGAGCACATTCATAATTCCTGGCGCCATGCCTTGCTCTGCCATTACGTCCCGGATAACTTTCAAGTCAGACGCTGCTGCTGTTCCGTTGCCTGAAATATCTTCTAACAGCTGTTTTGGCGATATTGTCTCCAGCATGTGCACAAGCTTCTCTTGCTTGGAAGTTGCCTGCACTTCTTGTTTGGCATCCTTCTGGGTAAGCTCCATTACTTTTACTTCTGCTGTCTTCGGTCGTGCTAAAAACAGATCGTGACAAGCCGATTTAAATTCAGCCGGATTAAGCACATTGTCTTCCGAAACAGCCCATTGCATCGCTTTGTCTAAATCGAGCGAAGTAAGGTTATAAAGCACGGCCATTGATTCGAGCAGTTTTTGATTACGAGGTGTCAGAACCGCTTCCGGATTCAGCATCCGCTGCTTGAGCGATTGACGCAGCCACTCAAAATCTACGACGTCCGTCTCAAAGGAAGGACCAGAATTCTCTTGCGCGACTGGTGCAGCGGGAGCTTTCATCGGGAGCACACCTTGTTTAGCCAGCTTGTCCGCAGAAAACACAGCTTCAAATGATGCTGTAATCTCCTCCGCTGCGTCAGGCAGCTCTTCTGCGGCTACTAAGGCTTGCTGCATGTCCTTATAACGGCTTTCGCCCAATTGATGATAAAGCAGCTGCGAAAGCATATCATCAGCAAAAAAGGCAGCTGGTGTAAACGGCGGATACACGTCGTAGGTAAACACGCGCTGCTCTCCCTGCTGTTTATACGTTCGGATAAGGCCAATCGCTTCCAGCTGCAGCCTCGCTTCGTATAATTGGTCCATCGGCATATCCAGCAATGTCATTAACAAATGATGAGTCTTTGGAGCGTACATGCCGCCATGCATCACATAGTCATTCACCATTGTTTGGTATAAAGTAACAGCCCTTAACCCTAGCAGCGGCTGATACAAATGCGTTAAGGCAACCGAATATCCATCATGAAGGGATCTTTTCATCCGGATCTGATACCCGTCAGCTGGCAGCAGTTTCCCGATATGCTGACTTTTCATACAATCTGTCCTTTCCATTCTTCCAAGCTGTTACACTTATTTATCGGTTTTAATCAAGTCTTTCAATTCTTCCAGGAAGACACTGAGATCCTTGAATTGCCGGTATACAGAGGCAAAGCGAACATAAGCGACTTCGTCCACATCAGACAGACGCTCCATGACCATTTCACCGATTTCCTTGCTCTGTATTTCCGAGGTACCGCCATTGCGTAATTCTTTTTCAACTTCCAAAACGATATGTTCAATCTGCTCCAGCGCTACAGGACGCTTCTCACAAGCTTTGATTAGTCCGCGCATAAGCTTCTCTTTGCTAAATTCTTCCCTTGTCCCTTCCTTTTTCACAACAATCAGCGGCGTGGCTTCAATCCGCTCAAATGTAGTGAAACGAAAGGCGCATTCTTCACATTCCCGGCGGCGCCGGATGGAACGTCCTTCTTCTATGGGACGGGAATCTAATACCTTTGTACTTTTATATTGGCAGTTTGGACATTTCATGCCGATCCACCCCATTATTCTTTGCAAGCCTCGACAGGCTTCGCGCATTTACGACACGTTTGTATCGTCTTTTTCTTATTCTACCATGATTCAAGTGAAAAATCGAAGGAGCGCAGCAGAAACAAAAAAGGCAGCCGAGGGCTACCCTTTCCACTTGCGCAGTGCCAGCACCGCATTATGACCGCCAAAACCGAATCCATTAGACAAAGCCTGTGTCATATCTTTGCTGACCGATTCATTCGGCACATATGTTAAATCACATTCCGGATCGGCATCTCGGTAATTAATTGTCGGAGGAACGATGCCATCTTGCAGTGCTTTTAGTGTAATAATCGCTTCCACTCCGCCAGCTGCGCCAAACAAATGACCCGTCATAGACTTGGTAGCACTAATCAGTAAGTCATGTGCTTTGTCACCGAATACTTCTTTAATGGCTTTTGTTTCCGTTTTGTCACCTTCTGGTGTGCTCGTAGCGTGCGCATTGATATAATCAACATCATCTGCTTCCCAATCTGCCATTTGCATCGCCAGCTTCATTGCTTTTGCAGGTCCTAAGTAGTTTGGAGATGTAATATGATGAGCGTCTGTTGTCGATCCATATCCGACAACTTCTCCAAGGATAACTGCACCGCGATTTTGCGCATGCTCAAGTTCTTCCAGTACTAAAATACCGGCACCTTCAGACATAACGAAACCATCACGGTTTGTATCAAATGGTGAACTCGCTGTTTCTGGTGTATCGTTTTGTGTGCTCATTGCACGCATCTTTGTGAAACCAGCATAAGCAAATGGTGTAATGGATGCTTCAGCTCCGCCAGCAAGCATCGCATCGGAGTAGCCATGCTTAATATTCAGGAATGCTTCCCCAATCGCATGGTTACCTGTAGCACAAGCAGAAACAGGAGCAAAGCTAGGTCCAGTAAAGCCTGTTTTAATAGAAACAATTCCTGTTGCCATATTGCTAATCATCATCGGTACCATAAATGGCGACACACGGCGCGGTCCTTTATCCAAAAGCTTTTCGTGATTGTCTAAAAGCGTATTGACCCCGCCGATTCCAGACCCAATATAAATCCCTACTCGTTCTGGATTTACTGTTTCTTTGTTTAAATTAGCCTGCTCCATCGCTTCAACTGCTGCTCCATAAGCAAACTGGCTATATAAATCGTACCTTTCAATATCTTTTTTATCGAGGTATTTCTCTGGTTCAAACCCAGTTGCTGTTCCGCCAATTTGTGACGCAATTCCTGCGAATTTCTCTGCATCTAATTGCTTAATGCCGGATTTCCCTGCTTTTATGTTATTCCAAAATGTCTCCACATCCGAACCAAGCGGTGTGACAGCACCATATCCCGTAACTACGACACGTCTATTCAAAATAAATACCTTCTTTCTAGCAGTAACTATTAGTACCTGCTATTATATCCGAAGTAATAAATAAATGCGAATAAATGCATTATTTCAAGCAGTACAATGACTGCTTCACACTATATATGTTTACCATCTTTTCATGTACCAATACGAATTAGAAAACCCCGCTCCAGAATAAGAGCGAGGTTGATTGTCCAAATATTAACGTGATTTCGGCTGCACTGCCACAGGACCCATGCCCCGCGGAAGCTCGGCTTTCTCACATGTTTTAGCTTCAAGTGCGTCAATGATATAATCAGTAGCTACGTTCGGATCAATGATGTTACCGCAAGTGTAAACATCAATGCTCGCATAACCATGTTCTGGAAAACTATGGATTGTCAAATGTGATTCCGAGATAATAACCACTCCGCTTACGCCATGCGGCGCAAATTTGTGGAAAGCGACTTCCCGTACTTCAGCACCTGACTTCAGTGCAGCATCAACAAAGATTTGTTCAATCTGCTGCATATCGTTCAACGTTTCAGTATTGCAATCCCATAGTTCTGCAATTACATGTCTTCCCATTGTATCCAATGTAATTCCCCCTTAGAATATTCACCTAAAAAATAGATGCATGAATTGCCACGGGGGAAAGTTAGTCCAGAGAGGTCCTAACCCTTTAAGCAAATCACTTGCTGCATAGATTCCTTAGGAAAACAGGCTTTAACGTACGTTTTCTTGCTGCATAAATGCATGCAAAAAGAAGTATATAATGTTTGTACCTGTTTGGCAAGCCAACCTCCGAAATATAAGCAGGGGAAACACAAAGATTATATAACTTCTGCGCTATTCGCTTCTCTTACGCCGTTACCGACTAATTTCGCCAGATCGACTACACGACACGAATAACCCCATTCGTTATCATACCAAGCAATAACCTTTATCTTGTTTTCTTCCATAACAATAGTAGACAATCCATCAATGGTTGCCGACTGTTCTGTGGTTGTGTAATCAATGGATACAAGCGGCTCTTCATTGTAAGAAATAATACCGCGCATATCCGTCTGAGCAGCTGTCCGGAAAGCATCATTCACTTGCTCCGCCGTAACAGACGCTTCTACATCTACTACCAAGTCTACAAGTGATACATTCGGAGTCGGCACACGTAAAGCCATACCATGCAGTTTGCCTTTCAAATGCGGAAGTACTTCTGCAAGTGCTTTAGCTGCACCCGTGGTAGTCGGTATGATGGACTGCGTACAGCCTCTCGCCCGGCGCAGATCTTTGTGCGGATTGTCGATATTTTTTTGATCATTTGTAAAGGAGTGCACCGTCGTCATTAACCCATTTTTAATGTTGAAACGTTCATCGAGTACTTTGACAACTGGTGCGAGGCAATTTGTCGTGCAGGAAGCATTGGAAACGATGTGATGGATATCGCTTTTATATGTCCGCTCGTTTACACCCATAACAATTGTTGCGTCCACATCTTTACCAGGAGCTGTAATGACAACCTTCTTCGCGCCAGCATCCAGATGTGCAGATGCAGCTTCTTGAGAACAGAACTTACCTGTAGCTTCGATGACAACGTCCACCCCAAGTTCTTTCCATGGAAGCAGTTCCGGGCTGCGTTCTCCTACTACAGCGATTTTTTTACCATCATATATAATGGCATCTGCGTCTGCATAGACCTCTTTATTTACATTACCGTGAACACTGTCATAACGCAGCAGATGAGCCAAAGTTTCTGCCGGGTAGGAGGCATTCACCGCCACAATCTCGAAATCAGGCAGCTCCATTGCTCGTCTGCAAACCAATCTTCCAATTCTGCCAAACCCATTAATCGCGATACGTATTGTCATTGTATTGCCTCCTTTAATGTGTCACTCTATATTGTTTATCAGCATATATAGTATAACACATTAAGGAAGTATTGCGAATAAAAAAGACACCTAATTTTTAGATAAAGAACATTTAATCAAATAAAAAACGCTTGGATTTTTCCAAACGTTTCTCGCACAATAATAAATACTACCTTGTTATTTTGCGTATTTTTCTGGTAAGAGCTCTAACACCCTGCATTTTGCTAACTGTCTATTATAAGTTAGTATAACGTCGGTATCTCTTCCATAGTCACTTATTAACTCACGGCACATACCGCAAGGAGCGACAACCCAGCAATTGTCTATATCTTCTTACGAATGAGGGTGCGCAACTGCTACAATGGTTTCTAATTCAGTTTCTACTTCTGATATGGCTTTGCCGATAGCTATCGCTTCTCCACAAACAGTAATGCGGCCGACATTTGCTTCGATATGTACTGCCGAAAAAACTTTACCTGATTTTGATCGTACGGCTGAGCCAATATGGTGACGACCATAGCTGTAGTTCTGTTTAATAACTTTCTCTGCTTCTTTTATTAGCTGGCTATCTTGGTCATCTAGCGGTCTATATCTTAACAGTTTCTTCCCCCATCCTGCATTCCTTATCATTTCCATTGTAACCCAGAAGATGGAGGAATAAAGCAAAGGGCCAAATCATAATGTGATTTGGCCCTTTATTACTTGTCTATCATTTCCCAAGCAGTTAGGAGCTTTTCAAGCTGGTCGCGTGTCTGCTTACGGGTGCCATTATTGTCAATGACAGCATCCGCTTTGCTCGCTTTCTGATCTAACGACATCTGACTGTTGATTCGATCCAGTGCTGCTTGCTCCGTTAATTCATTTCGCTGCATAAGCCGTTCCAGCTGGACGGATGAATCGACATGAACAACAACCACTTTATCGACTAGCTGCAGCTGCTTGCCTTCGAAAAGCAGCGGAATATCCAGCACAACAGCTGGATAAGTTTTTTTCAGCCGGTCACGTTCTGCTGTCATTCTCTCTCTCACAACAGGGTGCACAATATTATTCAGCAGCTCTCGTTTTTTCTCATCTTGGAAGATAATGCTGCCAAGCTTTGGGCGGTTAAGTGTTCCGTCTTGGAGCAGAATATCCTCCCCAAAACTTTCAATGATTGCTCTTAAAGCTGGCTCACCGGGTTCTACTGCTTCCCGTGCCACAACATCAGCATCAACCACTGGAATGTTGTATTCTCTAAACAAGTCACTGACGGTGCTTTTCCCGGATGCAATGCCCCCAGTTAATCCAATCACCAAGCTCATAGCTGGATCCCTCCTTTACTGCTGACAAGAAGTACAGAGATGCGTTCCTCTGCCGCCTACTTTTATCTTTATAATTTCCCGGCCGCAATTCGGGCATGGTGTACCTTGCTGGCTGTAAACTTGCAGCTCGTTCTGGAACGACCCAATTTTTCCTTGGCTGTTCACATAGCTGCGAATCGTGCTGCCGCCTTTTTCGACTGCTTCGAGCAGTGTTTCTGCAGCTGCTTGCTGAATCCGGACCAATTCCATATCGGTTATGGAAGAGCCGCGTCGTTCTGGATGAACACCCGCTTTGAATAATGTTTCATCCACGTAAATATTACCCAAGCCGGCTACAACTGTTTGATCAAGCAGAATATTTTTGATCATCCGGCTGCTTTTTTGTACTTTTTCTTTGAAATAGTCCAGTGTAAAAGATTCATCAAAAGGCTCCGGGCCAACTAACGTTAACGGCGGTGCGTCGTTTTCCTGTCCTTCGTTAAACAAATGCATTGTACCAAACTTGCGCACGTCGTTATAACGCAGCTGTTCCCCATTTGTCAGCTGAAAAATAACATGCGTATGCTTATCGTCTGGCTCTGTTTCCGGCTTTACCGAGAACTTCCCTTCCATTCGCAAGTGAGAGACAATAACATCTCCATCTAAATAGAATAAAAGAAACTTCCCTTTCCGCCCGACAGATCGAAACGTCTGTCCTTTCAATCGTTCGATAAAAGCATCTGTGCCTTCATCAAATTTAATAATTTTATGCCAGCGGACAGTAATATCAGCAATTGTTTTGCCGACGATCAGCTGTTCCAATGTTCTTCTTGCTGTTTCAACCTCTGGTAATTCCGGCATTTCCTGTCCTTCTTTCCGTGCTTATTTCGCATCATACCATGTCTTGCCGTATGAATAATCCACTTTTAGCGGCACATCGAGCTTCACTGTATGTTCCATCACATCCGGAACGACTTCTTTCAGCTTCTCAATCTCTGATTCAGGCGCTTCAAGAATCAATTCATCGTGTACAGAAAGCAGCAGCTTCGCTTCCATTTGTTCTGATTCCAAACGTTCTGCTAAGTCAATCATCGCTTTTTTAATAATATCTGCGGCACTGCCTTGGATAGGTGTATTCATCGCAGTACGTTCAGCAAAACTGCGCACATTGAAGTTACGGCTAGTCAAATCCGGCAGGTAACGTCTGCGATTCATAATCGTTGTTACAAAGCCTTTTTGCTTCGCGTCCTGAACAATGTCTTCCATATATGTTTTTACACCTGGGAAGCTCTTGAAATAACGATCGATGAACTGCTGTGCTTCCTTCCTTGTAATCCCGAGACTTTGAGACAGTCCATAATCACTGATTCCATAAACAATACCAAAGTTAACAGCTTTTGCTTGGCGTCGCATATTACTGGTAAGGTCTTTTTCTTCTACATGAAATACATCCATTGCTGTTCGGCTGTGAATATCCATATCTTCATTGAACGCTTCAATCAGCTTGTCATCTTGGGCAATATGCGCTAGTACACGCAGCTCGATTTGGGAATAGTCAGCCGCAAAAATAACATAATTGTCTTTCGAAGGAACGAATGCTTGTCTGATTTTACGACCCTCTTCCAGTCGAATTGGAATGTTTTGCAGATTGGGTTCTGTTGAACTTAAACGACCTGTTTGGGTTAGTGCCTGGTTGAAACGCGTATGAATTTTATTGTCTTTGTCCACCACTTTCAGCAAACCTTCAATATAGGTGGACTGCAGCTTGCCTAATTGGCGGTACAAGAGAAGCTGCTCAATAATCTCATGCTGGTCTGCCAGCTGTTCCAATACATCTGCAGAAGTAGAATAACCTGTTTTGGTTTTCTTAATAACCGGTAAGCCCAGCTTCTCAAACAGAATCGGACCGAGCTGTTTTGGTGAATTAAGATTGAACTCTTCGCCAGCCAATTCATATACCTTTTGTTCAATTTCAGTTAATCTGCCGCCCAGTTGTTCTTTCATTTCCTGAATTTTTTCAACATCAACCTGCACGCCAAGGTACTCCATTTCACCTAGAATAGCAGCAAGCGGCAGTTCTAAACTCTGGAGCAGCTCCAGCTGTTCGTTCTCGGAAAGCTTTGCCTCTGCTTCTGGCTTCAAGTTATAAATCACCATTGCTTTTCTAGCTAAATGTTCGGCAAGTGCATCTACTTCCGGAACCTTCATCTTCGCGCCTTTTCCGTACACTTCTTCGTCATACAAAACATCTTTCATTCCGAAACGATGCCCAATCGCTGGGATATCGTGATGGTTTTCCGACGCATTGATTAAGTAGGATGCTAATAGCAAGTCGAAATTAGCATTTTCCAATGTAATACCGTGATGCAGCAGCGCTACGACTGTTCGTTTCACATCAAATACCCATTTCGCTTTTGAGCTGTCTTGTGCCCATTCCTTGAATACGTCCGAATTGTATGCGACTTCAGATGGGATAAAGTAGGCACCATTCGCATTGGCAAGACCAAATCCTTCTACCTGCGCTGTATGATAATTGTCTGTCAGCATCTCAACGACTAGGGCGTCTTCACCAGTGAACAGCTCGCTCTTTATGTCATCAACAATGATTACACCCAGCGGCGCAAGCTCTTGTGAAACTTCTTCTGTTTCTCCTTCTTCTCCAATCCGAGTTAGCAAGGACTGGAAACCAAGATCTTTAAAGATTGTACTTAAAGCTGGCGTCTGGTAGCCATCATAATTAATATCAGCAAGACTTACTTCTATTGGCGCTTTTGTATCAATGGTAGCAAGCTCTCGGCTCATATAAGCAGAGTCTTTATTATCAGCAAGCTTCTGTTTGATGCTTTTTCCTGATACTTCATCCAGTTGCTCGTAAATGTGATCAAGCGTTTGGAATTGCTTTAGAAGCTTCACAGCAGTCTTCTGTCCGACACCTGGAACACCAGGAATGTTATCGGAACTATCGCCCATTAACGCTTTCATATCAACAATCTGATCTGCTGTGACTTCCATATTCTCCAGCAAGAAATTCGGCGTGTAGGAATCTGTTTCGCTGATCCCTTTTCTTGTCAGCTGAATTGTCGTCTTATCACTAACAAGCTGCAGAAGATCCTTATCTCCGGAAATGACTTTCACTTCAAATTCATCCTGCTCTGCTTGTTTTGCTAATGTACCGATAATATCATCCGCTTCATATTGACTGAGCTGATAATGTTTAATCGAAAAAGCGTCCAGCAATTCACGAAGCAGCGGGAACTGCTCTGATAATTCCGGTGGAGTTTTTTGTCGGCCGCCTTTGTATTCCTTAAACGTTTCATGTCGGAATGTCGTCTTGCCCGCATCAAAAGCAACAAGCATATGCGTTGGGTTTTCGTTTTCCAGAATACGAAGCAGCATTGTTGTGAAACCGTAGATAGCATTTGTGTGAATACCTTTATCATTATTTAACAGCGGCAGTGCAAAAAATGCACGATATGCGATGCTGTTCCCATCAATTAAGACCAATTTTTTCGTCATACATCAAGCTCCTTTTCCATCGTTCCTTACTCTTCTTTTTAGTTTACCATGTTTCTTTCTGGAAACAAAAAAGATCGTCCAAGTGGACGATCTTTAGCCAAGTGCTTTTGGCAGACGGATGGAAAATGTCGTACCTTTATTTACTTCACTGCTGACCGATATGGTACCTCCATGCGCCTCGACGACGTGCTTGACGATAGCAAGTCCGAGTCCGGTTCCGCCGGTATTCCGGCTGCGCGCCTTATCAACCCGATAAAATCGCTCGAATATCCGATCAAGTGAATCTTCTGGTATACCGAGCCCTGTATCGGATATTTCAGCAAAAACGCTATCATTAGATTGGGTGAGTTGCAGCCTCACGCTGCCATTTGACGACGTGTAATTCACTGCGTTATTCATAAGATTGATAACAAGCTGCTTCAAGCGATCTTCGTCTCCTCGCATGATTACGCTATCCGGCAGTTCTAACTGCACTTGGATTTGCTTACTTTCCGCATGCTGTTCAATAATTGGCATGATTGTATCAACCATCGTACGGAAGTCCAGACGCTCCATTCGTATCTGCAGTTCATCCTTTTCCAACCGCGAAAGCTCAAGCAAGTCTTTTACCAATGCTTGAAGTCGCTGACTCTCGTTGTTAATGATAGTAAGAAAGCGCTCGGTAAGTTCTCGGTCCTCCAACGCTCCATCTTCCAGCAGCGTTTCTGAAAAACCGCGAATAGATGTCAATGGCGTTTTAAGCTCATGTGATACATTAGCAACAAAGTCCTTACGCATCTCTTCTACCCGTTTCAACTCTGTAATCTCATAGAATACAAGTACCGCGCCTTTTAAGTCATAGGAATCATTAAAAATTGGCGCAGCAACAATTTCAAAAAAGCGTTTTTCCTTTTCCCGCTGCAAGATGAAAGCATCGCGGACTTTCTCTTCGTAAAGGAACGCCTCGGATACAACATGATGGATATCACTTTGGGAAATAGTGTCGTGATAGACATGACCGATATAATCCTTATCTTTCCCGCCAAATACAGACAGAAATTTGCGATTGACCAGATGAACATATCCTCTTTCGTCCACAAGCATCAAACCGCTTTCCATATTGTCGATCACTGTCTCCAGCTGGTCTTCCTGCATCTTTTCCAGCAATTCTAGTTCGTGGAGATTTCGTGCAATCTGATTCACCGAGCGAATCAGCCGGCCGGCATCTCCATAGAAATTCTCATAATTCCTAGCCTTGTAATTGCCCTTCACTAGCTCTTCTGCTACGGCAGCAGTCATGGAAACGGGTTTGATATAGCGCTCTTGCAGCCGGTAAAGCACAGATGTGATCAACGCAGCGCCTATTAGCAAGACACTCCAAAGGATAAACCACTCAGAAGTGATTTGCATAAGGATAAAACCGATTGCCGCAAAGATCAGCAAAATAAGTGATCCATACACGACAATCCCATAAGAGCTGCGACGCATTATTGCGGCTCCTCCATCTTATAGCCCAAACCGCGAATTGTTTTAATAAACACAGGATGCTTGGAATCAGGTTCAATCTTTTCACGCAAATGACTAATATGAACGTCTACAATACGTGTATCGCCAACAAAGTCATAATTCCATACAGAGCTGAGAAGCTGGTCACGCGACATAACCCGGCCTTTGTTTCTCGCCAAATACATTAAAAGTTCAAATTCTTTGCGGGTGAAACTTAAAGAATCACCGTTAATGGATGCTTCATATTGATCAGGAAAAATAGACAAGCCCGAAATCTTAATTTCACCGCTATCCATAAAACTATCATTTTTGTTTGTTCGGCGCAGAATAGCTTTAATTCGTGCGACCACTTCTTTTGGACTGAATGGTTTTGTAAGATAGTCATCTGCACCAAGCTCAAGACCTAATACCTTGTCCAGTTCTTCGTCACGTGCAGTCAGCATTAGAATTGGAGTATCAATTTGCTTTTGACGCAGCTGCTTACAAACTTCTGTGCCATCCAGTTCCGGCAGCATCAAATCAAGCACAATAATGTCATATGTATTTTGCAATGCCTTCTGCAGACCAGTCATACCGTCGAAAGCTGTCTCTGTTTCGAATCCGGCTCTTTCTATATTGAACTGTAATAACGTTACAATAGATTCTTCGTCATCTACAATTAGTACTTTTTGTGCCATAGATACCAGCCCCCTCTATGCCCATCATACCGTTTTCTAACTGTAAAGTGAACAGTACTAATTCGCTTTCTCTGTTAAGAGTTTGTAAATAAAGCAAAATAGATAAGCTAAACACCGGAAACATTAGCATATAAAGGATTCTTGCGCTTTCCTTTGGTTGGGTGACACGGACAACATATAAAGTTTTGTTAATTCGGTTAAAGAAACTGCACAAACTGCAAACACTAAAAAACCGAACCTATGAAAACTCTGCAGAAGAATTTTCATGGTTCGGTTTTCTTTTAGATTAACACTTTATTATTCTAGTCTCAGCTGCGATTACTGAAGAACGCTCATGACTTTCTGTACAGATTCGACAGATTTGTCTAGCTGGGCTTTTTCATCGTCTGTAAGTTCAAGCTGAATAACATCCTCCAGACCGTTTCCGCCAATGATTGTCGGTACGCCTAGGAATAGATCGTTGTAGCCGTACTCCCCTTCCAAGTAAGCAATAGCCGGAAGGACACGGCGCTGATCTTTAAGGATTGCTTCCACCATGACTAGCAAGGATGCAGCTGGCGCATAATATGCGCTTCCGTTTCCAAGCAAGTTCACAATCTCACCGCCGCCTTTACGTGTGCGTTCCACGATGGCATCCAGGCGATCTTTTGGAATCAATGTCTCAAGCGGAATACCCCCAGCGTAGGAATAACGGATAAGCGGCACCATGTCGTCTCCGTGTCCGCCAAGAACAAAACCGGTAATATCCTTGATGGAAAGGTTTAGTTCTTCCGCTACAAATGTACGGAATCGAGCCGTGTCCAGCACACCGGATTGGCCGATAACGCGATTGCGCGGGAACCCGGAAGTCTTGTAGACCGTGTATGTCATAGCATCAACTGGATTGGTCAATACGACAATCACACTGTCTGGTGAATACTTTACAACTTGCTCTGTAACAGATTTCATAATCTTACTATTTGTGTTTACAAGATCATCACGGCTCATTCCTGGCTTGCGCGCTATACCGGCCGTAATAACTACTACGTCAGAGTCTTTTGTGTCAGCGTAATCTGCTGTTCCTTTTACATGGGCATCGAAGCCTTGAACAGGAGACGCTTCCAGCATATCCAATGCTTTGCCTTTTGTCGGATCTTCCATATCCGGAATATCGACCAATACAACATCAGCGAGTTCTTTCTGTGCGATGAGGAATGCTGTTGTTGCTCCAGTGAAACCACTACCGATTACGGATACTTTTCTTCGTTTTATTGCCATGATGATTCCTCCTTCGACAAGTTAGTCCATGTTTTTGATTAGTTCGTCACCAAATTCGGACGTCTTTACTTCTGTTGCGCCATCCATGAGACGAGCGAAGTCATACGTGACAACTTTAGAAGCAATCGTTTTGTCCATTGCTTTTGTAATGAGGTCAGCCGCTTCTCTCCAGCCTAGGTGCTCAAGAAGAAGCACACCAGAAAGGATAACAGAAGACGGGTTTACTTTATCTAAGCCTGCATACTTCGGTGCTGTACCGTGTGTTGCTTCGAAAATGGCATGGCCCGTATCATAGTTGATATTTGCTCCCGGTGCAATACCGATACCGCCAACTTGTGCAGCAAGTGCATCAGAGATATAATCTCCGTTCAAGTTCATTGTTGCTACAACATCGAACTCTGCCGGACGTGTTAGAATCTGCTGAAGGAAGATATCAGCGATTGCGTCTTTCACGACGATTTTGCCCGCAGCTTCTGCTTCTTTTTGTGCTTCGTCAGCAGCTCCTCGGCCTTTTTCTTCTGCAATCTTGTCATACTGATTCCAAGTAAATACTTTATCACCGTATTCAGCTTCTGCAAGCTCATAGCCCCAGTTCTTGAAGGCACCCTCAGTGAATTTCATGATGTTGCCCTTATGGACAAGCGTCACGCTCTTTCTATTTTCCTGGATAGCATACTCAATTGCAGCACGCACGAGACGCTGCGTTCCTTCCTCTGACACTGGCTTGATACCAATACCAGAAGTTTCCGGGAAGCGAATGTTATGTACTCCCATTTCATTCTCAAGGAATTCGATGACTTTTTTCACTTCCGGTGAGCCTTTTTGCCACTCAATACCAGCATAGATATCTTCCGTGTTCTCGCGGAAAATAACCATATCCGTATCTTCCGGCTTCTTCACTGGTGAAGGTACACCTTTAAAGTAGCGGACCGGACGCAAGCAAGTAAACAAATCAAGCTCTTGTCTAAGCGCTACGTTCAAAGAACGAATACCGCCGCCGATAGGTGTTGTCAATGGACCTTTAATAGCGATCTTGTAATCACGGATGACTTCAAGTGTTTCTTCCGGCAGCCATTCACCTGTCTTGTCGAATGCTTTCTGCCCTGCATAAACTTCTTTCCATTCAATTGACTTCTCGCCTTTGTAAGCTTTGTCTACTGCAGCCTCGAGTACACGGCTTGCGGCAGCCCAAATATCAGGACCTGTTCCGTCTCCTTCAATGAAAGGGATAACCGGTCGGTCTGGTACTTGCAGCGCTCCGTTAGTTACTGTGATTTTGTTTGCTTCAGCCATGTTCGATTCCTCCTAAAATAAAATATGATACTCTATCAGTTTAGCAAATATTGGCCTCTATTGTTGTAAAAATATTAGATTCTTTCTTCAAGTGATGTATAGGTACGATGCGTTTCTCCGACATACTCTGCTCGCGGACGGATCAAACGGTTATCTGCGAATTGTTCCAGAATATGTGCAATCCACCCGGAGAAGCGGCTCACCGTAAAGATTGGTGTATATAAATCATGATCAATTCCCAAGCTGTAATATACAGTTGCGGAGTAGAAATCAACATTCGCTGGGAGGTTCTTTTCCCGCTTGACGATGTCTTCTACTTTCACACTCATTTCATACCATTTCGATTGTCCTGAAATTTCGGTTAATTCACGAGACATTTCTTTTAAGAATTTCGCTCGCGGATCACCTTGTTTGTAAACGCGGTGCCCCATACCCATAATTTTTTCTTTTTTGGCGAACTTATCATCCAAATATGCTTCTACATTTTCAATCTCATTGATATCGAACAACATCTCCATTACTGCTTCATTGGCTCCGCCATGAAGCGGCCCTTTAAGCGCTCCAATAGCTGCCGTAAGACCGGAATACATATCAGACAATGTACCGACACAAACGCGTGCTGTAAAGGTAGATGCGTTTAATTCATGATCCGCATGAAGTACGAGTGCTTTGTTCATTGCTTCGACTTCAATGTCTTCTGGTTCTTTCTCGTTAAACATATACAAGAAGTTCGCTGCATAGCTGTAATCTGTTCTTGGAGCCACAGGCTCGTGACCAGAACGAATACGTGAAAATGCTGCTACCAATGTTGCGATTTGCGCCTGCAGACGGATCGCTTTTTTAGCATTGGCTTCTGGCGTATTTACTTCTGACTCTTCGTCATACAATCCAAGCAAAGATACTGCTGTACGCAGTGCCGACATCGGATGAACCGTTTTCAAATCATAGGATTTCAAATGCTCGATCACTGGATCCGGAAGCTTTGCCTGCGCAGCCAGTTCCCCTCTCAGCTGTGCAAGCTGCTCCTCATTCGGCAGCTCATTATGCCATAACAAATAAATTACTTCCTCGAAACTGGAATTACTAGCAAGATCATCAATGTTATAACCTGCATACGTCAGCTGATCATCTATAATTGAGCTAATCTTTGACTCTGCCGCTATAACTCCTTCAAGCCCCTTAACTACTGCCATGTTAATCTCTCCCCTTCAGTAAAAGTAAAAATCAATAACATGTGTAATAAAAACTTCAAATTGCCAGGTCTTTGAGTGAAGCACTTTCATTATAAACATAATCTGCCTATTTGTGAAATGAAAACGTTTTAATTTTTTTGTTTTCTTTATAATCTGATTCGTTTTAATTTTTTGTTATTTTGTAAACAATCCGATCACCTGAAGAATCATATAGGTGATACCTGCTCCAATTAATGGGCCGACTGCCACTCCGTTTAACAGTACAACAGCAAGGATAGTGCCTATTACAAGCGCTACCGTAACCTGTGGATCAGATGCCATCAGATTGACACCATACTTGCCAAGAATTGCTACTAAGATACCGGCAGCGAGTGCCACCCAGGCATAATATGATTTCACACTTGCATATAAATCCTTAAAGCCAATTTCTCCGCTTGCAATAGGGACAAGCACAGCAATCGTCAGTACGGTTATTCCGATACTCATGCCTTTGGATGCAAGAAAAGGAAACAGCTTATCATCGAGCTGCAGTACTTTTATGCCTAGCAGCACATACGCCGCTATGGTAATGGATTGATTTTTTCCAATTATTCCCAAAAGTAAAATGATGACTAAAAACAATGAAGATGTGTTTAACAAGATTATTTCCTCCAAATTTCTATAAATATATAAAAGGGGTGAGTTCATGCAGATGACGCTGCTCCATCAGCTGCTTCGAACGTGTATTGTTCTCGGTTCTATCGTTGGCTGTATCGCATTCATCATGCTTGCTGCACCTTATGTTTATCCATTTATTATATCTTTCATTTTAGCGATACTAATAAACCCGCTCATCCGCCTATTAGAAAATAAAACGGCGCTAAATCGGACAGCAGCCGTTGTTCTTGTTCTATTGATATTTTTAGGAATTTGTATTGGCGGGTTAGCATTAGCAGTTACAGAAATTGCCCAAGGCGCCACTTATTTAGCTAAAACAGTTCCCGCACATTTTACGGATTTTGTGAGCTATATCCAGAAGCTTTCGGAACAATATGTAATGCCTTATTATGAGCGGCTGATGTCTTTTCAGCAGGAACTGGATTCCAGTCAGCAAGATGCACTTGATGAAAACCTGCAAGCTGTTGCCCAGCATTTATCTGTCACTCTAGGCGAAGGGATTCAAGCAGCATTAGAAGCGGTTCCTTTGCTTCTTAGTAAGGCCCCGCTCTATATAAGCGTGTGTGTGTTTGCTTTACTCGGCACATTTTTCTTATGTAAAGACTGGGAGAGAATCAGTCGATTTTTGGAACGTGTTCTACCAGTCATGCTGCTGTCTTCTGGAAGACAAGTTGGCGAGGGTTTAAAAAAAGCATGCATTGGATTTCTCAAGGCCCAGGCATTGCTGCTAAGTCTTACGTTCCTTATCATGTGCATAGGCTTTACGGTGCTGCGGATTGAGCATCCTTTTGCTACTGCCTTCTTTATCGCACTCGTTGATATTGTCCCGTATATGGGCACTGGTATTGTCTTTGTTCCATGGATTTTATACAGTTTTCTAACCGGAAAATTCTCTGTAACAATAGGACTAGCTGTCCTTTACCTTATCATTGTGCTTCAGCGGCAGCTTATGGAGCCGAACCTGCTTTCTGTTCAGATTGGACTGAATCCATTAGCAACGTTAATTGCTGTTTTTGCAGGTTTCCAATTACTCGGTTTTATTGGCTTGCTGGCCGGCCCCGTGCTGCTGGTGATCCTGCATACCCTTCATCAGACAGGTGTGCTGCATCTGTTATGGAACTATGTGAAATATGGCAAACAAATTTAACGGCGATACACACGAATAGTATTTTTCGCTACCAGCCGCATTAACAATGCTTGCACCCAATAGCGCAGCTTCCTGCGGCTGAATGGGAGCAAAAACAACAATCCTAGCAAGTCGCTAATAAAGCCTGGCAGCAATAACAGAAAGCCGCCAATTAATATACACATACCGTTTAATAGTTCATCCGTCGGGGGCTGTCCGTTCTGCATTTGCTCTCGTGCTCTCCTGTAAGTCTGCAGACCTTCACGCCGAGCCAATGCCACTCCAAGCACGCCTGTTAGCATAATTAAAAGAAACAGCCACAAAAACCCGATTTCTGCCCCTGTCCAGATAAACACCGTAACCTCAAGCGCCGGAAATAAGATAAATAGAAACAGTAACGCTTTTTTCATATACAACGCTCCATCATCATTTAGATTACTAATAGTTTACCACAGCCGTCTTACCAAACAAAAAAAGGAGAAGGGACTTATCCCCCTCTCCTTCCTTCAACTTTCTTTTTTACAGGACGCTGGCATGTCCATCGTAAATATCACCTTTGGCTGCATCTACTGTTACGTAGGCACCGCTGCTGATTTTAGAAGTCGCTTCTGCAACTCCTACAACAACTGGGATACCAAGGCTAAGTCCGACAACTGCTGCATGGGAAGTCAAGCCGCCTTCTTCTACAATCAGGCCGCCCGCTTTTTCGATTGCAGGCATCATGTCTTTATCCGTACCGTATGTTACAAGGATATCGCCCTCTTGAAGTTCTTGCAATGCTTCTTCCGCATTTTTAGCAACTACTGCTTTGCCGTACACACTGCCTTTGCCGATGCCTTGTCCTTTTGCAAGGATATCACCAATTACATGAACCTTCATCAAGTTCGTTGTACCAGTTTCTCCGACTGGAACACCTGCAGAGATAATGATGCGGTCGCCGCGTTTGAAGAGACCAGTAGAAAGGCCAGTGTCAACTGCAAGATCAAGCATATCATCCGTTGATTCTACGCGCTCTCCTGTGATAGCTTCCACACCCCAAACAAGTGCAAGCTTACGATTGGTAGATTCATCAAATGTAACAGCAACAATCGGCTGTTTCGGACGATACTTCGAAATCATTTTAGCTGTATAGCCGCTGGAAGTAGCCGTTACAATCGCACTCACACTCAAATTGATTGCCGTGTGACCAACAGACTGGCTGATTGCGTCTGTAATCGTCATATCACTTGCTTTAGAGTTCTTATCAAGAATCGCTTTATGATCAAGTGCTGTTTCTGCTTTTTTCGCGATATTGTTCATCGTACGCACTGCTTCAACTGGATAATTACCAGCTGCCGTTTCACCAGAAAGCATAATCGCATCTGTTCCATCAAAGATGGCATTCGCAACGTCGGACGCTTCTGCTCTTGTCGGACGAGGGTTGCGCTGCATGCTATCCAGCATTTGTGTAGCAGTAATAACAGGTTTACCTGCAATATTACATTGCTTAATCATTTCTTTTTGAGCCAATGGTACATCTTCTGCCGGGATCTCAACACCCAGGTCACCACGAGCAACCATTAAGCCATCACTCACCTGCAGAATTGCTTGCAGATTGTCGAAACCTTCTTGGTTTTCGATTTTTGGAATGATTTGAATATGACCAGCTTCATTTTTTTCAAGCAATTCACGGATTTCCAAAACGTCAGATGGGCGTCTAACGAAGGAAGCTGCGATGAAATCAATTCCTTGTTCGATACCGAACTGAATGTCATTTGCATCTTTGTCAGTAATACCTGGCAAGTTTACGCTGACACCCGGGACATTCACTCCTTTTTTGTTTTTCAACAAACCAGAGTTTAATGCCTTTGTTTTAATTTCATTATTCGCTTTATCGATGTCCAATACTTCCAGCTCAATTAAACCATCATCCAGCAGGAACTTAGATCCAACGTGAACATCATTAATCAGGCCTGGGTAAGTGACAGAAAATCTTTCTTTTGTCCCTTCCATTTCGTTCATGCTAACGAAAATCTCGTCACCTTTTTCAATATTCGCCTCGCCATCTTGCAGAATACCAGTACGGATCTCCGGGCCCTTCGTATCCAGCAGGAGACCAACTGTTCTGCCCGCACGGCGTGCTGCTTCGCGGATATTCTTGATACGAGCACCATGCTCTTCATAATCCCCGTGGGAGAAATTAAGGCGGGCGACATTCATGCCTGACTCAATAAGCTGGACTAGTGTTTCTACGGACTCAGACGCTGGTCCGATTGTACATACGATTTTTGTTTTTCTCATTATGAGAATCCTCCTTCAGTAGTGCAACATCTATTAGATAGATAGTTCTTGGGATAGCTTGTACATATCCAAATCGATTTCGTGTTTTTGATCCAGAATATCAAGTATGTCGTGGTCGACAAGCTTATTGTTCTGGATTCCCACCATGCGCCCGGATTTGCCTTCAAGCAAGAGATCGACTGCTTTACCGCCTAAACGGCTGGCTAGCACGCGATCATTTGCAGTAGGTGATCCGCCCCTTTGCACATGTCCCAGGATTGTTACACGCGTATCCATATTAGTTGCTTCTTCAATACGTTTGCCGAATTCGAAGCCGCTTCCGACTCCTTCCGCAACGATGATGATACTATGTTTCTTTCCGCGTTCTTGACCGCGCTTTAAACGATCAATAACGTCGTTGAAGTCAGTCGGCTGTTCCGGAATAAGAATACTTTCCGCACCATCAGCAAGTCCTGCCCAAAGGGCGATATCTCCTGCATGGCGGCCCATTACCTCAACAACATAGGTACGCTCATGACTAGTAGCCGTATCGCGCACTTTATCAATCGCTTCTATTACAGTATTGAGTGCTGTGTCAAAGCCAATGGTAAAGTCGGTACCAGGTATATCGTTATCAATTGTTCCAGGAACACCGATACAAGGATAACCTTTTTGTGTCAGCTTTTCAGCTCCGCGGAACGAGCCGTCCCCGCCAATTACTACTAATCCTTCGATACCGAAACGTTTCAGCTGTTCAATACCCTTTTCCTGTCCTTCATCGGTTTTAAACTCTAAACAGCGCGCAGTATGAAGCACCGTTCCGCCCCGCTGGATGATATCACCGACAGAACCAAGATCCAGCTGTTTGATATTTCCATCAATCAACCCTTGATAACCGTTGTATATACCGTAAACTTCTAATTCATGATAAATAGCTTTTCTGACTACGGAACGAATTGCTGCATTCATGCCCGGAGAATCTCCGCCGCTTGTTAGAACACCTATCTTTTTCATGCACTCACCTCTACACAATTTCGATTATAGAACTTTTGTACCCTCTCAAAGATAATCCTTATCCGACTAATTATCAAATAAAAACATATAATTTTCTTATTAAAAAAAGTGAGCGTCGAAAATCTGCAAAAATCCTATGTAAAACGTTTACAGAAGCGGAAAATGCAGAGAATCTATTAAGTGATCTATTCTGTGTAAGCACCGATATTACTATATTTTTCCCATCTTCTCTCTAGTAATACTTGCTTGTCCATTTTTTCCAGCTGTGCAAGATTCTCTGTGAGGGCGTGATCGACTAGTTCAGCTTGTGATGCAAGGTCTCGATGAGCACCGCCGCGAACTTCAGGAATGATGTTATCAATAACACCTAATTCTTTCAAATCTTGTGCTGTTATCTTAAGTTTTTCAGCAGCTTCTTTTGCTTTTCCGCCATCTTTCCAAAGAATAGAAGCAGCTCCTTCAGGGGAGATAACAGAGAAAGTAGAATTCTCCAGCATAAGCAGTCGGTCTCCAACTCCTAACGCTAGTGCGCCGCCGCTTCCCCCTTCTCCGATAACGATACAGATGATCGGTACTTCAAAACCAGCCATCTCCATTAGATTGCGGGCGATTGCTTCACTTTGTCCGCGCTCTTCTGCTGCGCGGCCGGGAAATGCTCCTTTTGTGTCAATAAAGCAAATGATAGGGCGGCCGAATTTGGCTGCTTGCTGCATGTGACGTGCTGCTTTACGGAACCCTTCTGGATGCGGCATCCCGAAATTACGGCGAATATTTTCTTTCGTCGATTTTCCTCGCTGATGCCCGACAACCGTGACAGGCTGACCTTTGTACTTTGCGATACCAGCAACAATGGCTGCATCATCTCCGTAATAACGGTCGCCGTGAAATTCCAGGAAGTCCGTAAATAGGTGTTCAATATAATCAAGCGTCGTCGGACGGTCTGCATGCCGTGCCATTTGAACACGGTCCCAAGGCTTAAGATTTGTGTAAATATCATTCTCAAGCTTCTCCAGCCTTGTTTCCAATTTTACAATCTCTTCAGACAGATCCAGGTCACTGTCCGTTGTGAATTTCTTCAGCTCCGCAATCTTTTCACGCAGGGCAATAACCGGCTTCTCGAATTCCAATACTTGTCTCATGATACGTTTCCTCCTGCTTGGTGAATATCGAGGATAGTAGTCAGGTACTTCTTCATATCATGGCGGTTGATGACAGCATCAAGCTGACCATGCTCCAGCAGAAATTCTGCTGTCTGGAAATCATCCGGCAGCTTTTCACGAATTGTCTCTTCAACAACTCGACGGCCGGCAAAACCAATCAATGCACCTGGCTCAGCAAAATTATAATCGCCTAAAGAAGCAAAACTTGCAGACACTCCGCCATATGTCGGGTTTGTCATAACAGAAATCATTAATCCGCCCGCATCACGGAAACGCTGAACTGCTGCTGATGTTTTCGCCATCTGCATCAAGCTTAGCGCACCTTCTTGCATTCTGGCACCGCCAGACGCTGTAAAGATAATAAATGGGATGTTCTCCTCACGAGCTTTTTCCAGCGCACGCGCGATCTTCTCTCCTACAACGGATCCCATACTTGCCATTCGAAAACGAGAATCCATGACAGCGAATGCTGTGCGGAAACCGTTAATTGTGCCTTCTCCAGTCACAACGGCCTCTTTCAACTCCGTCTTAAGCTGATCTTTCTCAAGCTTTTGTGAATAACTCGGGAATTCAAGCGGATTACCCGTTTCTAAATTTTTGTCATATTCCAAGAATGAACCTTCATCAAACAAGCTATTAATTCGCTCGTCAGAGGGCAATTGATGATGGTGACCGCATTTCTGGCACACATATAATTGCTTTCTCATCTCTTCTCGGTAGTAGATTTTCCCACAACCCGAGCATTTGAGCATGAGTCCCTCAGGAATATCCTGCTTCGCCTCTTCACTAGGCTTGGAAGCATGTTTCTTCTTGCTAAAAAAATCTTTAAGCAAGGTAATTCCTCCTTTTGAACAAACGCATCTAACTATTTATTGTACCATCATTTCGTTATAAGTGCGCGTATAATTCCACTATGTAAAAACAGATAACCTGCGTCCAGCAGACAATTTCCAACAATGGAAGCATCTGCCTTGGCAGGTTTATTATCAATCTTCGTCGATAAGTGTAAGCTGACGCGTTTTCTCTGCTACTTCTTCTGGATCAATCGTAATACGGTTCACACCAGTGTCCATTGCTGCTTTCGCTACAGCTTTGGCAACAGCTGGAGCAACGCGAGGATCGAATGGAGCTGGGATTACGTAGTCTTCGTTCAAATCGCTCTCGTCAATTAGCTCAGCAATCGCTTTGGCAGCGGCGATTTTCATTTCTTCGTTAATACCGGTTGCGCGAACATCCAGTGCACCGCGGAAGATTCCAGGGAAAGCTAACACGTTATTCACCTGGTTCGGGAAATCAGAACGGCCGGTACCGATAACACGGGCACCAGCTTCTTTCGCATCGGTTGGCAAAATTTCTGGATCAGGGTTTGCCATTGCGAAGATGATTGGATCTTTCGCCATTGTGCGCACGTCATCTTGAGAAAGCAGATTCGCAAGGGATACACCGATGAACACATCTGCGTCCTTGATCGCATCAGACAGGCTTCCTTCTTGACGGTCACGGTTTGTAATTTTCGCAACGCGGTCTTTCATTTTGTTCATGCCTTCTGGGCGGCCTTCGTAAATCATGCCTTTGGAGTCACACATAATAACGTTATTTACGCCAAGGCTGTGCAGCAATTCGATAATAGCAATACCAGCCGCGCCAGCACCGTTGGCAACAACTTTGATATTGTCAAAGCTTTTGCCAACCAATTTAAGGGCGTTCAATAGACCAGCAACTGTTACAATCGCAGTCCCGTGCTGATCATCATGGAATACAGGGATATCTGTTTCTGCTTTTAGGCGTTCTTCAATTTCGAAGCAGCGCGGTGCAGAGATATCTTCCAAATTGACACCGCCGAATGTTGGCGCCATTAGTTTAACTGTACGGACGATTTCGTCAACATCATTTGTATCCAGCACGATTGGGAAGCTGTCCACACCTGCGAAGCTCTGGAATAGAACCGATTTTCCTTCCATCACTGGCAGAGATGCTTCTGGGCCGATATTTCCAAGGCCAAGTACAGCAGAACCGTCGCTGACAACGGCAACCATATTGCCTTTCATTGTATATTCATAAACGTCTTCTTTATTTTGATGTATTTCTTTACAAGGCTCTGCTACTCCGGGAGAGTAGGCAAGGCTTAAGTCTGTCGCGTTACGAACAGGGATCTTCGACTTCATTGTCAGTTTCCCTTTGTTTTCGCGATGTATTTTCAGTGCATCTTCTCTAAGATTGGACATATTTTTTCATCCTTTGTGTAGTTTATAACATGATGGTCTGTGCAGACGTTTATCATTATAGGGACAACAACGCGCAGTGTAAAGGCAGGTGAACTGCTTTATTTGGATACTGCCACGTTCTCCTTGCCAAACTGTTTCCTTAGCTCTGCCAAGCATGCTGCACTTAATTCAAGAGAGTATGTCTCTGCCAGCTGATAGCTCTTGCGCGTTTCTTTTTGCACAACAATGACAGGTACGTTGCCAGGGTATGTTTTCGTATATTTCCGAAGCACTTCAAGCACTTGGTCTTCATCATCATAACGAATAAATAATCGCTGCTTACTTTGCTGAAGCTGGTCCTCATGGAATGGTCGTCCTTCTTGCAGAATGAGCTGCTTTTCTCCATTTCTTTCTTCCAATTTTCCAACTAAATCCAGCAATGCTTCTTCTTCTAAGAATCGGCCAATTTGCCGATGCAAATCGGGAAAAACTACCGCTTCCATTTCGCCTGTTTCATCACCTAACGTTAAGAACGCCATTGGCTGTCCTTTTTTCGTGCGGATGACGCGCTGCTGAAGTAAAACAGCGGTTAGTCGCACCTGCTTTTTTGGCGGCATGCTTTCGAGCTGTTGTACCGTTATATAGCCACTGCTGCGCAGGGTACTTCGATAGCTTGCGAGCGGATGACTGGAAATATACAGTCCGAGCACTTCTTTTTCGTACTTTAAAATTGCCATCGGTGAAAATGGTTCTTGCTCATCGTACGACGCTTCAAATTCTACTTCTCCGAGCAAGGAAGGCTGTTCGTAAAGTTCCTTGAATAATTCAGCTTGTTCCATTGCTTTGTCAATGGTAGCTAATAAAGATGCTCGATTGCTGTGTATAGAATCAAAGGCACCCGCCAGAATAAGCTGCTCTAAGGCGGTTTTGCTAATTGTGACGCGGATACAGAAGTCGAACAGATTTTTAAATGTTCCTTCTTTCCGGGCCGAGATAATTTCACGGACAACCTGAGCACCGATGCCCTTTATTGTCAGCATCCCCATTCGAATGTTCGTATACTCGACAGTGTATTTACCAAAGCTCTTATTTATGGAAGGAGGTAAAATATCAATTCCGCTTCCGCTTGCTTCCCGCATATACTGGCGGATTTTATCCGGCTGATTCGCAACACCGCTCATTAATTCAGCAAAGAAGCTGGCTGGGTAATGCGCTTTTAAATAAGCAAGCTGATACGCTAGATAGCTGTATGCAACTGCATGACTGCGGTTAAAACCGTAGTTGGCGAATTTAACGATCCAGGAAAATACTTCCTTGGCAGTATCGGCTGTGTAACCATTTTCTATACAGCCAGACAAGAAGCGGGATTCCTCTCGTTCCAGCACCTTGGCATCCTTCTTACTGACAGCTCGGCGCAGCATATCTGCCTCTCCCATTTTATAGCCAGCCATCGAAGCAGCAATCTGCATAATCTGCTCCTGATACACAAGTACTCCGTACGTTTTTTCCAGGATTGGAGCTAGATTTTCGTGCGGATAGCTGATTGTTTCTTCTCCATGCTTCCGCTTAACAAAGACAGGAATGTAACTCATCGGGCCTGGACGATACAACGCGTTGACGGCAACAATATCTTCAAATGAAGTAGGCTTCAGCTGCCGAAGTACTTGCTTCATACCGCTTGATTCAAACTGGAACACACCATTCGTTCGGCCATCGCGGAATAACTGAAACGTTATCTCATCATCAAGCGGGATACGGTCTAAATCGAGTGAAGGAGCTTGTCTGGCCACACTGGACAGCACTTGATCCATTAATGTAAGGTTGCGCAGCCCTAGGAAATCCATTTTTAAGATCCCCAGCTGCTCCAGTTCTTTCATGGCAAATTGCGTTAGCGCTACTTCATCATGCCCTTCGGTAAGCGGAACTGTGTTTACGAGCGGATCAGCACTAATTACCACGCCAGCCGCATGCGTTGACGCATGACGCGGCAGCCCTTCCAACTTCACTCCAATCCGGAATAAGCGTTTCAGCTGCTCCGATTCTTTCACATAAGCGGTTAGCTCCTCAGACGCTCGCAGTCCTTTCGATAAAGTAGGCGCATTAGTTGGAATTGCTTTTAACAGAAACGTTGCATCTGCTTGCGGTATTTCCATTGTTTTAATTAATTCACGCAGCAACGAACGAGCGGCGAACGTGCCGAATGTAATAATTTGCGCTACCCGATCTGCTCCATATTTGTTTTGTACGTAACGAATAACTTCATCTCGCCGATAGTCAGAGAAATCAATATCAATATCAGGCATTGTGATTCTTTCAGGATTAAGAAAACGCTCGAATAATAATTCGTAAGCCAGCGGATCAACAGCTGTAATGCCAAGCACATAAGCGACGAGAGATCCTGCAGCCGACCCCCGACCAGGACCGACTCGGATGCCTTGTTCCTTTGCATAGCGTACAAAATCCCAAACAATAAGGAAATAATCACTAAAGCCCATCTCTTTAATGACGCCCAGCTCATAAGCAATCCTGTCTTGTGCATCTTGACGATTGTGATATATCTCCGTTAGTTGCTGCTCGCATATACTTCTTAAATAAGCATCAGCCGTCTCTCCTTCTGGTACAGGATAAGCCGGCAAGCGTCGTTTGCCTATTTCAAGCTGCACGGTACAGCGCTCTGCAATGGCTCCGGCTTGAGTTAATGCTTGCTGCCACGTTTCACTTTGAGAAAGCTCCATCATTTCGGATTGGGTTCGTAAGTGGTACAGTGATGGAGAATCAAACGGTGTTGGCTGCCATGTGGCTCCTTCCTGCATTGCAAGTAAGCATTCATAAGCATCCCTATCTTCTTCCTCTAAATAGCGAACATCTCCGGTTGCTGTAAAGCGTACATCCGTCTGCTGCTGCCAGTTGATGAGTGTCTGCTCGTCCAGAAAGCGTACTTCATCAGGACTAATGCCAGCGTAAAGCCGCTCCCCATAAATCGCTCGCCAAGGCATGATATCCATTTGAATCAGCGTATGAGAAGGGACAATCGCAATGACTCCTTGTGCATACTTATCCAGATCAGACAGTGTCAGCCGTTCGGCGCTGCCGGACTGCAGAAAGGTGCTTATTTCAACAAGTCTTTGATACCCTGAATCATTTTCCGCCAATAAGAGAACTTTCATAACTTGTTCTTCTGCTTCAACTGGGACATGCACTCCGATAATTGGCTTTATATCAGCATCCAGGCAAGCAAGGTAAAATGGCACTGCGCCATGCATTACCCCATCATCCGCCAATGCCAACGTTTCAAAACCTGCTTCTTTAGCTTTACTTACTAACTGTGGAATTTTGATTGTACTTTGATAAAAACTGTAGCTGCTTCTGATTTGCAGATGTGTGAAATCCATACAACATTACCGCCCTTTTTTACACTAGCTCTATTATATACGAATTCCTTTCGACTTTGAAATGACTAACATAACTTGTCCATTACAGCCATAGGGTAGAAAAAGTACAAAAATAAAGGAGCTTCAGCATGGAAGAACGCGTAATCATTTCAATGATGCATTGTTATTTCATTGCATTAGGAGTTATGATCGGAGGCTGTTTCGTTGGCAGTATCGGAGCGTTTGCAACTGGCGAACCGCCATTGACAGCAATCAAACGTATTTCGAATGGGATAAGAATTTGGGCAATTATTGCTGCTATCGGCGGCACATTTGATGCTATTAGCAACTTCGAAAAAGGAATTTATCAAGGTGCAACATTTGATGTTATTAAACAGATTCTAATCATTGTGGCAGCGATGGGCGGTGTGAAAACAGCATTGCTGATTATTGGCTGGTTCGTTCAAGAGGATATTTCCTGATGCGGATTCCACCTCTTTATAAACAAGCTGGCTGGCAGCGCTTTTTAGTCGGTTTCTTCCTCGGCGGTATTATCTCTTACTTTGTTTATCTCTTCATGCATGGCACATTGTATGAAGAATGGGTCAAAGAAAAAGCCGAAATGGAAGGAACCATTCACGACCTGGAACGAGACATAGAAGTATTAAAAAATAACAATGAAGAAATAAATGAGCTTAAACAAGAGGGTATGGTTATTGATGAGATTACAGTACAGCTAGAAGCAGTTGAAAGTCTGGAACTGGATAAGCTGATTGAGCATGAATTAAAGGAAGCTATTAAAGAAGAAGCGCGGCATATGATTGGCAGAAGTGTCAACGGCGCGGTCCAAAGCACCCCGTTATTGCTCGGAGCAATCGAAAATAAAGAATACGAATTGGAAGGGTTTCGGTATAAGGTCGCTGTCAAGCAGCTGATCATTTCGGAGATCCTCTACTTGACAGTGACAGTGGAAACAGCTAATTAATTCCAGTCAAACTCGCGGCATACTTCTTGTAAGTCCCGCTCCAGGTTGGCCGCTTCATTCCAGCTGTATACGGTCGCCCCTGAGGCAAATGCATGACCGCCGCCATTATATTTTCCAGCCAAGCCATTGATTACAGGACCTTTTGAGCGAATACGCACTCTGATTTGTTCTTCTTCTTCTACAAAAAAGACCCATGCTTTAACGCCTTCCATATTGGCCATTGTTCCAACAAGCTGACTTGTTTCCAAAGACGTTACGTTGTAGGACGCTAAAATATCTTTGGTAATCCGGATGGACGACACGCCTGTTTCATGTACGGTGAAATGCTGGAGTATATAGCCTTGCAGTCTGGCAACATCTTGGCTGCTAGCATACAAGTTTTCATACAGATAGGTACGGTCAAATGCATACTCGACAAGCTCCCCGGCATAGCGGAACGTCTTTTCACTCGTTGACGGAAAAAGAAAACGGCCTGTGTCACCGACAATGCCTGCATATAACAGCATGGCACCACGTGTTGACAGCTGCAGGTCTGAATCAGACGCAAACAGCTCATATATCATCTCGCTAGTCGAGCTCGCTGTCGGAACTACCCACTGTATATCGCCATATTCATCGACTACTGGATGATGGTCAATTTTGATGATTTCTTTCGCTAACTTATATCGCTGATCGGATATTCGCGGCCGGTTCGCTGCGTCACAAACAATGACCAGCGCATCCTCGAACGCATGGTCCTCGATTGTATCCATTTTCGCAAGGAATGTTAGGGAAGGATCTTCATCACCTACGACCCACACCTGCTTTTCAGGATAGGAAGCCTTGATAATCTCGCACAGCCCTACTTGTGATCCGTATGCATCTGGATCCGGGCGGACGTGCCGATGTATGATGATTGTGTGATATGCTCTTATTTTCTCTAAGATATGTTTGTGCATCCTATCCTCCTCCATAACAGTACTGTTAGCGATCCAGCAGCTGCGCCATAAGCAGTGCCTTTGCTACAAGTGTTTTCTTGTTACTATACACTTCAACGTCCATTTTTGCCAACTTGCGCCCAACCTCTAGGATGCGCGGTTTAATTAAAATCGTACTCTCAAGCTGAACAGGGCGCAAAAAATAAACAGACACATTATCAACTACCATATCGCCTTTTTTCATTTTACGAACAAAACGACGGCTGGCTTCCGTAACGAATGTGGTTAAAACGCCTGTCGAAAGACTTCCTAGCTGGTTTGTCATTTGCGGTGTTACTTTTCCGCTGAATACAATGTCCGGCGCTTCGTCTTCGAGCAGCTCAATTTCCCTTGTAATGATATCTTCAATTGTTTCTCCGATTTGCGGCTGCAGCTGAATCTGCTGAAGTGCTTTTAGAACATCTTGTCTGGAGATAAGCCCTTGCAATTTATGCTGCTGGTCCACGACAGGAATTATCTCAATTCCTTCCCATACCATCATATGGGCTGCGTAAGCAAGCGTTGTGTGCGGCTGCACCGTGAGTGGATTTTTCGTCATAGCTTTTGCCACAGAGAGCTGTTTTTCTTTATTGATAATATCCTTGGAAGTAACCATCCCTGTTACCTTTTCCGTATCATTCGTAACGGGGTATCTTGTATGTGTTGTGTCAGCGTTATATGTATACCATTTTTCCAGCGTGTCTGTTTCCTGCAAATAATATGTATGGTCTAAAGGTGTATAAATATCTTCAACTACGATGATTTCTTTTTTTATCATCTGGTCGTAAATTGCCCGGTTAATCATTTCAGCGACTGTAAATGAATCGTAGCTTGTAGAAATGACAGGCAGTTCTTTTTCGTCAGCCAGCCGTTTAATGCGGTCATCTGTATCAAATCCACCTGTAATCAGGACGGCTGCACCCGCTTTAATCGCCAGTTCATGTGCCTCAATGCGGTTGCCGACAATAAGCAAGGCATCTTTTTGGGTATACCGCATCATGGCATCAAGCTCCATTGCCCCGATGACAAATTTATTTAATGTCTTATGCAAGCCATCTCTACCGCCAAGCACTTGCCCGTCTACGATACCTATAATTTCAGCGAAGGAAAGTCGGTCAAAGTTTTCTTTCATCTTTTTCTCAATGCGTACAGTCCCGACACGCTCAATCGTACTGACCAGTCCTTTGTTTTCCGCTTCCTTAATCGCACGATATGCAGTTCCTTCACTTACATTCAACTCTTTTGCAATTGCTCGAACGGATATTTTTCCGCCAACTGGAAGGTTTTCAATATATTTAATTATTTGATCGTGTTTTGTTGACATTCCTTCACCATGCTCTCATCTGTACTAATCATTATTTATCTATTGTTATTGTACAGTTTTTACGAGGAGGTTTCAATTTCAGAAGAAAATTAGCTGCTTCCACGCTAGTCTTTCAGTTCATTTATCAGTTTTTTACTATAACAGCTAAAAAAACAGCACCTTTTGGAAAGGTGCTGTTTTCTTTAGATTGTAAAGGATTGGCCAGGCTCCAAATGGACACCTTTACCCGGTTTAACTTTTTCTGCAAATGCTGCACCATCCTGCTCAATTAGCGGGAAAGTATTGTAATGCATCGGAATAACTTGTTTTGCCTTGACCCACTCAGCAGCAATTAATGCATCTTCCGGTCCCATGGTGAAGTTATCTCCAATCGGCAAGAAAGCAACATCTATGCTGTTTGTATCTCCAATTAGCTTCATATCAGAAAACAGCCCAGTATCTCCGGCATGATAGATTGTCTTTCCTTCAGCTGTAAATAATATCCCTGTCGGCATGCCCATATAATGCGTCTGGCCATCTTCGTCAGTGAAAGCGCTGCTGTGAAATGCTTGAGTCAGTTTGACACGTCCAAACTCAAAGTTGTACGCTCCACCAATTCCCATTGGGTGTGTGCGCAACCCTTTGCCTTCCAAGTAAACAGCCAGTTCATTTGGCGCTACGACAAGTGCACCTGTGCGTTTCGCTATGGAAACTGTATCTCCAACATGATCATTATGGCCGTGCGTCAGCAGAATGACATCCGGCTGGACTTCATCTGCATTCAAATCACATGTGCCATTTCCAGTGATGAATGGGTCGATTAGAATGGTATGTTTCTCGGTCACAATCTGTACAACAGCTTGTCCATGGAATGAAAGTTTCAAGTTTCCAACCCCTTTTCATTTTATCGCATCTAGTTTACCACAGTCACCATTGGAAGAAACGTGATACGTTTTTTGTTATAATAAGAAAAAAGGAGGCTAACTTATGCAACACAGAATTGATACACTTTTACGCCAACTAAAGGATAACCAAACAGACAGCGTGTTCATCACCTCCATGGAAAATGTATATTATGTGAGTAATTATTATACAGATCCGCACGAGCGACTTGTAGCTGTATTCGCCGATCAGAAGGATGCACCGCTGCTCATTTTGCCGGCAATGGAGAAAGAAGATGCCTTGAAGGCCGGCTGGAAAGAAGAAATGCTTACATACCATGACCATGAAGATGTATGGCAGTTGTTTAAAGCTTATTTAAAGGAACGCGGGCGCATGCCAGCATCCATGGGAATTGAGAAAGATCATATGTCTGTTATTCGCTTGGAAATGCTGCAGAAAATTTTGCCACAGGTATCCTTTGATGATGCAACAGAGTTCCTGCAGAACCAGCGCATCACCAAAGACAAGAAAGAATATACATTACTCAAACAAGCAGCTGTTTTAGCTGATTATGGGGTAAAGAAAGGAATTGAAGCGATTGCTGCCGGCAAAAGCGAACTGCAAATAACTGCCGAGCTGGAATATGCTCTGAAGCAAGAAGGTGTTACTAGCATGTCATTTGCCACAACTGTGCTTTCCGGAGCAAAAACTGCTTCTCCTCACGGTACGCCTGACGGCAAACAGATTGCACCTGGTGATTTGGTTCTGTTTGATCTCGGTGTGGTATTTGAAGGGTATTGCTCTGATATTACTCGCACTGTTGGTTACAAGCATGTAACAGCAGATCAGCAGCACATTCACGATACAGTGCGAGTTGCTCTCGAAAAAGCAACTGCAGCATCACAAGCCGGAACTGCTATCTCAGAGATTGATAAGGCTGCCAGAAGCCACATTGAACAAGCAGGATACGGTCAATATTTCACACACCGCGTCGGACACGGCTTAGGAATTGGCGTACATGAGTACCCATCACTTTCGAGCAATAACACGCAAGCAATGCAAGAAGGCATGTGCTATACAATTGAACCCGGCATCTATTTGCCTGGCGTTGGCGGTGTCCGAATTGAAGATGATATCTTCTTAACGAAAAACGGACCGGATGTACTTACTGCTTATCCGCGCGATTTGCAAATTATCGGTTAATAAAGAAAGAGCATCTGCTTATGCAGATGCTCTTGTTTTATGATAAAAGTAATGCACTAGCAGGCTTATAGACAAGATCATGCGCTTCTGCAACTGCTTGATACGTAACAAATCCATCTAACGTATTAATGCCTTTTGCCAAAGCAGGGTTATCTAAGCAAGCTTTCTTATACCCTTTGTTCGCCAGCTGCAGCGCGTAAGGTACCGTTACATTTGTCAATCCAATTGTAGAGGTACGCGGTACAGCTCCTGGCATGTTGGCAACAGCATAATGAAGGACGCCATGTTTGGCGTACGTAGGATTATCATGGGTTGTGATTTTGTCGGTAGTAGCAAAAATACCACCCTGATCAATGGCAACGTCAACGATTACGGAACCCGCTTTCATGCTTGCAATCATTCCGTCCGTGACAAGCTTTGGTGCTTTGGCTCCTGGTATAAGAACTGCACCAATCACCAGATCAGATTCTTGTACAGCTTCCGCAATATTTAATGGATTAGACACGAGTGTGTTAATGGTTTTGCCGAACAAATCATCCAGTTCACGCAATCGCTGCGGACTTAAATCAATGATAGTGACATCCGCTCCAAGTCCGACGGCAATTTTAGCCGCATTTGTACCAACAACACCTCCGCCGATAATGGTAACTTTCCCTCGTTTCACCCCAGGAATACCAGACATCAAAATGCCGCTTCCCCCGTAAGGCTTCTCCAAAAATTGCGCCCCGACTTGTGATGCCATCCTGCCTGCCACTTCACTCATAGGTGTCAGCAGTGGTAGGGAGTAATCCTCCAGCTGCACAGTTTCGTACGCTATTCCAACGACCTTCTTGTTGATTAACGCATTTGTCAAAGGACCTTCAGCTGCAAGGTGCAGATAGGTGAAAAGAATGAGACCTTCATAGAAATAACCGTACTCCTCTGGAAGGGGTTCTTTTACTTTCATAACCATTTCCTGCATCCACACTTCCTTCGCTGTCGGAAGTATTACAGCACCAGCTTGTTCATACTGTTCATCCGTAAAACCAGAGCCGAGACCTGCGCCGGTCTCAACGAATACGTCATGCCCTGCATCACGTAAGAGCGTAACACCAGATGGAGCCATCGCTACACGATTTTCACTATTTTTAATTTCCTTGGGTACCCCAATCTTCATGCCTGCTTCCCCCCATCTTATATGTAAAAGGAACTCACTTACTTTTTCAGTATACCATTTCTAATTGTCATGAAAACGCAAAAAAGAGCTGGTCCCATCAAGTCTGGGACCAGCTCTTTGCTAAATTATTTTGCTACAGTTTCAGAAAGACGAACTGTATCTCTGGCAATCATTACTTCTTCGTTTGTAGGAATGATAATAACTTTTACCGGAGAATGCGGGTATGTTAGGAATTGTTCTTTACCGCGAACATTATTCAATGCTGGGTCATAATAAACGCCCATGAATTCAAGACCTTTCAGTACGCGTTCACGTACTTCAGAACTGTTTTCACCAACGCCAGCTGTGAAGATAATTGCATCTACACCACTCATGCGCGCAGCATAAGAACCGATATATTTGTGAATTCTTTCAGCAAACACATCAAGTGCTAGCTCTGCACGCTCATCGCCTGCTTCAGATTTGCTCTCAATGTCTCGCAAGTCACTGGAGAAACCAGATAGTGCAAGCATTCCGCTTTCCTTGTTCAAGACATGCAGTACTTCGTCAGCAGTTTTGCCTGTTTTACGCATGATGAATGGAATCAAGGCAGGGTCAATGTTACCAGAACGAGTACCCATTGTTACACCTGCAAGCGGTGTGAAGCCCATAGATGTATCAACAGATTTACCGCCTTCGATCGCTGCGATACTTGCGCCGTTACCAAGGTGAGCAGAAATCAGACGAAGATCTTCTACTGGACGGTCAAGCAATTCAGCTGCACGCTGTGATACGTATTTATGACTTGTACCATGGAAACCGTATTTACGGATGCCATATTGTTCATAGTAGTCATAAGGCAGGCTGTAAAGATACGATTCAGGCGGCATTGTTTGATGGAAAGCTGTATCAAACACAGCAACCGCTGGAATGTTTGGCAGGATCTCTTTAAATGCGCGGATGCCTGTCAAGTTTGCCGGGTTATGCAAAGGTGCTAGCTCAGAAACTTCTGCAATCTCGTCCATTACTTGTTCTGTAATTACAACAGAGTCACTGAATTTCTCTCCGCCGTGAACAACACGGTGGCCTACGCCGTCAATCTCATCAAGAGATTTAATAACACCTGTAGAAGTAAGCTTCTCAAGAAGCATTTTTACAGCTTCTTCATGATTTTCAATATCTTTAGTTGTTTCATCTTTTTCACCATTGAATTTGATAGTGAAGATGGAATCTTTCAGTCCAATACGTTCTACTAGACCCACTGCCTTTACTTCTTCCTCAGGCATGCGGATTAGCTGGAATTTCAAAGAAGAACTACCAGCATTAATTGCTAGAATATTACTCAACATGTTCAGCCCCTTGTAAACTTTTACGTACTTCCCTATTTTACCTGTGTCGACAAGTCTTTTGCAAGATGTGTCGAGAACTTGTTTGGGATTTCATTAATTTTTTTAGTTTTTTAAACCAGATAACTCGTTATCGAACCAATCATTGATCTGCTTCAGGACATTGGACATGGCATTTGGATTTTTAAACGAAGGTAGCTGCACGAGTAGCGCTTGCTTCGGCGCTGTTGTTAGCGTCCCCTTTTTCTGCAAAATCAAAACGCTTTTCGCCTGAGATTCATTTTTGAACATACTATCAGGGAACTGCAGCAATCCGACAATATGTGCATGCTCCTGCAGGAATGCGTGCAAGGAGCGAGCTTGGTCACTTTCAAATAAGAAATTTGGAACGACAAAGAGCAGGTAGCCGCCTTCTTTCGTGTAATGCAAGCTTTGCTCGATGAATAAATGGTGAGAATACGAATGTCCTTCTTCTGCCTTCAACTCATACTGAGCTGCCTGGACATCATCAGGGTAATAACCTACTGGCAAATCACTTACAACAAGGTCAACTGGCTCCAGCAAAAATGGGCGTAAGCTGTCTTGATGGAAAAATTCAATTTGCCTTTCCTGCATATTCGCACTCATTACCGCCAGCTGAATCAAGGTTGGATCAACATCACTTCCGTATGCTTGTACTTCTTTTTCTACTTGGTTGAGCACAGCTGTGAGCAAATTACCTGTTCCAACTGCTGGATCAAACAAACGGAAATTATCATTTTTCCCAACTAGTTTATTCGTCAAATACCCAATTAGCATGGCAACGGTGTCAGGTGTCAGCATGTGCTGCTGCTGTGTTGCCCCTTTCATGCCTTTCAGAATTGCGAGCTGAATTCCTTTTCGAACTTCTTCTTTCTTATAGCCTTGTTTATCGAAAATGGCGGCATGTTTATCCAGCTGCTGCTTAACGAGCGGCTGATCTGTAAGCTCCGTTTCGCGATCAATTATATATTCCATTGCTGCACCTAGTGCATCAAGATAAGCTATGTTTTCACGTGTTTCCAGTGACTCAGCCATGTGGTCTAGCGCCTGGTACACTTTTTCTACATTTTGTTGTTCCACGTTCAAGTTCCTCCATTCCTCTACATCTGTCTTATTGTATCAAATGCTGCAGGCAGAAGCGAGAACAGGCATTTATGCAAGCAAAAAGCCCAGCCGAAGCTGAGCTTTTTAATCTTATTAAGAGACGAAATGCATCAATGCTGTTGCACCAATAACTGTTGCAGCACCACCAAGACGAGTGGAGATCTGTGCGAATGGCATTAAAGCCATACGACCAGATGCAGATAGGATCGCAACGTCACCTGTTCCGCCCAGTCCACTGTGACAAGCTGTTACGATACAAGACTCAACTGGGTACATCTTCATCAATTTACCGACAAAGTAACCTGTTGCAGCCATTGCGATAACAACAGACATACATGTTACAGCAAAGCCAATTGTGAATACGCTTGCTACATCTTCAAGTGGAATGAAGACAATCCCCAAACCGACCATTAGCGGCCATGTGAAGGCAGTAGATACAAACTTGTACAGCTGCTGTGCACCAGTTTGCAGTTTCTCCGGAAGTAAGTTCCCAGATTTAATAATTGTAGCAGCAACGATCATGATAATTGCTCCGGATAAAGTAAATCCAGCGAATACATGAATCCAATGTTCTACTACTCCACCAAGAACAAACAAACTCATTGCAACAAGGAGACCCGCTCCCATCAAGCTGAAATCAATTGATTTATTTGTGTTCTGTTTAGCAGCTTCCAATACTTTATCGCCTTTTTCAGAGCGAACAAGTTTGTCATGTCCAGCAAGTTCCGGACGTTTTTCACCAAGCTTTTTCATCAAACCAGCGATAATGATCGCACAAACGTTACCGATGATCGCAGCAGGGATAAGCTGAGAAACATATTCTCCAGCGCCACCGCCAAGAATACCTGCATAACCTGCAGATAAAGGAAGGATACCTTCACCGATACCACCAGCAATGATTGGTACAACGATATAGAAGAAAGCGTGATGTGCACTGTATCCGAACAGCATACCAACTAGGGTACCAACTGTTACGGCAGCAATAGTTCCTGTAACCAATGGGATGAACATGCGGATGAAGCCTTGAATAAGGACTGTCCGATTCATTCCAAGAATACTACCTACTACAAGACATGCGATGTAGAAATAAAGGAAGTTTGATCCGCTTGAAGTCATCAGCTGATCGACAGCTTCCAATGTTGTTGAGCTTAATGTGTTATAAAACACAAGTACAGAAGGAACGAACAACGATAGAATTGCTGGTCCTCCGATGCTGTTGAAATACGGAATTCGCTGCCCAATATCCCCTAGCAGCACTCCGATTACCATGATGACAGCAAATCCGCCAATCATGTCAGTAGGTAATTGGTTTGTGTATGCAGCAATAAGTACAATAATAGCTAAAACTATATACACAGGAAGTGGTATAACACCAACTTTCCAATCCATGACTTTTTTAAAGCCTTTTGGCTTATTGTCATGAGAATGGTTATCGCTTGTATGCGATTTCATTTCCATAGTATTTCCCCCTCTAAGTAGATACGACTATTCTAATTTAACCTAATTTACCTGTGTTATTATTTAACTAAACTAAATGTAATATAACTTTTGTAATTAGAAAAATCGAGCTGAATTACTTATTAAATTATTCACTAAACAGGCGCTTGTTATCCAAAAAACGTTGAAATGACCGAATATTTGAAAGAAAAGTTAATAATATAAATCTTTGTTTTCGGACAAGTTATTTTATGGAAGCCCTTTCAGTATCCGTTGTGAAAACATTAGAATTTAAGCAGTTTTTGTATCTTTACAATAAAAAAGGTCAAAATAAAGCTGGGACGCAACTGTTTATGCTATATAAAAATCCAAACAACACTGCAAGTAACAGCAGCGTCGTTTGGATTTTTGCATTGGAAGCGAAGATGAGAACAAGAAGCGATTGCCTTATCGGTATCTACTTTGATAGCCAATCTTATCCGGCGATAACAGTTAAAGTTGGAAAGGCAGCAGCCGTCTAGGGCTGCATTAAACAGTTTGAATCTAGTCATCGTTCGCTTTTAGGCTGAATTAACTTGTTTTGTCCCAGGCTTCTTCTTAAATATATTGACTGATATGATGCGATGTATTGGCATTAACGCGATATTTAAATACTGGTCGTCCGATACTGCCATAATGCATTTCCACTTCCAACAGCTGTACATCTTCCAAGAACTTCAAGTATTTTCGTACCGATACTTGAGACATTTCGGTTTCGTTGGCAATATCTTCTGTGGTGAAAAAGTTGTAACGGAAAGTGAGGATGCTATTCCATACTACCTTCAAAGTACTTCTGGTGAGTCCTTTCGGCAGCTGCATCATTTGTTCCTGTTCCGGCAGCAGCAGAAGCTGATTATCCAGTTCTTGCTGGGTCATTTCTTCTTTGTTGCTAAAGATAAGCTGGCGCTTGCGATAGCCGCTTAATGCATGCTGGAACCGATCAAATTCAAATGGTTTTATCAGATAGTCTACAGCTCCATACTGCAGTGCTTCCCGGATCATTGGTTTTTCACTGGCAGCTGAAATGATAATAGCGTCCACTTGATAGTCCCGTTTTCGTGTTTCTTTAAGTAATTCAATTCCATTCTTGCCTTTCATATAAACGTCCAAAAGCAGCAAGTCTACATCGTTTTGCTGAATAAAATCAAGCGCGTCCTTGTAATTTTGAACAGCACCTACTGCCGCAAAACCGCTCATTTGTTTCACATAGCGTTTATTTAATTCACTAACCATCGGGTCATCTTCTACAATGAGTACTTTAATCATTTATTGCATCCTCCTGTATATCATACGGCAGCTGGAGACTAAACGTCGTCCCTTCACCTAGTTCACTTGTCAGGACAAGGTAGCCGCCCAACTTCTGCACATAGTCTTCCACTTGATATAGTCCGAAACCACGGTCGCTACCTTTAGTAGAAACACCTTGTTTAAAAATCGTTTCCTGCTGTTCTTGACTAATTCCTTTGCCTGTATCGGTCAGCTCAAGAAATAGCTGGCCATCAGAAAACTTCATCGACAGCTGGACACGTTTTTCCGGCTGCTGATCGACTGCGTCTACAGCATTATTCATGAGATTACCTAAAATCGTAATTAGCATTTGATTTGTTTTTTCTGAAGTATTTGGTATTGTATCGCTGCAATCCACTTCAAGCTGTACGCCATTTTCCGCCATATAGCTCTTTTTTCCTAATAGGAAACCAGCTAATATTGGATTCTTCAAATAGTGAATCATCGCAATCGTAGCGGATCGTTCTTTACCGGCAACATTTTTCACATAACGTTCGAGCTGGTCATAATCTTCCAGTTCTAAAAGCCCAAGTATAACATGCAGCTTGTTCATAAAGTCATGCGTCTGCGCTCGCAGGGCATCTGCATACAGCATGGTATCTGTGAGCTTTTCATTTAAATGATTGTATTCTGTCCGGTCAATAAATGTAGCAATAGCGCCTGCTGTGTTTCCTTTGAGCTGGATTGGGATTTCGTTCATTACGAGCGCGAGACCGTTATGCTCTACTTGACGACCAATTATCGGTTTGTTCCAAGCAATAACTTGATGAAGCTTTGTGACAGGAAGCACATCATCCACTTGCCGGCCTTTCAGCTCTCCGCTGATTCCCATCTCTTCCAGCAATCTTTTAGCTTCTTTATTGACCATTTGAATCTTACCTTTTGTATCAACAGCTACCATACCATCTTTAATGGATTCGAGCATGGCAATTCGCTCACTAAGAAGCGCAGCAATTTCATCTGGCTCCATGCCGTGCATGATTTGCTTGATTTTCCGCGCAAGCAGCACTGCTCCAATAAGTCCGATTAAAAGACTTAATACCGTCGCTAAATACAATGGCATACGGTTGCTGCGGATAATCTCATTCAATTCATTCATGGTGATTCCGACAGCCACAACTCCGACTTGTTCTCCTTGCTCATTATAAATCGGCGAAAAGGCACGCAGACTTAACCCTAGCGTTCCTTTTCCTTTTGAGACGGATTCTTCTCCTGCCAAAGCCGATTTTTCATCTCCTCCGACAAAAGGATCCCCTATTTTATCTGGATCTGGATGACTTAAACGAATTCCGTCCATGTTCATGACAACAACAAAATCAGCGTTTGTGATTTGCATTGCTTGTTGCGTAAACTGCTGAAGCATTTCTGAATCTTGTTGATCTGCCGCTTGAACTACGGACGGATCAACCGCCATCAGCTTGGCTGTTTGTAGCACTTGCGCCCGTTCTTGGGACTTGATATTCTGGCTTGTCTCTATTCCAATCATAATAAATGTCGTTGTGACAGCAAGTATAACAACGACAAAAACGAGTGCGGTCATTTGCGTCCGCAGCTTTATCTTTTGTTTCAAGTATAACCTTCTCTCTTTCCGCTTTCCCGAATCAAGCTCATTTCTCTAAATTATAGCGGAATAATACAGGATTATAAACCAAAAAAAACCACCATGAGGTGGCTTTTTCCTAATACACGGTCTCATCATCAAAGCGCTGGGGCTTTTGCTGCTTCTTTTGCTTAGGATTTTGTTTCAGCATTTCTTGGATCTTCTCTACTGCTGCCGGAGCCGCCTCAATCAGTTTTTCATAAAGATGAGTCTGTTCATCCAGATGAATCATTTTCACGCCTTTATGACCTACAATTAAGAAAGCTATCGGTGTGATCGAGACACCGCCACCGCTTCCTCCGCCAAATGGCAGCTCATTATTTTCACTTTTTCCTTGGGAACTGCTTCCCTCAAACTCGCTTCCTCCGGCTGCAAAACCGAAACCAACACGTGATACAGTTAAAATAATACTCCCATCCGGCGTTTCAACCGGATCGCCAACAATTGTATTAACATCAATCATTTCTTTTAGATTTTCCATTGCAGTTTTCATTAACCCTTGAATTGGATGGTCTCCCATAGTAAGCCCCCTATCTTCTGACATTGGATATAATAGCTTGTATAGCTTTCCCAGTACGAAAAGACACTATGCACTGAAAGTTACTATGGAAGACAGCTGTATGAAATACCGGATTCACTTGGATATCAATTGGCTTGTTCACTTTTATATGCAACGATATAAGCTGCTGTACAATCCCTTTAAATGTCCAGACAACGCCTGCCAAAGCGGCGGCAGATGCAGCATCCGCTGTACCAACTGTTGTATGCCAGCGTAATTGATGTAATTCAGCTGTCCTCGTTATATGCAGCAAATAAGGAAAGGCGTGCCAAAGCTTACGCAGATCTTCTGTCATTGTATCAAGTGATTCTTTCAGTTCCTCAGCTGCTGCCGATTGAATTGGCTTTTGCTGGGAAAACCGTTTCTTATACACCACTATTCCAACTATACTTACTTTCATTCGCCAACGTTTTTCTTCGTAATAAATATGTAGCATAACATTTGCTGATAAAGTGATAATCAGAAGAACCAATACTATAATTGCGCCAATGATAATAGTCATCCACATGTCCAGCCCTCCCCTACCTATAGCATGGGTCAGCTTCATCGTTTTTACACAGAAAAAGGAGCAGCTGATGCTGCCCCTTTTGTGCCATTCATATGAAATTATCTGTTTAATTGCTCTTGTGCTGTACGTACTAGACGTTTTGTGATTTCTCCTCCAACAGAACCGTTGGCACGAGAAGTTTCGCTTCCGCCAAGCTGTACACCGAATTCCTGTGCAATTTCGTACTTCATTTGATCTAGAGCTTGCTGCGCTTGAGGTACTACTAGCTGATTGCTTGAGTTGTTGTTAGCCATTTGATGTCACCTCCTTGTACATGTAGCATGTGTCATCAAGGGAGGTAACATACAGATTATTTTAATGGGAAGTTCTTACAGCAAATCAGCGAATGGTGCTTTTTCTTCCAGCTCAGGAACAGCCGTAATAATTTCCGTTCCTTTTACGGCTTTTTCAATCTCCGATGAGAAATCAATTGTGCCTTCATACAAATGCACTTTCTCACGACGAGGCTTTGTTTTTGGTGAGTCTGGCACGAAAACGGTACAGCAGTCATCGTAAGGACGCGTGGATATGTCATAGGTGTCTATTTGCTTTGCAATATCGATGATCTCTGACTTGTCCATTGTAATAAGCGGTCGCAAAATGGGATAATTCGTTACTTCGTTAATCGTATGCATACTTTCCATCGTCTGACTGGCAACTTGACCGAGGCTTTCTCCAGATGTTAAAGACAAGATACCGTTTTGTTCCGCAATCCGCTCACTTATTTTGAGCATCATACGGCGCATAACGGTCATGCTGTAACCGAAAGGAATTTCTTGATGTACTTTCACCTGTAAATCGGTAAATGGTACAACATGAATTTTTACTTTCGCTCCAAATTTAGAAAGCGTCTGGGCCAAATCAATGACTTTCTGCTTCGCTCGTTCGTTTGTATAAGGAGGGGAATGAAAATGAATTGCTTCAATCTCAACACCACGTTTCATAGCCAAATATCCAGCTACTGGGCTGTCTATTCCGCCAGAGAGCATCAATAGTGTCTTTCCTGAGCTTCCAGCTGGCAATCCGCCAGGCCCTTTTATCTTTTGCCCTGTTACATAAGTTGCTTGCTCGCGAATTTCAACCATAATATCAACACCAGGCTTATGAACGTCCACAGGATAACCTTCACTGTTTTGCAAAACGTATGCGCCAATACGCTGATTCATTTCTTGCGAGTCAATCGGGAATTTCTTATTCGTCCGGCGGCACGATATCTTGAAAGAGGTGCCTGCCGGGTTGTCGAGCAGCAGCTGAAGCGCGGCTTGTTTGATTGCCAGTTCTTCATTCGCTGTCCGTATTGCCAAACTAAAGCTGTGAATACCGAAAATATGACGGCATGCTTCCACGATAGGTTCATGGTCTTCCCCGTGCAGATGGATATACATACGATCGCGCGTACGCTCCACTTTCGCTTTTCGATAAGATCTAATTTGATCTTTCACATTATGCTCCAGCTGTCTGGTAAAATGCTTCCGGTTCTTTCCCTTTAGTGCCATTTCTCCGTAACGTATTAATATATGATCATATTGCATTTGTTTATCTCATCACTTTCTTTAGTTGTGTTAGTGCTTCTTGCAGCACTACAAGGAAATATTTCACTTCTTCCATCGTGTTGTCATAAGAGAAACTAACACGAATTGCTGATTCTGCCTGCGCTTCAGGAACACCGCAAGCCAGCAGTACAGCACTGGCATCACTGTTTTTTGACGAGCAAGCCGACTTGGTTGATACATAAATATCTTTCTCCCCAAGTGCATGAACAAGTACTTCCGGCTTTAACCCAGGTACAGAGAAATTAACGATATGCGGTGCACCAGCGGGTGGAGAATGAAGGATAACATCTTCCATTTCCGCAAGCCCTTCCCATAGTTTTTCCCGCAATTCAAATAAACGAGCTGGCTGATTCTGTACATTTTCCGTCGCCAAACGGAAAGCCTTTACCATAGCTGTTATGCCCGGTACATTTTCGGTTCCGGAACGCAATGCCTGTTCCTGTCCGCCTCCGGAAAGCTGCGGCGCAATAAATATATCTTTGTCTTTAAAAAGTATGCCGCTTCCTTTCATGCCATGAAACTTATGCGCAGATAGTGTACAAAGATGAATATGGCTTTTCTTCAGATCCAGTTCTACCTTTCCCGCTCCTTGAACATAATCCACATGAAAGGAGATATTCGGATATTCTGTCAGCATCTTGCCGATGGTTTGAATTGGCTGAATTGTCCCAATCTCATTGTTCACGTGCATGACACTTACCAGTATTGTTTTGTCTGTAATGGCAGCTCTAATTTTATCTGCTGTAACATACCCGTATTTATCCACATCTACATACGTCACTTGGAAGCCTTGTTTTTCTAGTTCCGCACATGTTTCCAGAACCGAAGGATGCTCCACCGTTGTCGTAATGATGTGATTTCCGATTCTTTTCTTTCGGAATGCTGTTCCTTTTATCGCCAGATTATTTCCCTCTGTACCGCCCGAGGTGAAAATAATCTCATTTTCTCCAACACGGAGCAGTTGTGCTGCCTGTTTGCGGCAAGCAGTCAACAGCTGTTCTGCTTTGCCGCCCATACGATGAAGAGAAGACGGATTAGCGAAATACGTCTGCGCCGCTTCGGTATAGCTAGACAGCGCATCTCGATGCGGTCTGGTGGTCGCACTATTATCAAAGTAGATCATCGTCCATCTCTCCTCTGTTTCAAAACTGTCTTTTACTAAAATAAAGCAATCCCTCGTTTGTGACAAGGGATTGCTTTATGAATCAGCTGGGAACCTTGATATGTTTTTCCAAGCGTTCCAATGCTTTCGGTTCTATATCTTGCAAGGCACGCGCCGCACGCTCTAAAGCCTGCTCATATTGATATTCCCGGAATAACTTCTCCGCTTCCAGCATTTCAGCCGCCAGCATTGGATATTGACTCCGATATCGGTTGGAGTATTGGATGACTACTTCTGCTAAATAAGCTTGTTCGAGCAGAAGTTCAATTTTCTCAACAGTTGCATTGCTTACTTCTTCTGCTTGCTGCAAAGTCGTACTAACTTCCGCCATATCAAGCGGATGCCCATCAAGTATTTCCATTGCTTGAGAAGTTTTCTCCTGACTTTCTTCTACCATCTTCCAAACTTCTTGCGGTACTCCAGGAATATTGCTTTTTTGCAGCTTCCGATTTACATCGTAAAGCTTCTGACGCATATCAGCAATCTTCTCTTTGGCATCCAATTCATCTTTGCGAAGCGTCTTTATCTTCTCTCGAATTACTTCATGCTCTTCTTCAATTGCACTTAGTTCCCGGAACCCTGCTTCTAACTCTTCTTTTAGTTTTGCATGTGAAAACTGATCGTCGTCAATTTCTTGTTGTAAGTTATCAAGCTGATGCGCCAGCCTGGAAATCTTAGATTCAAGTTTTACATGAAACTCTACATCATTGTCTGTAAAGAAATAAGACTCTCGCAGCAGATCAACTTCTTCTTTCGTTTCAAGAAATGCCTCTGCCTTCTTTTCAACCGTTTGAACATACTGATCAAACTTCGAATCGACATAGTTCTTCGCCACAGCTTCATTTTCCAGAAGCTGGTACATTTCTTTGATTCGGCTTTCTAAAGCAGGAATAACTAATTTCGTCTCCTCTGCGTCTCCGGATTCCAGCTGCTGAATCAAATGTCCAAGCCGTTCATTTTCTTTTTTCAATTCGTCTTCAAAACCAAGATGATGGACACGATATCCATCTTGTTTCATTTCCCGGATTCCTCCTAAAAGGTCGGAAATTTGTGCCGGCAAATCTTGTTTTACCTGCTTATAGGCTGTAGGGAACGCTTCAATCTCTGCTGCTAGCGTTTCTGTCTTTTCCTTAACGTCCATAATAAGCTGATTGGCTTCAAAGTAGTTTCCAGATTCAATTAGTGCATGATAAGCAGCCAGCTGTGCGATTTGCTCTGCAATCGCTGCTTCAAAGCGCACATCCGCTTTACCAAATTGATGACGCTGCTGCGAAATGGTGCGTTTCAGCCCCTGTAATGTCGGCTGCAATTCCTCGGCCTGTTTCCGAGCTTCTTCTTCTGAAGCAAGCAGATGATCAAGCTCGCGGAACATCTCTTCAATTTTCTCTTCTACCTGAGTAAGGATATCCTGCACTTGCTGCAGATGCTGTCTCGCTTTCTTGAAACGGTAGCGGTCCGCTCCTTCTTCCGCATCAAAAAGAGCCTCTTCTGTATCTGGAAGCTCTTTCGTCACGATATGATCCCAGCGTTCCTTCCACGATTCAAATTTTTCCTGTGTCTCCCCAGATAGGTTCAACGCTTTCACTTTTGCTAATTCTTCTGATACATTGCGGTTTGTAATGTCCAGTTTCCAGCTCTCGAGCCGATCCACTTCATCATAAACCCGCTTTCTCATAATCAGCCCCAGGATAATAAGGGCGATGATTACTATAATTCCTCCGATGATGTACGGCAATGTCCAGCCTCCTAACCAATACTCGGGAAAAAGGAGTAATACCCTATTAGTCGTTATCTTTTTAATACTACAATGATACCATGTTAAGGACAAATTTGGCTAAATTTTTTCAAATTTCTCAGGTAATTTCCACCTATTCCCTTGTACGTGCTTTTAATTGGCTGAGACAGCCCGTAAACGATGGGAGGAGACGGTCGCCAATGTATCGAGCCAATGGTGAATGCTTGACGTATACATCGAACAGAAGTAAGCACGGGATTCCTCTGTGACCAACACACCTTTCATCTCTTTACTCATCGTAAATGGAGCTGCCAGCATACCTGACAGCTGCATATAGAGGTAAACACCTTCACGTTCCCGTATGTCATGCATCTCCAAATAGTCCCTAAACGCTTGTTTTAGTATATGGGTCTCTTTTGCCAAGTACGTGACAGCCATTTCTCGGACAAAGATGGAATCCAGCATTAGTTCGCGCTGGATAAAAGCAGAGAATTGATTGCGAGTAAGCTTATATTGTATAATTGCTTCAATTAATCGTTTCAGATAGATACTGGCGTTATCCTGCTGAGCAGGCGTAACTTGATCCAGATAAGCCAGATAGTCTTCGTAATACAACACGACAGCTGCTTCCAAAAGACCTTGCTTGCTTTTATAATAATAGTTAATTAAGGAGACATTGACCGAAGCTTTTCCCGCAATATCGCGGACGGATGTCCCATGATAGCCTTTTGTGTAGAACAATTGACAAGCAGCGTCCATCACTTTCTGTTTCGTGTCATTTTTTTTCAATCTTTTCAGCTCCTTTCTTAGTTGTATACGACAGTGAGTGGTGCATTCCTGCGTCTTTCACTCGTCAAATCTCGCACTATCTGTCGAATGATCGAAAATAATTGTATGGAGGAAATAAAATTATGTTTGAAACTGCAGCCTATAGCGGTTCCCGCGAAAAAGATTATGATTTACTTGTAAAACAGCTTGACGCATTGCTAACAGGAGAAGAAGATGAAATCTCCCATTTGGCAAATGCCTCCGCCCTGCTAAATCAGTTTTTAGATGATGTAAACTGGGTTGGATTTTATCTTCATAAAGGAGAGGAATTAATCCTCGGCCCATTCCAAGGGCTTCCAGCTTGTGTGCGCATCAAAATCGGAAAAGGCGTATGCGGAACAGCAGTCGCTGAAAACAAAACACAGCTTGTAGAAGATGTAAATCAGTTCCCAGGTCATATCGCCTGTGACGCTGCCAGCCAATCTGAAATTGTAGTTCCAATTACAGTTGACGGCAAATCTTACGGTGTACTGGATATTGACAGCCCGTCTAAAGCTCGCTTTGACGAAACGGATAAGGAATACCTAGAAAAATTCGTTGCTGTACTCATCAAGCACCTACAAAAATAAAAGAAAAGCAGCCTCCCAACACGGAAGGCTGCTTTTTGTTATACACAATATCTGTTTTTACCTAATCGTTTCGCATCATACAGCTTACAATCAGCTTGGGAAAACAGCTGATGCACTTCCGGACGCGCTTTCTCTGTCCACGTGGATATACCGCAAGAAACCGTAACTGCTGGACGGGTTGAGCTTGCTACACTTCCTACAATTTCTTCTGCTTTCTTAATGGTCTGTTCAAAGGTAGCATGCGGCATGTAAACCGCCAGCTCTTCTCCTCCCCACCTGGCAGCCACATCGTTGGGACCAAGCAGATCTTTCACTAAATTTGCCACTTGAATCAGGAGATAATCGCCAGTATTGTGGCCATATGTATCGTTTACTTTCTTAAAGTCATCCACATCAATCAAGATAAAGCCTCCTTGTGCATCATCTTGGATGTGCGTGCGCATCCGATCGTCCAAATAGCTGCGCGAACAAAGATTGGTTAAATAATCTGTTATGACTAATCGCTCAAGTTTTTCCTGCAGCATCGAATTGACAATCGACAAAGAAGAGTGCTGCACCAGAGACTCGATCAACCGGAAAGATTCGAAAGTAAAAAAACTTGGGTTGCGATGCAGCACCAGCACAACACCTTGCAGCTGTTCGGATCCTACCATCGGTACAACAAGCAGCGAGCGATACGGAAGGTTAATCTCCGGATAGCGGTTTGGGAAGTTGCTGACAAACATAGCTTCTTTGGAGGATTCATTCCGGTAAAGTCGTGCAATGAAATTACGGAACGGCGCAGAAGCTGGATCAAAGAAAAATCCTGTACTGCCGTCTAGTACGGTACCCGCTTCTTGATCCCCTTTATATAGAATAAACCCAATCTCTTCCCCGCCAAATGTATCGTGAATTTGCTCATGCATTAACGTAATCGTATCGGAAAGACGTAGATTCGCATTTATTTTTTTGGACGTTTCATTGATGAGCTGTAAATCACTGATCAGTTTTTTGGAATGCTGATACAACCGAGCATTTTCTAATGCATTTCCAGCTGAATCCGCAAGTTTGGAAATAAAACTATCATCAGCGGTTGTATAAGGAACAAATGATGGCATGGAAACATGCAGCACACCATAAATCCCCTGCTTGCCATGCAGCGGTACATAGCGATTGATTACTTGTCCATCAGCACTACGATCCACCTGCACCTCTCCGGTCATATAAGCCTTTGCACTAGCCTCATGTACCGAATAGTCGTATACCAGATTTTTTATAGGTAAATTTGTATCTCCATGATAATCCTGTGCAAGCAGCAGCGCGTAAGCAAACTGCGGATAGCTTTGCTGCAGCGTGTTGATAAGTACTGTTAAGACATCGTGCATATCAATAGAAGCATGCAAGTTCGTCGTCGCTTCGTATAGCTGGTTGATGTGCTGTTCGTTTTCTTTTGACTCCTGCAGCTGTGTAAGATGGGAAACGAACTTGCCTATCTCTCCGGCCAATTCCCGTTCATTCAGCAATTGGTCGGCAGCACTGCCAATGTACAAATATCCAATTGCAGGCGCTCCATGTTCTTGCAGCGGCAGCACTGTATCTGATGCATGCGGAAACTCTCTCAGTTGTTCTGGCATGCAAGGCGCCGTATATGGATAATCGACAGACAGATAAAATCCGCTTTGTGTCGGTCCAGCATAGCTAACGCGCTCTAATCGCTTCTGCCAGCAATCAAATATGTAAAGAGCCACGCTTTCTGCCTGCAGAATGTTTTTTAATTTTTCCGTTACAAGAGCGAGTATCTCCCTGTATGTATAGCTTTCTCCTGAGACAAGGAGCTGGTAGAAATATAGTTTTGCTTGTTCAAGTTTGTTATCCGTTAGCCGCTCCATAACATCTCACCTACATTTTGGTAGTTTTATTCTATTATATAAGATAATAGACTTATTTCTCAACGATAATTATAGTCCTTATTACTTATCAATGATGGTATCTACCCTCCTTTTTATATTAGTCTTGACTTTATACGACTAAAAAGTTTATAATACTCTTTGTGTAAAATAAATGGCGGCCTACGTGAACTCCCATTTGACTGATTTTGTTCCTTTCTTGGCAAGGCGCAAAGCGAGACGGATTACCGTTTCTCCTTGTTTCAGAAGGTGTATCGTGTAACTCTCTGCTGTCGGAGCGATGGTACATGAAAACATAATCAGCAAGTGACTCGAGGACACTCTCTGTTTTTATTTTATGCAAATAAAATAATAAAGGTGGAATTTATCCATGGCACGTTATACAGGTCCATTATGGAAAAAATCCCGTCGTCTTGGTATCTCCCTAAGCGGAACAGGTAAAGAGCTTGACAAACGCCCTTACCCACCAGGTCAGCACGGTCCAAACCAACGCAGAAAGCAATCCGAATACGGCTTGCAGCAAGCAGAGAAACAAAAACTTCGTTACATGTACAACATGAACGAACGCCAATTCCGTCGTGCATTCGAGGAAGCTGGTAAAATGAAAGGTATTCATGGTGAGAACTTCATGACGCTTCTTGAATCTCGTCTTGATAACCTAGTATACCGTCTTGGCTTGGCTCGTACTCGCAGACAAGCTCGTCAGATCGTTGGCCACGGCCACATCGAAGTTGACGGTAAACGCGTAGATATCCCATCTTACCGCGTAAAACCTGGTCAAGTTATCGGTGTTCGTGAGAAATCCCGTAAACTTGATATCATCACTACATCTGTTGAAGCGAACAACTTCGTACCAGATTACGTGACATTCGATAACAACAGCTTGGAAGGAACTTACTCTCGTTACCCTGAGCGTTCTGAACTTCCTGCTGAAATTAACGAAGCACTTATCGTTGAGTTCTACTCCCGTTAATGGGAAGACTTTCACAACGATAGTAAGCAGCTCCGAAACGCTACTGCATTTCGGAGCTGCTTTTTTTATTACTGCAATTAGATTGCCAAACCGCACTATCTTACTTTTATTACGTTTCCTCTTCTTTTTTCGCTCCTCCATCGTATATTCTCCTTTCCAGCAGCTTCTGCTTAAAAAATTAATAACTAAACTAAGCAGCAGTTTCATCTACACTAAACAAAAAGAGAGCTTGAAATAACAAGCTCTCCTGCATAACTTATTTTGTACTCGTAAAACCGCCATCAATGCGGACTACTTCGCCGTTGATGTATTGCGCTTTAGATGTAAGCAAAAATGCAACAAGTTCTGCTACCTCTTCTGGTGTTCCTAGTCGTTTTTGCGGAATGCCGCCAGTTGCATTTTCTTTCATTTGCGGATTAGCTGCATAAAACTCGGCTACCATTTTTGTTTCGGTAGGTCCTGGTGCAATTGCATTTACACGCAGTCCGTCTTTCGCATACTCTGCTACCAAGCTTTTTGTCATCCCGACGATGGCATGTTTTGTCGCCGCATAAGTAACAACTGAATCTTGCCCAATGACTCCTGCGCTCGAAGATGTGTTCACAATCGAACCTCCGCCATTTTTCACCATCACGTCTGCTACGTAACGAATACCATACAGTGCTCCAAGCAAGTTGATGCCTACGATACGTTCAATTTCAGAAACGTCTGATTCAAGGAAATACTTCCCGCTTCCAGAGATACCAGCATTATTGAAGAAGTAGTCGATAGATCCAAAATGTTCTAACGTCTTATCTACATAATTCTTCACTTCCGCTTCTTTAGACACATCCGCTTGAATGAAAACAGCATCTGCTCCAGCTTTCTTTACCAAGTCAACTGTTTCGTTGGCCCCTTTTTCACTTACATCAACCACAGCGATATTAACGCCTTCTTCTGCAAGACGAACTGCTGTCGCTTGTCCTAGTCCGCTTCCTGCACCTGTTATAATTGCTGTTTTTCCCATCTGCATTCCCTCCAATAGATAGTATGAATGATATACTGACTATTTTACTACTTACTTCTTATAGTTTGAAGAAAGTCGACTTATATCAACAGCATTATGCTTCCCAAATAAAAAAGAGCTATTACAGCCCTCTTTATTATTGCTTATTTTATTGAAACAAAATTTTCTCCACAGCATCTTTTAAAGAATTTGTCGTTTTAATTTTGCCAAATGGGATGCCCAGCTGTGTAGACGTTTGGGCAATTTCAGGACGCATACCAGAAATGATTGTTTCCACGCCGAGCAGTTTTAATGCTTCTATAATAGAAAATATTCGCTGCGCCACCATTGTATCTATCACAACAACTCCGGACATATCAATAAATAGGTGATCTACCTCAAGCTTCGAACAGCTGTGCAAGACATTATCCATCATATATTGAGCACGATTTGTATCTATATCACCTACAAGCGGCAGCAGTGCGACTGTCGGCGTAAGTGATATAACTGGGGTGCTTAGTTCCAAGATTAAGTCTTGCTGCGCCTTTAATTGGAATTCTGACTGTTTGGCACTTTCGCGGATAAACCAAACAATGACTTCATTGAATGATTCCGTAATTTTCTTATAATAATCCAACGCAGTTTGGGCATCTACATCTTTTGCATCACAAAACTCACGCAGAATATGCAAATAAATTTCTTGATTGCGATGGAATTCTTGAACAACTATTTCAATGGGTGTATTTAAATGACGATCATCTCTGGCAGTCGAAATAACCCAATCTTCAAATGCATTACATGATAAATCTGTATCGGGATTCAGCACCTCACAGAATCGCTCATGAAATCCTCTATTTTGTTGCTTAAGCTTGGCAATGACATCTGGATCTTCAGAAGCATATACACCACTCGTTTTATCGGCAGCGCTATACCATTCGTCAACTATTTGATCTATATTTTCAAGATAATGCTGATGTAAGTCCTGTTGATATTGCATTTTCCTGCTCCTTTTATCAAATCTTTACATAATAAATGAACACTATTTACTATAGCATCTTTTATGAAAGAATACCTTTGGGAACCTGAAAAAAAGGAAAAATACGACCATTCTCCTAAACTGAACGAATTATTTTCAGCAAAAAAAGCCCCAGCCGGCACATGTTGTGTTAACGGCTGGAGTTCTTCGCTTGCTCGATTATGCTTATTTCAAATCACTATCTTTTTTCGTAGTATCTTTTATTTCTGCTTCTTCACGTTTCACATTTTCATTTACGTGTACATTTTCCTGCACATCTTTTTTATTTACGACGATTTCTTCTTTAATGACATCTTTTTTGTCTACGTCTACTTTTTCTTCATATACAGGAACATGAATGCCGTCTTTTTCTGTATAAGCTCCAGCAGCATTTGCTTTATCGCTTACTTTATTTACTGGGCGACGTTCAATGTTTACTTCCTGCTTATTAACTGGCACATCAAATTCTTCACGATCTGTCACAGTACGCTTATCAACATTTACTTCACCAGCTTTGAATGTATCGCGCTCTACATCGACAACCTCTTCATGCAGTTCCATTTGCTCTTTTTGAGAAGTTCCTGGCTGTGCAGCTGGGTTTTTATTGACCTCTGTGAAAGCAGTGTTATCTGTTTCTGTATAAGCGGTATTGTTAGCATCTATTGGGTCCTGTGCAATAGAGTCGTCTTCCTTTTCCAACGTCTTTCTAGCAGCTGGATCGATAAACAGCAGAATCTTTCCGTTCTTCAATTCATCTGCATATTGGTCTGTTTCTCTTTCATTTAAGTTTAGCTCGTGCAGCGTTTTTTCTTCTGGCTTATCTCCAGAGAACATTGCAGAAACTTTATCACCGAATGACCCTTTAGCTTCTTTGTAGTTTACACTTAATCGATCTGCTAGGATCGAAGCGTCTGGTTTCTTATCTGTAATAACAGTTACTTTATCTTCTTGGATACCTTTAGATTTAAGTTCATTCACTCTCACGATTACGTCATTCTCGTTTTGGTAGGTTTCAATATTTTGTGCTAACATGTTGTGTACCTCCTACTATTGTAATGTAATCTTGTTTAGTAATTGTTTTCCCGACGATATTAATGTTAAACAATATTTTTTACATCTTGTCTTCACACTCATATTTATAGGCATTAACCACTAACAAAATATAATTATTTTCTGTCCTTGTTAAGCTCATTCGCAACCTGATCTTTCGTGTTCGGTTCTGCATGAATTCCATCATTCGGTTTATCTGCCGCATACAGCCCATCTGCCGTCATCCCTTTTTCGGCTTCTGTTGCATGGTTACTGCGTTTTTTGCTGCCCGGTTGAGATATTACTTGTCCGGTTGTTTCAGCTGCAGGTTTGTTTTTTGCATAAAGCAATACCTTACCTGCTTTTAATTCCTCCGTATAGCGATTTTTTTCCGTATCCGAAAGTTCGAGATTTTTTAATACTTTCTCTTCTGGGTCACTGCTAGAAAAGAAAGAAGAAAACTTGTTGCCGAAAGAGCCATTTGCCTCTTTATAATTCACTTCTCGTTTATCCGCTAAGATGCTGTCGTCCGGTTTTTTATCCACAATAACGGTCACATCTTCCTCTGGTACACCCGCAGTAACCAATTCATTAAGACGTACAATTGCGTTTGCTTCATTGTTGAATGATTCTATCGTGTTACGCATATTATGCCTCCTATTGTGTGTATTCTCATTTTGGCTATCTCTATGGTTCTTTCTTTTCCCCCTCCGTTCCTTATAAAACATAAAAGCACTGCCCAAATGGACAGTGCTTCGTTATTATGCAAATTTAAGCAATGTGTATTTTTTCTTTCCGCGGCGTATGATAATGAATCTTTCATCGATACGATCACCTTCGACGAGGACACGAGCTGTATCTTCGACTTTATTTCCGTTAACACGGATGGCGCCATTGGTAATATCTTCTCTCGCCTGACGTTTAGAGGATGAGATGCCTGCTTCTACAAGCATGTCAACAAGACCTTTGTCTTCATCCGCTGCCGTGTAAGATGGCACATCCTTAAAGCCTTGTTCTATTTCCGCACCATTAAGAGATGCAATATCACCGCTGAACAAAGCTGCAGAGATCTTGATAGCTTGTTCCAACGCTTCTTTACCGTGTACAAGTGTCGTCATTTCTTCTGCCAATTTTGTCTGTGCTAGGCGTTTTTCTGGTTCCTTTGCCACACTTTCTTCAAATGCTGCGATTTCTTCCAGCGACATGAATGTGAAGTATTTCATGAACTTGATTACATCACGATCGTCTGTGTTGTACCAGAACTGGTAAAACTCATATGGTGTCGTCCGTTCCGGGCTGAGCCAAACAGCTCCTCCAGCAGTTTTCCCGAATTTCGTACCGTCAGCCTTTGTGATTAGCGGCACTGTAAGCGCAAAGGCCTTGTCTGCTGCTTCTTCATCGTTTCCTGCATGTGTACGACGGATTAATTCCATTCCAGCAGTAATATTCCCCCACTGATCGCTGCCGCCAATTTGCAGCGTGACATTTTCTCTTTCGTGCAGGCGAAGATAATCGAGTGACTGCAAGATCATGTAACTGAATTCTGTAAAAGAGATGCCATTCGCTAATCTGGATTCGACAGAGTCTTTTGCCAGCATATAATTGACACCAAAATGCTTCCCAACATCACGGAGGAAATCGATAATGCTCATCGCTCCGAGCCAGTCTTTATTGTTTACCGCTTTGGCAGCATTCTCGCCCTCATCGAAATTCAAGATGCCGGCAAGCTGTTTGGCGATGCCTTGGCTGAAACTGTCCACAGTAGCTGCATCATTTAAGTTACGCTCATCCGAACGGCCGCTCGGATCTCCAATCATACCCGTACCGCCGCCGATAAGAGCGATGGGACGATGACCTGCTTGCTGAAAACGTTTTAGCATAAGCATCGGCACCAAATGCCCGATGTGCAGACTATCAGCAGTCGGATCAAACCCGCAGTACAAGCTTACTTGCTGGCTGGATAGATGTTTTTCCAAACCTTCCTCATCACTTGTTTGCTGTATCAAACCTCTGTCTCTCAAATCCTTCAAAATTGACATATTTTACACTCCTCAACACTTTATAGAAACAAAAAAAATGCCCCATCCCCAAAAAAGGGACGAGACATGACTCGCGGTACCACCCTTGTTGCAGTTGACCTGCCACTCGGTTTGCTAACGGATATACATCCGTCCTCTGCCTGCACAGAAGAAGCTCCGGTCTGTACTTGGCAAAACAACTGTATACTGACTCGCACCGGCCGTCAGCTCTCTGCAACAGGGAATTGTTCCGCTACTATAACCTTCAACGCAATATTTTATATTGACTGTTCCTACATTATTACCATATACACTTATAAAATACAAGTTTTTTTCAGCAGATAAGTTAATCTACAAATCTCAACAAGGAAGATGGACTCACAACGAAAATTGACTATTATGGTATAATAGATAAACCAATTCGGGGGTGAAACATGCAAATCAAAGCAATTTGGAATAAACTTCGGACACGGGTTGCGGAAGCTTGGAAAGCTGGCAAGATTCAGCGGAATTCTCGTATAACATATGATGTCATTTGGAACTTATTTCTCTTTTTCCTGCTTCTTGCTGGTATCGGAATCTTTTTCGCTGCCGGGGCCGGTGCAGGGTATTTCGCATCACTTGTAAAAGATGAACCTGTTCGTACGTATGCGTCGATGAAAGAGGATATCAATAATTATGAAGAGACGTCATCGATTTATTACGCAGACAATGTATTTCTTGGCAATATTAAGGCAGACCTTTACCGGGAAGACATTAAACTTGATGAAATATCGCCGTATGTAATTGATGGTGTTATTGCAACAGAGGATGATAACTTTGAAACACATGATGGTGTCGTACCAAAATCTATTTTGCGTGCCATTATGCAGGAAGCGACAAACGCGGAGACAAAATCCGGAGGAAGTACGCTTACACAGCAGCTCGTCAAAAATCAAATCTTGACCAACGAAGTTTCCTTCGAGCGAAAAGCGAAAGAAATTGTATTGGCAATGCGTTTGGAAAAAGCATTGACGAAAGATGAAATATTAGAAGCTTATATGAATATCGTTCCATTCGGAAGAAACGCAGCAGGTGATAATATTGCCGGTGTCCAAACGGCAGCGCAAGGTATTTTCGGTATTGATGCCAAAGATCTTACACTGCCTCAAGCTGCATTTCTAGCAGGATTGCCACAAAGTCCGACAGCATACTCTCCGTTTACGAACAGCGGAAAGCTGAAGGAAGAAGCAGCGATGCAGCCTGGTTTAAACCGAATGAAACAAGTGCTCAACCGCATGCTGGATGAGCGGTATATTAATGACGAAGAATACGAAGAAGCGATGAGCTATGATATTACACAAGACTTCATCGAAAGCAGCGCATCTTCTAAAACAAGATCCGGCTATTTGACAACCGAAGTCGAGCAGCGCGCAGCCGATATTATTTCAGTCGAGCTAGCGAAAGCAGATGGACATTCTGAGAAGGAACTAAACAAAGATAACGACCTAAAAAATGAATATCTGGATAAAGCTGCACGTGCTATCCGTCAAAATGGCTATCAAATTCATACAACAATTAATAAGGAAATGTATGAAACCCAGCAAAAAATTGCAAAGGATTATGCCTATTACCAGCCTGATCACTGGGTGGAACCGGAGGAAGCAGAGGCATATTCTGAACCGATTCAAGCTGGTTCTATTATGATTGAGAACAGCACTGGTAAGATTTTAAGTTTCGTTGGCGGCAGAGATTATGACAAGAACCAAGTGAATCATGCCACAGACACGAAACGCTCTAACGGCAGTACAATGAAACCATTGTTAGTGTATGCACCAGCAATGGAAGAAGGTGCATTGCAGCCCGGAAGTCCTATTGCAGACATACGTAAAAGCTTCTCCGTACCTGGTCAAAAGCCTTATACACCTGGTAACTATGCTGGAAACTTCCATGGTTTGGTAACTGCCAGAAAAGCCTTAGAGCAGTCCTATAACATTCCGGCAATACGAGCTTATAAAGACATTGTCAACTTGGACCCGGCTAGCAAATATGTAGAAAAGATGGGGATTTCATCATTAACAGAAGGCGATCACCATAACCTTTCCGCAGCATTAGGCGGGATTGCTTATGGTACAACAGTTGAAGAAAACGTTAATGCCTACGCAACGTTCGGGAATAACGGGAAATTCACGGATGCTTATATGATTGAATCTATCAAAACGCAAGACGGCAAAGAAATCTATAAGCACAAGTCTGAATCCACTAAAGTTTTCAGCCCGCAAACGAACTACTTGATGTTGGATATGATGCGCGGTGTCCTTGATAGCGGTACTGCCACCTATACCAATTCACAGCTGGCGAATAAAAATGTCGATTGGGCCGGTAAAACCGGAACATCACAGAATTATCATGATTCCTGGTTCGTTGCAACAAACCCGAATGTGACAGTCGGTGTATGGATGGGCTACGATCAGCAGGCTTCTATTCAAGCTGCTGGAATGAGTTACAGCCAGCGAAACCAGCTTCTTTGGACGCAGCTCGTCAACAGTGCAACAAAAATAGATCCAGAGCTTATGGCTCCTAGTTCCTCCTTTAAGCAGCCTAGCGGGATTACAAGTGCTTCCTATTGTGCGATTGACGGCGGTAAACCAACAGATCTGTGCAATCAAGCCGGCATGGTGAAAACGGATCTCTTTAATACAAAATATGCACCAACAGAAGCTGATAACAGCTTAATCAGACAAGGCGGCAGCATTGTATTAAACCCTGATTATCTTAAAGCAAACGAGTTGCAAGGAGTGAGTGTTGAACAGCTCTTCCCTCGCAATGAAAAAGCACAAAATCTAATTGGCAAAACGGCAGCAAAAGCAGAAGATAAAGTGAACACCATAACGACAAGTTCCGGTGCTCCGCTGCCGCCAACCAATGTAAAGAAATCAGATAAGAAACTCTCATGGACACAGTCCAAAACAAAAGATGTAAAAGGTTATCGCATCCTGCAAAAACAAGGCGACAACTATGTACAAATTGGATTCAGCGATCAATCGTCCTACAATTTGCCGGATAGCGATTCTTCCTATCAAATTAAAGCTGTCGGCAAGAATGATAAAGAGTCGTCGACCATTACACTATGAAAAAAACTAGCGTATCCAAATGGATACGCTAGTTTTTATTTTGTCGAATTACGTTCGATAATTCGGTGAGGCAAGGTAACATTTTTATCTGTGACTTCCTCTTTATTCATTAGTTTTGTCAAAAGACGCATAGCCACGGCTCCGATATCATACGTCGGCTGTACAACAGTAGATAACGTCGGACGCACCATTGTCGCAAGTCTTGTATTATCATAGCCTACTACTTCGATATCTTCTGGTACCTGTAAGCCGATATCCTGGAAGCCATGAATTACACCAAGAGCCATTTCATCTGAAGAAACAAATACAGCAGACGGTCGGTCGGAAAGTTCTGCCAGCTGTTTAGCTGCCTTAAGGCCAGCATCATACGTGTTGGCTGCCTTCACGATGTACTCTTGCTTCACTTCACTATTATGCTCGGTTACAGCACGAAGATAACCTTTATATTTCTGGTTATTTGTTTCGATTTCTGTTTCTCCCGCAACAAATGCCGGATGCTGATGATTGTGACTGACAAGTAAATTAGTCGCCTCATATGCCGCTTGTTCGTAGTCGATTGCAACAGTTGGGATATCGCCTGTCCCTTGTACTGTAGCTGCAATAACAATTGGCACAGGTGACTTCTCAAACTGCTGAAGCAATTCGTCACTAATTTTTCCGCCCATGAAAACAATACCATCTACCTGCTTTTCCAGCATGCTATTGAAAAGCGTTAATTCTTTATCCGTGTTTTGATCGGAATTGCTTAGGATCATATTGTATTTATACATCGTTGCAATATCCTCTATCCCGCGGGCAAGCTCCGAGAAGAAAATACTGGAGATATCCGGTATGATTGCTCCGACTGTCGTTGTTCGCTTACTTGCAAGCCCTCTTGCTACTGCGTTCGGACGATAGCCGAGCGTCTCTATGGTGCCAAGTACTTTTTTCCGAGTTGCAGGTTTAACGTTTGGGTTGCCATTTACCACACGGGAGACAGTTGCCATTGATACATTTGCTTCGCGGGCAACGTCGTATATGGTTACATTCATTGTGTCATTTCCTCCTATATACACCTTACACGATTCCAATCATCTAAAGATGATATTAGCAATTTGTATGTTTATTCACATATTCTTTACCCATTATACCAGAGTTTCGAACATTTCAGTAGAAAGAGATACAAAAACCCTTGATATTATGGGCTTGCTGTGTTTCTAAACACCTATTATTCAGCAGGGACACGACTTGCATAACTGCTATGAGACGTTAAATTCCGATAAAATGCATCAAAGCGTCCCAGGTCCATTTGCTGGGCAGCATCCGATAGTGCAACAGCCGGATCGGGGTGAACCTCTGCCATAATACCATCTGCTCCGATAGCCAGCGCTGCTTTAGCAGCTGGAAGCAGTAAGTCTCGTCTGCCAGTAGAATGTGTAACATCAACCATTACCGGCAGATGCGTTTCTTGTTTTAAAATGGGTACTGCAGTTATATCCAGTGTATTCCGAGTTGCATTTTCGAATGTGCGGATACCCCGCTCACAAAGAATAATCTCATTATTTCCGCGAGAGCTGATATACTCAGCAGCATGGATAAACTCAGAGATGGTAGACGACATCCCCCGCTTTAACAAAATTGGTTTTCTTACATCACCAGCTGCTTTCAGCAATTCAAAATTTTGCATATTCCGCGCGCCAATTTGAATGACATCCAAATAGTCAGCTGCTTTTTCTACATCTTCAGGTGCGACAATTTCACTAATGACAGCCAAGTCGTATGTATCAGCTATCTTTTTTAAGATACGCAACCCTTCCTCGCCTAAACCTTGGAAGTCATATGGAGATGTACGCGGTTTGAAAGCTCCGCCGCGAAGCAGCTTTAATCCTTTTTCTTGAAGTGATGCTGCAACCTTTGCCGTTTGCTGGTAACTTTCAACCGAACAAGGTCCGAATACGAATTGCGGGACACCATCTCCAATAGAGGTATTCTTAATCTTAATAACTGTATTTTCCGGTTTCCGCTGCCGTGATACAAGTAATGCTTTATGCATATCATCTTCCTGCAGCTCCAAACTCGCCTTGAATATCTCCTTAAACAAATGCTGCAGTGTTCCATCCTGGAAAGGTCCTTGGTTGTTATCTGCAATCACGTTCAGCATATCCCGTTCCCGAACCGGATCAAAACGCTTCGTTCCTTGCTTTTCTTTCACTTTTCCAATTTCCTGAACCAGCTTTCCTCGTTCATTTATCAAAGCTAGCAGGTCCAAATTTACGTCATCCAGTTTTTTTCGCAAGACGGCTAATTCGTCGTTCATCATCGCTCTCTCCCACTCTCTTTCTAGTATATCCAGCTCAAGTAATTAGCAATCATTATAGCTAAAAGTTTACGCGCTGTCACCTACAAATAGTGTAGAATGAATGTATGAAGAACAGTCACGGTATAGGATATATACGCCTTGCTTTCCTGTTACTAAAACGAAGAGTTCAATGCAGAAAGGATTATCGCTTTGAAAGAAAGAGTTTTCGCCTTGGATATTGGCACAAGAACAGTTGTCGGAATGCTTTTGGAAGCAGAAGCTGACACTTATACATTACTAGATTACGAGATGGTAGAACATAATGAACGATCCATGCTGGATGGACAAATTCACGATGTTGTGGCAGTTGCTAACGTGATTGCAGAAGTGAAACAGAAATTAGAGGAAAAGCACGGGAAATTGTCCAAAGTTTGTGTGGCAGCTGCTGGTCGTTCGCTGCAGACAAAGCGTGCGACAGTAAATCATAGTATTGCGGAGCGCGGTGTATTAGATAAAGAACAAGTGCAGCATTTGGAACTTAGCGCGGTGCAGCATGCACAATATGAAATTGCCCAGTCTGAAGATTCGCGGACAGATTATTATTGTGTTGGCTATTCTGTATTGCGTTATCAGTTAGACGATCAAGAGATTGGTTCGCTGATTGATCAGCAAGGCCAGGAAGCAAGCGCCGAAATTATCGCTACTTTTCTGCCAAAAGTTGTGGTGGAGTCCCTGCTGTCTGCACTAAAACGCTGTGATTTGGAGATGGACGCACTCACGCTTGAACCAATTGCAGCCATACATGTGCTTATTCCCGCCTCCATGCGCCGCCTGAATGTCGCATTAGTTGATATTGGAGCCGGAACAAGTGATATTGCGATAACGAACGAAGGAACCATTACAGCTTATGGAATGGTTCCGAAAGCTGGAGATGAGATTACAGAAGCGATAAGTGATCATTATTTGCTGGACTTCTATGTTGCGGAAGCAGCAAAACGCGATTGGGCTGACAAAGGATCTCTTACAACAATGGATATCCTTGGTTTTGAACAACAGCTGGAATCGGACCAAGTGGAACAAGATATAGGCGCGGCAGTCGATCAGCTGGCTGAGGCCATTGCTTCCACTATTATTCAATTAAATGCCAAAGCTCCAAAAGCTGTCATGCTAGTTGGCGGCGGCAGTCAGACGCCTGGACTTCCGTCTCGTTTAGCCAAACTGCTTGATTTGCCCGATAACCGTGTGGCGATTCGCGGAACAGATGCCATCCAGTCTCTAGCAAGAACGTCTAACGTGCCCGAAGGTCCTGCATTTATTACACCAATTGGTATTGCATTGGCAGCGAAACAAAGTCCAGTTCATTATGTAAGCATACAAGTTAACGGACGTCTCACACGATTGTTTGATATGAAACAGCTTTCTGTTGGCGACGCACTGCTGGCTTCTGGCATACATATTTCCCGACTGTATGGAAAACCCGGAGCCGCTTGCATGATTTCATTCCAAGGTAAGCCATTAACCATCCCTGGGACGCTTGGTGAAGCACCAACCATTATATGCAATCAACAGAGGGCAAGTTTGGAGACACAGATTCAAGATGGAGACATCATAGAAGTCAAAGCAGGTGCAGATGGTCTACCTGCACAAGTTACGGCAGCAGATATTGTTGGTAATCTAGAACCAATTACTGTTTTCTATAATGGAAAATCGTACATCGTGAAGCAGCAAGTGTTAGTGAATGGGCAATCTGTTCCTGCTAATCATCGACTTGAAGACAGAGATGAACTTGTCGTGCAGCGCACAACAACAGCAGAACGCTTTTTGCACGAAAAGCAGCTGCCATTGCCAGCGCTAACCGAGGCATCAGATTATGAGGTATATATCAATGATCGATTAATAACAATTGATGCTTTCAGCCAACAATTCACTATTAATGAGGTTCCAGCTAGGTTGCGTGATACAGTTACTGATGGCGACAGCATCCGTTTCCAAGAACGCACCACACCTAAGGCATCCGAGCTTCTTTCTCAGCTGCCAGCAGACAACGAGACAAATATTACCGTAACATTCAATGGCAGGACAATCAAACTGACTCCGCCAGCAGCACAGCTCTATAAAGATGGACAGCCTGTAGCATCCGATGACCATATTCTATGCGGCGAAAGACTTGCCCTGCGCACAGCATCTGATTCGTTTATCATTCAAGACATCTTTCGCTTTGTTGATATTGATCTGACAAAAATGAGCGGGAACTTTCGTCTCTATAAAAATGATTCCGAAGCAACTTTTCACGATGCTCTAGCACCGCATGACAAAATTGAACTGACAACGTGAAAAAAGCTGTACGCGATGGCGTACAGCTTTTTTCATTGGTTCCTGTATTTCTTATAGTTGATATCATGGATGACACGAATGGTTGGCCGTATCAAAAGCAAAAAACTACCTGCTGCAAACAACCAACATCCAGCCATTTTTAAAGACTCATACATAAAGAAGAAACTGCCTACGAGAAAAATGAGTCCAATGAGAAAGTCATTCAGCATATACAGAATTTGATATGGCCGTTTAAAAAAGATTCCGTATTTTCCTACCTGAACCACTTCTTCCTTATTTCCTGAACTATCCTTATCTTCCAAATCAGACACCACCTACTTGTTAAATCTCTGTATCTCTTCCCGCAAAACCTCCTCTTTAATCTCATAATGTGATGTATTCCAGATAATTTGGTTATTTTCAAAAAGCAGTACTTGCGGTGATTCATGTTTTACTCCGTAACGTTCGGCAATGCTATTAGACAATTCTCGCGCTTCTTGTACATACAAGGTGTATAGCGGCAATTGTGTATCCAAGCTAAAACGATCGTATTCCTGTTTTGCAGCTGCGCTAATCGGGCAAGTCAGACTATGCTTGAGCAAATAAAAAGCCGCCTCACGATTTAGTACATCTTGAAATTCCTCTGCGTTTTGAATAACTTTTGCTTCCATTTCTGATCAGCTCCCTTTCTAATAATAAAACAGACTCCTAAGCAAGATGCTTAGGAGTCTTCTCATTAAAGATCCTTATTACGTTCAATTGCGGATTTTTGCTGCTCCATTTCTAACTCTCTTGCAGCTTCCTCAATTGCACGTGCTACTTCTTCAGCAGCATCTTCTGCTTCTTTGTCATTGGCAGAAGGTTCGTCATTGGATTGGTCATTACCGGATTTCATGTTTTTCACTTTATCCGTAAGAGCCTCTTTCCATTGCATGCCTTTTTCACTGTACTGAGACGTCATATCACCCGCTCGGCCTTTTAAAGTGCCTGCTTGTTCTGTGATATCATTACGCAGTTCTTTACCTGATTTAGGTGCCAATACAAGTGCTGTTATAGCTCCTGCCACACTGCCGATGATGGAACCAATCAGAAAGTCTCTTCCATTTGTCTTCTTCGTTGACATAGTGCATTGCCTCCTAGCGTCGCTTGGTTTAATAAGATGTTTCTTTTACTGGTAAAGGCTGCTCTGTTGGTTGTACAGCTGGTACAGAGACGCTCTCATTGGCTTCATTCTGCTTCTTTTTCTTCCATAAGTCAAGTATTACGGAACCCCATTTAAGCACTTGACCAGTTTGTTCTGTATTTTGTTCTGCAGACAATGCCACTTTATTGGAGACATTGCGAATGGAATTGTTCAAGCTGTTGACTGTATCACCGATACCTTCAATACCGTCCACAAGCGTGTTGAGCTTTTGTGCTTTTTCTCCAATATCTTCAGCAAGATGATTTGTCTTACTGAGCAGCTCAGCTGTTTCACTTGTGATTCCCTGCATCTGTTTTTCGACGCCTTCTAATGTGCTTGCAACATCATTTAATGTGCGAGAAGCAGCTTTCAATGTTTTGGCGAGAAAGATTACTAAAACTGCGAATGCGACAGCTGCGATTAATGCAGCAATGTACCCTAGAATTTCCATGATGAATAGTCAGCTCCTTCTTTGGTATGTAGTATGAGTAGTTCCAGCACATCTCATGCTAATTGTACTCTTTTGTCTAACTACGGTATTCCCCCGAAATAAATCGTTAAACATAAAAGCACAAATAAAAAAAGAGGAGCAGCACTCCTCTTTTTTAGTGTAATGGATTATTGTACAGCTTGCAATGAATCTTCATAGGCAGCCTGGAATTTCTGTATATCCCCGGCACCCATAAATAGAAGGATACTATCGTCATACTGCTTCAGTACATGTACATCCTCCAGCTGCAGCACTTCACAGTCTGGTATCAGTTTCTGCAGATCATGAATGGTTAATGTTCCTTTAGCTTCACGAGCAGAACCAAATATATCGCATAGGTATACAGCATCTGCAAGCTTCAAGCTGTCCGCAAATTCTTGTAAAAATGTCTTTGTTCTTGTAAATGTATGTGGCTGAAAGACAGCTACTACTTGCTGATCCGGATATTTTTTCCGTGCAGATTCAATCGTAACTTCAATCTCTTTCGGATGGTGTGCATAATCATCTACTAATACTTGACTGCCCACTTTCTTTTCCGAAAAGCGTCGTTTCACACCAGTAAATCCATACATTTCTTTCATTTGGTCTGTTGTCATGCCTTCTTGGTGACATAAAGCAACGACAGCTAGTGCATTGAGTACTTGGTGATTCCCATATCCCGGAATAACAAATGTATGATAGAAGCTGCCTTCTACGTATACATCAAATGTAGTTCCAGATGGATCTTCATGTACATCTCTGGCTTGATACGTATTGGATGGGTCAAAACCGTAGTAATGAACTGGGACACTGGCTTGCAAATCACGCAAATAAGCATCATCACCGCAAGCAATGATAGCGTGTTTAACTTGGCTGGCCAGCTCCTGGAAAGCTTGGAAGACGTCCTCAACGTTTTTGAAATAATCCGGATGGTCAAAATCAATATTCAGCATAACCGCATAATCCGGCTTATAAGCAAGAAAATGACGGCGGTATTCACATGCTTCAAATACAAAGTAGTCACTCTGCGGCTGACCGCTTCCAGTACCATCGCCAATTAAATAAGAAATCGGATGTGACTGTTTTAGCGTATATGCTAATAAGCCTGTTGTTGATGTCTTTCCATGCGCCCCTGTAACGGCAACACTGCGGAATTTATCTGCGTAAGCACCGAGAAAATCGTGGTAGCGATAGAACGGAAGTCCGAGTCGCTTCGCTTCGACAATTTCCTCATGTTCATCAGAGAAGGCATTCCCTGCAATGATTGTCAAATCGGGTTTAATATTTTCTTTTGCAAAAGGCAGTATCGAAATTTTTTTATCTTTTAGGGCTTGATCCGTAAAGAATACTTTCTCTACATCAGAACCTTGAACTTTCTCGCCTGCATCATGCAGGATCTGTGCTAATGCACTCATACCAGATCCTTTAATACCAATGAAATGGTAAGTTGTCATAATAGGAACCTCCACATAATGATATATCGCTTTTGTATGGTGTTAGTATAAGTATGTAAAGCGTTGTGTGTCACATATACATGAAAAAAGCATACTAGCAACAGTATAGCATTTTGTCTGTATTTATTAAATGCAGAATCTCTTCTGCCGCGCTTTATACAGTATATACTTCGCACCCCTTATAGGTGTCATGAAAATAATACAGCCTGGACTGTCCAAAGGACAACTTCCAGGCTGCCGTTTATTCTGCTTGAAGCTGTGCCAGCGAGACGAGAACGTCACGAGGCTTGCTCCCTTTTTGCTCAGAAATGACGCCTCTCATTTCCATGTGATCAATCAATCTGGCTGCACGGTTATAGCCGATTTTAAAGCGGCGCTGCAGCAGACTCGCACTGGCACTGTTGTGCTCAATGACAAACTCTAAAGCTTCTTGATACAGCTCATCTTCTTCCTCTTCTGATTCTCTGCGCTCCAGCAAATCTTCATGCTGGAATAGATACTCAGGAGGAGCTGTTTGTTTCACGTGCTGGACTACCCGCTCGATCTCTTCATCCGAAACAAATGCGCCTTGTATACGCTGCGCTTGGCGGGCACCATTTTCAATGAAGAGCATATCTCCTTTTCCTAGAAGTTTCTCCGCTCCATTGTTATCAATAATTGTACGGGAGTCAACAGCTGAAGAAACACTGAACGCAATCCGGGTAGGGATATTCGCTTTGATCAATCCTGTAATAACATCTACTGACGGACGCTGTGTGGCCAAGAGCAAGTGAATACCGGCTGCTCGCGCTTTTTGCGCAATACGGCAAATGGCATCTTCTACATCTTGCGGTGAGACCATCATTAAATCGGCCAGCTCATCAATTACAATAACCAAATACGGCAGTTTATCAGCGTAACGGCCTTGCTTATCAAGCTTCTCATTATATTTGCCGATATCGCGCACTCCTTCACCGACAAACTTCAGGTAACGTTCTTCCATCTCATTAACAGCCCACTTTAAAGCCGCAGTGGCTGCTTTCGTATCGGTAATGACAGGCGATACGAGATGTGGAAGATCGTTGTAAGGAGCAAGCTCTACCATTTTCGGATCAATCAACAGGAATTTCACTTGTTTGTGATTGGCTTTATACAGCAAGCTGAGCAGGATTGTGTTGATACACACACTTTTACCAGAACCTGTTGCTCCTGCAATTAAACCATGCGGCATTTTTTGCAAGTTCGTAACAATAGAATCTCCTGAAATATCCAGCCCTAGTCCAACTGCCAGCGGAGAACTGCTATCCATAAAATCTTCTGTCTCTAAAATCTCTTGCAGTCCGACTTGCTTGGCAACCGCATTTGGCACTTCAATTCCAATTGCGTTCTTACCAGGAATTGGCGCTTCCATTCGAATATCTTTTGCTGCCATATTTAGTTTTATATCATCCGTCAAGCCCTTAATCTTACTGACCTTCACACCCATATCCGGCTGGACCTCAAAACGCGTAACCGACGGCCCTTGCATAGCATTCACGACATGGGCATTCACATTGAAATGCTGCAGTGTTGTTTCCAGAAGCTGCGTCTGCTGATCCACCCAGGCGTCGTTCTCCACCGTCTGCTCTACAGGATCATTTAAAAGATGCATAGGCGGCCGGGCAAATACCGGTTCTGCTTGCTGCCGGACTTCTTCCGCGGCTTCCTGCTTCTCTGCAATTTGATGCTGTTGCACAGTTGTATTTGTATCATTCAAACTGGTTTGCTTTTCTGTAGAATGAACTGGCTGCTTATCGAGAACTGGTTCGTTCTCTCTTCGTTCTGCTGGTTGATCTACCTGCTCCTCAGGGGCTTCCTGGACTGGCTGTTTCGCACGTTCCATCTGATTCCGCTTGTCCCGAGGCGTCATGAAAACATTGAACGGAACTGCTTTCCGGACTGGATTGCGAGCCTCGCGAATTTGAAAAGCATTGTCACTTTGCGCAGATTCTTCAGATTGTTCTGTTCTTGCAGCCTCTGCTTGCTCGTGTTCAGGCTGGCTGGCCACCAGCAATTGGTCATTGTCCATGTTAGAGGCTTGCTCTGTTTCCAATAGCTTATCAAAGTCTGAGCTGCTAAACTCATCTAATTCAATTTGTTCATTTTCATCCAATTCAGCTGATTCGAATTCCATTATTTCATCGTAATCTTGTTCTGCTTGTTGGTTTGTTTTATCTATTTTTTCCTGACTGAATTCAGTTGATGGATTAGAATCCATAGATACAGTTTGTTCCCATTCAGCCGCTCTTGCTACAACGGCTTCCTGCTGATCCAGTTGCAGCGGCTGCTCTGCTGTTATTTCGCCTTCTGCCTGCTGTTCAGCAGCCTGCTCTGATTCCAGTGTTGCTTCCTGGGTCCACTCTGCTGTCCGCTCTAAATCTGGACTGTCTTCCTGGCGTAATGCTGCTGACTGTTCAACCTCTACCACAGCTGCTTGCTGCACCTGGATTACTTGGTTCGATTCCAGATTTGCAGTTTCAGCCTCTTCGAGATCAATCTTTTGCACGTTGACTGTTGTTTCTGGTTCAGCTTCCAAAATTGGTGCTGGAAGGTCCTCTGACTTCTTATCAGAAGTAAGCTGTTCTCCTTCTTGTTCAAAAGCCAATGCTGCTGTTTGTTCCTTCACAGCAGCTTCATCCGCATTCAGACCCTTTTCTTGAGCAGGAGGTTCACTTACAGACGTCCGAATAGAAGCTACATTAGCATTATCCTTCTGTTTATAAAAAGGTGCGCCAGTGGCGGCGATTTTCTTCCAATCAGCACGATCCTGAATGGATGCCATTGTTACCACATCTTCTAATTCTTCCTTGCGCTTGCGGAAACCATAGACCGGCGAAGGCACTTCAGACGGTTGGAACGGCTTTTTATCTTCTTTTGGTTCCACCATCTTCGGCCTTTGTGTTTGTGTCTGCCGCTGCCTAGGCGGGTTAGAAGAGCGTTCTGGATAATCTGACTTTTTCTGTTGCTGCTGCTTTTGCCGATTTTCCATCGTTGACCTTTGTCTTTCTTGCTCCGGAACAGACCGTACAGGTCGTTCTGGTGTTTTCGGGCTACTGCTGTTAACCTCATCCGGAATCATTGGAAAGCGAAAAGCGCGTTCCTTAGGATATGTATAGGCCATTTTAGCCTGTGGCTGCTGATTCGCATGATATTGATTCTGTACGTTGTGCTCAGAAGCGTTCCTCGGTTTTAGCTCTGGTTCTTCCTCTACTACTACTTCGGTTATAAAAAAGTTACTTAGAGCTTGTTTTAGACGCTCCCACATAATAAATCTTCCTTTTTTCAGTATATTAACTTCATTTTAGCAGGTTTTCACAAGCCGTGAAGAGCTTTACCCTAAAAACATTCTTCCTACACCTAAAAAATATGGTGGTTATTGTCTATAACCATTCTATCTGCCTATAAAAAAAACACCGGATACATGTGTATCCGGTGCTCAATTACCTATTAAGCTTCAAATGCCTGTCCGACTTTATAGGAGTCATCCAACACATAGATTCCTTTTTCTTCCGGCGCATTTGGAAGACCCAACTCTTTCTGTGAACAAATCATTCCGAAAGAGTCCTCTCCGCGCAAGTTGCCAGCTTTTATTTCCAAGCCGCTCGGCATGATAGCGCCTACCTTCGCTACAACTACTTTTTGGCCAGCATCCACATTCGGTGCGCCGCAGACAATCTGTACCGTTTCTTCACCAAGATCTACTTGGCAGACACTTAATTTGTCAGCATTGCTATGCTTTTCTTTTTCTTTCACATAGCCTACGACGAATTTAGGTGTAAGATCCACATCAAAACTATCTTCCAGCTCATTTTGACGGAAGATATCACGAATCTTATCAACAAATTCTTCATCAGCTTGTACCGTGCCGGCAGTTGTAATTTTTAAGTACGCGGAAGCACGGAAAATGTTATAACCAACTATTTCGCCATTATCTGTGATTCGGACAACGTCTCCGAATCTTTCTTCTTTAATGGAATGACGATCTCCCTGCTTGATTGCGATTAGCAGTACATCACCGATTCCTTGTTTGTTATAAAATGCTTGCATCTTACTTTTCCTCTCCCTTGGCAGATTCTGGTCTATTCCGCGCCATAATGAATACTGGCTCCAACTTCTTCTCTTCATAGATGAATGGTAAGGAAGTAATGGGTACGCGGCCTTCTGCAAAATATTTCATGGTCATCTGTGCTAATATATCATAACCAGTCTTATTTTCAATATCCGCCAGTATCAGTACATCTTGGTGTGGGACTGCAACAAGCACTTCACCTTTTGCATTCGCCCGAAATCCTTCAAGGAGTGATTCATTTAAAATACGGCTGGCGTCATATCCATCCTGTGTCGCAATGAAATAAAAAGAATTGCCGGCAACTCTGTCTTCTTTTAGCTCCGCAGAGAGACTTCTTGCATTAAACGCAGCAATTTCTCGAAGTCTTTCTAAGTTCCAGCCTTGTTCCTTCATCATTTGTTCATCAATAAGACGATATGATTTTCCGAGGTCCAATGCATAATATACTCTTGTTTCGGCAGTGTGGTCGGTGTACACCATATTTAATCCTGATTTTGTCTTCGATGGGAAGGACGTTGCCCGTATAACAGGATAGACATGCTGTTCATTTCCTTCAAGCTGCTGCTCCTCATGCATGACACGCAACGCCTCTTTTACATGTCCTTCGAGGTCATCAAGTGCTTTTTCGCCTTTTGTTTCATATTTCGCAATAATGTTAGGAAGTGCGAGTGTTACGCCTTCCTTCGTATCCTGCCATTCGACGCGGAATTTGTTCTTATCGCGATCATAGGCAGTGCGCCATGCAGGATTCTGCAAGCGCTCCTCCAATTTCTTCTTCATTTTCAAAGCCGTCATTTTCATACTCTATTCTCCTTGCAGTTATTGCGGTAGGGATTCAATGAACGACTCGATTTCCGCTGTCGTTTTGCGGTCCTTCGATACGAACCGACCTGTTTCCTCGTTCTCGCTGAATGCTACGAAGCTAGGAATTCCGAATACATCATATTGCTGACATACATCGATAAACTGATCACGATCTACATAGATAAACTCGTACTCTTTGTACTTGGCTTCGATTGCCGGCAGCTCTGGTTCAATAATGCGGCAGTCTGGGCACCAATCAGCAGAGAACATTAAAATTGTTTTGCCATTTTGCAGTATTTCTTGTAATTGTGCTTCTGATTCTAAATGTTTCATTCGTAAAGCCCCCATTAGTTATCTTTTAGCTTATTTTATCAAAGCCAGCCAGCAAATGCGAATATACTGCGCTCGTCCTGCTAATATCATGCAAAATCCAAAGCTAATTATGATATTTCAAACAAATAGTTCCAACAAACTATAAAATTGTCAAACTTTTATTAATTTATTGTAAACATGGTAAGTTATACCTATAATGTAAGAGAGCACACACTAGCATGTAGGGGGAATCATATGTATACGATACGACAACGTATTCGATTAATCATGTTTTTATCGCTTGCCAGTATACTTATTCTTGGAGCTTTCAGTTTTTACTATTTTTATCAGCAAAACAAAATGACAGATAAAACACAGCAGTACCAGGAAGCGTATGTATCCAGTCAATATATTAAGGATGACATGCAAGACACGATTGAGAAGCAAGATACATATTTGGCACAGCCTTCTGCGTCAAATGAAGAGACAGTATTAGGCGCTATTGCTAGTGTACATAAGTCAGCAGCTACTTATGAAGACAAATATAAGGATACAAAGGAGCTGCGGGAATACTTCGCACAAATTAAAAAAAGTGCTGCTGCATATGAGCAAGAGCTTGACAAAGTGACGAATATGAACGAAACAATTGGCTACACATCCGATGAAGGACTGCGAAAAATTATTCAAGATGCTTCTGACAGTTTCAAAAGCATTGCGTCCAGCACAGGAGATGATGTATCAAGCAATTTAGAACAGGTACTTCGAACAGAGCGTGACATCATTCAGCCGCCAAGTGGTGCTGCTCCAAATAAGAAAGCCTTCGATGAAGCTGTCAGTGCTTTTAAATCAGCTATATCTGAGGCGAATTTAGATAGTGACGCCTTAAGTGCTATTAATTCCAGTCTTTTAAAATATACATCCGCTATGTCGACGCTATCTAGCACACGCACACAGGCGGCAGAGCTAGCGGCTAATTTTGAAACAACTGCGCTGGAGGTCACAACTACAGTAGATAGTGTCGGGCAGACAGCTATTGAGCAGATGAATGGGATGAAAGAAGCGAATCAACGGACTTCCACCATTCTAGGAATCATTTTACTTACCGTCATCGCACTAAGCTTCCTACTCGTACTTTGTATCGGCTGGCCGCTTATACGCGCAATTTCAAAATCTATTTCACAACTGAAAGAAGCTGCTGAAATTATTGGAGACGGCAAACTCACTTACCGAGTCCCGATTACAACAAAGGATGAAATGGCCGATGTTGGCAAAACGTTTAATCAAATGGCTGCCAAAATGGAACAATCCATGGTGAAAGTAAAAGATGCTTCTAAAACAATGGATGCGTCTTCCTCGTACTTAGCAGCAGCTTCCCAGCAGACAGCGGCTCAATACGAAGAAGTAAATCAAGCAATTGGCCAAGTTGCAGGAGGCGCACAGGATCAAGCAGCGCAATTAGAAGAAAGCGGCACATTACTTGAGAAAGTCCGACACAGCATTCAGATGATGAAGTCAGAAACAGCTCATGTAGAATCAGCAATGAAACAAGCAGAGGTAGAAGGCAGTCACGGTCTTGAACAGATGCAGCAATTGCACCATACATCCGCCAGCTTCCTGACACTTGCCCAAACTTTAACAACCGAAATCCAGCAAGCTGTTAAACAAGCTGATCAAATTCGTTCGATTGTAAGTACTATCGAAGAAATTTCAGAGAGCACAAACTTGCTGGCATTAAATGCGGCTATTGAATCCGCCCGTGCAGGCGAACATGGTAAAGGGTTTGCTGTAGTAGCTGATGAAGTGAAAAAGCTAGCAGAGCGATCAAAGCAAGAAGCGCAGCAAATTCATAAACTTGTTGGGTCGATGAATCAGCAAATGACAGGTTTGGCAGAAGAAGCGAAAGCATTTGACGCTTTCCAGCAAGTGCAAGCAACTAGCGTTGAAGAAACAAGAAATGCTTTTGACCGTATTCATCGTCAGCTGCAGGAAGGCAGCACAAAGGTAAAAGATATTACATCCTCGGTGTCTGATGTAGCTAATAATAATGAGGCAGTCGCCGACATGCTTGGGCACATCAATCAAATTGCCGAAGAAGCAGCCTCCACCGCTGAAGAGGTTGCAGCTTCCAGTGATACGCAAGCTGCTTCTATCGACATGCTCACAAATGCCGCTTCTCAATTGCAGCAGCTTGCCAAAGATTTAGCCACTGAAGTGTCACAGTTTGAATTTGCAGCTGTTCCGGTCACTGATAGTGAAAATGAATCCTTTGCCGAAGAAGAAGAGCAAGAAGATACATTTATAGAGTCTGTATCTTCTTACACAGAGGAACACACTGAACAAGCAAAAGAAGAAGATTTGAAGAAAACATCCTAAATAAAGACAACAAAGAAACTCTGCAGCTTCTTGAGGGGATGAGAGCGGGACAAAACCCCAAAAAATGAGAAATTAAAATGAGGCAGGCGTCTCCGAGAATTCGGAGATGCCTGCCTCATCTTTTTATCGTTAATTTACTGTTTATAGAAGCAAAAAAAGGACCCCTCTGATAGAATTAAGTTACGACACAAAACACAAAAGAGGAGGGTCCTTATGTTTAAACATTATACCATGTGTGAAGTCGTTTTACCTCTAGATTTGGAAAGAAAATTACCTGAAAATGATATTGCTTTTACCGTTAACCATTTAGTAGAAAGTATTCCAGACGAAGCTTTTGACGGTTTCCGTCGGGAAACCGGACACCCTGCTTATCACCCTCGCATGATGATGAAGATTATTTTATGTGCCTATACGCAATCCGTTTTCTCGGGCCGTAAAATTGAGTCATTACTTCAAGACAGCGTACGCATGATGTGGCTTGCCCAAGATTATCAGCCCAGCTATCGCACCATCAACCGATTCCGTGTGAACCCTCACGTAAAAGAACTCTTACGCCAGTGCTTTGTCCAATTTCGCAGCCAGCTGGTTCAAGAAAAAGTCATTGAAGAAGAAGCCATTTTTATTGATGGCACCAAAATCGAAGCAAATGCCAACAAGTTTACTTTTGTATGGCGGAAGTCCACTGAGAAATACAGTACGCAATTGGTGGAAAGATCGGCTCAGATGTATGAAGAACTGTTGGAGCAGGAAATTATCCCCGCAATCGAGCTGGAGAACCCCGAAGCCCTATCGGGCGAAGAGTTAACAAAAGTAGCAGAAAAACTGGACGAAAAGGTGCAGGAATACGATCGCCGCATAGAAGCAAGTGATGATACTGCCGAACGCAAGCAGCTTCGTTCCGAACGTAAAGCACCAAAACAGTACCGAAAGCAAGTCAATGATTTCATTAAACGGAAATCAAAATATCAGGTCGACATGGAAATCTTCGGAGACAGAAATAGCTACTCCAAAACTGACCATGGTGCCACTTTTATGCGCATGAAAGATGATTATATGAAAAATGGCCAACTTAAACCTGGGTACAATGTGCAGCTGGCTACTGAAGGTCAATATGCCCTGGCCTATGATGTGTTCCCGAATCCTACGGATACGCGAACTTTCATCCCTTTCCTTGATAAGATTGAACGGGACTTTTTTGAGCTGCCCGACTATATTGTCGCGGATGCCGGATATGGCAGTGAGCAAAATTATGATGATGTGGTAAATAATCGGAAGCGCATCCCTCTCATCACCTATAATCACTACCGAAAAGAAAAGCAAAAGAAATATAAACAAGATCCTTACCAAGTAGCTCACTGGGATTATGATGCCGAAGGCGACTTTTTCACTTGCCCGAATAACCGGAAATTAGCGTTTCGGTACCTATCCGAAAGATGCGACAAATTTGGATTCAAGCGTCATTATCGCGTGTATGAATGTGACGATTGTACTGCTTGTCCCTTACGTGCAGAATGTACGAAAGCGAAAGAAGGAAACAACCGGAAAATCTATTACAACGAAAGATGGGAAAAACAAAAAGCATATACCCAGCAATTACTCAGCGAAAAAGAAACAGGGAAAATTTACGGAAAACGTAAAATAGATGTCGAGCCAGTCTTCGGATTTCTGAAGGCTCATTTGTGTTTCACTCGTTTCTCGGTACGAAGTAAAGAGAAAGTGGAAAACGAATTAGGATTCGCCTTCATGGCGGTGAACATCAGGAAGTTCACCGCCAGATCAGCAAGTATAGTAAGGAATTCAAAAAATATCAGATCAAAAAAGATCTCGGTCACCATTTTCCTGGTGACCGAGATCTTTTTTGTGTCAGAGAGGAGTTATGTCCCGCTCTCATCTTTTTTAGGTACCGCTGTCGTCTGTATTGGTTGTAATAGGTTATAGCTTTGTATGCTTGTTTCAGCTTTTATGAATTCTAAATCTTTTACAACAACCAAATTCCGATGATGGTAGAGAGTGACAGCCCGATAACGACTGGGATAAAACATTGCCGCACTAATTCCATCACCGGCACACGTGCAAACCCAGCAATTGCTACAATAGATGACCAGGCAATCAGCGTGCCGCCACCAACCCATATTGCTCCCATTTGTCCAATTGCAGCAAGCGTAGAGGCTTCCATGCCGACAGCAGGTGCTAGGGCGCCTGAAAGCGCTCCGACGAGTGGAAGTCCGGAAAAGCCTGAACCGTCCAGTCCAGTTACCATACCGACTATCAGCAATCCAAATCCTGCGAAAATTGGATTCTCTGGAATATAATGCTGACCAGCCTCTACTAAATCAAACAGAAATGAAGGAGCCTGCGCTGCATCTTCCAGACCGAATATCTTGGCTGATATTTCTCCGCTTCCTAAAAAGAAAAAACCAGCAATCGGAATGACCGGCCCCATTGCCCGAAAAGCAAAGGTAAAGCCATCCACCAAATGGTCACTCACTTTATGCAATGACTGCTTCCAATTGTAAGCAATCGCCGCTGCCATCATAAGTAAGATAGCAGCACCACCGATTAAAGCAGCACCATCCCCGCCTTCAAGCGACGCAGTATTACGGAAGGTCGCATAAGCCATATAAATCACAACAATAAGAAAGCCTACGGGCACCAAAATTGCAAACAACATACTGAACCTCGGTTTTTCACCTGCATGATCCTCACTAGACACATCGTATCCGTTCCACCTTTCCAGGTGTTTGATGGAAGGAGAAGAGATTTTTTTTCGAATACGAAAGTACACCAGTAGCAAAGCTGTAATGCCAGTGATTAGCGATAAAACAAGCGCTTTATCTGCCACAGCTGCGGTTTCTACACCAGCAGCAGAAGCACTCAGCATCGGTGCAATTTTAATAATATAGTCAGCAGAAAGCGCCATACCTTGGCCGGAAATTGCCATGGCCACACCAGTTGCTAATGGCGGCAAACCAGCTTTGACTGCAACTGGAAGCAGAATCGCACCTACGAGCGGTACTGCCGGTGTAGGCCAAAAGAATAAAGAAATACAGTACGTAATAAGTGCCAGCACCCAAAAAGAAGTGTGGCCGTTCGTCATAATATAACCAAAAGGGCGAATCATTCGTTCATCAGCCCGCAATGCTTTTAAAGACTGCAGCAAAGCAGTCATAACAGTAATAATTAAAAAGATATTAAACAGCTCGGAGGCAGCTGTGAGGCTGGCACTGAAAGTTACCTGCAAACCCTCTACAAGTGTCCCGGTATACACCCAACCGACTAAGAAGGTCATCAATAATGATGGAACCAATACATTCTGCCGAACAAGCATCGTTAAAATTATTAAAAGCGTTCCTGACAGATACATCCAGTGAGCCATCGTTAAGTCTGTCAAGCGGTTTCCTCCTTTATCTCAGCATGTGCCTTAGCCTATGTAAGACAGAAGAAACCGGTGACTATTTGCTTAATTGCATCATCATAGAGATATTCCGTATGTGTAGCAGCAGGTTTGAAGGAAACAACAAAAAAGAAGGAAGCGGATTATTTTTCCGTTTCCTTCTTTTGATTGAATCGATAAAAGCTATATTGCCCTTTTAACAGCAAGCAAATATGCTCAAACATAGTGCCGCGGGACATGTGGCCATTCGTGAAAACACCAACTGCCCCCTCTGTTGTTGAGATATCTTCTTTACTCGTAAATGCGCGCATAACTGGACCCAGCTCTTCACCGGCAAGCACTGGTTGTGCAATAAATTCTGGCAGCAGCAGTTTTGCACCGCTTGCACTCCACACGTTTTCGCCAATCGATAAAGCTCCCCAATTACAGATATACAGACCGTCATCCATTAACGTGACACCGCCTTCTAGTCCGATACCGGCCGCTGCGCCAGGTAAACTACTGCAAGCCTTCGCACGTTGAATGGCTCCCTGACGTGTTTCCTCATCACTCATCGGCTGTGCACGCACACCAGAATCTACGCTGGCGTCCTCTAAATTCCAATCTCCGAAAACAGCTTTAACAGCTTGAATTTTTGCAGGATTTTTGGATCCAATAATCATCTTCATGTTCCCGTGCTTCCTTCCCTGCTGCTTAGTCGTTCTTTGTTATAAGATCTACTGTCGACTGATCGGTAGAACGGACAAGTTTTAACAGCAGCTCTTTAGCGGCCGCGTAATCATCGACATGAATAATGCTCGCACTTGTATGCACATAGCGTGAAACAATCCCTATAACTGCAGATGGCACGCCTTCATGCGCCAAATGCACACGTCCTGCATCTGTTCCGCCTTTTCCAACATAATATTGATAATTAATATTATTTGATTCAGCTGTATCTAAAATGAATTCGCGCATATTGCGATTCATAATCATTGTCCCATCGAAAATACGCAGCAAAGCACCTTGGCCAAGATGTCCGAACGCCTGCTTGTCTCCTCCAACATCGTTTGCAGGTGAAGCGTCCAGTGCGTAGAAGATATCCGGGTTGATCATGTTAGCAGCAACTTGGGCACCACGGAGACCAACTTCCTCCTGAACAGTCGCACCAGCATACAATTCATTAGGAAGTGTTTCGCCTGCCACTTGCTCCATCAATTCTAAAGCCAATCCGCAGCCGTAACGGTTATCCCATGCTTTAGCTAATATCTTTTTTTCATTTGCCATTGGCGTAAACGGCATGTACGGCAGAATTTGCTGACCAAGCTGGATTCCAATTTCATAAGCATCTCGTTCGTCATCTGCTCCAATATCAATCAGCATACCCTCTATTGATGCTGGTTTGTTCCGCTGTTCTGGTGTCAAAAGATGCGGCGGTGTTGAACTGATTACGCCGGGAATTGGACCCGCATCTGTCATAACTTGCACGCGCTGCGCCAGCAGAACTTGACTCCACCAGCCTCCTAGCGTCTGGAAGCGGATCAAGCCATTTGGTGTAACACCAGTAACCATAAAGCCAACTTCATCCATGTGACCTGCGGCCATTACTCTTGGTCCGTCGCCTTTTTTTACACCGAAGATACCACCAAGTTTATCCTGGATAATATCATCTGCATATGGCTTCAGCCTTTCTCTCATGAACGCACGCATTAAATGTTCATTTCCTGGAGCTGCCTGCAGCTCGGTCAGCTGTTTAAATAAATCTAATGTATTTTTGTTCATCTATATGTACTCCCTTTTTGTCAGACTATTGTATATCTATTGTAAACTATTGAACATCAACATGCCATAAAGGTTGTTTCGTTTTATATTTTAGCGGTAATAAGCTATACTAGAAGATAACTTATGTTGAAGAGGTGACCAAAATGGGCGTTAAAAAAACAGTAGCCGTTGTGGGTGCAGGTCTAGCAGCTGGATATTTCCTTCAGAAGCAGATTGCAAAACAACAAAAAGTAACTCCAGAAAAAGCACTCAAATTCGCAAAAGAAGCGTTTAAGAAAGAAGGACCAATTAGCGGTTCTTGGATTTATATGAAGCCAGAAGAAAAAGTGAAGCATGGCCTCACGTATAATGTATACCGTGGCGGTATCTCACGTACAATTGATGGAGAACCAGCTCAGTATGAATTCTTCGTTGATGTAGAAACTGGATCCGTTATCGACGCTGTTGAGACAGCATCTTAATAAAAACGAACTGCACCCCAAAGTTACAAACATGTAACCTTTGGGGTGTATTTTTACACTGTGTTTCTTTAGAGAACATCGCATTCGTTTAAGATGGTTTGAGCTATTTAACTACTTTCCTACAGGTCGATCAACCGCTTTATCTGCCTCTCTTGCGTTTTTGGAAGCCTCTTCCCGACTCTTCTTCATTTCTTCAATTGATTTCGTTTTTAATCGTGCAGCTCCTATATAATCTCTCGTCGGCAGCCGCTTTTCATTTTGCTGACGCTGCTTGGCTTGACTGATGCTGTCTTTGTACTGCGGCAGCCATTTCTCTTGCGCAATGAGCATATCATCTACCATTTGCCAGATTTCTGGTGGTGTACATACAGCACCAACTAGCGGGTCCATCATAAATGCCTGCCTTAAGAGTAAATCATCCCCATTGACAGCCGCTTCTACTGCAAGTCTCTGTACAGAAATACTTGCTTGACATACAGCCGCACAACCAAGCGGCAAATCGCCAACAATCGGCATGTTAATGCCGTTCCGATCAACATAGCCAGGTGCTTCTATAACAGCGTCTGAAGGTAAATTTGGAATAATACCATTGTTGATCGTGTTAAAGTGGCCGCGATACGTTCTGCCTGTCTCCATCGCTTCTATAATATAGGAACCATGTTCTTGCCCCCGCTCTTTTTCATCATAACGATAGGCAGGCTCTTTCATCCAATTTGGAAAGTCTTCCTTAAACCAGTTTCGGCCTTCTGTGCAAACACGCAGGTATCCTCCTGTTTCACCATTAATCCAGGAACCTAAGTCAACCCACTCTGTAATCTGATCCAATCGCTTACGGTACCACGGTACATATTCACTTAAATGTCCATTTGATTCCGTGCTGTAATATCCAAAACGACGGAGCATGTCGATACGTACTTTTTCTGTTTTACTATACTCCGGGTGTGATTCAAACGCTTCAAGGAGTTTGCCAGTTAAGTCTTCTCCATTATTGGTGATCTGAATATACCACGTCTGATGATTAATTCCTGCGCAAATAATATCTACATCTTTCTGCTCCAAATCTAATACATCGGCTATTTGACGATGTCCTCCTTGCACACCATGACAAAGACCGACTGTCTTGACACCTCCATACGTATTGCATGCCCATGTGAGCATCGCCATTGGATTAGCATAGTTCAGTAACAAGCAATCCGGCTCCGCTACTTCGCGAATATCTCTGCAGATCTCGAGTATCTCATGAATACCTCGCTGTCCGTACATGATTCCGCCAGCACTTAATGTGTCCCCCACGCACTGATCCACTCCGTAACGCAGGGGAATATTGATATCTTGTTCAAATGCTGCTAACCCGCCAATTCGAAAAACAGATATAATATAGCGAGCATCTTTTAATGCATCTCTGCGGTTAAGAGTAGATTGAATCTCTATGGATAATCCATTTTCTCTTATATCTCGCTGACACAACGCGGTCACCATCTTAAGATTATCTTCATCAATATCGGTAAAAGCAATCTCAACATCTTTAAAAGCAGGTACAGCTAGAATATCCCGTAACAAGGCACGCGTGAATCCAATGCTTCCCGCTCCGACGAATACGATTTTAAAAGACATTTCTATACAAATCCTTTCTTAATATGGATAGGATCTTCTAGCGAGTATTTGTTTGTTTACGTAAGTACGTGTGGCAGTTCATTCCTATCAAAGTCACAATGATTGCTATAACAGCTGCAGCTCTTTATATATATTCGCTTCCAATGAAGATTATCTTCCACAGCGACAACTTACCTCCCTGCTAAAGAGAGATATTTTTGATTATCTGTTTTGTTATAACCTTCTGGCCATATTAATTGTTAGGCATTTTCAGCATACAAAAAAGCTGGCATGAATCTGGTACAATACCAGTTCCATGCCAGCTAAGGGCAATAAATATTGTGTTAGCACCTAACATAAGAGCTTATTGAAACGAAGCGACACTCCGGTAAATACGGTAGCCTCGGGAAGAGAATTTCTCCTCATACTCTGTTTTCACATTCAGCGGATCATTCTCTGCGTGCAGATCAAGCTTCACTTCCTGCAAAATCATTCCGAAGCGAGAAAAGCTCGATAGAGAGTATTCAAAGAGTTTCTGGTTATCCGTCTTGAAGATAACTTCGCCATTCTCCTTTAGAACTGCCTTATACTGCTCTAAAAAGCTGCTGAATGTTAATCGGCGCTTTTCATGTTTGTTTTTCGGCCATGGGTCGGAGAAATTGAGATAGATGGTATCTACTTCATTCTCTTCGAACAATTCACGAAAATCGGCAGCATTTTCATTTAACAGCCGTACGTTCGGTAGTGCAGACTCCGCTGCTTTCTCAACCGCTGTAACGATAATACTTTTTGCCAATTCGATGCCGATAAAATTGAATTCTGGGTGCTGGGCTGCCATTCCGGTAATAAACTGCCCTTTACCTGATCCAATCTCTACACATAGCGGTTTATCATTACCAAATAACTCCCGCCACTTTCCTTTATGTTGCTTTGGTTCATGGATGACGATATGGTCATGTTCTTTCAAAAAATCGTCTGCCCATGGTTTATGGCGCACACGCATATATCTCACTCCTATTACTGTCCTTCCCTCCTGCATAGTTTGGTGCCAAAACGCACACGCTATGCTTAGGAAGGAGGAGAAAATCGATGTCACTTTCCGTTGATAATCAACTCGGTTTGCTGCGTGATATTCTCAGTGAGCATTGCGAATCCTGCTGCGGCAGTAAATCTGAATGCGAACAAATATCACGATTAGCACGTTCTATTTTATCTAATAAATCATCTGATCAGCATGAGATTTTGGCGATGCTTCCCGGTATCCACTCCTACAGCTCAGCTGGTGAGAAAGCTGCCGATATTAATGCACATATCACGACCAACAGAGGCCAGCTTGAAAACTGGGTCGAGACAATCGACAGTCTGCAGGGTTAACAGATCAGCGGTTTTATTTCCGAAATCAACAGCTTCAAATCCTTGCATTTCCGTTCCAGATTGTCTTCTCGAAGGGACATGATAAGGCGGGCAGCTTCGTACCAATAAATTCGTTTAAGCAGACCGTCATCCAGCGGCTTGCCATACGCAGCCATCCAAGCTTCCCAATCCGCTTGCGGAACGTATTTCCGGAGCAGCATGCCTATGTCTGCTGCCGGATCGGCAATGAGGGCACTGTCCCAATCTACTAGATAAAGTTCATCATGGCGGCTTATCATCCAGTTGTTATGATCAATATCAAAATGGCAGACAGCCAAAGTTTGTTGTGGCATCTCAGGTAAGAACAGCGCCAGACTCTTCATTACTTGATGCAAAGCAGGCAGCCGATCTTGGAAGCCAGCTGCTTTCTCCCGCAGCTCTTCCAATTTCGCTTCTGGCTGCAATGGTTTTTTACCCATGCGCATCAGCATATTCAGCATCTCAGAAGAATGATGAATTTTGCTGAGCAGCTGGGCCACTCGGGAATCGTTCATCTCAGAAGACGTCAGCCCGCGTCCTTGCAGCCATTCCTGAGCAGTTATTACATCCCCATTTTCCATTCGCTTCGTCCATACAAGCTTTGGAACAATTCCCTCCGCCGATAGGACTGCCAAGAAAGGAGAAGAATTACGTTTCAGGAAAAGCTGCCGATTCGCACTGCTTGCATAATATGCTTCTCCAGTTACACCGCCTGCAGGAGCGATCTTCCACTCATTTCCCAGTATGTGTTCTAACCAATTCACCGTTCATTCCTACTTTCCTAGTGCAATCGCTCTGCATTACTAGCTGTAAACAAGCCCAGCGTGACACAAGGCAAGTACATTCCCGATCAAAATCGACAGACATACTTTAGATTACAACATTTTCTATGGTTTTATCAATACGATTATCTGCAAAAACCGCTTATTTAACTAAAAAATTCTTCTTTCTCTTCTGTTTCCCATTCCGGACGTCGGACAGCCTTCGTATACGCGTGCTCAAGCAGGACTTCAGCAGCACGCAGCTGCACATGCTTTAACGCAATCTGCTCCTGCCGTTTTCCCATCAGCCAATCTGCATGCTTTTGACTGCCAATAATTTGTGTGTTCCGCGGTTCACTGTTAAATCGTATGGCATTCTCTCTGCTCAATACAACTTTTGTTACTGGCAGTTCTACCTCGTGTTTACGCAAGATACTTTGAACTAATCTTTCTGTTCGGTTAAGTGACAGCATCGGACTGATGAAGTTTGTAAACTGCCCTTTCTTCTCTCTTTTCCACGTCCGTTCTTCCGAAGCCCAAAATAGGACATCCGGCTTGTCTTCCAATACAGAAATAATCTCAATACCAAGCGGATGAATCAAAATCGTTTCAGCTTCCATCGTTGTCTGCTTTACTTCGAAGACAGGTTTATACATCACAAAGAACGTATCGGGAAACCGTTTTAAAAAATAACGAAGAATAGGGTCTTTCTTAAATTGATGATCATAAAAAGAGAATTCTCCCAAGGTAGATGTTGCCCACTTCAGCTGAAACTCAAAAAGCTCTTCTAGGAAATCCTGTTTTAATACTTGTTCTGTAGGCGCTGTATAAACAGTTTTTTGTTCTTCTTCAGAATCAGGTTGATCTTCTTTTCTTTGAAAAACTTGATACCATGGCTTTTTTGCTGGTTCTTCTGCTTTTTCTACCTCTGTATTGAATGGAGCAGCTTGCTGCTGCTCCCAATCTTTTTGTGTTTTTCCCCAGTTCTCTTTCTTCAACTTAATGAATTGGCTGGGGTATCGATAAGGATGCTGCTCATACCGCGATATATATTCATGCAGCTTAATTAATTGAGCCACATTGTTTCACTCCTTTTCCAAATCTTTCACCAGTACAGGAACGTACTTTGGACGTTTACCTGGTTCAATTCGATATAGCGTCACTTTATCTACTAAAATCGTTTTAGCAAGCTGTTTTTCCGGCAGCGGCAGCGGCCCCTCCACGTTGCCTGATCCCCATCTTTTACCGAGCGTAATATGAGGGCGGTAGGGCCGGTTTTCTTGTTCGAATCCAGCTTTTGCTGTTGCAGTTATTACATGTTGGTACAGCTGCTGCAGCGGATCATGCGGTTTTACACCTGCCCAGACAACACGGGGCTGTTTTGGACTGCCAAATACATCAACACCAGCTGCATCCAATGCAAATGCCTTTCCGAACTGCTGCGTTTGCCATGCTTCAGTCAATTGATCCAGCTGCTGGTCTGACGTAGCACCAAGAAACTGCAATGTTATATGAAATTCCTCTGGTCTTGGCCATTGTTTCATCGGCACATAAGCTTTCAATTCGTCCTGCCAGTCAGCGAGCGCTGCTTGAATCGAGGTGCCTAATCCAATTCCGATGAAATAATGTGTACTCACGCTATCCCTCTTTTCCCTGTTAATGCGTTCGTCATGCGTTTTACGACAAACAGAATAACAACGCCCAAGAATGTCGTTACTGCGAACAAGCCATACATATGATAAACAGTAGCAGTCTCTATAACGACACCGCCGATAAGATTAAAGAACGCATTGCCCAGTCCAGTTCCGACGGCAGAATAAAGGGCAATTGCAGTAGCCTGCACAGACGATGGTGCAGCGCTTCTTATATAAAGTAAAGCAGCCGGCACATAGAGGCCAATGGACAATCCTTGAATAATGGTTGTGATAAAAATAACTGCGAGCGGCGGATCGAACATATAAAGTACCCACCGTGCTCCAGAGACGCTGGCACTTAATATAACAACATGCAAAATGCTCATCTTCCCAATAATACGGTGCGCCAGTTTCATAAAAGGTGCTTCACTGCCAGCTCCAAGGAAGAAAGCAATACCTACAGCACTTAGTGTGCCTCCGGCAGCCAAAATGAATGTCCCAAAATAAAAATTGTTTGCCAGTATGGGACCAAAGATAAGAAAGTTAGACGCCAGAAACAGCAAGAACGGTTTGTTTTTGCGTAAAGTCTGCAGTCCTTCTTTCATGGAGACAGCAGCAATGTCATATCCTTGCCGCGGAAATTTACGCAAAGCCGGTAATGCCAGCAGCAAACAAACCCCGTATGCAACAAAGATCCAATCCAATGATCCGGCCATATCCGTTATATATCCCATTAAGAAAGAAGCGACAGCAAACCCAATAGCGCCCCACAAGCGGATATTTCCATAGACCAGTTTGTGTTGCTCCACAAAACCTAAAGCCATACTGTCCGATAAAGGTATAACTGCTGCTTGAAAAACAGCAATAGACAGCATGCCAATTAACAGCAAAGCGTAATGATCATAAAATAAATAAATGAATGCAAGCGCTGCAGCAGCAGCTAATGCTGCTGCTAACAAACGCAATGGTTTTCGAGTGTAATCACTCAATAGACCCCAAACTGGCTCCATAACTGTGTTTACAAGCGGAATTGCTGCCACAATCAGACCAACTAGCACTGAATTCAGCTGCTTCTCTTCTTGCAGAAACACTGCCAACAGCGGAAATAAAGATCCATTAGAAAGAAAAGCTGTCAGGTAAAAGTACTGAAAAGATCGGTAAGTTGTTTTCGTTTCAGCACGCATTAGATCTGATCATCCTTCGTCAGCAGGTAAAGTGATTCTGCATAAATGGCAATAGCGCGAAGCATATCATCAAGCAGGATATGCTCATCCTGTTGATGGGCACTGTCTGGTGCGCCCTGAAATAGCGGACCAAAAGCGACTCCTTTTTTCATCGCACGCGCATATGTTCCTCCTCCGATTGCCAAGATATCTGTTTGATCACCCGTCTGTCGGCGGTAAACATCGACCAATGTTTCGACTAATGGATCATCCTTCTCTACATAAAGCGAAGCTAAATGCGATGTTTGTTTGAATCCGGCCCCCGTTTCAGCAAGCTGTTTCAATAGATTTTCTTTCACCGTATCGTATGCTACTGTTACAGGGTAACGAATATTAACGCCAATGGACCAGCTATCCGTCTCTGTCATCGTGCATTCACCAAGATTGAGCGTCAATGGACCAGATACATCATCCGATAATCCCAATCCTATTCCTTTCCCATTGTAATCCTCGAATTTCTCCACTAGCCAATTCAGCTTGTCGGTTACATCAGCATGAAGTGGGAGCGATTGGAGAAACTTAGCCAGTACGATAACGCTATTGCGACCTTTCTCCGGAGTTGAGCCGTGTGCCGCTTTGCCAGACACGCTCAGTAAAATATTATTTTCTTTCACTTCTGCTTTGCCGTTGATCCCTGCAGCCGCTAAATACACAGCGAATGCTTGCTCTACAGCTGTTAAATCTGTCCCTGAAAGGGTGGCCTCGGCCTTGCCGGGAACCATATTTAAAGCTTTTCCTCCATGAAAGCGAACAAGTCGAAGCATGTCGCTTTGTGCTGCCACAGGAGGCAGCGAAATGTAGCCGTCGATAATGCCTTTCTCAGCATAAATCAGCGGAAAGTCAGCATCAGGTGTGAAGCCGGTATCTGGCATTTCTTCATATTTAAAATAATGCTCCATGCACTGCCAGTCTCTTTCTTCATCGGTCCCCATAATGAGCCGAATTCGCTTTTTTGGCTCATAACCGCTGTCTTTCAGCAGTTTCATCGCAAAGTAGGCAGCGACAACCGGTCCTTTATCGTCCAATGTTCCTCTGCCAAAAAGACGACCTTCTGAAAGCGTCGGAGTAAACGCACCATACGTCCATTCTCCATCTGCAGGAACAACGTCCAAATGGCCGAGCACACCAACCAAACCGCTGCCTTGGCCATATTCGATATGGCCCGCATAACCGTCCACATACTTCGTGACAAAGCTATCGCGCTTGCCTGTATCCAGCATATAACGAAGCGCTGAATCAATTTGCTCGCCGAACGGCATCTTGTCTGTTTTTGACGATTCGTCATACACACTTGGAATCGATATAAGACCTTTTAACATATCTACATAATTGTCCTTATAAGCAGATGCCTTTTCATACCAGTCGATTTTCTCCATCATTCATCGCCTCCTAAAGCTTTATTAATATTCTTATACACTTATTGTAAAATAAATTAACAGAAAATTTAACCTATCTCCTAGCCTTCTTTGATTAATTATTGTAAAATACGGGTAGAAAGAGATTTAGAAGCACCACCGATTCTTATGTAAAATTAAGGAGTGGTTTTTTGAATCAATCAACATCCCGAATGCTAAACCGGGTAAAAGCTGTCTATCTTTTTATCAGAGAAAGGGAAACAGTTTCTACTACTGAATTGGCTGAAGAATTTGGTATTACAGACCGTACAGTGCAGCGCGATCTTAACGTGCTGGAGTATAACGGTTTAGTACAAAGTCCTCATCGGGGGGTTTGGTCTACGACATCAAAAAAAGTCAAAATCTCTTGATTCAAATCGTACAACCTATGTAACAAACATAACTTACCTATAAGGCAAGCTGATCTGTTCTCAGATCAGCTCTTTTTTGTGTGCTCCATTAAACTGCTTAGTTCTTCATCAGAAAGTTCCCGATATTCGCCTAGCTGAAGATCTTCATCCAGCTTCAAACTGCCCATCTGAAGACGCTTTAAATACGTTACTTCCATATTTACAGCTTCAAACATCCGCTTAATCTGATGAAATTTGCCTTCTGTAATAATGATTTCAATCTCAGAAACAGGTCCAGCCTTCAGTATCTTCAAAATAGCCGGCTTTGTAACATACTCATCATCCAGCGTAACGCCTGCTTCGAATTGTTTAATTGTCTGCTCGGTAACTTCTCCATTAATTTGAGCATAATAAAGCTTTTGCACATGTTTTTTTGGCGATAGCAGCTGATGAGAAAGCGTGCCGTCATTTGTTAATAAAAGCAAGCCTTCCGTGTCCTTGTCTAAACGACCAACAGGAAACGGCTCAAAAAGTCGATCTTCCGGCTGCAGGATGTCTACCACCGTTTCATCACGCTTATCTTCTGTTGCCGACACAAGACCCGGCGGCTTATGCATCATCAAATAAATGAATTCCCGATACTCTACCTTCTCCCCATTCACTTGAACATTATCTTTGTTTTCATCCACGTGAATTGATGGCGACTTCACCGGAGTGCCATTTACGGTAATGGCACCATTTTTTAATAACCCTTTTACTTCTTTTCTGCTGCCAAAACCCATATTGGCAAGTAACTTGTCTAATCTCATTTGTTAGTCCTTCTTTCTTTTCATTAAACGATCTAAAAATCCAATACGATTTCCTAGCACCCGTTCCAGCAAGGTAGATTTATAAGCAAGGATCATATAAACAGACCCACCAGCTATCGCACACACAATGACCATAACAGCTGATGCAATTCTTCCATCTTCATAAGTTAATGCAAACCCAAGCAGGAATTTTACGATTAAGACAACAACAGACATGATAGCTGTGAAGATTAAAATTAACATGGCCCGCTTTCTTAGCTGCTGCGCTGGAAATTTTAATGCATGCTTCATTTTAATGTAATTCAATACTGTCGCGATTCCGACAGCCAAAGCCGTCCCAAAAATAGCACCCTTCGCTCCGAAAGCATGCATAAGCGGAATATTGAAGAAAATCTTTACTAACAGCCCTGCTGTCAAACTAATGACAGAGAAGCGCTGCTCATTGATTCCCTGCAAAATGGATGACGTTGTTGTAAATAGGGCAAACAGTAAGGCCACAGGCGCGTACCACATCATTAGTTTACCCGCTCCTAGGTTTAAAACGTCACTTGTACCATAGAAAGCTGTGTACGCTTCATTACCTAATAGCGCAATACCTACACTGGCTGGGAATATTAAAAATAAGACAATTTGTAATGACTGATTTATTTGCTTCAGATACAATTTCCGATCATTTGAGAAAAATGCTCGTGTGAGTGCTGGTACTGCGGCTAAGGAAAGTCCTATAGAAAGAGTCATAGGTATAGTGATTATTTTGTGTCCATATAAGTTAATAATCCCATACAGCGCTTTCGCTACCTTTCCATCTTGACCAATTGCTGTGAGCGCTCTCACCATCGTAAACTGATCAATAAACTGGTAAAGTGTAGTTGCAATACCAGTTACAACGAACGGTCCAGCATAACTTAACAATTCTTTTATGATTGTCTTATCCGTTATTTGCGCAGGTTGAACTTTTTGCTGTTTCATTCTTAACTTAAGATGTGGTTTTCTGGCTCTCCAGTATACATACAATACAACACAGGAAGCTAGTGCACCTATAAAAGCTGCAAATGTCGCATATCCTACAGCTACAGCTGTGTTCTGATGAAAGACATTGATAGCGAGATAAACGGCAAGTAGTAAAAAGACAATACGTACTACCTGTTCCACTACCTGAGATACAGCAGTAGGTCCCATAGATTGATTTCCTTGGAAGAATCCTCGCACAATACTCATAGCAGGAATAATGAGGTTAGCAAAGCTCACAAGCCTAATAACATAAGCAACTGCTTCACTTGAGAATCCTTCCTCATTGCCTCCTACACTCCATTGTGCAATGAGGTCAGCTCCAAAGTACATGACTAAAAAGGCTACTGCTCCTGTAACAACCATAATAGACATACCTTTATGCAAGACACGCTGACTTGTTCGGTAATCACCCAAACCATTGTATTTTGATACAAACTTAGATACACCTAATGGTATACCGATTGTCGAGATACTAATTAGTATATTATAAGGAACATAGGCATAACTGAATAACGCCCCACCAGAGGCACCTACTAAAGCATTAAATGGGATAACATAAATAATCCCTAGAAACTTCGACAGGAAAGAAGCTGCTGTTAGCAGCAAAGTCCCGCGAATTATAGTCGACAAAGCCATTTATTCACCAAACTCCTCTTTAAAATCCAATGAATCTATTTTATCATAAAGTAGACCTGATGGAAGAATTCGATTGAATCCCATCAGCAGAAAGGAAGAACACGCATGAATTACGATGTAATTGTAATCGGAGGCGGCCCATCTGGACTAATGGCAGCCATTTCAGCTGCTGAGCACGGTGCTGCCACGCTTTTGATTGATAAAGGCAAGAAACTAGGTAACAAACTCGCTATATCCGGAGGCGGCAGATGTAATGTGACAAATCGCCTGCCGCAGGATGAAGTCATCAAACATATTCCGGGTAATGGAAAATTTTTATATAGTGCTTTCTCTATATTTAATAATTACGATATTATCGATTTCTTTGAGAATCTTGGGGTAAAGCTCAAGGAAGAGGACCATGGTCGTATGTTCCCGGTCAGCAACTCAGCAAAATCTGTTGTACAAGCACTGCTTAATCGAATGGATGCGCTGCATGTACATGTTCGCACAGAAACGCCTGTAAAAGCTGTTCACTATGGAGAAGAGCAGCACGATGTTATTTTAAAAGACGGAGAAAAAATCAGTGCTGGGGCTGTTATTGTTGCCGTTGGTGGAAAAGCAGTACCGCACACGGGCAGTACAGGCGATGGCTATGCATGGGCTAAAAAAGCTGGGCATACGATTACCACGCTTTATCCGACCGAAGTGCCGCTTCTTTCTTCTGCAGCTTTCATCAAGCAGAAACAGCTGCAAGGGCTCGCATTACGCGATGTAGCGGTGAGTGTGCTGAATGCGAAGGATAAAACTATCATCACACATCAGATGGACATGCTATTTACGCATTTCGGTATATCTGGCCCAGCTGTTTTACGCTGCTCACAATATGTGGTCAAAGAATTTATGAAAGGCCGAGAAGAAGTAACAATTCATATTGACGCTGTACCAAATAAGAAAGAACATGTCTTAACAGAAGAAATTTCAAAAACGATGACTGATCAGCCGAAGAAAGCTTTTCGCAATCTTGTAAAAGGCATCGTACCAGAGCGTTATTTAGATTTTCTGCTGGAAAAGGCAGAAATATCTTCCGAGACAAAAGCAGCAAATATTTCCCGGGAAAATCTTGTGCAGTTTATTAGCTTGGTAAAAGGTTTCACTTTCCCTGTTAACGGCTCACAGCCAATTGAAAAAGCGTTTGTTACTGGCGGAGGCGTCTCAGTGAAAGAAGTGGTTCCAACTACGATGCAATCAAAGTTCATGCACGGTTTATATTTCTGTGGTGAAATTCTTGATATTCATGGCTATACTGGTGGTTATAATATTACTTCTGCTTTAGTAACTGGCCGCGTAGCTGGTATGCATGCAGCGTGGGAAGCTTCATCCGTTAAAAATTGATACAAGAAACCCTCCATCATCTAAATGGAGGGTTTCTTGTATTTCTTAACATTAAACCATGCCATAAGTAGTGTATCGTATAATTTACCGTCACGAAGTCTTTTATCGTCCTTTAAACAGCCTTCCATTTGGAACCCAAACGTTTCATATAAAGCTACAGCACGTTTATTAGCTTTCAGTACGGATAAATTAATTTTATGTATTTGATAATCCTCTGCCCAATCTATTACCTTGTGTAGCATTTGCTTACCTATCCCGTATCCCCAATAGTCCTTTCGTATTGCAATGCCGAATGTGACTTGGTGCTGCTGACGTTTCAATTTATTCCCTTCGCATCTGCAATAACCGATAACGCTTTTGTCATCACAAGCTACAAGACAAAGATTATATGGTTCTTGCTGATCTGATTTAATCAACTCTTCAAAATCCTCCGGCGAAAGATAACTTTCTCCTCCCCTTTCTCTATAACAAAAAATCCCTGATCAAAAATGATCAGGGATTTATCTTGCCTGGCAGCGTCCTACTCTCACAGGGCGAACCCAACTACCATCGGCGCTGAAGAGCTTAACTACTGTGTTCGGCATGGGAACAGGTGTGACCTCTTCGCTATTACCACCAGACAATTCAAAGATTCAATTGAATGAACCCTCAAAACTAGATAAGAAACTTCATGCTTTTACATCTCATGCGCTGCCAAGCACCGGAGTGCTTGGTCTTTGGCGTTGACTTACTAAGTTCTAGCTGCGTTGAGCTAGATCCAGCTCCAAAGGCCAGAAACTCCAGTATAAGCAATAGCCCTTCAAGGGAAAATTCCCCTTTACAGCCTCTTACTTATCCTTACGTTTCTAAACGGCCTTTTCCGCTTTTCATTTTAGTTAAGTCCTCGATCGATTAGTATTCGTCAGCTGCACGTGTCACCACGCTTCCACCTCGAACCTATCTACCTCATCGTCTCTGAGGGATCTTACTCATTTAAAATGATGGGAAGTCTCATCTTGAGGGGGGCTTCATGCTTAGATGCTTTCAGCACTTATCCCTTCCGCACGTAGCTACCCAGCTATGCTCCTGGCGGAACAACTGGTGCACCAGCGGTGCGTCCATCCCGGTCCTCTCGTACTAAGGACAGCTCCTCTCAAACTTCCAACGCCCACGACGGATAGGGACCGAACTGTCTCACGACGTTCTGAACCCAGCTCGCGTACCGCTTTAATGGGCGAACAGCCCAACCCTTGGGACCGACTACAGCCCCAGGATGCGATGAGCCGACATCGAGGTGCCAAACCTCCCCGTCGATGTGGACTCTTGGGGGAGATAAGCCTGTTATCCCCGGGGTAGCTTTTATCCGTTGAGCGACGGCCCTTCCATACGGCACCGCCGGATCACTAAGCCCGACTTTCGTCCCTGCTCGACTTGTAGGTCTCGCAGTCAAGCTCCCTTCTGCCTTTGCACGCTACGAATGATTTCCAACCATTCTGAGGGAACCTTTGGGCGCCTCCGTTACTCTTTGGGAGGCGACCGCCCCAGTCAAACTGCCCACCTGACACTGTCTCCGAACCGGATAACGGTTCTGGGTTAGAATGTCAATACAGCCAGGGTGGTATCCCACGGATGCCTCCACCGAAGCTAGCGCTCCGGTTTCTAAGGCTCCCACCTATCCTGTACAAGCTGTACCAACATTCCATATCAGGCTACAGTAAAGCTCCACGGGGTCTTTCCGTCCTGTCGCGGGTAATGCGCATCTTCACGCATAGTATAATTTCACCGGGTCTCTCGTTGAGACAGTGCCCAAGTCGTTGCACCTTTCGTGCGGGTCGGAACTTACCCGACAAGGAATTTCGCTACCTTAGGACCGTTATAGTTACGGCCGCCGTTTACTGGGGCTTCGGTTCACAGCTTCGGGACGAAGTCCCTAACCATTCCCCTTAACCTTCCAGCACCGGGCAGGTGTCAGCCCCTATACTTCGCCTTACGGCTTTGCAGAGACCTGTGTTTTTGCTAAACAGTCGCTTGGGCCTTTTCACTGCGGCTTCTCCTAAAAAGAAGCACCCCTTCTCCCGAAGTTACGGGGTCATTTTGCCGAGTTCCTTAACGAGAGTTCTCCCGATCATCTTCGGTTACTCACCGTGCCTACCTGTGTCGGTTTGCGGTACGGGCACCTATTTCCTCACTAGAGGCTTTTCTTGGCAGTGTGAAATCAGGAACTTCGGTACTAAATTTCCCTCCCCATAACCGCCTGGAATATTGTTGAGTGGATTTGCCTGCTCAACTTCCTCACGGCTTGGACGCGCATAACCAGCAGCGCGCTTTCCTTATCCTCCTGCGTCCCCCCATCGTTCAAGCGGATTTAGGTGGTACAGGAATATCAACCTGTTGTCCATCGCCTACGCCTTTCGGCCTCGGCTTAGGCCCCGACTAACCCTGAGCGGACGAGCCTTCCTCAGGAAACCTTGGGCTTTCGATGAAAGAGATTCTCACTCTTTTTTCGCTACTCATACCGGCATTCTCACTTCTAAGCGCTCCAGCCGTCCTCACGATCGACCTTCACTGCCCTTAGAACGCTCTCCTACCACTGACATCGTAGATGTCAATCCGCAGCTTCGGTGGTGTGTTTAGCCCCGGTATATTTTCGGCGCAGCGTCACTCGACCAGTGAGCTATTACGCACTCTTTAAATGATGGCTGCTTCTAAGCCAACATCCTGGTTGTCTAAGCAACGCCACATCCTTTTCCACTTAACACACACTTTGGGACCTTAGCTGGCGGTCTGGGCTGTTTCCCTTTCGACCATGAACCTTATCACCCATGGTCTGACTCCCAAAGTAGATTGATTGGCATTCGGAGTTTGACTGAATTCGGTAACCCGATGAGGGCCCCTAGTCCAATCAGTGCTCTACCTCCAACCATCATCCTTTGAGGCTAGCCCTAAAGCTATTTCGGAGAGAACCAGCTATCTCCGTGTTCGATTGGCATTTCACCCCTACCCACACCTCATCCCCGCACTTTTCAACGTGCGTGGGTTCGGGCCTCCAGTCAGTGTTACCTGACCTTCACCCTGGACATGGGTAGATCACACGGTTTCGGGTCTACGACCACCTACTATATCGCCCTATTCAGACTCGCTTTCGCTGCGGCTCCGTCTATACAACTTAACCTTGCAGGGGATCGTAACTCGCCGGTCCATTCTACAAAAGGTACGCCGTCACCCATTAACGGGCTTCGACTACTTGTAGGCACACGGTTTCAGGTTCTATTTCACTCCCCTTCCGGGGTGCTTTTCACCTTTCCCTCACGGTACTGGTTCACTATCGGTCACTAGGGAGTATTTAGCCTTGGGAGATGGTCCTCCCGGATTCCGACGGAATTTCACGTGTTCCGCCGTACTCAGGATACACTCCGGAGGAAACCACATTTCAAATACAGGGCTCTTACCTTCTATGGCGGGCCATTCCAAGCCGCTTCATTTACATGGTTTCTTTGTAACTCCAAAGGAGTGTCCTACAACCCCAGAAGGCAAGCCTTCTGGTTTGGGCTAATTCCGTTTCGCTCGCCGCTACTCAGGAAATCGATTTTTCTTTCTCTTCCTCCGGGTAATGAGATGTTTCAGTTCCCCGGGTCTGCCTCATATCACCTATGTATTCAGTGATACGTACTATCCAATAACGAATAGTGGGTTCCCCCATTCGGAAATCTCCGGATCAAAGCTTACTTACAGCTCCCCGAAGCATATCGGTGTTAGTCCCGTCCTTCATCGGCTCCTAGTGCCAAGGCATCCACCGTGCGCCCTTCTTCACTTAACTAATTAAACGCATGATGCTAAAAATTCGCGACAATAAAAATTGTCTTTGCTTTAAAGTTTGATGTTCTGGCATGTTGTTTCTTATCTAGTTTTCAAGGTTCACAAGAGAGATTGATCTCTCAAAACTGAACAAACAACCAATTACGACTTGTCTACTACGAAGTAGTAGTTCCATTGTCTAGGTTCCGCTCCTAAAAGCTAGCGTATAGTTCATCTCGTTTCCCGACTCCAAAACCAGGAGACTGTAACCGATCTAATCTATCCGTACGCTTTTAAACAGTCGCTTCACCTTTTCCAATTTATCCTTAGAAAGGAGGTGATCCAGCCGCACCTTCCGATACGGCTACCTTGTTACGACTTCACCCCAATCATTGATCCCACCTTCGGCGGCTGGCTCCAAAAGGTTACCTCACCGACTTCGGGTGTTACCAACTCTCGTGGTGTGACGGGCGGTGTGTACAAGGCCCGGGAACGTATTCACCGCGGCATGCTGATCCGCGATTACTAGCGATTCCGGCTTCATGCAGGCGAGTTGCAGCCTGCAATCCGAACTGAGAATGGTTTTATGGGATTTGCTTAACCTCGCGGTCTTGCTGCCCTTTGTACCATCCATTGTAGCACGTGTGTAGCCCAGGTCATAAGGGGCATGATGATTTGACGTCATCCCCACCTTCCTCCGGTTTGTCACCGGCAGTCACTCTAGAGTGCCCAACTGAATGCTGGCAACTAGAATCAAGGGTTGCGCTCGTTGCGGGACTTAACCCAACATCTCACGACACGAGCTGACGACAACCATGCACCACCTGTCACGCTGTCCCCGAAGGGAATGCCTTGTCTCCAAGGTTGTCAGCGGATGTCAAGACCTGGTAAGGTTCTTCGCGTTGCTTCGAATTAAACCACATGCTCCACCGCTTGTGCGGGCCCCCGTCAATTCTTTTGAGTTTCAGCCTTGCGGCCGTACTCCCCAGGCGGAGTGCTTAATGCGTTAACTTCAGCACTAAGGGGCGGAAACCCCCTAACACCTAGCACTCATCGTTTACGGCGTGGACTACCAGGGTATCTAATCCTGTTTGCTCCCCACGCTTTCGCGCCTCAGCGTCAGTTACAGACCAGAGAGTCGCCTTCGCCACTGGTGTTCCTCCACATATCTACGCATTTCACCGCTACACGTGGAATTCCACTCTCCTCTTCTGCACTCAAGTTCCCCAGTTTCCAATGACCCTCCACAGTTAAGCTGTGGGCTTTCACATCAGACTTAAGAAACCGCCTACACGCCCTTTACGCCCAATAATTCCGGACAACGCTTGCCCCCTACGTATTACCGCGGCTGCTGGCACGTAGTTAGCCGGGGCTTTCTGGTCAGGTACCGTCAAGGTACGAGCAGTTACTCTCGTACTTGTTCTTCCCTGACAACAGAGCTTTACGACCCTAAGGCCTTCATCGCTCACGCGGCGTTGCTCCGTCAGACTTTCGTCCATTGCGGAAGATTCCCTACTGCTGCCTCCCGTAGGAGTCTGGGCCGTGTCTCAGTCCCAGTGTGGCCGATCACCCTCTCAGGTCGGCTATGCATCGTCGCCTTGGTGGGCCATTACCCCACCAACTAGCTAATGCACCGCGGGCCCATCTGTAAGTGACAGCCGAAACCGTCTTTCCATTTTCAATCAGGAGAAAGAAAATACTATCCGGTATTAGCCCCGGTTTCCCGGAGTTATCCCAGTCTTACAGGCAGGTTGCCCACGTGTTACTCACCCGTCCGCCGCTCATTCCACTAGAATCACCCCGAAGGGATCATCTAGCTTCCTGCGCTCGACTTGCATGTATTAGGCACGCCGCCAGCGTTCGTCCTGAGCCAAGATCAAACTCTCCATGAAAGTGTGATGCTTTGCTTCTTGCGCTGACGTTGATCTTATAAAAGACCATGTCGTTTAGTTCGTAATTGGTTGTTTTGTTCAGTTTTCAAAGATCAATAACTGCCCTTCGACAGTAAATATATACTATCACCATTATCCGCGTCTGTCAACATAGATTCAAAGAGAAATAGAATAAATGCGAGAAAAGCGTCGGAACGCCTTCCTCAGTATCTTGTCACCTTACTTGAATACCAATTCACCTTTCCATTCCAGCATACCGCCATCCATGTTAATGACATCATAACCCTGGTTCTCCATGAACATAGCAGTGTTCATGCTGCGATGACCGCCCCGGCATACAAGTACATACGTATCTTCTGTCGGCAGCTCAGCCAGCTTCTCGGGCACTTGCTGCATCGGAATATGAATTGCGCCTGGTATCATACCATGCTCAACTTCCTCATCTTCCCTAACATCGATTATCTTATATGAAGTACCGTTTTCGACTAGTTCATCTAATTCTTCTGGTTGTATATTACGCATTAGTGATCAATCCCCCTTATCAAATAGGTAAGCCCCTTCCGTCATACGGAAGGGACTGTTAATTTAATTTGCTACTACATTCACTAGCTTGCCTGGAACAACGACTACTTTACGAACTGTTTTTCCTTCAAGCCAGCTTGCCATTTGATCATTGGAAAGTGCAATTTTCTCTAATTCTTCTTTTGATGCATCATGCGGCACCGTTACTTTTGCCCGCAGCTTGCCCATCGCCTGTAATACAATCTCAACTTCTTGTTCAATGAGTTTCGACTCATCATATACCGGCCATGCTGCATACGTGATTGTATCTTCATAACCCAGCTTACTCCACAACTCTTCCGTAAGATGCGGTGCAACTGGAGAAAGCATCTTTACGAAACCTTCCGCAAATTCCTGCGGGATAACTGAAGCTTTATAACAATCGTTGATAAAGACCATCATCTGAGAGATACCCGTGTTAAAGCGCAGTGCCTCGAAATCCTCTGTCACTTTTTTCACTGTTTCATGATAGCTCTTCTGCAGTTCATCGGCTTCTGTATCTTGGATTTTATCAGAAAGCTCTCCTTCTTCTGTTACAAACAGACGCCATACGCGGTCAAGGAAGCGTCGGGAACCGTCTAACCCATTTGTAGACCACGCAATAGAAGCATCCAAAGGACCCATGAACATTTCGTACATACGAAGCGTATCCGCACCATGTGAGTCAATGACATCATCCGGGTTTACAACATTCCCTTTGGACTTACTCATCTTCTCATTATTCTCTCCAAGAATCATGCCTTGGTTATACAGCTTCTGGAAAGGTTCTTTTGTTGGTACTGCACCAATATCGTATAAGAATTTGTGCCAGAAACGCGCATACAGCAAGTGGAGTACAGCATGCTCTTGCCCACCAATATAAACGTCCACCGGAAGCCATTCCTTCAGCGTGTCGAAGTCAGCAAGTTTATCTGCATTCTTCGGATCGATATAACGAAGGAAGTACCAGCTGCTGCCTGCCCATTGCGGCATTGTATGCGTTTCGCGCTTCCCTTTCATACCTGTTTCCGGATCTGTTACATTCACCCAGTCAGTAATGTTAGCAAGCGGTGACTCTCCAGTACCTGAAGGTTTAATTTCATCTGTTTTCGGAAGAACAAGTGGCAGCTCTTCTTCTGGAACGCCTGTCATAGAGCCATCTTCCCAATGAATAACTGGAATCGGTTCTCCCCAATAACGCTGACGGCTGAATAACCAATCACGCAGGCGATAGCTGATTTTCTTTGATCCATGATTGTTTTCTTCCAGCCAGTCAATTGCAGCTGTGATTGCTTCTTCCTTATTCATACCATTTAAGAAATCAGAATTAATATGAGCTCCTTCGCCAGTATGTGCTTCTTTTTCGATATCAGCACCTTCGATTACAGCTTTAATCGGCAAATTGAAAGCTTTGGCAAATTCATAATCACGCTCATCGTGAGCCGGCACTGCCATAATAGCTCCAGATCCGTAGCTCATTAGAACATAATCAGCAATCCAGATTGGCATCTTCTCGCCATTGACAGGATTAATGGCATAAGCACCAGTGGATACGCCTGTTTTTTCTTTCGCAAGGTCAGTCCGCTCTAAATCACTTTTCGCCGCTACCTCCTGCTTATACGTATCTACAGCTTCTCGCTGCGCTTCTGTTGTAATCGTATCAACAAGCGGGTGTTCTGGAGAAATAACAGCGAAAGTCGCTCCGAATAGTGTATCCGGACGTGTAGTAAACACATCAAAACTTTCTTCTGTTCCATCAATACGGAAGGTCACTTCTGCACCTTCTGAACGTCCGATCCAGTTACGCTGCATTTCTTTTAGATTTTCCGGCCAATCAAGTTCATCAAGGTCTTCCAGCAAACGATCTGCATAAGCAGTTATACGAAGCACCCATTGTTTCATCGGCTTTCGGATAACAGGATGGCCGCCTCGTTCACTCTTCCCATCAATAACTTCTTCATTGGAAAGTACCGTGCCCAGCGCTGGACACCAGTTCACAGCCACTTCATCTACATAAGCAAGTCCTTTTTTATACAATTGAAGGAAAATCCACTGCGTCCATTTATAATAATCCGGATCTGTTGTATTAATTTCACGATCCCAGTCATAAGAGAAACCTAGCTCTTTAATCTGTCTCGTAAACGTAGCAATATTCTTCTTCGTAAACTCCTCTGGATCATTACCTGTATCAAGCGCATACTGTTCTGCCGGAAGTCCAAATGCATCCCAGCCGATTGGATGAAGTACTTCATAACCTTGCATCCGTTTCATCCGAGAAAGTATATCAGTTGCCGTATAACCTTCCGGGTGACCGACGTGCAGACCTGCCCCAGATGGATACGGGAACATATCCAGAGCGTACATCTTCGGTTTTTCCGAGGAAGTATTTGTTTTAAATGTTTTGTTTTCTTCCCAATAAGCTTGCCATTTCTTTTCGATTTCATGATGGTTGAATGACATATTGTGTGCCTCCTGTACTCTCTTCAACTTGACTTGAACAATCTGACCGTGAAACAAAGAAAAAGCCTCTCATCCCAATAATGGGACGAGAGACTTCTCCCGCGGTACCACCCAACTTTAGCGCAAATGCGCCCGCTCGACATTCCTTAACGCGGAAAACGGCAAAAAGTACTGGCAGTTCCCTTTTGCAATTATGAAGGCGAGTTCACAAGCTGCTGGGACGGCTTGCACCAAAAGTGCCGTCTCTCTAGACCGAGCTAAACTTGCTACTGCTCCTTCTCCTCATCGTTCACAGTATTGTTGTGTTCAGTGTACGAAACAGTCCCGCGTTTGTCAAGATTCGGCAGCTTCTGTCTGAAATACAGAAACTGCTTCCTGCAAGTCAGTTGTTACACGCTCAAGTTCACTGACTGTTACAGCCAGCTGTTCATAAGCTTCATATTGTTCATTTGTCGAATGATGGACAATATCCGTTTTGGCTGTATTTTCTTGCAACGTGCTGTTGATTTGCTCCATACGGGACAACACGTCACCGCCGAGCCGTTCTGATTGCGTATTTCCGCTTTGAATTTGCTGCAGCCGACCAGATATAGCTTGAAACTTCTCTTCTATTTCGACAAAGGATGTCTCCATGCTTTCCATCGATGCAGCCTCCGCTTTCGCCAGCTCATTTCCGAACTGAACGGCATCCGATAGACTCATTGTGCCTTGGCGAATTGCACCGACCGATTTATAAATAGCATCTGCAGATACTTTTGATTCATCCGCAAGCTTCCGAATTTCATCTGCCACAACTGCAAAGCCTTTCCCAGCTTCCCCGGCCCGTGCAGCCTCTATTGCTGCATTTAAAGCAAGTAAATTGGTCTGCTCTGCCACAGAAGAAACAGAAGCAACCATTTGTTCAATTTGGTGAGAATATTGTGTAAAGTCTCGAAGTGAGGCTTCCATCAGTTCTCTGCTCTCGTTATTCTTCACCGTAAGCTGCTGTTGATTCACTACTGTCTCCCGGCCGCGCGTGGCAGCTCCAGACGCAAGTTTGCCGAGCTCCACAGTTTCTGTCGCAAGTACAGTGTTCGCTTTGCCTTGCTTGTCCATCTGCTCAATCAGTTCCACCGTCTGCTGAAGATCAGCAGATATACGCTGAGAACCGGACGTGATTTCCCCTACAGAAGCAGCAATGTCATTATGCAGCGATTGAAGATCTTGATTATCTTTATCAATCTCTTGTGACATGCCAGCTACCTCATTGCTTGCTTTTTCAATGGAACCAATCAGCCCTTTCAGCTGTTCCGTCATTTGCCCGAATGCTTCGTTCATTTGTTTAATTTCCAAAGAACCAGCCTTATCTATCGGCTCGACAGTCAAATCACCGGCAGCAATTTGATTCGTTCTGGAAGCAAGCGCCAACAAAGGATCTGCAATGGATTTACTTGTTCTTCGTGAAATATAATTTGTGACGACAATAAGCAGCAAAACACCAATTAAAGACACCACAATGACAAACGTTATTTGATTTTGCAAAGCAAGCTGTTCATCTTCATAAGCAGCCGTACTATAGGCGTTTGCCATGTAAACATCATTCAGCAGTCCTTCCACGCGGCTGGATAACCGCAGCGACTCCATCTCGTTTACATTTGTCAGAAGGCTGGTTACGTCCCCTTGCCATTCCTCATACTTCTCCTTACCTGCCTCCAGGTATACTGCAGACTGTCCCTCAGAAGAAGATAAAAGCTGCTCAAAATTTGATTCAGTTCGATCTAAATAGGTGCGCAAATCCGCTGCTGATGTTTCCGTTCGTATCGTGGAAGTATTCCGTAAAACTTGCCCGGCATTATGCAGCTCACTGTCGAGCTGCTGCAGCTGAAGCAGATGCTGTACTTGTTCGTAGCTGGAAGCATTAATACGAATCATACTCATAATGATGAAAGCAATCAGTACAAAAGCAAGCGCACTTGTACAAATAGATTGCCACAATAATTTCCTTGTCAGTTTCATTTGGCTCGCTCCGCTTCTATCAGCTCTTGAGCAGCAGCATGGACTTTGCCCTCCACTTTATCCGTGATGCTGACAACTGCAATCGGACTTAATCCAACTCCTTGCTCTTCTAAGCCCACATTTGCATCACTCGGCAGCTCTTCACCTTTGTCGTCCTGCTTGAGCAGCTCAAAAATAATATGGTCAACTTGCAGCATAGCTGATGTGACGACTGCTTCAGGTTCCAGATAGGCTTGATCGCCGCCAGCTCCAATAGCATAGGCATGTGCCAGTGCAGCTTGTGTTATCACCGCTTTGCCTGCTTTTCCAGGATCAGCAAAAAGTACATCTGCCCCTTCTTTCAGCAGTTCCTTTGATAACTGACTTCCAGCACGCTGATCATCTGGTGACGCTTCTTGGACTAAAAGCCGCGTGTCCGAATTGGTGTTTTCAATCCCTTCTCTAAAACCCGCCAAATACAGACTGTCCGATTCTCCAATAAATCCTATCTTTCCACTCTTAGTGATTGTTGCTGCTGTTACGCCTGCCAAATAGCCAGCTTCTTCTGCATCGAATTGATAGCCAAACAAATTATCCGCTTTTAAATCAGTTCCAAAACTTATGTATGTTATATCAGGATTGGCTTTGGCCTGTTCAGCGACAGCGTCTCCTGCTTCAGCTTCAAGTGTGATGATTATATTCATCTTTTCTCCCGCCAGCTCTTGAAGTGCCTTTTCATATGACATGTCTGCCGTAATTTCTTTATATGTATAAATAATATCGAGCCTGTCTCTTGCTTTTGTAAGCCCATCGATTGCCAGGTCATTCAATTCCTGATCCCCGAGACCTGCTTCTGTCAGAACGATTCCTACACGTTTCTCTTCATCCAATTTAGCTGCAGCTGGATTAGCAGCACACCCAGCTAAATAGCAGAGGATGAGGACGCATATAGGTAATAGGATACGCTTAAACATGTATTTGTGCCCCCTTCATGTTACTACCTCCCCTACTATGGTCCTTATTCCGACAAGTTTCTACATGTCTTCCGTTAAGTATTTGTAAATTTTCTTTTACAAAAGAGAGATTTGATTTGCTAAATAACCGCAGGTAGCGTAAAAATAAGAGAGAACAATTTGTCAGAGAGAGGATTCATGGAAATGTTAAAACATGTTATTGCTTACGCGCACGAACTGATGGAACAAGTCATTCATCCAGGAGATACCGTCATTGATGCAACTTGCGGTAACGGAAACGATACACTCGTATTGAGCCGGTTAGTTGGAGATAAAGGAAAGGTGCTGGCATTCGATATACAGGAACAAGCAATCGAAATGACAAGCAAACACCTAACGATGCATGATGTTACAAATACAACGTTGATTCTGGACAGCCACCAGCGCGTCGACCATTATATAACCGCTGAGGATGAAGGAAAACTTGCGGGCGCTATTTTTAACCTCGGTTACCTTCCAGGCAGCAGCAAAGCCATTACAACAAATGCTGAAAGTACCATTACAGCTATTGAGAAGATTCGCCACAGCATGAAACCTGGAGGAAGAATTGTACTCGTTGTCTATCATGGGCATGCGGAAGGCGCCATTGAAAAAGAAGGGTTGCTTGCACACGTTAAAGAGTATGATCAAAAGCAGTACGCTGTCTTGCAGTACCGCTTCCTTAACCAAAAAAATAATCCCCCGTTCATCATTGCAATTGAGAAGAAAAAGAAAAAATGAAAGAAGCGCGACACCCCTAGCTAATCGGGGTACGCGCTTCTTTCATTTTGTTATAAGCTTTTACATTCAGATGGAAAAATTTCGACTTATTCCCACTTGCACGCAGCAAAGACTTAATCGTTTGTTTGCCATCTGCTAACAAGTTCACTTTCCGGTCTGCTAAGTACAGGCCCACAAGGCCGTGATGCACCATCTCATGGAAGGAAGCGTGCGGAAGCTGCTGAACGCTTTCGTTGGTCCGGTCGATAAAATAGAGAAGTCTTTCGCGCATCTCCTCTGAATCTCTGTAATAATGACAGAAATTCAAATCGCCTTCTTCTTCGTCTTCCATTTGGTCAATATAGTAATCCAGCAGAATATGCAATCCTTGCATATAAGGGAAATAACTGCGGTAAATATCATCTGCCAGCTGATGATGAAGTTCCATACCCATACCATAAGATACAAAACAGAATATACCTAACGTGGAACCGCTGCAGGCGGAAAATTCATACCAGCTTAAATCCTGATACTCCGCTTGGTGGTCAGCAAACCAATTTGTAAGTCGTTCCATCCGCTCTTCTTTCGCAACATGCTTGTGCACTTGCAAGTCACCATACAAACCAGATAACTTTAGCAAATACGGCTGAATTATCTTCAGATTCGGCTGCTTGCTTAAAATCGTTTGACATGTAGACACGAGCGCATGCAAGTAGCCGCCATCTTCCCGTTCTTCACGGAGCGCATAATAATCTTTTAAAGACTCACCAGGCTGCAGTGCATCCAGCATGGATTGGTGCAGCAGACGAAAATCATCGGGATCAAGTGAAGTACTGCGGTCACAAAGATTATCTAGGTAGTCACTGATAGTTTGATAAGCAATAATAAATTTAATCGATTGTTTCCAGGCATCGCCAGCGAGCAGGCTGTATACAGCTCCGCCTTGACAGTGAAATCGCTTCGTTCGAATACTTTCCAAAGCCTGTTTACGAAGTTCCGGATTAGGAATTGCCTCTGCTCGTTTTGTCCACACTTCTAATTCTTTATGTACTTCCGGGAAAATTTTCCGATATACTTGATGCATAAGTAAAACTGATGATTTCGGTATTTGTTGGGCCATAGTATGATTTCGCTCCTCGAATTCCGGTATTATCTCTTTCTTTCTAAAAAAACTAGTAAGTCTATAAGAACATAAACGAAAGGAGTATTCAAATGATTTACGAATACGACAAGAAACGTCCACATGTTCATAAGGAAGCTTATGTAGCTCCGGATGCTGTTATCACAGGCGATGTCACAATTAAAAAGGATGCGAGTATTTGGTTTAAGACAGTCATTCGTGGAGATGTTTCTCCCGTAGTAATTGGAGAAGGTGCCAATGTACAAGATTTTTGCATGCTTCACCAAAGTCCTAACCTTCCTCTTATTATAAAGGAAGGAGCTACGATTGGTCACCAAGTTACACTGCATTCTTGCACAATTGGTAAAAATTCTCTTGTTGGTATGGGTTCTCTCGTACTAGATGGCGCTATTATTGAAGATGGCGCATACCTTGGCGCAGGTTCTCTCGTGCCTCCCGGAAAGACGATACCTGCGGGCAAACTTGCCTTTGGCAGACCAGCAAAAGTTGTACGGGATTTGACGGATGCTGATTACCGGGATATGGAACGCATCCGAATAGAATATATAACTAAAAGCAAGCAATATAAAGAGACAACGTAAGAAAAGCCGTTCCTGCAGCAGGAACGGCTTTTCTACTTAAGTAGTCTGTAATTTACTTCCTACTTTATCAACTTTTTGGAACTCTGCGAAGTCATATTTGCGCTCCACATAGATTTGATGCCATAGCATGAAGGCAAGTACAGTCCAGATCTTACGGCTGTAATCCCCTTTTCCTTGGCAGTGCGCCTCTAGTAAATTCAAAATATAATCTTTATGCAGCAAATGATCTGTCTGACTTTCGTGAATCAATGTTTTCGCCCAGCTGTTTAGTTCGTTCTTCAACCAGTGGCGCATTGGTACCGGGAAACCAAGTTTCTTACGGTTTAGTACGTGATCCGGCACAATGCCTTCTACCGCTTCACGCAGCAAGCTTTTCGTCGTGTTGTTTGCAATCTTCAAATCTTCTGGTATCTCACGTGCAACACGGAATACTTCTTTATCAAGGAAAGGCACGCGCAGCTCAAGAGAATGCGCCATCGTCATTTTATCTGCTTTCAACAAGATGTCTCCGCGCAGCCATGTATGAATGTCGATGTATTGCATCTGATCAACGAGTGATTCGTTTTTAACATTCTCATACAATGGCGCCGTTAGCTGCTGATAACTAATGGAATCATCGTACGTTTTCAACAGTTTTTGCAAGTCATGTTTTTCAAACATCTTCGCATTACCGATATAGCGATCTTTCAGTGGTGTTGTACCGCGCTCTAAGAAACTCTTTCCGCGTACGCCTTCTGGAAGAACTTTTGCCACACGATTAAGCAGGGCTTTAGCAGGACCTGGAATGCTGTCAAACATACGCAGAGATTCTGGTTCGCGGTAAATATTATACCCGCCGAATAGCTCATCAGAACCTTCACCAGACAGTGCAACTGTCACATGTTTACTCGCTTCTCTCGCTACGAAATACAACGCAATTGCGGATGGGTCCGCTAGTGGGTCATCCATATGCCACATGATTTTCGGAAGTTTTTCCAAATACTCTTCTGGCGTAATAATATGCGAGTAGTTCTCCACACCAATTTTCTCAGCGGTTTCTTTCGCTACATCCACTTCAGAGAAGCCTTCGCGTTCAAATCCTACCGAGAAAGTTTTCAAGTTCGGGTTAAATTGCTTGGCAATTGCTACAATAATCGAAGAATCAATCCCCCGGAAAGGAACGATCCTACCGGCACATCACTGCGCATATGCTTGCTGACAGAATCATGCAGCACATCTTGAATGCGTGTAATCCAAGCTTGCTTGTCCATGATTTTCGGTGAGAATGTCGCATGCCAGTAGCGATGCAATTCCATCGGCTCCCCTTCACGCTTCACAAAGTAATGACCTGGCTCCACTCGCTTAATCCCTTCTGTCATCGTAAGCGGTTCCGGTACGTACTGATAGCTCAAATACTGCTGCAATGCTTCCGTATCAACTGTCTCGGTTTCTTCAAGAAGCGTAATACTCTTCTTCTCAGATGCAAAGAAGATGTCATCGTCGGTTTCTTTGTAGAAGAGCGGTTTAATTCCGAATGGATCACGCGCTCCGTAGAATGTTTTCTTCTCTTTGTCCCATAGCAAAATGCTGAACATACCGCGAAGCTCTTTAAAAGCCTCTGCTCCGTATGTATGGTACATCGCAGCAATGACCTCTGTATCGGATTCTGTTTTAAAGGTTGAACCTTTTTTCAGCAAATCTTCGCGCAGCTCAACATAGTTGTAAATCTCACCATTGAAGACCATCCAAATTCTCTCGTCATCATAACTCAATGGCTGTACACCAGCTTCAATATCAATAATACTCAAACGGCGGAAACCGAATGAGACATGCTCATCATGGTAATATCCTTCATCATCCGGTCCGCGGTGGGTGATGATGTTGTTTTGTTGTTGGAATTTATCCTTTTCAGCTTGCGTTAGTTGTTTTACGTTTTTTCTAATGACGCCAATCAAACCACACATTTACATTTAGCCTCTCTTTCATTCCTTCTAGCCTTTAATTATAGCACAAAACAATTCGAATCTTGTATCAAGAATATGGGTGCCGGCACAAAAAGAGCAAGAGCGAAAATTGCGCTCTTGCTTTTAACAGATTATGCGAATGTATAGCTTTTCAGCTGTGCTGCTCTGTCTGTCTGCTCCCAAGGGAAGTTTTTGTCTGTGCGTCCAAAATGACCGTACGCAGCTGTATCTTTGTAGATTGGCTGACGCAGGTTCAGCATCTTGATGATACCAGCTGGACGTAAATCAAATAGATCGCGTACTGCATTCACCAAAGCTTCTTGCGTTTGTTTGCCTGTTCCGAATGTATCAATACTGATAGAAACCGGTTCAGCAACACCAATTGCATACGCAAGCTGTACTTCACATTTATCTGCAAGACCAGCTGCGACGATATTTTTCGCCACATAACGCGCTGCATAAGCTCCGGAACGATCCACTTTTGTAGCATCTTTTCCGCTGAAAGCACCGCCTCCGTGACGTGCATAGCCACCGTACGTGTCGACGATAATCTTACGGCCAGTCAAACCAGCATCACCTTGAGGACCCCCAATAACGAAACGTCCTGTCGGGTTAATAATGTATTTTGTATCTTCATCCAGCAATTCAGCAGGAACAACAGGCTTGATGACAAGCTCTTTTAAGTCAGCATGAATCTGCGCCTGTTCTGCTTCTGGGTGGTGCTGTGTGGAAATGACGATGGTATCAATCCGCACCGGCTGATTATTTTCATCGTATTCTACTGTTACTTGTGTTTTACCATCTGGACGCAAGTAGTCCACAACCTCATCTTTCCGCACCTTAGCCAATTGCTTGGAAAGGCGGTGAGCAAGCGAAATAGGAAGCGGCATAAATTCAGGCGTTTCATTGCTGGCATAACCAAACATTAATCCTTGGTCGCCAGCACCAATTGCATCAATCTCTTCGTCTGACATATGCCCTTCGCGAGCTTCCAATGCTTGATTGACTCCGCCTGCAATATCAGGGGATTGCTCATCGATTGCTGTTAAAACAGCACACGTATCAGCATCAAAGCCGTATTTTGCACGGGTATAACCAATTTCTTTGATCGTGTTGCGCACGATACTTTGAATATCAACATAAGCACTTGTCGTGATTTCACCTGCGACAAGCACTAGCCCTGTGGTCACTGTTGTCTCACAAGCAACACGGGCATTTGGATCCTTGGACAGGATTTCATCTAATATAGCATCCGAGATTTGGTCACAGATTTTATCCGGGTGGCCTTCAGTAACGGATTCTGAGGTAAATAATCGACGATTAGCAGTCATTCTGCCAAATCCCCCTTCAACTACAATTAATACGGAAGTTCTACTCTTTCCAAGTATGTTATTAAGAAACTTGATAATGGGTGAAGGTTTGAAAGAGCACTACAATTAGTATTGCTCTTTTTTTAGTATTAAGCCGTGACATGAAAAAAACCTTCTATGCATAACAGAAGGCTGGCTTATTCCCTCTCTTATCGTTCAAGGTATCCCTTGCTCAGGTTGAGCACCATTTCACGTGTTGTGACGGTTGCCGGGTTTCTTAGGGCCTGTCCCTCCGCCTACTCTGAATAAGAGTGTTTCCGCTCGCACTTATGTTATCGAAACAACGCCCATAAGTCAATAAAATCCTACAAATACCGACTGTGTATATAGGGATTGCTATACGTTCCAATTTGACATTTTCATTGCAATTTAAAATAGTATGTATTAATATCTTAATGTGTTATACTATTATAAATTAAACAAAACAAAGGGCGGGATCTTAAATGCGAATGATGCATGCAGCAGCAGCTTTAGAGGAATTACGCAATCAGCCAAATGTAAAAAGAAACTTATCTGTGGCACAGCTGACAGAGGCGGCACTATCCCGTCATGAAGCGCGTCTGACAGAAACAGGCGCCTTGCGAGCAGCTACCGGAAAGTATACTGGACGCTCACCTAAGGATAAATTTATCGTACAAGACGAACTCTCCGAAAATAAAGTAGACTGGGGTAAAGTGAACCAGCCCATCAGCGAAGAAATATTTGAGCATTTATTAGATAAGGCTGTGAATTACTTACAGGCTCAAGAAGAAGTTTTCTCCTTCCAGGGTTTTGCTGGAGCGGATGAACGTTATCATTTACCAATTCAAGTAATCAATGAGTACGCGTGGCACAATTTATTTGCTCATCAGCTGTTCATCCGGCCATCTGATGAAGAGCTGGCAGCACATAAACCTGCTTTCACTGTTATTTCGGCACCTGGTGTGAAAGCAGATCCAGCTGTTGATGGCACAAACTCGGAAGCATTTGTCGTTGTATCATTCAAACAGCGTGTTATCGTTATCGGCGGAACAGAATATGCCGGTGAAATGAAGAAATCCATCTTCTCTGTTATGAATTTCTTACTGCCGCAGCAGGAAGTCATGCCCATGCATTGCTCTGCCAATGTCGGAGCAGACGGAGATACAGCTTTATTCTTCGGTTTATCAGGCACAGGCAAGACAACACTTTCTGCAGATTCCAATCGCCCTTTGATTGGAGATGATGAACATGGGTGGTCTCCGGACGGCGTCTTCAACATAGAAGGCGGATGCTATGCTAAGTGCATTAACTTATCTGCTGAGAAAGAACCGGAAATCCACGGAGCAATCAAATTCGGCACTATCCTTGAAAACGTCACGGTAAATGAGAATGGCGTATGTGACTATGATGATGGGTCGGTAACTGAAAACACCCGTGCCGCTTATCCGATTGATTATATAGAAGGAAGCCTTCCAAAAAGCAAGGCTGGTCAACCGAAGACAATCGTTTTTCTGACTGCTGATGCTACCGGAGTACTTCCCCCTATCAGCAAACTGACGACCGAACAAGCAATGTATCATTTCTTAAGTGGGTATACGAGTAAGCTTGCCGGCACAGAGCGAGGTGTTACTGAACCAGAAGCAACGTTCTCTACTTGTTTTGGCGCTCCATTCCTTCCGCTTGCACCCGCTGTTTATGCAGAGATGCTAGGCGATAAGATCAGCACACACCATGCAGAGGTGTATCTCGTGAATACAGGTTGGACTGGCGGCGACTATCACACAGGCGCGAGAATGAAACTTACGTATACGAGAAGAATGGTGCAAGCGGCACTGTCAGGAGAGCTGAAAGATATCCGTACAGCCGAGGACGAGATTTTCGGCTTGCATGTTCCAGTTTCTTGCCCAGACGTACCGACTGCCCTCTTAATGCCTGAAAATGCATGGGAGAATAAAACTGCTTACAAAGAAAAAGCACAGGAACTAGCAACGAAGTTTCATCGTAATTTTGAGAAATTCGATTTTATTGATGAGGCCATTCGCCAAGCAGGTCCGTTATATAAATAACAGAAAAGGACTGCCACCGAAGCCGAACGCTTCAGGGCAGTCCTTTTACATGGATTTCTCTAAGTTATTTATGTGGTGCAGTGCACTTGGCAATACTTTATCTTTCATCATGAAACTGTAATCAGCCTGCTGCGCCAAATGGGAAGGAAACCGATCAACAAGCACCGGACCATATGTTTCCAGATAGTTAGACTTCTTTTTCATCTCCGAAATAATGGCGTAATAGACATTTTTCACAATATGACCTGCCTTGCCGGCTACAAAGTATTGGCCAACATATTTAAGCTGCTGTACAACACCGCCTGTCTCCTCCATTACTTCCCGCATTGCCGCATGTTCTGCGGTCTCGCCTTTTTCTACTTTACCGCCCGGGAATTCCAATCCCCGATCTTTATGCCGCGTTAACAGCCACTTACTGCCATACCGGCATATGACCCAAACATGTTTAGGGTGATCAGAAAATGGATGGTCGGCGAAAGACATCTTCACTTCATTATTGTAGTAATCTCTGAATGTAATCATCGTCCCACTGCCTTCTTCTTCACATCAAACCTACAAGTATTTGACTTCTGCGATCTTCCAGCCTCCGTCATACAAGAATTTGATTTCGATTGTATAATTACCGTGCAGTTCATCTGCATTGCTTTGTGTAATTGTAACATACTTATCGGACTCTGTTTTTACTTTGTATGAATTATCTGGATTGTACCATGCAGGTGTTTCAGTTGGCACAATATATAACCCGTCTGCCTTCTCTGTGAAGTAAAAGTCAACCATAGGTTTGCTTACCGTTCTGGCAGCCACCTCATCGAAGCTTTTCAATAGTTCTTCCTTCGTATCGTAGTTGATGACCTTATAGTTTGCATCAATATCTTGTGTAATCTTGTCCATAAATGCAGCTGTCAGTTTATTAATTTGAGCTTGTGTCAGCTCTTGCTTTTCAGTTGTTTGGTCTTCCGCTGCCTGACTGCTCTCTGTCGTTACTGCGAATATATTCTCTGAATGGTATGATAGCGCAAATGTAATTGGGACTAGGAGTGTGATTATGACAGCAAGTGCTTTCTTCCAAGATGAACGTCTCATATGTATTCCTCCTTATTTAGTCTTAGTATTAGGTATTCCTCATCTTAGGTTATTTAAAACCCATATGTTTGCTTTAGTTAACTTTGTCTCCAATGGCATCAATCTCATTAACCTCCTCCCAAACACCTACTAATCTTGATATGGATAGGTAATTCCTATCTTTATGTTGCGCAAGCCGAATAAGGTATATAGTATATTCTCCTTAATTGTCACTTTTTGTAATATATCCGAAAAAAATCGTAATAATCTCGACACCAATTGGGTATTGTTTCCATAACAGCTGATCCATATGCTTCTGTAACAATGTTTATCGAAATACGCGTCTTGGATTCACAATCAGCACGATTACATTTTTGGAGGGATTTTTATGAAAAGAAAAAAGCATGCAGGATTGTTTATACTTGCGGCAGCATTATTTTTGACAGGCTGCGGGGCAGAAGGAGCCTCCTCATCAAGTGAGGAAGAAAAAGAAAAAACACCTACAGCAGAAGAAATTCTTAGCAAAAGTTACGAAGCAAATGAAGAACTGAATAGTTTTGATATGAGCATGACTACAAACGCAACTATTATGATGGATGGATTAGAACAGACTACCGAATCAAACTATAGCGGATCCATTATGCAGGATCCATTTGAGTTTAAACTGAAGATGGAAGTTATGGGAGAAGAGCTGGAAACGTATTTAAAGGATGATATGATTTATATGTATGAACCGACCACAGATATGTGGCTGAAGATGGACAGTGCTTCGCAATCAACTATTCCTGATACAAGTGAAGCGACACAAAATCCTACTGACAGACTCAAAGAGATTCAAGAACTGTCTGACAGCATTGAAGTCTCCGAGACAGATTCAGCGTACGTGCTGGATGTAGCCATTGCTGAGGACAAAATGATGGAAGTCATGGAACAAGAATTAGGTACTTCTATGGCGGAAGTGCGCGGTGTAGAAGACGTCACGTTTGATGCGTTTGATTACACAATTACGATAGATAAGCAGACAAATTATATGACAAATACAAAATTCGATATAGCAGGCAGCATGACAGAATCTGGTTCAGAAACACATTTCGACGGCGTTCTCAATATGGATATGTCTAACTTTAACGGTTTTGAGACAATCGAGCTTCCTTCAAAAGCGGAAACCGCTATAGATCTTTCGGCGGAAACTGCGCCAAGTGAACCAGAGACAACGATAACGTATTAATATAACAAAAGACATCACTGGGAGTACCGCCTCCTTGTGATGTCTTTTTAAACTTAAATCTTATATTCTACGTCTGCATCCTTCTCCAGCTCGTCCACCTTATCAAGCATAACGGTCTGCAGATTCTGCTGTTCCATTACTGTTTTAAGCTGCTCTTTTACTTCCTCATATTTCGGCAAGCTGTCTTCTTGCTTACTTTCTTTTGCTTGCTGCTCCATTTTTTCATAATAACTCTTCATATCGTCTTCTGTTACTTCTTTCGGTGACAGTTCGTTTTCAACGTACTTCGTTACAAGCAAACCTTCTTTTAATTGCTGCTTGTATTCTTCCTCCGTTGAGCCTGTCGCTTTTAACGCTTCTGCAAATTTATCTTCACTTCCAAGCTGGTCTTTTGCTGATTGCAATTCTTCGTTTACTTCTTTATCGGATACTTCATAATCATTATTTGTCGCGGCTTGAAGCAGTAATTCATTGCCAACTAGGCTCTTTAGCACTTGATCTTTCAGTTCCTTGGCAGCATCATCCGTCGTCGGATCAGCGCCGCTAGTTTGCGATTGCTGTTGAGCTTGAGCTAGAAGGGCATTATATTCTTCGCCTTTAATCTCTGTTTCATTGACGGTAGCAACTGTTTTATCCGCATCTACTTGCTGTTTCTCAAGTTTCTTCTGCATTTCTTCCATTTGCTTTTGTGCTTCTTCTTGCTGTTTCTGCGCTTCCTCTGTGTCGGCGCTGGATGAATTATCGGATTTATCCTCATCATTCCCGCATGCGGCTAATACTAATGCAAGCACCAGCATCAAGCATAGGGTCGTTAATCGTTTCATATTACAGAAACCCCTCTCTTGTTCTATGGTTACGAATGTAACATCTAAAGATACACAACTCAAGTATACCACGTCTTTTTAGTAGAAAAGTAAGAGAAAGACGCCCATTTGCAGGGCGCCTTTCTTAGGCAAACTTTTTGCGGTCTTTATGGTCCTTTACAACAAGGGCAGCATGTACTGCACCTGGGACGAAAAATAGCAGTGTTAAAGCTAAATTCAGCAATGCTTTGAACGGTTTGCCGGTAAATAACACGGCTACTGGCGGTAATAGAATTGCTAATATATACATCAACATAGGTATTCCTCCTCTAAGTTGCACTAGTATAGATATACCCATATCTATGTCTTTTGACACCTATCCGCCTTGTACGATGTCACGAGAGACATAAGCTAAATATTCTGCGTCCACCTCAACACCTATTCCCGGACCGTCTGGAATGGCGATACTGCCTTTTTCCACACGAAGTGGCTGCTGCAGTATGTCACGCGTAAAGTGTCTGTCAGAGCCAGATAAATCTCCCGGAATTGTGAAACCAGGCAGTGATGCGAGCGCAAGATTATGCGCCTTGGAAATTCCTGATTCGACCATCCCGCCACACCAAACAGGCAAGCCGGCTTGCTGACAAAGATCATGAATGCGAATTGCTGCGGTCATTCCGCCAACGCGTCCAATTTTAATATTGATCGTTCGGCAAGCTTGCAGTTCCAACGCCTGCCAAGCATCTTCCCAGCTTTCCACAGTTTCATCTAGGCAGATAGGTGTTTTCATCTGCTTTTGCAGCCGCTGATGCAGCACCACATCTCCTGGTGCAAACGGCTGCTCAATCATCTGCAGCTCTAAACTGTCCAGGTCGGCAAGCAATGGTATGTCAGCTTGCTTATACATACCATTTCCATCAATCATGAGTGACAAGCTATCATCGATTTGCATCACTCGTTCGATCGCCTGCCGCTCTTTATATTTCTCCACCTTCAGCTTTGCGCGTTCAAATCCTTGTTGATGGACCATTTCAATCGTCTGCTCCAAGTTATCCGAAAGACTAATCACAGCTCCAGCTTTCGCTTTCGTTTGCGTCCCGCCAATACAGGAAGCAAGACTCTTATTTTGCTGTTTTGCATACAAATCCCATACGGCACCTTCTACCGCCGCCTTGGCCATTTGATTGCCAACAATGCCAGCAAACAGCCCCGGAATATCCGTCGGATGCGTTATCTGACTCTCGAATAGAAACGGAAGCAGCGAACGCTGCAGAAGCATCCAGCTGGACGCGACTGTCTCGCTCGTATAGAAAGGAACCGCAAAAGCCACTCCTTCTCCATAGCCGATACGCCCATCTGTATCTTGCAGCTCTAAAATAATTCCTTCTCGTTCCTGTATTGCACCAGCATGTGTGGTGAACGGCTGTTTCAGCGGCAGCGTGTAGTGGAATAACCGATAACTTCTTATCTGCATGATTCACTGTCCTCTTCCAATAACGCTTGCAGCTTATATCGCATCAGCTTATTGCTGGCATTTCGCGGCAGCTCTCCTACCCATTGCCAGTTCTTTGGAATCTTATAACGCGCCAGTCTTTCTTCACAGTATGCTTGCAGTTCTTCTATACTTACTTCTTGCTGTTTTACAAGAAAAGCGGCTGGCACCATCCCCCAGCGTGCATCTGCTTTCCCAACAACAGCGGCTTCCTGAATGCTTGGATGACTGGAAAGAACATTCTCCACCTCGGCCGGGTACACATTCTCACCGCCAGAGATAATTAAATCTTTTCTGCGATCCAAAACGTACAAATAGCCATCTCCATCGGTATAGCCAATATCACCTGTCGCAAGCCATCCTTCCTGAAATGCCGATAGCGTAGCGTTTGCATTGCGGTAATAGCCTTTTGTAATCATCGGGCCTTTCACTTGAATTTCCCCTGCTTCCTCTGGTTGCGCGAGACCAGACGTCCCCATAATCCGCAACTGCGCCGGGACGAGTGCCTTGCCAGCCGATCCGAGTTTCCGGATACTATCTTCTGGGCTTAGTGTAACAATTTGCGATGCAGTTTCTGTCATGCCATAGGATTGGAACACAGGGATGGCGCGCGTTTTTGCTTCTTCAAGCAGATGAAGCGGGGCAGGTCCCCCTCCGAGCAGCATACAGCGAAACGTCTCCGGATACGTGACACCGTCTTGCTCTTGCAGTCGCAGCAAACGCTGCAGCATGACTGTCACCACTGATACAATTGTAACGCCATGCTGCAGAATCGCTGTTTGAACAGTTTGCTCATCAAAGCTTTTTGTCACATACAACGGCATTCCATAAATTGCACTTTTAAAGATAGTAGATAAGCCGCCTACATGAAACATTGGCAGCGGTGACAGCCACTTATCATGTTGAGAAAGTCCCAGATTCAGTGCCGATCCAATTGCGCTCCACCAATGATTGCCGTAAGTATGCTCTACCCCTTTCGGATTGCCTGTTGTGCCGGACGTATAAATGATGCTGAACACGTTATCGAGCGAAAGCTCTGTGCAGCGAGTATAGGGAGATACTGCTTGCTGCTCCAAGTTCTCCATTGTGTACACAGCAGCGCCCGTCTCCCCAGCCGCTTGCTCATAAGCTGCAGCGGCAAGCAACACATCTGCCTCACTATCTTGCAGCTGGTACGCCCATTCCGAAGTAGTCAGTCTTGTATTCAGCAAAATAAGCGTTGCACCGATATAGCTTAACGCATGAATAAGCACAATCATTTCTACGCTGTTTGGCGACAGCACAGCAACTCGCGAATCTTTTGTAATACCGAGAGTAGCGAGACGTCCTGCAGCATTATCCGCCGCTCCATGCAGCTGGCGAAAGGTCAGCTTCCTTCCTTCTGGTGTCTCAGCTGCCAAACGGTTAGGATTAAGTTCTGCCTGCTTTTGCAGCCAATGCGGTATCTTATCTGACATCTTTATCAACTCCTATTTTTCATAAAGAAGAACCTTTGCAGCAAATCGCAAAGGTTCTGTCTTTCTGTCTATTAAGGGAAACGCGGGAATTTTTTGAAGTCAGGCGTACGTTTCTCTTTAAACGCGTCGCGGCCTTCTTTCGCTTCATCTGTTGTGTAATAAAGCAATGTTGCATCTCCCCCCATTTGCTGCAAACCAGCAAGTCCATCTGTATCTGCATTGAGAGAAGCTTTCAAGAAACGCAATGCTGTTGGAGACATAGATAGCATCTCTTCACACCATTTAACCGTTTCTGCTTCCAGCTGATCCAAAGGCACAACGGTATTAACTAAGCCCATATCCAATGCTTCTTGTGCATTGTACTGACGGCATAGGAACCAAATTTCGCGGGCTTTCTTTTGACCAATATTGCGCGCAAGCAGACCAGCACCGTATCCTGCATCAAAGCTGCCGACACGAGGACCAGTTTGTCCGAAGATTGCGTTGTCTGCAGCAATTGTCAAGTCACATACTACATGCAGTACATGACCGCCGCCAATTGCATAACCGGAAACTTCCGCTACGACTGGTTTAGGAATAACACGAATTAAGCGCTGTAAATCTAGTACGTTCAAGCGCGGCACTTGGTCTTCTCCAACATAGCCGCCATGACCGCGAACTTTCTGGTCACCGCCGGAGCAGAATGCTTTTTCGCCAACACCTGCTAAAACGATAACGCCGATGTTTGAGTCGTCACGTGCGTATGTAAACGCATCGATCAATTCATTTACCGTATGCGGACGAAACGCGTTGCGTACTTCCGGGCGATTAATTGAGATTTTTGCGATTTGGTTGTACTCTTCGTATAAAATATCATCATACGTACGGGTAGCTTCCCATGTAATTGTCATTATGATTCCTCCATTATGTCTGCTTCATCATGAAGCAAGTATCTTCTTACTATTTTATCAAAAATTCGCGGTTGTTCAACATGGACGCTGTGACCAGCTGCTGCAGCGATATGTAAAGATGCGTTTGGCAGCTGTTTCTCCATCTCCTGATTGATGCCGACGAACTTGTGATCCATTGCACCAGCGACCAGCACAACTGGTCTATCCAAAAGGGAAAGCTTGTCCCAATTCGAAGTTTGCTTGCCAGTTCCCATCGTCCGAAGCGATGCAGCCAGGCCGCTTGCCTGCTGCGAAAGCCTCTCCTGCCTAATTTGTTTCTGAATGGATATTGGCAAACTTTTTTGCGTTTCAAACAGCGGAATTTTTTCCCAGAAGCCGACAAACTCCTCCAGCCCCCCTGTTTCCAAACGCTGTGCCAGCCGCTCATCCTGCTGCTGCCTGGCACGTCTGCCTTCCTCTGTCTTCAAACCTGGAGAAGCACTCTCTAACAGGAGGCCATTCACTTTTTCTGGATAACGGCAAGCAAACGAAAGAGCTGCCCGGCCGCCCATCGAGTAGCCTAATAGCTTTACTTCATTTATAGCATGCTTGTCCAGAAACGCCGCAACAGCATCTGTAAAGCTTTCCATCGTGATTGTATCAGAGCTCTCTGTTTTACCATGCCCTGGCATATCAATTGCAATCACTCGATGCGCCGCACTCCATGATTCAAGAAAAGGCACCCATGTCTGGTTTGTACCTGTGAAACCGTGAAACAGCAGCAGTGTCGAGCTTGCTTGTTTACTGCCAGTTTCCACATAATGAAAATCAAGCATGATGCTGCTCCAAATATGTTAACAGCTGCTGTTCGGCTTGCTGCCATTTTCCCCGGTGCCAGCTGACATTCGCTTCCCGTTCGGTACGCACTTCAATAAGGTGCATCCCTTTTGTCTGATAGCTTTCTTGTAAAGCATGCGAGAAAGCATTGCGGTCAGCTGCCAATGTGTATGGCAGCTGATACAAATTCGCTGCATGGGCGAAATCTAAATTGGTTGGTGTTCCAAATAGTGCCTCAAAGTGGGCAGCTTCCTGCGCCTGCGGCAGGAAGGAGAAAATGCCCCCGCCATTATTGTTAATCACAACAATGGTTAAATCGAGACCATAATTTCGCCCCAGCATCAGACCATTCATATCATGATAGAAAGAAAGATCTCCAATGACAAGCGTTGTTCGTTTGCCACTGGCTGCAACTCCTAATGCGGTAGAGACAACACCATCAATACCATTTGTTCCGCGATTGCACCAAGGTTGGACGTGTTTATCGGTTGCAAAGAAAAAACTGTCCAAATCACGTATCGGCATGCTGTTTCCGACGAATACATGACTGTCTGCTGGTGTTTCCCGCAGGATATCCTGCACCGTTGTACCTTCTGTCAGTTCTTGTTGCGCTGCATCATCTTGCAGCACGTCACAAGCAATGCGATTCATCTGTTGCCACACCGGAAGCCAAGTATCGCGTGTTCCAGCAGATTGTTCTGCCAATGCTTCGCAAAGCGCAGCCGGATTGCAATAAATGAATTGCGTATGCATTCCTACTGGCTCTCGGTAGCCTGCATGGTTTTCAACTACAATATGCTTGACCGCTGGGTTTTCTTTCAACAAGAATAAATATGGCTTAGATACTGGCATTGCACCGAAACGAATAATATAATCTGGCTGCAGCCGTTCTCGAACAGACGCTGATTTCAAAATTGTATCGTACGTTTCGATAATCGGCTCTTTGTCATGATCTCCGCTTCGCAGCTGTGATAACGGATCTGCCAATACAGGGATCTGCCATGCTTTGGCTACCTGCACAACAGCCTGTGCGAGTGCCTTGTCTTCTTGCGGTCCAACGACTAATAGCCCTTTCTTACCAGATGCCAGGATTTCGGCAAGCTGGCTGACTAGCTGTTCATTTATTTGTGAAGTTCCATATAAAGATGGCTCAACCGTATTTTCGCCTGAAGACCATATATTCTCCATCGTGAAGTCCGGTGTTAACGGCTCGCGGAAAGGAAAATTAAGATGAACAGGACCTGCATTGCCTTCTAGTGCTTGCTGCATCGCTCTGGCAGCTTGCTGCTGCACATACCGTAATGCGGCAGGATTTGCTTCCGGCAGCATCATTTCATGGAACCATTTGACGAACCCGCCATACAGTTGAATCTGGTTGATTGCCTGCGGCGCTCCTACATCACGCAATTCATGCGGGCGATCAGCTGTCAACAAAATTAGCGGGACTCTGCTGTAAAATGCTTCCACAACAGCTGGCATATAATTAGCTGCTGCTGTTCCTGATGTACATACAAGCGCTACCGGTTTTTGACTTTGCTTTGCCAAACCAAGCGCAAAAAATGCAGCCGAACGCTCATCCAAGTTTACCCACTGCTTCATATGCGGATGTTCTGTCATTAATAAAGCAAGCGGCGTCGATCTGGAGCCTGGTGAAATGACCACCTGCTCGACTCCGCTTCGCCAAAGAGCATCCACAAAATGTCCGACATATTTGGTTAACGTTTGTATATGACTCATTCTGTTACCTCCAGCGCTTCCAACATCGGACGGAATTTTATTGCAGTTTCTTCAAATTCCAATTCTGGATCGGAATCTTTTACAACGCCGCAGCCTGCAAATAAGACAGCTTGCTTGCCGTCCAGCAATCCAGAACGAATTGCTACTGCTGTATCACCATTCTGATAGCTATCCATCCAGCCAATCGGCGCACCGTACCAGCCGCGCTCCAGCGGTTCTCTGTCCGAGATAAAAGCAAGTGCTTTTTCCTTTGGCAGCCCGCCTAAAGCTGGCGTTGGATGCAGTTCTTGTACGATTTGCTGCATGGAAGCTCCGTTTCGTATATCTGCCGAAACAGGCGTATATAAATGCTGGAGCTGACGTAACCTCATCAATTCCGGTCCAGCAGGAAGCTGTAAATTAACGGTATATTTGCGAATAACACCTGTAATCATCTCGACCACATATTGGTGCTCTTCACGGTTTTTGCTGTCTTCAAGCAATGCTTTTCCAATCGCTGCATCCGTTGCAGCATCTTTTCCGCGTGGCGCCGTGCCTGCGACACAGCTTGTGTGCAATGTTCCTGCTTCAACACGAACGAGTCGCTCTGGTGTAGCTCCAATAAAACATGCCGTACCATTTTCTACAGCAAAAATGAAACTATCTTGCTGCCTGTTCATCAAGTTTCGAAGTACAGTAGCCGCTTGCAGTTTTTCTGCAAATTCCAGTTTCATTGCTCGAGCTAACACGACTTTATCCAAGTCTGTTGCTTTTATTGTGTCCGTTGCTTCTTTGACTAATCGTTTCCACATTTCAGGCTCCAACTCTTGCTTATTTGTCAGCTTCATTGGGGAATCTGATTGTGTGCAATCAGCCATCAGTGTCTCAAGCTGTTCCAAAATAATCGTAACAGCCTCGTTTACATCGGTGCCATCTACAAGCTGGTTAATTGTTAAATAATAGTTTGCCTTTGTTTTGGTCAAAGTAAAAGCAGGAATACGATATTGCGCAGCAGGAAAGTCCTTCCACAACTGACGCAACTGCTCTGTTTGAAAGTTGTTTCCGCAAAAGGCGACTGGCCCTGTCCCGGGTACCGCTGAAAGATTGTGAACTATTGCACTTTCTATAACATGCTCCCATTCTTGAGACGAACGCATGTCCATAATGGCTGGTCCTGCACCAACTAAATAAAAATCATCTTTCTGGCTATACCAGAAATGACGCTCTCCTTTTAAGGAAGAGCCATTGGCGAAGAAAAGGAGCGGATCTATGCCACTAATCTTTTCTGTCCAGCTTACTAGTGTCTGCTGCCCAGCTGGTACAGCAGCATTTCGAAGAAAAGACTCGAAGTCTGTCATATATTGTTGAATCATTTTTTCCGACCTCCACATTACTGCAAGGACAAGTTTGTTCGTTAACGTACATTTCAGATGTCCTTCCCTATTCTATTCTCTTTTTCGCTGATTAACAAGGACTAGCACTTGATTACTTATCTTAAGTAAGTAATTTACGTTGACATGCTTTGTCTGTTTCCCTAAAATTAATATGATATAATGCTCTGCATTTATAAGGAGAGAAAGTACTATGCAATCTATCGGAAACGATAATGTGCGCCAAGCACTGAATGAGCGCGATGGCTTTCAGGTGTGGTGGCGTCTTATGCGTCCACATACATTGACAGCATCCTTCGTGCCTGTTTTCATCGGAACGATGCTTGCTGCATTAGATGGATCAATCAACTGGCTGCTTTTCGGAGCCATGCTGCTTGCTTGTATCCTGATCCAATGCGCAACAAATATGTTCAATGAATACTATGACTTTGTCCGCGGGCTGGATAATGAACAGTCTGTCGGAATCGGCGGTACAATTGTACGCGATGGTATTAAGCCGAAAACTATATTGACACTTGCGCTGGTCTTTTATGCCATCAGCATGCTGTTAGGCATCTATATTTGTATAGAGTCCAGCTGGTATATCGCTTTGATTGGGCTTGCATGTATGCTGTGCGGCTATTTGTACACAGGCGGTCCCTACCCTATTTCTTATACACCGTTTGGCGAATTAACATCCGGCGTATTCATGGGTGCTATTATCATTTGCATCACGTATTACATCCAGACCTCAGATTTGACTGGAAGTGTCGTACTGATCAGCATTCCGACTACCATTTTTATTTCTTGCATCAATTTCGCAAATAACTTGCGAGATCACGATGGAGATAAAGCAAATGGCAGACGAACGGTAGCTATCTTACTCGGCCGTCCAAAAGGAGTTTCCTTTATGGGCATCTGCTTTGCTGTCAGCTATGTGATTACAGCTGTGTACATCGCAGTCGGATTGCTGCCAATTTGGGCAGTTATCACGTTCCTATCTATTAAGAAAGCGCGTGACGCATACCGAGGCTTTATTGGTAAAACACAGCCGCTTGAAATGATGCCGGCTATGAAAGCAACTGGACAAACGAATACGATTTATGGTTTATTGCTTGTGATTGCACTGCTGATCCAGCAATTTGTACCATTTTCATTCTAATGAAGAAGCGGGCAGCCTGCCCGCTTTTTTCTATAGGTTTAATGTTGAAATGCACGGGAAATACAATACATACAGAAAGCAGGTTGTAACAATGGATTTTTCAAACACAATGATGGAGCAGCTGCACATGCGAGTTATCGAAGCAAATCCAGAGCAAGTGATCATGGAAATGCCAGTTGGCCCGCATAATCGGCAGCCGATGGGCTACTTACATGGCGGGGCAAGTGTCGCATTAGCTGAAACAGCAGCAAGCATCGGCGGAAATCTGCACGCAGATTCAGCCAGGCAGGCTGTCTTCGGCTTAGAGATTAATGCGAATCATATTCGCAGCGTCCGATCAGGTATCGTGACAGCTGTCGCCACCCCGATTCATATCGGTAAAACGACAATGATTTGGCAAATTAACATCTCGGATGAGAACAGCGACCTGCTCTCTATCGCACGCTGCACGCTAGCTGTAAAAACGAAACGGCAGTAAAGGAGATGGAAAAGTAATGGATAAAAATAAATTGGAAAATTATCGCGAGCAATTGCTTACTATGAAGGAAGAAGCAGAAGGACAAATTGAGGGCAACGACAGTTATAACAGCGCGAAAGAATTCCCAGATGATTCAATCGGTGAAATGTCCACCGTTGCAAACCACCCTGGCGACCTTGGCACAGAGCTGCATGACCGAGAAACAGCACAAACATTAAAAGAGTCCGCTCGTGAACGCTTACGCGATATTGAGGATGCATTGGATCGGATTGAAGAAGGCACATATGGCGTAAGTGAAAAATCCGGCAAGCCGATTCCAGAAGAACGTTTGCAGGCAGAACCGACAGCACGTTTACTAGTCGAAGAACAAGCTGAAGAAGAAGCAAGAAGAGCTTAAAAAAATAAGCATAAGAAAAGGCACCCTCGCAGGGTGCCTTTGTTAATTGCGGCGTGTAAAGCCATGTGGCCACATCCACACGTGTCTAAGACGTGCTTTACCGACTTATGCAATTCAGCTCATCGCTAGACTATTGTAGCACGGACAAGTAGCCTTTGCAACAACTATTTCATCTAATAAAAAAGCTCCCCATCGGGAGCTTTTTTATGCTGCTGCAGAACCAGAACGTTTCCGCTTCGCGAACCATGGTTTCAGTTTTGCAAATAGCGGGACAAACACAATTGCAATAATGATACCTTTAATAAGGTTGAATGGAACAATACCAGCAGTGACTGCTAGCCATTTCGCTTCTGGACTCATGGATGGATAACCTGCGAACATGATATAAAGCGGTAACACGACAAAATAATTCAGTAATCCCATTCCGATTGCCATCACCACCGTACCCGTTGCGAGACCGGAAACGAGCGTACGTTTGCTCGCTTTAAATGTATGATAGAAATATGCAACCGGCAAGACAAACATCATACCTGCCAGAAAGTTAGCTACAACACCTACAGGATCACCCGCTCCTGTAAAGATCAGATATAATAAGTTCTTAATTGCTTCGACTGCAACACCGGCCATTGGTGAAAACAGCAGTGCAGCTAGTAATACCGGCACTTCACTAAAGTCAATCTTCAAATAAGCAGGCAGCATGGGAAGCGGAAAATTGAGCAGCATGAGCACCATGCTAATCGCTCCCATCAGAGCAATTGTAATTGTTTTTGTTAAATTGGATGAACGCATAGTCGTTCTCCTCCTTCATCATATTCATCGATTCTAACTCTTGATGAAGGGGAAGCAGCTTATCTACGTTAAAAAGCCCCGGAGCATAATGCTCTGGGGCTTGGAATATACGCAAATAAGCGGAAGACGTTTCACATACGGAACCCGTACGGAAAGCAAGGATAGCCAAATTGGCATCCCTCTTCTGCTTCGTATCTTCTCCCATCCAGACTTTCACTGTCGGTTCCGGACTTGCACCGGATCAGCCGCAGAACAATTGCCCTGCGGGTCACGGACTTCAGCAGATATTCTGCTGTCACCGTCGGTCGGGAATTACACCCTGCCCCGAAGATAGAATCGATATGGATTTATTATTTTATTATACCTGCTTTCCGCAGATTTGCAACCCCTTTGCTTACAAGTCTAATGGGTTCAGACTTTCTTCACCAGAGAGATTTGTCAGGAATTTTACCAACAAGTCAATTTCCTGCTGAATGACATGCAGGCTGACCGTTTCAACTGGTGAATGCATATAGCGTAAAGGAAGCGAAACAAGTGCGGTTGAAACGCCTTTTCCTGCATAACGCATCTTATCCGCATCCGTGCCTGTATGACGAGGTGTTAATTCATATTGAAGCGGAATAGCCAACTCTTTGGCAGCTTGCTCGAGCAGCTGGTTCGCTTTTCGATTAATAGGTGCTCCCTTAGCCAGAACTGGACCGCCATCCAAGCTGACATCAACAACCTTCCTTTTGTTCACGCCAGGGTGATCCGTTGCAAATGTTACATCACAAGCAATGGCAAGGTCAGGCTGAATACCTGCAGCTGCAAAATAAGCACCTCCCATATTCGTTTCTTCATTCACCGTACTCACCGCATAGACGCCAACATTCACTTTTTCTTCTTTCAGTCTGCGCATTACTTCACCAACAATAAAAGAGCCGGTGCGGTTATCGAGTCCGCGTCCTGTCAGATAGCGATCCATGAGGACAGATGGCTGGCGCTGATACACAATCAAATCACCTACTTGTACATATTGCTCGATTTCTTGCTTAGAAACTGCTCCGCAATCAATATACAAATCTGGAAGCTCAAAATCTCCTTTTACACCGCCAAGATGCATGGCATTTACACCAACAACACCAGGAATGGTCTTGTTATAGCCCAGAACTTGCACGGTCATTCCCAATGCTGATTTAGCGTTAAATCTCCCCATCTCGTCAATACGCAAAAATCCATTATCGTCAATGCCAGTCACAACCATCGCGATTTCATCACAATGACCTGCAAGCAGCACTTTAAAGTCTGCTTCCGGATTCATTACTGCAATGGCATTTCCTGATACATCCGTGCGCATGTCATCTGCGAAAGGCGCGTATTCATTTATCCATTTTTTCTGTATCTCCATCTCATAGCTGGATGGCGACGCTGTACGTAGTAATTCCATTAGAAAATCTTGATTATCTAGCTGCATATCTATCCGCCTTTTTTATGTAGTCTGCTTACACTGTAGCATAAGCGAAGCTTATTTGTTTAGTTTAGCCGACTCCTCGGGTAAACTAAACAGCAGAAAGGATGAGAAATATGACGACATTAAATGAATGGTTTGATAAAGGAATAAGCATTGATGCGTACTTGGACGCGATGCAAACACATAAAGAAAATGCAATGCACATTTATGATCACTATGAACTGCCAGCAGATACGGACTTCTTCAACATACTTCGCACGCAAAAACTGCGGGCGATCATACTAACGGAAGACTGGTGCGGTGATGCAATGCTGAACTTACCGATTTTCTACCATATCGCCCAAGCTGGCGCAATTGAAGTCAGCATTCTCTATCGTGATCAAAATCTGGAATTGATGGATCAGTACTTGACGAATGGAAAAAGCCGGTCGATTCCTATTATTATTTTCATTAACCAGAATGGGGACGAAGTAGCAAAATGGGGACCGCGCGCACCTGAATTGCAAGTGTACATCGATGAATCATTCAGCAGCCTTCCTGACAAAGACGCACCTGAATATGAGGAAAAGCGTGATCAGATGCTTACTTTTATCACGAAATCTTATCGTGATAACAAAGACTTCTGGCAGCGTGTGTATGCAAGCATGAAAAGAGGCTTGCAGGAAGCATAGAAGCTGGGACATAACTGTTTAAGCTATATAAAAATCCAAACAATACTGCAAGCAACAACAGCATTGTTTGGATTATTTGTATTGGAAATTTAGATGAGAGCATCGCTTCGGAAATACACTCCGCTTTCCTGCGGGCGGCTGTGGAGCCTCCTTGTATTTCCTACGCTGATTCTTGTTATGGTGCTCCTTACTAGTGTAGAAAGAATACGTAGACTCCTCGAAAATAAAAAGCGATTTTCTTGTCGGCATCTACTTCAAAAGCCATTCTTGTCCGACGATAACAGTTAAATTTGGAAAGTAGCAGCCGTCTGAGGGCTGCATTAAAAGTATGGATCTAGTCATCGTTCGCTTTTGGAATTAATCTTGTTTTGTCCCTACCTCTTTTGTTTACACACTTATTTTAAGTGGTTATTTGTCTCTCCAGTTCAGCCAGTACATAACTATTCGGGCCTTTTTCTAGCAGCTGATAATACAAACTTAGCTTGGAAAGCATATTAACCCTTTGCCGAATCATATTCTTTTCTTCGCTTTTGTAGCTCGATAACACTAACTCCATAAATTCTGTGCTCACTTGTGCTATTCCAGCAAAATCAATTGCCGGATCACCCATATGCATGTCACTGAAATCCAGTACACCAAGTTTTCGAAAAGGCTGCTCTGCTAATAGATGAGCTGGCCGTAAGTCGCCATGAACGACAGAACTGTAAGTTGGCTGATAGTTACTAAACAGTTTTTCCGTATAGGCCGCCACTCTATTTGGCAGCTTAGGGTAGAAGGTTCTGATTTGATTTAAGAAACGATCATAGTACGTTTTATCTCGTCTTGGCAGTTTAAATGTGACAGATACACGATGCAGCTCGGTCAGAAAGCTTCCCAGCTGGCGAGCAGCCTGCTTTAAATCAGATTTTGACATTCTTGCATGAATAGGACGACCTGGTATGTACGGATAAAGCATCGCTTCTTGTCCGTCTGCAGTTGTACAAACACGCCATGACGGCAGTGCGACCGTTGTTCTTGCCCGCAAATCCTTCAGCAGCTTGCCCTCTTCTTTTGAAATGCTTCGCCTATGTCTTGGCACACGCAGTATCCATCGCTGGTTAATAACATAAACTTGATGATCCCAGCCGGTATCATTTGTTTCTAGATGTCTAACCGGTTCATCCAAATATGTCTCAAGCCAGTTAAGATTGTTCACTTCCATTCTCCCCCCGCCTCCTTTTGTTTAAAGCTATTTTTTATACATATACTAACAAACATCAAGGAGGGGTAGCATGGTCATCCAATTTCTGCGGCGCTTTTATTTCCGGCTCCCTATATTTATCCGGCTCATATCTACAGTACTGCTTGTTATGGTCGTGTTTGGCATTTGTATGCGTCATATTGAGCCAGAACAATTCCCGACTTATTTTGATGGTATATGGTGGGCTTTTGTCACTGCTTCAACAGTTGGCTATGGTGATTTAATTCCGGAGACATTGAACGGAAAAATTCTCGCCGTTATTCTTATCCTCTCAGGCGCAGGCCTTGTTAGTATCTATTTATCAACAATTGCTGCGTCGACGGTGCAGTACACACAGAACTTATCAAAAGGGCTGACAGCTTTTAAAGGTACCAATCATATCATTATTGTTGGCTGGAACGAGCGTGCAAGAAGCCTGCTGGAACGACTGCAAGACAAACATCCAGAACTGCCGGTCGTGCTAATTGATCGAACATTGACTAGCCTTCCTTACAAAAAGCACGCCCTACATTTCATCCGCGGAGATGCATCAGAAGATAAAACGTTAGAGAAGGCGAATATCCAACAAGCAAAAGCGGCTATTATAACGGCGAACACAGGAGATAACGAAAAGCAGAGTGATTATATGACAATTATGACCACCATTGCAATGCGAGGCAATAACACAGAGCTTATGATCATTGCAGAAGTATTAACAAAAAGTCAAAAAGAGAATGTGCGGCGAGCTGGCGCTGATACCGTCATCCGATCTAATGACTTTGTTAGCACACTGTTTTATCATGAATTATTTCACAAAGAAACAAAAAGTCATTTAGAACTGCTATTACATTTTTTGCAGGAGCAGGAAATCAGAATGAGTCCGCTGCCTCTGGAATTAGTGGATGCAAGTTTTTTTGAAGTGACACGCTATTTCGCTCGTAAGGACAAAACTGCGATTGGATTTATGCGGGGAGATATCATTGATATGAGTCCCGATTTTCAAGAACCGCTGCATGCAGAAGACAGCATCATCACCTTACAGCATATCAAATAAAAAATCCCTTCCGCTGCATGGCGAGAAGGGATTTTATCATTTTATAGTCTCTTTTCTAATGCTGCTTTTTCTTCCTCAAACCCAGGCTTGCCAAGAAGCGCAAACATGTTCTTTTTATACGCTTCTACTCCTGGCTGATCAAATGGATTAACGCCAAGCAAGTATCCGCTAATGGCACATGCTTTCTCGAAGAAATACACAAGATAGCCGAAGCTGAATGGATCCAATGCAGGCACTTCAACAACCAAGTTCGGCACATCGCCATCTGTATGCGCCAGTAATGTTCCTTGGAAGGCTTTGCGGTTCACTTGGTCAACAGTTTGTCCTGCAAGATAGTTCAACCCATCAAGATCTTCCTCTTCTGCTTCGATCGTCACATCAGTAACAGGCTGTTTCACTTGCACAACTGTCTCAAACAAATCGCGGCGGCCTTCTTGTACGTATTGCCCTAGAGAATGCAAATCGGTTGAGAAATTAGCAGATGCCGGGAATAATCCCTTCAAATCTTTACCTTCACTTTCACCGAATAATTGCTTCCACCACTCGCTGAAGTATTGCAACGCGGGCTCATAGTTGACGAGCAGCTCAATTGTTTTTCCTTTATTGTAAAGTACATTACGAACAGCAGCGTATTGATATGCTGGGTTTTCTTGTACATTCGCATTCGAGAGCTCTTCCTGTGCTTGTTTTGCTCCAGACATAATGCTGTCGATGTCCACACCAGCTGCAGCTATAGGCAAAAGACCCACTGCTGTGAGCACAGAGAAACGTCCGCCGACATCATCAGGAATAACGAATGACGTGTAGCCTTCTTTTGATGCGAGTGTCTTCAATGCACCTTTTTCTTTATCGGTCGTTGCATAAATACGCTTGCGTGCTTCTTCCACGCCGTATTTATCTTCCAGATATTTCTTGAAGAAACGGAAAGCGATAGCTGGTTCCGTTGTTGTACCACTCTTAGAGATAACATTTACACTGACGTCTTTCCCTTTGATTGCATCCTTGAGCTGGTTCAAATACGGCGCACTAATGCTATTGCCGACAAAGAATACTTGAGGGGCTTGGCGATCTTCTTTTGAGAGCACATTGAAAAAACTATGTGTTAATGCTTCAATTGCTGCACGAGCACCAAGGTAAGATCCGCCGATACCAACTACTAGCAAAACATCGGAATCTGATTTAATCTTCTCCGCTGCTTGTTTGATACGTGCGAATTCTTCTTTGTCGTAATCTGTCGGCAGGTTCAGCCAGCCTAAATAATCATTGCCCGCACCTGTTTTATTATGTAATTGATCGTGCGCAGCTTGTACGAGCGGCGCCAAATAATTCAGTTCCTGTTCACCAATATAGGGCATTGCTTTTTTGTAATCAAATCCGATGTGTGTCATAATCATCCTCCTTGAAACTGCTTTCTTATTTCACTTTACCGAATCTCCCAATGTTTAGCAAGAATTGTTATAGGAATAAAATCCGCTAAACAAAGCATGCTAATAAAGATTTATCATCCGCTTAACGAAATGGAGGTTATGCAGTTGAATTTAGTTACACGTATTGCTCTCGTTCTTGTCATCATCGGTGCAATTAACTGGGGACTAGTCGGATTATTCAACTACGACTTGGTAGCAGGTATCTTCGGTAATGGCAGCCAAGCTGCTGCTTTCCCGCGGATTATTTACAGCCTAGTCGGCTTGGCTGGTCTCGTGTCGATTTCCGCTTTGTTCCTAGAGCGTAAAGAAGTCGAGCAAGCATCAACAAACAAGGCATAAACGATAAATCAAAAAAAAGACCCCCTGCCTGGTGCAGGGGGTCTGTTCTGTCTTAGTTGCGTTTATCTTCTGTTTGTTTAATCCAATCCTGCAACTTGTCTTTCAGCGTGTTGAAACCAGCTGGTGCTTCTTGAGTAGCAGCTACAGCTTGTTTTTGATTGTTTTGCGGCTTCGCTGGTGCTTCTTCTGTAGCACGGATAGATAGAGAATATTTACCGCTATCTTCATTGATATCTAAAATTTTAACTTTAACTTCGTCACCAACAGAAAGATGCTCGCTGATATCTTTTACGAAACCATGTGTTACTTCTGAAATGTGAACCAAACCTTGTACTTGCTCATCCAATGCGACAAACGCACCGTAAGGCTGAATACCTGTTACTTTTCCTGTCAATACTTGTCCTTGTTCGAACTTCTCTGCCATACTAAACAACTCCTGATATTTTCTACTTTAGTCGCAATAAACAATTTTATCATAGTCAGTCGGATTCGGCAAAATTTATCAAGAATTTCACAAATTATGTTTATGTTTTCTTCATTATGGCAATACATACTACTGTAAGACTTTCTCGTATTCCCCCTGTAGGCAAAGCGATGCGCATCGCTTTGCTTTTTTTTTTGCATATAAAGATTGAAACGAGCGAGACTATACCTAATTGCAGGTAAAGGGGCAGCGCAAATGTCTTGTTCAACAGGTATATTCAATTTTAACGGTGTTGCGGTCGACTATAAAACATATCCTTCATACAATACAGGAACCTCCAAAACAATCCTTCTTCTCCATGGTTTTCTTGCTTCCCAATATTGTTTTCATCACCTTATTCCAGAGCTGCGGCGTAATCACCGTGTGCTCACTTTAGATTTCCCGCCTTTTGGTCAAAGCAGCAAACATCCAGAAACGGCTTTTTCGTATGATGATTATACCCGCCTTGTGGCTGCTCTCTTAGCGCATTTAAATATCAACCGACTGGATATTGCAGGCCACTCCATGGGCGGTCAAATCGCCATGCGCTTTTCCTTTCACTATCCTAAGATGGTTAATCGGTTATATTTGTTTGCGCCATCCAGCTATATGCTGCCGACAGATGCTTTTAGCAGCCTTGTTGCTTCGCGTCATTTTTTTCCCAGCTTTATGAAATTAATTTTTGAGGCGGGCAGTGTTGTTCGATTTTTGGAACATCTCGTTGCCAATCCGCAGAGCATTTCGCTTCGCATGGTGGTTGCATACAGTATTCCATTTATGAACCAACGTTTTTTTTCTTCCCTGGCTACCTTTATTCAGCACCGAGGCGGCGACTTGCCAAATGACTGCATTCAACAAATACAAACTCCTGCGATAATATTTTGGGGCAGTCAAGATCCGTTACTGCCACCATCGATTGGTTACAGGCTGCTAGCTGAAATACCGAGCGCAACACTGCACGTTTTCCCAGATGCAGGACACCTGCTGCCGGAAGAAATCCCCGACACACTGATAGCTTTTATGTCGTGATCATCCATTTCGCTTTTCGAATCGTCCTAGCCTATAATGGGGATAGAAGTGGGGAAAGGAGTGCGGGATATGCATAATTTTGAAACCGTACATGACCGGAGGAAAACTCGTTCCGTAAAATGGGATAACTTACAGGCATTATATGGCGGAGAAGACGTCCTGCCGATGTGGGTTGCAGATATGGATTTTCAATCTCCGCGCGCAGTGATTCATGCACTGAAAGATAAGGCAGAGCATGGTATCTATGGATACACGATGACAGACGCCAGCATTGCGAAAGTTGTCAGCAGATGGGTGGAAAAGCGCCACGGCTGGAGAATCAAACCGAGCTGGCTCTTATACAGTCCTGGTGTCGTAACGAGCTTACATATGGCGATTCAGACATTTACCAACCCAGGTGACCAAGTTATCATACAAACACCAGTATATGTTCCTTTTTATAGCGTAGTTAAACAGCACGATCGGAAATTAGTGGAAAATCCATTAATCGAAGACAAAGGTGTATATACAATGAATCTTGAGCACTTAGAGACATGCTTCCGAAATGGAGCAAAAGCGATGATTCTATGTAATCCTCATAACCCAGTTGGACGTGTCTGGACGAAGCAGGAGCTGGAGCAGCTGGCTGCCTTATGTCAGACATATGATGTTTTACTTCTTTCAGATGAGATTCATGCTGATTTGATTCATAGCGGCCATCAGCATATCCCAATTGCTTCTTTATCGGAAGATATGAGTAAACGTACGCTGTCGTTCTTATCTCCATCGAAAACATTCAACATTGCTGGACTGCAAGTATCTTATGCAATTGTGCAGGAAGAAGAAAAGCGCCAACAGCTGCAGGATACATTTACGAAGCAAGGCATTCACATGCTGAATACGATGGCTGTAGCGGCGTTGGAAGCCGCTTATACGGAAGGCGAAGAATGGCTGACAGGTTTGCTCGACATCTTGGCCGTGAATAAGAAGCTGGTAGAAGAGGCCTTGGCAGCCACTCCGCTAATAAAGCCAATTCCGTTGGAAGGGACGTATTTAGTTTGGCTGGATTGTCGTAATATGAAGCTGAACCAAAAAGACCTAATGGATTTCTTTGCGAATAAAGCAAAACTTGGTTTTAACGGCGGCGAACAATTCGGAGATGCTGGGACAGGATACGTGCGTATGAACATCGCATGCCCGCCAGAAACAATGCGTGATGCCTTACAGCGTCTGACAAACAGTTTAAAAGAATTTGAGGTGTAACCATGATTAGTATTGGCAGTATCGTGAAAGCTCGATATAAAACAGGGAGCTATGTAGGGAAGGTAAAAGAAGAACGCGGGAAGTTTTTGTTAGTAGAAATTCTTGCTGTCCTTAAACATCCGCAGCAAGGAGACTTACACAATCCGAAACAAACGGAAGATGTTTTCTTCCATGAACGCCGAGCGCTCGCTCACTACGAAAAAGCAAATATACCAAAGACAGCTGTATCTCGATATGAAGAAGAAGTACTTGATTACGCGGATTCGCTGCGGACAGCCCTCGAGCAGCTTCAGCAAACGTTACATAATGAACCCGCTTCTGCCTATCAGCAGCTGGCGCTTGCCAATTTGGCTTCATTGGAGAAAGACTACTTTGGATAAACAGAAAAAAGCAGAAGCGTATGCTCCTGCCTTTTTCTTGTACTGCGAACAAAGACCAACGTGCTCCAAATCAACTAGCAAGCCGTGTGTTGGCTGTCTGTCCGCACCCCCGCCTTCATAAAAGAGCAGAAAAAAACCGGAGATTATCTCCGATTCTTCCGTCAGCTCAAATGGGTTTCCAGCACTTCTTGAATGCCCGCCATCGCGTCTTCCTCATCTTGTCCGTCAATTGTAATCAGAACCTCTCCGCCTTGTGAAACGCCTAGTGACATAACACCCATGATGGATTTAAGATTCACTTTCTTCTGCTTATATGTAAGCCCAATTTCGGAATTGAATTGGCTAGCTTTATTAACGAGCAATGTTGCAGGGCGTGCGTGAATACCAGTCTCGCTCGTAACCGTAAATGTTTTTTCTTGCATTGCGTTTCCCTCCAAAGCAAATTTCACATGTATGATCATGTGAATAATGTAACATTACTATTATAAGAGAAAAGAAAGCGGTTTTAAATGCAACAGACACTTTTTTAAGTTTAAAAACAGCTTTTTACCAGAACATTGAGTTTCTCTAGCTTTTGTGGTAATTTTGACTCATCTAGAAAAGAGGAGTGCTGTCATGAGTGTACATATAAATGCGGAAGCTGGTCAGATTGCAGACAAAATTTTGCTCCCAGGTGACCCGCTGCGTGCGAAATATATCGCAGAAACTTTTTTGGAAGATGCTGAACTTTATAATGATGTAAGAGGCATGTATGGTTACACAGGTACATACAAAGGAGAAAGAATTTCTGTGCAAGGTACAGGCATGGGTGTTCCTTCTATCAGCATCTACGTGAATGAACTTATTCAAAGCTATGGCGTGAAAAAATTGATACGCGTCGGTACTTGCGGTGCCATTCAAAAAGACGTAAACGTGCGTGACGTAATCCTTGCTTCTACTTCTAGCTCTGATTCTCAAATGAACAGACAGGAGTTCGGTTCCGTTGATTTCGCTCCGACTGCTGACTTCGACCTCCTGTTGAAAGCATATGAAGCTGGTAAGGCAAAAGGTCTTAATCTTCGTGTAGGTAATGTGTTTACAAGTGATCGCTTCTATCGTGACAACACGTTAGAATTCTACGGTAAACTAGCCGATTACAACGTATTAGCTGTAGAAATGGAAACAACGGCACTTTATACACTTGCTGCAAAATATGATTGTCAGGCATTATCTGTTTTAACTGTAAGCGATCATATACTGACTGGCGAAGAAACAACATCAGAGGAACGTCAAACCACTTTCAGTGACATGATGGAAATCGCGTTAGACGCTGCAATCCAGGCGTAGAAGAAGGCTTCTGCGCCTTTTTCTATGTTCTGATTGTAAACCTAATAATAATTTAAGTTGACATTTCAAAGCATCTTGTTTACTATTTTGCCAAGGAGTTGATATGGATGAATCGAACTGGAAAATTGACTGCAAGTGCTATGTTTGTTGGTTTGATGACAGTAGGTGCGAATATATCAGTATGGCTGCCTTTTCTGGCTGTGCCTATCGGCGGGCAAACTGTACCGCTTTCTCTGCAGCCGTTTTTCGCAATTCTGGCGGGTCTCTTGTTAGGATATAAATGGGGTGCTTACAGCATGAGCTGTTATGTGCTGCTCGGGCTGACTGGATTGCCGATTTTCGCTGACCTTACCGGTGGTTTCGGTGTGTTTGCAGGGCCAACTGGCGGATTTCTGCTATCCTTTATTGCCATTGCGTTTTCCGCTGGATTTATTATGGAGAAGACCGCTTTTCGCCACCGCGTATTTGCGGCAGCATTTGCCGGCCTGCTCGTGAATTACCTATTCGGCGTGACTTATATGTACGGCAGCATGCATCTTTGGCTTGGGGTTGCTATCAGCTATAAAACTGCTTGGATCAGTATGCTCCCCTTCCTCGTCAAAGACTTCTGCTTCAGCATGCTGGCAGCCTTTTTCTTTTCAAAAGTCGCCCATGCTTTCGGAAAAAGTAAAGTGTCTTATAATACTTCGTTTAAATGACATTTTCTCAGGGAAGTTTAGTTATAATGATTACATCACACATTATAGCTTATTCACTGAAAGGATGTAGCTCTGCATGTCATTATTACAAAATATGCCTTTATGGAGCGCACTTATTGCCATTATTGTAGCGCAAGTAATCAAAGTACCGATTCGCGCAATTACCGAAAAGCAGGTGCAGCCAGATTTGGCATTTAGTACAGGCGGAATGCCAAGCAGCCACTCCGCAGCAGTAGCTGCCTTGACGACCTCGATTGGCTTTGAGACAGGGCTTGATTCACCTGTTTTCGCTGCTTCCTTTGTCTTCAGTATTATCATTATGTTCGATGCTTCTGGTGTGAGAAGAGCAGCTGGAGAACAAGCAATTCTGCTCAACTTACTGCTGAAAGATTTCCAGCGCTTTGTTGATGAAGCGAAAAACTGGGGAAGCAAGCAGGAGTTCGAAAAAAATCGCGAAATTAGAGAAATGCTCGGGCATCAGCCGATCGAAGTATTTTTCGGTGCTTTAACCGGCATTGCGATTTCCCTCATCATTTACTTGCTGTTTTGATGGAAGATGCACTTGTTTTGAAACAAGTTCCTTTACCTGTACGGGCTGCTGTTCATATGTGATCACATCCTGTACAGTCAAATTGGTAAGCTGGCTCCACGTTACATACATAGCGGTACACAGAAGCATACACAGGACAATTCTTTTACACCAACGGATCATTTCCTCTCACCTCTTCTTACAGCATCGACAAATGGAAAATAGCTTATACCGATAAGCTGATAAGATAGATGATAAGATTAGGGAATACAAAAGAGGCTGAGACAAAACAAGATTAATTCATCCTAAAAGCGAACGATGACTAGATCCTTACTTTTAATGCAGCCCTCAGACGGCTTCTACTTTTCAAATTTAGCTGTTATCGTCGGACAAGAATGGCTTTTGAAGTAGATGCCGACAAGAAAATCGCTTTTTATTTTCGAGGAGTCTACGTATTCTGTCTACACTAGAGGGCATCATAACAAGAATTAGCGTAGGAAATACACGGAGACTCCCGCGGGAGGAAGGCTAGGGTAGACCCCGCAGTGCGCTTTTTGCACGAGGAGGCTTCCCAGCCGCCCGCAGGAAAGCGGAGTGTATTTCCGAAGCGATGCTCTCCTATTCCTTCAATGCAAAAATCCAAACAATACTGCTTTTAATTGCAGTATTGTTTGGATTTTTATATAGCTTAAACAGTTATGTCTCAGACTCTTATTTGCATCTTAACTTAAAGCAAGTCCGGCCACCATGCAACTGCCATACATGAGCACCAAGCTATAGAAGGAACGGCCAAACTTTTGACCGCATCTATCCATCGATACTTATCACAACGGTATTTCAAGATTCTATCCGTTATAAAAAATAGTATAGATGCTCCTAAACTAAACCACAAAAGAATTAGACCAAAAACTGCATGCATGGCTCCTGAAACAATTATCTCTGCCTTTTTGTCTTGCATCTTTGCTGCTATAGCTTCCCCCGTTTTCTCACTAATGACAGAAGTGACTACCCCATAAAGGATAATTACCGGAAAGCTATAGATGATATATACCGGTATAATCGTAAGGGATGAAAACAAATAGTTACTGAATTGACTGAGATTTTCTTCTCCAAAAGGATTTGGCATCATAAATCCTAGAATAACAGCAAATAACGTTCCTGACATGGAAGCACTTATAACTTTTCTGGCAATTATAATAACAACTCCCATTGATAATATAATCGTAATTGTAACCAATAGCACTAGGAAATCCAATTGCTAAAAAAGCAGATAACAAAAACGGTCAGTGACACATGCACTGGCCGTTTGTTCTATCAGGCTGTTCACACCTGCTAGCTTACTAGATTTCACACTTAGCTGAAAATATTAAATTTCCCTTTTTTCAGCACAAGTCCAACGCCGCCAAGCTGATACAGATAGCGGTTATCGGATGCTTTTTTCATAACGTCTGCCGGCTTTCCGTAAAGTTTCTTGCCCATAACGGTACCCATGGCATCGCCTCCGCCCAAGGAAGCAAGTGTACCCTTTAGGTCTGGTACGAATTTCTGTGTGTTGCTTTCTTTACGAATAAGGGCTTTGAGATTTTGCGCACAGTTGAAGCCCATTTGTGTAGCAATCTGCGCTGTTGGCGGGTACGGCTTGCCTGTTTCTTCGTTCATAACCGCTGCACAGTCACCAACAATAAAGATATCTTCATAATTCGGATCGCGCAGATCTTCTGTAACCATGACTTTATTGCGCTTTACATCAAAACCGGATTTTTCTAAGACAGAGCTGCCTTGTACACCGGCTGCCCAAACGGTTGTATTCGTTTTGATTGTATGTTTTTCGTCAGCTTTCTCGTAAACAATGCTGTCAGCCGCAACTTCCTTTAGGAAGGCATTCGTCTGAAACGATATCCCGCGGGACTCCAAGGAGTTCAAAGCATATTCCACAAGCTGCGGATCAAACCCCATCATGACGGATGGTCCTGCTTCAATAACGGTAACGCGGACTTTGTCACGATCAATATCATACTCTTTGCACAGCTCTGGGATACGTTCCGCTAATTCACCAGCGAATTCAATCCCTGTAAAGCCACCACCGCCGATAACAATATTCAAACGCTCTTCTTTCTTTTCACTTTCATTATTATACATAGCGAAATTATGTTCAATATGCTCGCGGATTAAACGGGAAGAATTAATGCTGCGGATATTGTAAGCATGGTCCAGCAATCCTTCAATTCCGAAATTGGCAGGCTCAAAGCCCAATCCAATGACAAGATAATCATAAGAAATCTCGCCATTTTCCATCGTAACTTTTTTCGCGTCAGGATCAATTTTCGTCACTGTATCTTGGACGAAATTTACTTTTCTCGGATCAATCACATCTTTGATTGCTATTCTTGTTTGGTCATGATGTCTTGTACCGGCTGCATTTTCATGAAGCCATGTGGTTTGATAATGATAGTCGTGCTTGTTAATAAGTGTAATACTTGCTTCTTCCGTTCCAATTAGCTTTTGCAGTTTGACTGTCGTGATTAGGCCGCCATAACCAGCACCTGCAATTACGATTTTCGGTTTGTTCATCTTTGATCACATCCATTAATATAGTTTGGTCTTTCAACAGCTGCATAACCTAACAACACATTAATTTTTTTGTTTGTGATTCTATTCACTTTATAAGGCAGATGAAAACATAAAACTGTCATAAAACTGTCATCATTATTATGGTAATCGTTTTAATTCCTTTTATCAATCAAAAAGGGAAGCGTTCTCATGGTTTGGAGCATACTACAACATGATGAAAAACCCTTCTTCTTACTCATATTTCAACATCTATGATAAAATACCACATGATACGTTTAAAAATATTAGGAGGAACCGGTATGTCAGATCAAGTTTATGATGTGACCATCATCGGTGCAGGTCCAGTCGGACTTTTCACTGCGTTCTATGGTGGGATGCGTCAGCAAAGTGTCAAAATCATTGAAAGTCTTCCCCATGTTGGCGGACAGCTTTCTGCTTTATACCCAGAAAAATTCATATACGATATAGCAGGCTTCCCTAGTATCCGTGCTCAGGAATTAGTGGACAACCTGATGGAACAGCTAAACCGCTTCGACCCTTCTATTGCGCTTGGCGAGTCAGTTGATAAGGTCGAGCGCTTAGAAGATAATACATTCCGTATTGAAACAGACAAGGATGTACATTACTCGAAAACAATTATTATCACTGCTGGTAATGGTGCGTTTCAGCCGCGCCGTTTAACAGTAGAGCGCTGCGATGAGTTTGAGGGTGTCAACCTGAATTATTACGTAGACAATATGCAGAAGTATGCTGGAAAGCGCGTGCTGTTAGCAGGCGGCGGCGATTCCGCTGTTGACTGGGCACTCATGCTAGAGCCGATTGCAAAGGAAGTCATCCTTGTTCACCGCCGGGACCAATTCCGTGCGCACGAACATAGTGTGGAACGCTTGATGCAGTCAAACGTTAGAATTATGACGCCATACGTACCAGTTGAGATGCTAGGTACAGATCGAATCGAACAAGTTGTGCTGCAAAAGGTGAAAAGCGAAGAAATAGAAACAATCGATGTAGACGAAGTTTTGGTAAACTACGGCTTCATCTCTTCTCTAGGTCCAATCAAGCAATGGGATTTGGAAATTGAGAAAAACAGTATTGTCGTTAATACGAAGCAAGAAACAAATATTGCCGGCATTTATGCCGCAGGTGATATTTGCACATACCCAGGAAAAGTCAACTTGATTGCCTCTGGCTTCGGTGAAGGGCCAACAGCAATTAATAATGCCAAAACGTATATCGATCCAGATGCACGTGTCCAGCCGAAGCACTCTACAAGCATGTTTTAATTCAAACACCGGATTCCTTTACGGAGGGCCGGTGTTTTTTATATGCTCTTTGTATAAGGACGCGCTTCTTTCACACACTAGTAGCGATAAAGGAGGAGCTGTATGGAAAACGAATTCGAACATCGCTTGATGCCCTTAGCCTCTATAAAGAGCGGCAAAGAAACAACCGTCTCTCCAACTGTTCACGGCTACCTTGACCAAATTGTAAATGTGTTTTTCATTGAAAATCCTGCCGAAAAAGAATGGGTGCTCGTCGATGCTGGAATGCCCGATACTGCTAAGAAAATTAAACAAGCTGCCGCCCATTTGTTTGGTGAAGGAGCAAAACCTGCTTGTATTATTTTGACGCACGGTCATTTTGACCACGTGGGAAGTATTGTCGAGTTAGTAAAAGAGTGGAATGTGCCAGTTTACGCTCATGAATTGGAGATGCCTTACCTTACCGGACAGCAGGACTATCCGGAAGCAGATACCGAAGCTGGCGGCGGTATGATTACAAAGCTTTCTAAGTCATTCCCAAATACAGGAATTGACTTGAGCGAACATGTACGACTCATTCCGCTGGATCATAAAGTACCGCACCTGCCAGGCTGGGAATGGATTCACACACCAGGTCATACACCGGGACATATAAGCCTTTTCCACCCAGAAGACCAAGTTCTGGTGGCCGGAGATGCATTTACAACGGTTCAACAGGAATCTTTGCACAAAGTATTAACGCAGCAAAAAGAATTCAACGGCCCTCCCCGCTACTTTACGATGGACGAACAAACCGCCTTCCTCTCCATTCGTAAACTGCAACAGCTGCACCCCCAAGCAGCTGGCACTGGCCACGGCATGCCCGCATTTGCAGATGAATTAGCAGCAGGGCTGAAAAAACTTACAGAAATAAAAAAATAGGAGCGAAGGAATCCCCTTCCTCCTATTTTTGCATTAATTCCTTCGTCATATGAACTGTTTCTATCCTTGTTCCATTCTGTTTTCTTACTGTTGTTCTGTCGCTTATGTAAAATCCATTTTGCTCATATAAAGCAATATTTTTTGCCACCGACAGTCTTACCTGACATTGAAGTGTAAAAAGTCTTCGTGAAGCCGCGTAACGCTCTAATGCAGCTATTAATTGCCGCGCAACCCCTCGCCTTCTCTCTTCTGGACGGACAGATAAGCGAAAGAAATACACATGCTCTTTTTGTTCTTTAAATCGAACAACTCCGATAACCTTCTTTTCTCTCCAAAACAAAAACGCTTTTTCTTCTCCATTTCTTAAAGAAGATGCAATGGTGTCTACCGTTTCCTCCAACGCACTGGATGGCGCATTACTAAACCGATATTCTTCAAATGCTGCCAGCATGGTGCGGTGTATTTCCTCAGCATGAGAAAGTTTAGCTAATAAAATCATATCATCCCTCCAGCTATCAATAGTTCTTCTACATATTACGGTTCAATTATCCTGCGAAGTGTGTACAAAATCTGGAAAGTAATGGGCAGATAACCTAACAAAATGCACTTCCGCTGATGTTCTTTTCCCAATACAGAAATCTATTCATTCATCTTATAATTTAATAGAATTACATACCACATTTTTAGGAGGAATACGTAATGAAAAATAGTAAATGGATGAAACTTCTGCTCGTTGGCTTGGCTGTTGTATTTTCACTGACTTTTTCGTTCCAGCCATCAAAAGCAGCAGCCGCAACAAACAACACACCTGTTGTATTTGTACATGGTTTAGGCGGTTCAGACTCTAATTTCTACTTTATTGAGAGATATTTGCAAGGGCAAGGCTGGTCCCGTGATGAGCTTCATGCGATCGACCTTCCTAGTAAGCAAGGACAGCAGCAACTGAACGCTGCGGCCATCTCACGTTTTGTTGACAATGTACGAGCGGAAACTGGAAGTGATAAAGTAAACATTGTGGCACACAGCATGGGCGGCGCAAACAGCCTTTATTATATCCAGAACTACGGCGGCAGTAACAAAGTAGACAAGCTTGTGACATTAGGCGGTGCAAATCGCCTTACTACTAGCCGCGCCCCTGACGGAATTGACACAACCTCCATCTACTCTACAAGCGATAGAATTGTAAGCTCCTATCTCTCTGTCCTATATGGCGCCAACAACATTCGCCTTTATGGTATTTCCCATATTGGGCTGCTAAATAGCTACCAAGTAGAGGCTCATATCAAAGATGCACTTCAAAACTAATGTATAACCTAAAAAGGGGCGATTCCTAGGAATCACCCCTTTCTTAGTAAAAGAACCTGATGTGTAGTTAAAATAACACATCAGGTTCTTCCTGTTTTCGCATCAGCAGTTCTCCGGCGTGCCTTCACGGGCTGCCGCTTTAAACGATGACCCACAGCCACATGAAACGATGGCATTCGGGTTATCAATCGTGAACCCGCCGCCCATCATGTTTTGTTTGAAATCAATCGTTGTGCCTTCAATAACCGGAATGTCCATGGAACGGATAATAACCGGGATATCGTTGTTCACTTCGTATGTGTCTAGTTCTTCATTCTTCTCGTATTCAAAGCCAAGGCTGTAAGATAAGCCGCTGCAGCCGCCGCCTTTTACACCAAAGCGCAAGAAAACAGTTTCGGCATCTTCTTCTTTCAGCATCTCTTTAATTTGAAGGCTGGCACTGTCTGTTATATTTAAGACCATATTGGTTTACCTCCCATTTTCATCTTACTCTTAGTATACGCTCCTATTGCCGGATGCTCAAGCACCGTGCTCCCAATGGAATGTGCCAGATACCGTCTTTTCGGCAGCACCGCGCATCCAAACGGATCCACCTTTTTCCCAGCGAATGAATAAATCTCCGCCGCTAAGATGCACTGTCACTTCTTCTTCATAAGGGGATTTGTTGTTCAGAATAGCTGCGACAACCGCCGCACAAGCTCCTGTCCCGCATGCCTGTGTCACGCCAGAACCACGTTCCCATACGCGGAAATGCATTTCTTTTTCAGACACCATTTCGATGAATTCAACGTTCACTCCCTCTGGGAAACGAGGATCATTTGTAATCACAGGTCCCGCTGTATACAGCGGAGCATTGTCTATGTGATTGACAAAGAATACTGCATGCGGGTTGCCCATGCTTACTGCGGTTACGCGGAACTGTTCTTCTCCTGAGTCAAAAGCTTCGTCTACAACTTGCTGCCCTTTTTCCCCTAGCATCGGAATGAGCTCGCGCTGCAGAATAGGCGCTCCCATGTCGACCGTCACTTCGTGTACATGCTCTCGTGTGCCATGCACTTGTGCTTCCACTTGGCCGGCTTTTGTTTGAATTGTAAACGTATCAGCGTCCACCAAATTGTTTTCAAAAGCATATTTGGCAACACAGCGAAGTCCATTACCGCAATTCATCGCCTCTGAACCATCCAAGTTAAAAACGCGCATACCAACATTGCATGTGTCGCTCGGATGAATCAAAATCAAACCGTCCGAGCCGATACCGGTATTACGATCAGCTATATCTATCGCAAGCGGTGCCAGCATTTCCTCTTTTAGCTGAAACTGAAATAAATCCACAAAGATATAGCTGTTTTTCAGGCCATGCAGTTTTACAAAGGGTATGTCCATTTTCTCGTCTCCTCTACTATGTATGAAAAAAGCCATGGTCTGCGCTTGGCAGACACATAGCCTATTAAAACAATGGATTTTCTTCAATGAACTTGTAAACATTTTGGACAAGCTCATCGGCTGTCTCTGCTGTCACCGGCTCTCCGTTTACTAACGCAAACAGATGCTGGGCGCATATGCCGCAAAAGCTTGTACAGCCGTATTCTATTACATCAAGACCAGGATCACTGTCGAGCTTTTCAAAAGCCTCCTGTGAACCGGTGGCCAGATTGTTTACGCAAAATTCAATGATCGGATTCATCCCGCTCACTCCTATTCTAGGATGTAACACTATCAAAAGATAATGCTACCACACTGCGGGATAGGAGCACAACTAGCTTGCGCTGACAGCCTTCTCGACAGCCTTTGTTACGGCTTTCAATGAAATAATACCTTCTCCGGCTATTTCCCCATTCACAAGGACAACTGGATAAAACAAATCGTCTTCTATTACTTTCTCGGCAAACTGCTTGTGTTTCTCTTCTGCAGGGGGTTCGTGGATATCAATGTACGCAAATTCAAACTGATTGTCTTTAAATTTTCGGCCTAATGCAGCCTGCAGCCATTCATACGTATCCTTTGAGCTTGGTGCATTTACACAGCTCGCACATATAATATCGGCCCCATAAACGCTAATTTTTGTTGCCATCTGATCCGCCCTTTCGTCTGCTAGTAGCTTCAGTTTACCGTAACAAACCACATGTTGGAATGGAAAATTTTAATTGATAAAATTTCTCAGTTGGCTAACGTGGATTTTTTATCAGAAACGATTTATAATAGATATATAATCGTAAGGGGGATAATGGATGATGGAAAACCAAGTACAAGAAGTATTAAACAAATTACGTCCATTCTTGCTGCGTGACGGCGGTGACGTCGAATTAGTCGATGTTGATGAAGGTATCGTGCGCCTGCGTCTTATGGGAGCATGCGGGAACTGCCCAAGCTCTACGATCACATTAAAAGCCGGTATTGAACGTGCCTTGATGGCAGAAGTACCTGGCGTACGTGAGATCGAGCAAGTATTTTAATAGACTGAATAGACCCGCGTGGAAATATTATTTTCCATGCGGGTTTTTATTTGACCTTCTTTAAGAAAAAATACGATTCCTAGTTGTTATGACTAACTCAGAGGAAATCCCTTAATGAAATTGCTGCAACAAAAACGACACCTGCTGTCAAGTAAACGTATGCAATTCGGTTATGTTTTCGTTTCAGATTACTTATTCCGAATACTAGTAAACTTATCCCAAATAGTAAAATACCAATTGAATAGTTGAAAAGCATCACTATCAATGCAGTTATCATGAAGATTAATCCCACTATACGCACTTTAGGTCCTCCTAGAACTCTTAAAAGATAAAATCTCTCTTAATTATGTATATACACTGGATTAAAACCAGCTTCCCAATTATAGCAGTTGCTAACACAAAACCCACAGAAATCCTCAAAATTTCTGTGGGCTTTATTATGCTTCAACAGCTAGCTCTTCTGTGCAGCTTCCTTGTTTGGCACAAGACAACAACATCCATTCAAACTGCGGATACTTCTCCTGATAGTGTGTGTGTACAGAAACAGCTTGCGCTTCATCGACTACGGCTATCATGGTAGGTCCAGCGCCGCTCAAATAAACACCATACGCCGCTTCTTGCAAGGAGCTTGCTACTTCTTTATAATGCGGAATCATTGCTTGTCGGTATGGCTGATGAAAAAGATCTTTTTTCATCATTTCTCCAAGCAGCTTCCAATTTTGCTGCAGCAAAGCTGCTACGGCGACATTGGCGACACCGCTCGCTTGCACTGCTTCTTTATATGCTAATTGATCTGGAAGTACAGCTCTGGCAGCTGATGTTGCCAGCTCAAATGGCGGAATGACAGCTAAAAAACGTACGTGATCAATCGGCGTTTGGACATAATGGACGCTGCCATCATAATACCCAATCACACAGCTGCCTAAAATTGACGGCGCAGCATTATCTGGATGGCCTTCAAGACTGACTGCAAGATCGAGTTTCTCTGCATCACTAAGCGCTAATGATAGCAAGCAGTCTGCAAGCTCAATTCCTGCGACCAGTGCAGTGGCACTGCTTCCCAGTCCTCTGGCGAGCGGGATCTCGCTCGTCATTCGAACGGAGCAAGCTGGCAAATCCTCCAAACCATACTGCTTGGCAACATAAAGTGCTGTTTCATAGATCATATTATCTTTGCCAGATGGAAGACCTTGCACAGCTTCTGATGCTGCAATGAATTCCCATTCAGCAGCAGGCTGTACTTCCAGCTCCAAGTATAAATCTAATGCAATGCCAATGGAATCAAACCCTGGTCCGATATTAGCTGTACTTGCAGGTACACGTATTTGCCAGCGTTTCATTTTACATCCGCTCCTTGATTGCTTGGGCAATCACTTGCTCTTCGTTAGGAAGAACGACCGGCTTAATTGTGCTGTATTCGATAGCGGTATGCGGATCCTTCAGTCCATTGCCAGTTAGTACACAAGTTACGGTAGCACCTTTAGCCACTTCTCCTTGCTCCAATGCTTTCAGCAATCCTGCAAAGGAAGCACAAGATCCAGGTTCAGCAAATATACCTTCCTCACGGGCGATTTTCTGATAAGCAGCGATAATTTGCTCATCTGTTACTTCGTCAATCGTTCCGCCTGATTCATCTCTTGCTGTGGTTGCTTTCTGCCAGCTTGCTGGGTTTCCGATCCGGATAGCAGTGCCGACTGTTTCTGGATTTTCAAATACACGGTCGTGGACAATTGGTGCCGCCCCGCTAGCTTGATAACCTTTTAAGACTGGCAGACTGTAGCCTTTTTCCTGTTCATACTCTTTAAATCCTTTCCAGTAAGCGCTTATGTTACCAGCATTTCCGACTGGAATGAACAGATAATCAGGTGCTTGTCCCAATTGCTCGCACAGCTCGAAAGCTGCCGTTTTTTGTCCTTCGAGTCGGTAAGGATTAACAGAGTTTACAAGTGCTACTGGTTCTGTTTCGCTCAAATTGCGGACAACGCGCAAAGCATCATCAAAATTGCCAGCGATTGAAAATATTTCTGCACCGTACATGACAGCTTGCGCCAGTTTGCCTTGGGCAATCTTTCCTTCTGGAATTACGACAAAGCAGCGCATACCTGCTCGAGCAGCATAAGCGGCAGCGGAGGCGGACGTATTACCCGTCGAAGCGCAGATAACTGCTTTCGCTCCCGCTTCCTTTGCTTTCGCTATCGCCATGACCATCCCGCGGTCTTTAAAGCTGCCAGTCGGATTCGCTCCCTCAATCTTGGCATAGGCTTGGATTCCATAGGCGGCCGATATTTTTTCGAGTTTGATGAGCGGTGTGTTTCCTTCTCCTAAACTTACTGCTGGTGTTTCATCCGAAACAGGTAAATGTGCTTTGTATGCTTCCAAAAGTCCCTGCCATACCATCTTAATCAATCCTCTCCGTCTACGCGATAACAGCTGATAACTCGTTTTACGACATCTAAATTTTCCAGCTGTTGTATGCTTTTTTCGATTTGCTGTTTGCTATGCTTATGTGTCACCATTACAACCTCAGCTGTTTTGGAGTTTGCACGCGGTAATTGAAGAATTTTTGCAAACGATACATTTTCACCGGCGAATACATTCGTCACCGCATGGAAAGCACCTGTCTGGTCCTCTGCTTCTACGCGAACAAAATACTTCGCATGTTTCTGTGAATTGTCTTTTAATGCTTTTTTGTACTGCGGTGTCACATAAGCTTTTCCACTGACCCCTAGGCGGACATTTTTGACAACTTCCATCAAATCCGATACAACTGCCGTAGCTGTTGGCAATCCACCAGCGCCCGGACCGTAGAACATCGTTTCGCCGACTGCTTGCCCGTATACATAAACCGCATTATATTCATTTTTCACTTGTGCCAGCGGATGGGCTGTCGGCAGCAAAGTAGGCTCCACGCTTACTTCGACTTTGCCATCATCCATTGCTGCAATACCAATCAATTTCATCTGATAGCCTAATCTTCCGGCAAAATCTATGTCTTCCTGCGTTATAGAAGTGATACCAGAAACTTCAACATCTTCATAAGCGACAGGCATCTTAAATGCTAAATTGGCTAATAACGTCATCTTGCGCGCTGCATCCAAACCTTCAACGTCCGAAGTCGGATCTGCTTCAGCGAATCCAAGTGCTTGCGCTTCCTGTAATACTGGTTCAAAAGCAAGATTCTCATCAGTCATCTTCGTCAAAATAAAGTTTGTTGTTCCATTAACAATTCCCATTACTTTTTGAATTTTATCGGATGCAAGTCCGTCACTTAAGGTTCGGAGTATAGGAATACCGCCAGCCACACTTGCTTCGTAATAGATATCGGTATTATATTCCTGCGACAATGCAAACAGTTTATCGCCTTGCTCAGCCATCAAGTCTTTGTTAGCTGTTACGATATGCTTGCGGTTGCGGATGCTGCGTTCGAGCAGCTGATACGTATCGTCCATGCCGCCCATCACTTCGACTACAATATCAATAGCAGGGTTATCGGTAATATCTGACGGTTCTGTCGTCAGAATGCTAGCATCCCCGATGTATTCCCGTTTCTTTTCTTTGTTTTTCACGAGTACTTTGGCTACTTCGACTTCACAGCCAAGTTTGTAGCGGATTTGTTCTTGATGATTCTGTAAAATCTGTACGACTCCGCTTCCGACTGTTCCTAGTCCGCATAAGCCGATTTGAATCTTTTGTTTCATCTCGCCCATCTCCTGTCCGCCTGAAATAAACAAATGTTTTTATATAATGGACATTATAACGCTATGAATCTATTACCGCAACCACATTTACAAATAATTTTCCAACACAGGTATCTCGAGGGAACGAGTATCCACTTGCATATACTGAAACAAGCCCGCCAAACGCTGCTCATACATATGCTGCTGCATGACAAGTGTTTCATATGCTGCGCCTGCTGTTCCGGTTAACCCTTGCTCCATTTGATCAAATATGTGCAATGGCATAACGAGACGCGCATACAATAGACGCATGCCAAAAACAGACAGTGGACGTGCCTGCATATAAGCAGGAAGAAATTCTTTGATGTCTCCCTCTTCTTCTTTTCCAAAAGCAACTCGGGTATATTCAGCTAAATCACGTGCTGGGTGATCATAAATAATCTGATGCGGCAGGACATACGTTTCTTTTAATTCAGATTGATATTTCATAAAAACAGTCGCAGCCTGGTCGGCCTCCGTAAAACGGAACTCGCCATTCGTCTCATTTACATATTGAATAGCCAGTTCTGATCTGCCCATCACATAAGGAAAAGTATCTAAAAAAAATCGTTCTCCATGCGTTAGCGGACGTTTTTGATAAATCTCCGCATACAGCTTTTCTCCCTGCGCTAAGCGAGCCGTCCATAACTCACTCCACATACCGTAACTGGACAACGTGTCGGGAGCGAATGGACAAGCAGCTCCCAGCTCGTGAAAAGCTGCTAATTCTGCTCCGTGCGCACCTAGTCGCAAAGGATAAGGTGGCGGCATCTCCACGACAAGATAAGGGGTATTTTCATACACAGTAATAATTTGACCTTCTGTCGTGATCAGCGGCTGTGCAATGCGCGGAAATCCGTTTTCCTGCATATATGCCGTTATCGCTGCCAATTCATAATAACTGTCTTGTTCCGTTCGAGCTGGTATAATGACATAAAGATGCTCCATTGTCTGATAAGCGTGATAATTCCGGTAAGAGACGGGTTTTCCGGTGAATCCCGGTATATATTGCTGCATCAGCTGTAGCACACACAAACACCTCCTGCTACATTTTATGAAACAACTAGAAGAATCATGTTCCAGAGCAGAGGGTTGACGCATAAGCTAACAGGGTATACTGCTAACCGAATCATACATAGAAAGTGACGTGATCATATGACAGCAGAATTAGAGAAAAAAGCACGCGAATGGCTGATTGAACGAGGTGTACAAGTAGAAGATATCGCTGAACTGGTACATTACCTGCAGGAAAAATACTATCCTGGTCTGACAATGGACCGGTGTATTTATAATGTAGAGCGTGTATTATCCAAAAGAGAAGTCCAAAACGCCATCCTGACTGGTATCCAGCTGGATGTTCTCGCAGAACAGGGAAAACTGGAACAGCCGTTGCAGGATACATTAAAACGTGATGAAAGCTTGTATGGAATTGATGAAGTCATCGCTCTATCTATCATCAATCTCTATGGATCAATCGGATTTACGAATTACGGCTATATCGATAAACAAAAGCCTGGTATTTTGGAGAAGCTTAACGATAAGAGCAGCGGGGAATGTCATACTTTCCTGGATGACATCGTCGGAGCCATCGCAGCAGCCGCTGCCAGCAGACTCGCGCATAGTCAAAATGAAGAAGAAAATATAGACGGATGAAAGAAGAGCAGCCTGCATCATAAGGCTGCTCTTCTTTCATGCAAAGCGAATTATTTTACCTCATGAGTAGCCAAAACTAGGCTTCCTTCATATAGTGTAAACGTCTGATACACAAGGAGGAAATTACTTGGAAAACACAAACGCAGGCTACCCAAATCACTTGGCATGGCATGAAACACTCGAATTACATGAACTAGTCGCTTCCCAAGCTGTGGCTTTAATGAAGCTGAAACAATTCATTGGAAATGTGAATGATGGTGAACTGCGCTCTATTTATGAGCAGACGATTAAAGGCCTTGAGACGAATTTGAACGAATTGCTGGCTTTCTACCCTTCCGCACCCAGCCTGCAAGATCAAGCAGAAACACGAAATACATATACTGCCTTTTTTGCTGGTGACTTGCTCGTCTTTGCGAAAACTTCTGTTCGTAACTATGCTATTGCTATCACAGAAACAGCCACTCCAGTACTGAGAGAAACACTGCGAAAACAACTGCAGCGCGCCATTGATACGCACGCAAAAATCTTTGACTTTATGTACAGACGCGGACTTTATCCATCCTATAATTTAGAACAGCTGCTGCAAAGTGATATTCAAAATGCCAGCAAAGCATTAAAGATGGGATATTAACTGCTAGTCAGACATAGAAAAAGGAGCAGCCTAATCTCCTAGGCGTGCTCCTTATTTAAATTCCCATTCATCCAATGAATCAATTGTATAGGTTGGCTTCGGATGCAGCATTGGCAGCTCATCTCGCTTTGTAAAACCAGTGCAAACCATGAGCGTGTCCATACCTGCTCGAATGCCAGCTGTAATATCGGTTAGGTAATTATCTCCGACCATGACGACCTGCTCTGTATCCAGCTCTAACAGCTTTCTCGCCTGTTCCATCATAATGCTTTCCGGTTTACCAATAAAGATTGGCTCTATTCCTGTACTTACGGACACAACAGCTGTTAAAGAACCATTTCCTGGCATCATTCCTGCTTCAGTCGGAAGCGCTTTGTCACTGTTCGTAGATAGGAACGTAGCACCTGCCCGAACTAATAAGCATGCTTTTGCCAGCTTTTCATAGGTAATAGCTGTATCCAATCCAATAACGACGTAATCACAGTTGTCATCAGCGATAGTGAGTTCTTCTTTCGCTAAAGCATCAAACAAACCTTCCTCCCCTATGGCATAAACACGGGCAGCTGGCTTTTGTTCCCGTATATACGCTGCTGTCGCCATACTGGTTGTAAACACGTCTTCAGGATCAGCTTCAATATCCATTTGGCGCAGCTTGGCAGCTACTTGCTCTTGTGTGCGCGTCGAGTTATTCGTCACAAACAAATGTTTCCTGCCAGCTTGCCTTAGTCTATGAATAAATCCAGGAGCAGCCTCTATTCGTTTGCTGCCGAGATACATGGTTCCATCTAAATCAATTAAATAGCCGTCATATGCTTTCATCAATCTTGATCGCTCCTTGCGAAAGCGGAAGCTGTCCGCGTCTCATTCACTAAATAAGCTCTGACCCATTCCACGTATTGTGCAAGAAGTGCATGGTGCTTGTCCATCGTGTCTGCCAGCACTTGATGGTTTACATGCAAATAATTCCCCGTAAGCATTTTACGCAGCGCAATAATTTCTTTAAAAGCTGGGGCTGTGTTTTCGGCGATTACCTGCTCATCAGCAAGAATATCGATAATATCATCATAGCTGCCCGGATCACGCATGATGAATCCATCAATTACACTATTGCCCGTATCCAATATCGCTTCAATGAGCAGCTGCACGCGGCGTTCCATCGCTAGCTTGCTTGTGAGCTCTTCAGCTGACGTTATATCAGCAGCAAGCAGCTCTTCCATATATGTAAGTATTCCTTCAATCTTTTGTTTATCCACAAAGTACATCGTATTAGCCCCTCTCTTTACACGTTCACTTTGCCGCTATTTTTTTCACAACAAAATACGCGCAGCCAAAATTACAATACTCATACAGATAATCTTCCAATGTGCTTATTTTCGTATCAAAGGTGGATTTTGGGTTTTCGTCGTCAAAGAAGCCTTTTAAACGCAGCTGCTCATATCCCCAATCTCCTACAATATAATCATATTTTGTCAGGATCTCGCTATAGCGATCGTGAAATGCCTGTTCTTGAAAGGCATTCTTAACATCCTGTACTACTTCGTACTGTTTGCCTTGTATGGTAGTTTTCACCAGCTATCGACTCCCCTATCTTGTTTCTAGTGTAGCATATTTTGTCTGTAATTTCGCTCCTCTTCCATTGATCCGCTAATAGCAGTTATGAAATTTCAAACACTGTACAAACTAACGGCAAACAAGTAAAGAAAGGTGAGCAGCATATGAAAAAATTGCATCTTGTCATACTGCTAGTTGTCCTGCTGAGCAGCTGTCCATTGCCTGCTTCCGCGGAGCAAGCAAACAAAGAAAGTAATGCAAAACTTGAGCGCATGGCCCTCTACAAGAAGACAGCAGCGGCAACAGGGCTGCCGTGGTACTATTTAGCTGCCATCGATCAATACGAACATAATCTGCCAGCGGCAACAAAAGCAGACACAGAGAAACTGATTGCTATCACGATTCCTGAGGAGAAATGGTTTGGGATAACAGAACATAAAAAAGCAGCGGCGAATGAGTCCACTATTTCTTGGTTTCAAGGACTCGGGCGGGATGGCAATGGCGATGCTTTAGCTGATCCGGATAATCCAGAGGATGTACTTTTTACAATCGCTTCCTTTATTCAGCGCACTGGCACGACTAAAAACGATATTAAAATTGCCCTTTGGAATTATTATGAGCGCGATTTAACTGTCCAGACGATTATGAATACCGCAAAGGTTTATGAGCAATTCGGTACAATTGAACTGGACAAGCGTTCCTTCCCGCTCCCACTCCATCATAATTACAGCTATCGAAATACTTGGGGAGATGCCCGCGGTTTTGGGGGACGACGTATTCATGAAGGTACTGATATTTTCGCTAACTACGGTGTTCCTGTTTATGCTACGACTTATGGTGTTGTCGAATTGAAAGGCTGGAATTTGTATGGCGGATGGCGCATTGGTCTGCGTGACAGCAATAATATTTACCATTATTACGCGCATCTGAATGGGTTTGAAAAGGGTGTATCTGTTGGGAATATCGTCAAACCTGGTGATGTAATCGGCTATGTCGGGGCAAGCGGATATGGACCGCCGGGTACGTCGGGCAAATTTCCTCCTCATTTGCATTATGGTATGTACAAGGATAACGGACGCTCTGAGTTTTCGTTCGACCCGTATCCGTACTTACGTATATGGGAACAGAAATCAAAACAGCAAAAAAAGGAAGGCTGATTTATTCGCCTTCCTTTTGCATTGGAATAGAAAAAGATGGTGAAGATCCAGTTTCCCCTCCGCCACTATAAAATTCAGGCACCTGCCCTTGGATGACGGTACTGCCAAGCAGCACATCCTGCGTCACAGTTGTTGTCTTGGTGGAGAAAGGAATAATAATCCGAACATTTGCTTTAATTTCGACCATAAACACAAACATAGCGTTATTGATGCCATACTCCTCGACCTTCACATCTACACCTGACTCCACATAACCGATCATTTCAAATTTAACAGGTATCTTCGGACCAAGATTAGCTAGCAAAGCATTATTGCTTGCTTGGCCAAGTGGAATGTCAACAAGTGTTGGGTCTTCTTCCAGCTGCTCTTGAATAATATCCGCTGCCGCTTCCTCAGCAAGCTGTTCCTCACTCACTGCAGGCATTTTGCCATCTTCCATAAGCCGAAGATAATTTTGCACTCGGAACGTCACTTTACGCAGCACTTCATTAACCGTTGCTGCATCCCAGCTGGCATGTGTAACATTTCCATTTGTATCTTTCTCTACTTGCACGAATGCATTCAAGTCCAAATCAGCTTCCTTTTCCGCCTGCACAGCCTGGTTAATTGCCTGTTTGGCAAATTGCTCTGTTTTTGTTTCTGCAATTGCCATTAAAGTTGGCTCGAGCCCTTTGTTTACCAGCCATAAACTCAGCGAAATAAACAATGCAAAAAGCAAGAGACTCATGAAAAGCACATGACGAAAGGAAGGTGGTGCTTTAGAAGCTCTGCGCTGCCATGGACGCATGAAAAAACCCCCTTGGTCAAGCATATGCTTGCCCAAGGGGGCTTAGAATAGGAACTAGTGTGACTCTGCAGCTGTCGAACAAGCTACAACCGTTATATTCAGATGTTCATATAAATTGACCTCATAAGGATCAGGTTCTGTCCCATCTGCTTCCTCTAAGATCCGGACAATCGGTCTCGTGTTGATATCCTCATTCTGCCGGATGACAATACCTGCCCGCCCATCACTCAGACGGACAGTTAAACCGGTCGGATAAATAGCCACACTTCGTTTAAAAGCTTCTACCATTTCCATATCAAACAGCTCTCCCGCACCAGCAAATAATATCTCCAAGCCTTCATGCGGCAGCATTGCATCCCGGTAGACACGGTTGCTTGTTACAGCATCAAATACATCGGCAATTCCAATAATCTTTCCGTATAAATGAATATCTGAACCTTGAATGCCGCGCGGATAACCGGATCCGTTCATTCGTTCATGATGCTGATAGGCACAATGTGCAATGACAAGCGGAATGTTATTCATTTTACGTAGGTAATGGAAACCTTTTGTTGTGTGCTCTTTAATTTTCTCAAATTCTTCATCGTTTAATTTGCCAGTCTTCTGCAGCACTTCCTGGGGTACAAACATCTTTCCAACGTCATGCAATATGGCTCCGAAACCAATTTCCTCCACGACCGAAACAGGCAGCTTCATCTCATTAGCGATAGCCATCGCATATAGTGCAACATTAACCGAATGTGAAAAAATATAATCATCAAATATGAGCATATCGGAAAGAATTGTCAGCGTCTGACGTTTAGGCCGCAGATTACTCACCATCTCTTGAATCGATGTTGTAATCTTATCTGTCATCTTTTCCGTCAAATACTTCCCATTGTCGCTCTGTTTAATCTCTTGAAAGGATTTGTAAATGACCTGCATCGCTTTTAGCCGTTCCTCGCTGGAAGTGGAGAATTCAAGCTCGACGTCCAGAAGCCGGTCATCCCGTATATAAACGTAGGTATATCGCAGTGCCTTCAAACGATTAATCATTTTTCTCGTCAGTTCAACGTCTCGTTGAACCAGAATGCTGCCTTTGTCGTTGTATACAGGCTGTGCAAGCTTGCTGCCGGGTTTTACTGATTTTGTCGCAACTAGTCTCATTGTTGCACTCCTAACCTCTCCAACATTCCATTCTGATAAAATAGTACCAGAAAATCGGAAAACAATCTAGATTGAAGAAGCCAAGGTTCGACAATTTTTTTACGAAATTAGCATTAAAGCTTCCTTACCGATCAATCCAGCTCGCCATCCATATGCTATGGAAGCATTTGTTACTTTTTCCAGCGGTGCATCAAGCAGCTGCTGGATTGTTTTGACTCCAACTGCTCGCCCTGAAATAATGTTGCGATCCGCGAGCTTCTCGTTAAGTAAATCCACGTCCAGTGCGCCGCACATAATATAGCCAACATCATTTGATATGACAAGCAATGTTGTTTTCGGTAGTTTCACTGTCACAGCTGTAAACGGCTTGCCTTCTATAAACATCGGTTCAACAGTCATCAATTGAAAACACCTCCGCTATATCCTATGTTGGATAATCGGAGGTGTTAGCTCATTTTTCAATTTCCCGCAATGCACCGAGAAGTAAATCACGAAGCATTTCCGGCATAAAGTACTTTTTTCCTTCTGCTTGCTTAATACCCGGAAGCAGATTGCCAAATGTGAATGTGTCTGCCATTGCTGCCGAATAAACTTTTTTCCGGTCTAGCGATTCTCCTGCTATTTTCAGGTTTATTGCTTGCGGTTTTTCAGCTGTTCCGGCAATGTCGAATGTCAATCCGCTATAAACCATTTTTCCAATCACTTCACCGCGGAAGCCAAATCCTTTGAGCGGGAAAGTTACAAAATCAGGCTGCAGGGCAGCGGTGACAATTTCCTCTAAGACACTTCCTGTTAACTGAACAGTCGCCGGATTAATTGGATGGGGACAAATTCGATGAATATCCATGTAGGAAACATTACCTGCCGGGAAACTCTCCAACAGTACACCTGCATTGAGAAAAGCAAAATCTGCCTTTGTCCAGCGTCGCATATAATCTGTTAAAAGATCCATTGCACGAGAATCTTCATACGGAGAAACTGGCAGCGGCGACGATAAAACGGCAGCTGACTGCTGCATCGCTTTTGCCGCATTTTCTTCATAAGCTGCGACATGCTCTCTTGCAGCTTCATCCTCCTTCAAGTCAGCAACCGGAATCACGCGCGCCTGCTTATCTGTCAAACAGCCAAGTTCTGTATCCCATGTTATTTCTACTTCACCAAAATAAAAACCTTGCTTGCCCGCAGTTGTAATTAAGCACTGATTCACATATTCGCTTTCCTGCAGCAAATGATGCGTATGGCCGCCAATGATAACATCAATCTCATCAAAAGCAGCAGCAATGTCTCTATCTGCATATAACCCGAGATGTGAAAGAAGAATGAGTACATCACAGGAATCGCGGAGGGTATGAATTCTTTGCTCCAGAATTTCCATTGGGTCTTGAACATCCCAGCCGATCAGGTTATAAAAATCCGGGAACGGTGCAGTAAGCCCTATCATGCCTACCTTTACGCCGCTTGCTGTTTCTACGACCCAAGATGGTTCCATCCAGTCCGGATCTTCTTCTTTCTTTGAGTGGAGATTCGCAACCGCCACGCGAAATTCCGCCTCATCATAAAGATGATACAAATCCTCGTAATCAAGGGTGATGCCTTCGTTATTTCCGATTGTAGCAAAGTCATAGCCTGCTTCGTTCATTAAGCTTATATTGGCTTTCCCGCGAAAAGCTTCTGCAATCGGCCGGGATCGATCCACATGATCACCAATATCAATCAGCCAGCATGTCTCTCCGGCATCTTTTAGCTTCTGCTTATTCTCTTTCAAATAGCCGACAATTTTCGACCAATTTTCGAAATAGCTATGCAAATCGTTTGTGTAGTTGATCGTCAGCTTTTTCTGCATCCTTCTCTACTCCTTTATGACGACAAGCCATCCCAGATTAAACGGATGGCAACTAATATAAGCATAATACGTAATATCCAGACAACTGTATTTCCTTTTAGCAACTGGTTAATCTTCGCCCCAATAATTCCGCCCAGAATTGCTCCTGGTATAAAGGCGAATACATAAACCCATTCCACGTGGCCGAGCGAAATATGCGTAATCGTACTGACAATACTGAGGAAAAACACCATAAACATACTTGTCGCTACAGCAACGTGAGCCGGAAATCCAAACAACAGAATCATCGCCGGCACCATAAAGCTGCCTCCGCCAATTCCAAACATCCCCGAAAGCAACCCAACGAACAGCGATAATAAGAAGGCTGCAAGAAATCGGAAACTATACGTGTATGTGTTTCCATCCAGTTCTTTTGTAACAATGATTCCTTTCAGATTGGTTTTCTCTTGCTCTTTCCGTTTTACAAAGAACATAAAGAAAACAATTAATACTAATATACCAAAATAAAGCGAGAAACCGTCTCCCGATACAAACCGGTTCAGGAATGAGCCCAGAATTGCTCCCGGTACTCCGCCCGCCAAGAAAATGAGGCCGCTTTTGTAATCGACTCTTCCGCTTTTCATGTAGGTTAGCGTAGATGATAAAGCAGTAAATATCATGACAATAACAGAAACACCAACGATTGTTTGCGGTGTTGCCCAGCTGAACTTATCCCAAAAACTGCTTAAAATTAACAGCAGCGGAACGAGGATAATGCCTCCTCCTAAACCTACCAAACTGCCCAATGCGGCAGCGAGAAGCCCTATTAGTAAACTTACGGCAAAGACCATCATTATCCCTTCCATCTTCTATGTAATTTAAAAAAGGCGTGACTGTATAACACAGTCACACCATTATAACAGAAATTATTTATATTTGACCGATCCGCCGTTCACTGGGAATTCAGCTCCATTGACATAGGATGCTTTATCCGAAGCAAGAAAGACAATAACATTGGCAATCTCTTCCGGCTGTCCAATTTCACCGCGCGGTATCTGCCGGACTTCTTTCGCAAAATAGCTGACAGCCTCTTCGCCTTCTCTGTCAAACTTGTTTGACAGCATGTCGACCATGCCACCCGGCTTATTCCACAGTGTTGTACGGGTTGGGCCAGGAGAAACGACATTTACGCGGATATCTCCGCCAAACTCGTCCGCCAATGCTTGCGTCAAATTTAACACTGCTGCTTTGCTGCCGCTATAGTCAATTGCAAATGAATCTGGTACGTGCCCGCTTTCAGAAGCAATATTTACGATACTCGCTCCCGGCTGCTTTTTCAGCTCAGGGATGGCCGCCTTCGTTAATGCCACCACCGAGAACAAATTGGTTTCAAACGTTTCTTTCCAAATATCCATTGTCACTTCCATAAAGCTATCTTTATAAGTGGCAATTCCAGCTACATTGGCCAAAACATCGAGCTTCCCGAAATGAGAGACAGCCGTCTCGACTACTTTCTCCGCAGCACCTTCTTCTGTCAAATCAATCTCGAGCGGCAAAAAGGCAGAACGATTCGAGGCATCTTCCTCTACATAATCGGTCTGCAAACTCACACCAACTACTTTCGCCCCTTCATCAAGAAACGCTCGCACTGCAGCCAGACCAATTCCGTCATTGGCACCAGTTACAATGGCTACTTTATTTTTCAAATTATAGCTCATGGTTTCATCTCCCTTATCTTTCACATAAAAGAGATGTTCCCATTGTATGAAAAAAACAAACATCAGTAAGATTCAATCTACTGCTTAGAATCATCAATGCCTTTGTGAGGCAACTTCTCTTTATACAATTTTAGCGTCGCTACAATGAGGAAGCTGACAATGACTAATAAAAGCCATGAACTTACTTTGCCAAGATGCACGAGACTCCATGCATCTGCTTGATTTGGATATTCCCAAGCACCGAAGAACGTGGCAATATTTTCGGCAATCCAGATAAAAAAGCCGATAAGAACAAAGGACAGTGCAAGCGGCATACGATAACGAACTTGGTTCACTTCGTATGTAACCCAAGCTCTCCAGAATACGATAATAACGAGTCCTGATAAAATCCACCTTACATCCATCCAATAATGATGCGTAAAGAAATTCACATAGATTGCAGCAGCTAGGGGAACAACCGTTAGAAAAGGCGGCCAATTTACCAAGTTTACCTTCAATCTTCTCCAAGCTTGGCATAAATAGCTTGCGACACTTGCATACATGAACCCGCTGTATAGCGGCACTCCAAATATTTTCGAATATCCTTCGTCAGGATAAGACCAGGAGCCCATATGCACTTTGAAGAGTTCCAAAGCAAGTCCGATTATATGAAACAACGTAATGACTTTCAATTCATCCTTTGTTTCAAGGCCCGCACGCACCATCACTAGTTGCATCAGTACACAGATAACCAGCAGCCAATCATAGCGTGGAAGAAAAGGAAGCGGAAAGATTTGTGTCAGCGCCAAAGATGCAAAAATAACAACTGGAAATAAACAAGATAGTGCCTGACCCCAGCCGAAATGAATCAGCTGCTTTACGGCTCGAATTCCCTTAGATTCCCATGTGCTTCTATCAGATGCTATCGTATCCTGATTTGCATACACGCTATTCTTCTCCATCACTTCCATTCCTCTCTGTATCCAATTTTTGTATTCGTAGAATTACTGGCTGTGATTATCTTCTTCAGCTTGATATTCCAATATGTCACCTGGCTGACAGTCTAATGCTTTACAAATCGCGTCTAATGTTGAAACACGAATCGCCTTTGCCTTACCATTCTTTAAAATAGAGAGATTGGCCATTGTGATGCCAACCCGCTCTGATAGTTCTGTCACACTCATTTTTCTTTTTGCCAGCATTACGTCAATATTTATTATAATCGCCATTTTATTCTCCTCAGACCGTCAAGTCGTTTTCTGATTTTATATCAATGGCATTTTTCAGCAGCTTTTGCAGAACAGCAGCAAAAATCGCTACTACTAGTGGTCCGAATATAAGCGCCATTCCTACCAAAATTAGACCTGGGGCGTCATCCCTCTCAGCCACAACATAAATTAACGGCAAAAGAATAATGTAAACAACACTAATCGCCATTGCGCAGAGTTTAATATTTTTTAATGCCCTAACAGACAAATCGGAAAAAGCTACATTTTTATCAATAAAACCAAGCAAGCGGAAAGATTGATAAAGAGCTAAAAAGTATGCCAATGCTGTTACATACAAGCCAACCAAGACTAGATATTTTAAAAATTCTACTTCTGGATAATAATCTGCTGAACCAAAAGCTATATTCGGAATTGCAAAGATACATAATGCAAGAACCGGTAAAGCCATGAACAATAAAGCAGCCTTTAAAAAGAGTGTTTCTCGTTTCATACTAAGCACCTCATTTCATTTCTATAACTGATTCTAATACATCATTTATCGTTTTACAATAAATAATTGCCGATAAGTATTATTTTATTATTGTTTAAATAAAAAACATCCCCACAAGGAGATGTAAAGAAAATCATTTTATCTTACTAACTGCAAGGATCTTGTCAGTTTAATATAAAAGATATGGTCACTTGCTGACGAAGTCTATACTTCCAAAACTAGAAATAGCCATCATAATAAATAATAAAAAAACGGAGTCCGTCTTCTGAGACGTGACTCCGTTTTTTTGTTAACCGATAGAACCTTCCATTTCGAACTTAATCAAACGGTTCATTTCTACGGCATATTCCATTGGAAGTTCTTTCGTGAATGGCTCGATGAAGCCCATTACGATCATTTCTGTTGCTTCTTCTTCAGAGATACCACGGCTCATCAAGTAGAACAATTGCTCTTCGGATACTTTGGAAACTTTCGCTTCGTGTTCCAAGGAGATGTTCTCGTTGAAGATCTCGTTGTATGGAATCGTATCGGAAGTGGATTTGTTATCCATAATCAGCGTGTCACACTCGATATTAGAGCGTGCACCGTCTGCTTTCTTACCGAAATGAACGATTCCGCGATACGTCACTTTACCACCTTGCTTGGAGATGGATTTAGAAACAATCGTTGAAGAAGTATTTGGTGCCAAGTGCATCATTTTCGCGCCGGCATCCTGGTGCTGGCCTTTACCAGCTAGGGCGATGGACAATGTCATACCGCGAGCGCCTTCTCCTTTAAGGATAACCGCAGGGTATTTCATTGTAAGTTTAGAACCGATATTACCATCAATCCATTCCATCGTACCATTCGCATCAACTGTCGCACGTTTTGTAACCAAGTTGTAGACGTTGTTTGCCCAGTTTTGAATCGTTGTATAACGGCAGTAAGCATCTTTTTTAACGAAGATTTCTACAACCGCACTATGCAAAGAATTCGTTGTATAAACAGGAGCTGTACAACCTTCTACATAATGCACAGAAGCACCTTCATCTACAATGATAAGTGTACGCTCAAACTGCCCCATGTTCTCGGAGTTGATCCGGAAGTAGGCTTGCAATGGTGTATCCGTTTTAACACCCTTCGGTACATAAATGAAGGAACCGCCGGACCATACAGCAGAGTTTAGTGCAGCAAACTTATTATCAGATGGCGGAATCAATTTACCGAAGTGCTCGCGGAAAAGATCTTCATTTTCTTTAAGCGCTGTATCTGTATCCTTGAAGACGATACCCATTTCTTCCAGGTCTTCTTTCAAGTTATGATAAACAACCTCTGATTCATATTGCGCAGAAACACCTGCAAGGTATTTTTGTTCAGCTTCTGGAATACCAAGTTTATCAAATGTGTTTTTGATTTCTTCTGGTACTTCATCCCAAGAACGCTCGGAACGCTCAGAAGGTTTTACGTAATACGTGATTTCATCGAAGTCAAGCTCAGCAAGGTCTCCGCCCCACTGTGGCATTGGCTTCTTGTAGAACTGCTCCAATGATTTAAGACGGAAGTCCAGCATCCATTGTGGTTCTTCTTTTAACTTAGAGATTTCTTCAACAATCTTCGGTGTAAGGCCTTTTTCCGTACGGAAAATGGACACATCACGGTCGCTGAAGCCATATTGGTAATCTCCAATTTCAGGCGCTTTTTTAGCCATGGTAAAGCCTCCTTCAAGATTTATCTATTCTACACACGACAGTGTTCACAATTTATTTCTTTTCGACGCCTTGCTCCATCGCCTTCCAGGCGAGTGTCGCACATTTAATGCGGGCTGGGAATTTTGCAACTCCTTGCAGTGCCTCAATATCACCAAGCTCCAAATCACCAGGATCAATCTCTTTCCCTAACATCATATCAGAAAACAGCTCTGACATCCGAAGCGCATCTTCTACACGTTTTCCTTTGACAGCTTGTGTCATCATGGAAGCAGAAGACATGCTGATCGAACAGCCTTCTCCATCAAATTTTGCATCTTTTACCTTGCCATCCTCTACTTCGAGATGAAGCTGGATACGGTCACCGCATGTCGGGTTGTTCATATCGACTACAAGTGCGTCTCCTTCCAGCTTACCACGATTGCGCGGATGTTTATAGTGATCCATGATCACTTGGCGGTACAGTGTATCTAAATTATCAAAAGACATTGCCGAAAAACTCCTTCGTTCTTGTCAGACCGCTGACAAGTTGGTCGATATCGTCTTCGGTATTATAGACGTACATACTTGCTCGGGCAGTTGCTGTCGCCTTCAGCCAGCGCATAAGCGGCTGTGCACAATGATGGCCGGCACGTACTGCAATCCCCATACTGTCGAGAGCTGTAGCCGTATCATGCGGATGCACACCGTCAATATTGAAAGTAACAACAGCAGATCGTTTGTCAGCTCCAGGTCCATAAATATCCAGACCTTCAATCTCGCGCATACGTTCCATTGCGTAATTTGTCAGCTTCTGATCATGTGCTTCGATCTCATCCATACCGATTTGATTAAGAAAATCAATCGCAGCGCCAAGACCAATGGCACCAGCAATAATCGGAGTTCCTCCCTCAAACTTCCAGGGAAGCTCTTTCCATGTGGAATCGTATAAATGGACGAAATCAATCATTTCACCGCCGAATTCCACCGGCTCCATTTCTTCCAGCAATTCCTGCTTTCCGTAAAGGATTCCGATTCCTGTTGGGCCGCACATTTTGTGACCGCTAAAGCAATAGAAATCGCAATCGATTTCCTGCACATCTACTTTCAGATGAGGAGCCCCTTGTGCACCGTCTACGAGTACAACAGCATTCTGCCGATGAGCAAGTTCGACGATTTCTTTTATTGGATTGATTGTACCCAAAACATTAGAAACATGTGTCAAAGCTACGATTTTTGTTTGCGGACCAATCGACTTTTTCACATCGTCCATGTTCAGTGTACCATCATCATTTAATTCAAAGTATTTTAATGTAGCGCCAGTCGCTTTGACAGCTTGCTGCCAAGGAATGATGTTGCTGTGATGCTCCATCGGTGTAATGATTACTTCATCACCAGGTTTCAAGTTTGCACGAGCATAACTATGCGCAACTGTATTGATGGCAGTCGTTGTACCGCGTGTAAAAATGACTTCCTTCGTGCTTCTGGCGTTGATGAACTGCTGCACCTTTTCCCTGGCACCTTCATATTTATCCGTAGCCCGGGTTCCCAGCGTATGCACACCGCGATGCACATTGCTGTTATCGTTCCGGTAATAAGCATCCACAGCTTCCAAAACCGCAAGCGGTTTATGGGAAGTTGCAGAAGAGTCCAAGTAGACCAGCGGATGTCCGTTGACCTCTTGATTCAGAATCGGGAACTGTTCACGGATAGAGCGGGCATCCATTAGTTTACTTTCCCTTCAATTACCTGTGTCAGCTGATTTTTTACTGTTTCAATTGGCAGCTGGTTTACAACAGGTGCAAGGAATCCATGGATAATCAAACGTTCTGCTTCCTGCTTGGTGATTCCGCGGCTCATCAAGTAATAAAGCTGAAGCGGATCAACACGGCCTACAGAAGCTGCGTGTCCGGCAACTACATCATCTTCATCAATTAAGAGAATCGGGTTGGCATCACCACGAGCGCCTTGGCTAAGCATTAAGACACGTGTTTCTTGGGTAGCGTCTGATTTGCTGGCACCATGCTCGATTTTACCAATACCATTGAATACAGAGCTTGCCTGTTCTTTCATAACACCATGGGATAAGATGTTTCCGACGGAATTCTTACCAAAGTGAATAATGTTCGTTGTAAAGTTTTGGATTTGTTTTCCGCGTCCCACAACAACACTTTTCGCTTCTGAACCAGAGTTATCTCCGATTAAGTGTGTGATATGTTCACTGATTGTGTTTCCGTCATTCATTTGACCGATTGCCCAATCAATGCGTGCATCACGATAAGCAACACCGCGGCGTTTCGCATAAACAGTCGTACCTGCAGCAAAGTTATCCACTGCGCCGTAAGATACGTTCGCATTGTCTTCGGCAATTACTTCCGTTACCACGTTAGCAAATGTTGCTGTATCAGCATTGTGAGAAATGCTGTTTTCTACATACGTTACCGAGCTGTTCGCTTCTGCAACAATCAAGATATGGTTAAAGGAAGCAACACTGTCATCTTCCTGCCAGAAGATTGTTTGAAGCGGCTCTTCTACCACGACATTCTTCGGAACATAGACGAAGACACCGCCGTTCATTAGAGCTGCATGTAAAGCAGTCAAACGGTCTTCATCTACACTTACTGCATCCTTCATGTAATAGCGCTTCACAAGGTCAGCATGCTGCTGCAGCGCAGTGAAGATATCCGTAAAGATAACGCCTTGCTTGCTCCATTTTTCATCAAGTGCAAGGTATGCAGCACTATTGTTGCGCTGAATGTACAAGTTAGGTGCATTGTCTGCATCAATTAAAGCAGCAACGCTTGCCGGCAGCTTGTCCAATGCATCAATTTTGCTGCCTTCTGTTTCATGCACATACGTATCAAAGTCCCAGTTTTTGATCCCAGTCTTATCGGGTTTTGGCATGTCCAAAGATTCCGATTGAGAAAGAGCTTGCTGACGAAGATCCTTCATCCATTCAGGCTCATTGCGGGAACTGGAAAAACGGCTGATATATTCATCGTTATATGGTTGCTTCGTTTCAACAGTCATAAGATCCCTCCTCCAGTTTACGCGTTAATTGTTTCGTCTTCGATGTTAAGCTCTTGTTTAATCCAGTCATATCCTTCAGCTTCCAAACGTTTAGAAAGCTCAGAACCGCCGGATTTAACGACACGGCCTTGCATCATAACGTGAACGAAGTCAGGCTCAATGTAGTTTAGCAAACGCTGATAATGGGTAATAATTAGGCAGCCGAAGTTTTCGTCGCGCAATCTGTTAATACCTTTTGCAACAACTTTCAGTGCATCGATATCAAGACCGGAATCAATCTCATCAAGAATACCGATTTCTGCTTTCATCATAAGCAGCTGCAGAATTTCATTACGCTTCTTCTCACCGCCGGAGAAACCTTCGTTCAAGTAGCGCTGTGCCATGTTCTTATCCATTTCAAGGAAGTCCATTGCTTCGTCCATTTCTTTAATGAACTTCATCAATGGAATCTCGTCGCCTTCTTCGCGGCGTGCGTTAATAGAAGAACGCAAGAAGTCAGAGTTTGTTACTCCGCTGATTTCACTTGGATACTGCATAGCAAGGAATAGACCGGCACGAGCACGCTCGTCCACTTCCATTTCCAATACATCTTCGCCGTCAAGCGTGATGCTTCCGCTTGTTACTTCATATTTTGGATGACCCATGATTGCGGATGCCAATGTGGATTTACCAGTACCGTTTGGTCCCATTACCGCATGGAATTCTCCGCTTTTTATCGTAAGGTTTACACCTTTAAGTATTTCCTTATCTTCAATCGAAACATGTAGGTCTTTAATCTCTAAAACTGAACCTGCCATTATTAACCCTCCGATAGCTGCTATTTTATAAATTTTGATAATGTTTATTTAAACACATTATCAATTTATTCTCATTATAATCTTAAAGCATTGTACAACACTTATCAACTTTTTTACCAGATAAAAACACGCTTTTAACATGTTCATCTTCTATTGTAACACATTTCTATTTTCGACAAAAAATAATGCCCTTGTTGAGAATCCAACAAAGGGCATGAGAATATTATTCTGTTGTATCTACAGGCAGGATTGCCCCTTGGTACTCTTCTTCAATAAATTGCTTGATATCATCAGAATGAAGCACATCCATTAGTTTCTGCAATGCTTCGTTATCTTTATCTTCCGGATTAGCAGCAATAATATTTCCATAAGGAGAGTTTGTTTCTTCAAGTATAAGCGCGTCCTCAGAAGGTTTAAGACCGGCTTCCAATGCGTAGTTTGTGTTGATAACTACAAGTGCGTCTTCTTCTCTCTCGTACGTCTCAGGCAGAATTGCTGGATCTACTTCCATGCTGAATTTCAAATTTTTCGGGTTTTCAGCAATGTCATCAAATGTCGCATTGACAGGTTTGACATCATCACTAATTTTGATTAGACCTGCATTCTGGAAGATAGAAAGCACACGTCCTTGCTCAGCAGGATTTCGACCCACTAGCACTTCTGTACCTTCTTTAATATCCTCGACACTTTTAATGTTCTTAGAGTAGATACCCATCGGCTCTAAGTGGACCGCTCCCAGACTGATTATGTCATCTTCTTCGCCTTCTGTCTCTTCATTATAATTATCTAGATACGGAATGTGCTGGTAGTAGTTCGCATCAAGATCACCATTTGCCAAGTCTTGGTTCGGGAAGATATAGTCTTGATATTCTTCAATTTGAAGATCAATACCTTCATCTTCCAACAGTGGTTTTGCTGCTTCAAGAATTTCTGCGTGCGGTGTACTTGAGGCACCGACTTTGATTGTTTTCTCGTCTGAGCTGCTGTCTGAAGAATCAGAAGAACCGCAGGCTGCCAAGAAAATCATAAATACAGCCGATAAAATAACTAATAATGACTTTTTCATGTAAATCTCTCCTTTAACGTTTATCTAATTTATTGGAAATATAGTCACCTATAAACTGGATAACAAATACCAATATAATAATTAAGACAGTACACAGAATAACAACATCTGTCTGGCGGCGCTGGAATCCATAGAAGTAAGCAAAGTCACCTAATCCGCCTGCTCCAATCACGCCCGCTACTGCCGTAGAACCAATAAGTGCAATTGCTGTAACTGTGAGACCGGAAACCAAAGCCGGAGTCGACTCTCTCAACAATACTTTGACCATAATTGTTGCGTTCTTAGCTCCCATTGCTTTCGCTGCTTCTACTACACCATGATCAACTTCTTTAAGTGCAATTTCTACTAGTCTTGCATAAAATGGTGCTGAACCAATGATTAAAGCCGGCAATGCTGCCGAAGGACCGCGAATCGTACCCATTAGGAAATCAGTAAATGGCAGCAGCAAAACAATTAAAATAATAAACGGAATCGCTCGGAAAACGTTCACGACTGCTGCTACAATGCCATAAACAATTTTATTCTCCCAAAGCTTTCCTTTACTAGTCAGGTAAAGCAATAATCCAAGGATAATACCAATAATAAATGTCCCAATCAACGAAAGAATGGTCATATAGAATGTCTCATAGATGGCTGTGTTCAAATCTGCTATATCTACATTAGGAAACCATTTCTCAAGCAAGCTCCTGCACCTCCGCTTTTACATTTGCACTGCGGATGAAGTCCAGTGCCTTCTCCACTTCTGTTTCACTGCCTACTAATTGCAAAAATAGACTGCCTACCGCTCCGCTGTGTGTCTGAAGCACGTTTCCTTGCAGAATGTTAATGTCTACATCACATTGCTTTGCAGTTTGACTAACGATAGTCTGATTCACATTTTCACCTGAGAAAGAAAGTTTAATAATCGTTCCTGTTCCTTCATTCAATACAGCTGATGACAAGGACTCATATTTCTCACTTCCATCAAGCTGCTGCACAAAACGCTTCGTGACTGCCTGCTGCGGGTTCTGGAATACATGTACGGCATCCCCTTCTTCCACAACTTTACCTGTATCCATAACAGCTACACGGTGACAAATCTTACTAATTACGTTCATTTCATGAGTAATAAGAATAATCGTCAACCCTAGACGTTTGTTGATGTCTACTAACAGGTCTAAGATGGAATCTGTTGTTTCTGGATCGAGTGCAGAAGTTGCTTCGTCACAAAGCAGTACTTTCGGATCATTGGCAAGGGCACGAGCAATACCAACACGCTGCTTTTGTCCGCCGCTCAGTTGAGATGGATAAGCATTTTCCCGTCCTTTCAATCCAACCAGCTCGATTAAACGGTCTACTTTTACTTTTCGTTCCTTCTTCGGTACACCTGCAATTTCCAATGGAAAAGCAATATTCTGGTGCACAGTTCGGGACCAAAGCAAGTTAAAGTGCTGGAAGATCATGCCGATCTCCTGTCTGGCAAGACGCAACTCATTCTTTTTCTGTTTGACAATGTCTTTGCCATCAATAATTATTTCACCAGAAGTCGGTTCTTCGAGACGGTTCAGCAGGCGTACAAATGTACTTTTACCAGCACCGCTGTAGCCGATAACGCCGAAGATCTCACCTGAATCGATTGTCATATTCAGTTGATCGACTGCTGTAATATTCTGTTTTTTCGTGCGATATGTCTTGGAGAGGTTCTTGATAGTGATCAATTCCGCTCCTCCTTTCTATGTGCTTTTTAAGCATAAAAAAAGCGTCTTTTTGTTTGAGAACAAAAAGACGCTTCCTAAGTGTCAATAATTGTTCTCTCATCTGTACAGGTTTCCCTGCAGGAATTGGCACCATACAGGATTACCTGTGGTTGCCGGGCTTCATCGGGCCAGTCCCTCCGCCACTCTGGATAAGAGTTTCGTATATGATTGCTATATTGGAGTTTAGCATTAGTCAATAATTCTGTCAATATATTTTACAGACTATTCTCCGCTCCAAGAAGCAGCAGTGCTTCCATTAGCAGTATATGCTGATAATCACCATCGACTTCCTGCTCGGTCCGAAGACTGCGCAGTTTTATCGTACCCTTAAGAAGTTGCTGCACCGTCTGTTCATCCGTCCGGATATGCAACAAACCATAGGGCTTTGGAGCAGGTGTTGTGAGGCTGCTTCGATCAATATACAAATCGTAATGGTCATGACCCCAGTCAATGAAGACTTTCAGCCGTTTATCATTGCATAACGGCAGTAAATCTTCTCTCTCTTCAATTTGCCTTTTTAGCTTCGTCAAATGTTCCATGATCATCCAGCATCCCTCCTCCACCTGTATTTGGCTCTTTACACCCTATTTTCCTGCAAGAAAAAACAGCTTTCCGTATGAAAGCTGTTTTATTCGCTGATCGTCTTTGCCAGCATATGCTGGACTGACTGAAAAGCATATGTCTTATCTTTTACTTGACCATCTTGGAAAGTAATGAGACAAGGTACACTTTCAATTTGATGCTGCTGCATAAAGTCTGGGAACAAAGAGGCGTTCAGTTTATGATAATATTCTGTTTTCATGACCGCCTCTACTGTCTGCAGCATCTTTTCAGCCAGTTGGCAGGTGCCGCAAAATGGCGTATGCACGAAGATCTTTGCCTGTCCTTCTTGGATGATGGCCTCGACATTCGTTTCAATAATATTAATATTTCATCCCTTCTTTCTTCAGACGAGGAAGAATGGATGCACCATGATACTTCTGCTAAGCAGGGCTGTGGCTAATTCAGGGGCCGGGGTAGCCGCTACCTCTCGATAGGTTCTGTCTACGTAAATATGCTGGGCATGCGGCAGCTCACGGGCTAACTGTTTTCGCAGCTTATGACCGGCGCTGTCCTCATCCACCATAATATATACTTCCTTGTGATCCAAGTCATAGTCATACAACAGCTGCTCCAGCCGCTCGATACCCAACGTGCCATTGGTGCAGATGATCGTCACTTCCTCATCGATGATCTTTCTTATCTGCTCTTTATCCGAACGTCCTTCTACGATAATGACTTTTTCCTCATCACCCATTTTGGCATCACCTATTCTGATCGATATTTGATTGCTTCTTTGCCCGTGCTCCGAATAAAGGCAGCTTAGCAATGACGCTTGCCATATTATATGAACAGAAACCGCCGCCCTTGCCAACAGATATCAACAAGGGCTCCAAAAAGTTAATCTTCTTTGATTTTCGCCTCATATTCTTCAGTGGAAAGAAGACGCTCATAGGCTGCTTCATCATCTGTTTCGATTACGATCATCCATGCTTTCTCATATGGGGATTCATTTACGAATTCCGGGCTGTCGTCCAAGTCTTCATTGACAGATACGACTTTACCGCTGAGCGGAGCATACAGTTCAGAAACTGTTTTGACAGATTCTACGCTGCCAAATGGCTCGTCCGCTTTTAATTCGTCACCAACCGACGGAAGCTCGACGAATACGATGTCGCCTAGTTCATCTTGAGCGAAGTCAGTAATACCAATGCGGTACTGGCTGCCTTCTTCTTTTTTGATCCATTCATGTTCATCTGTATAACGAAGATCTTTCGGTAAGTTGCTCATAATAATTCCTCCACCTATTTTCTACAAGAATAGCTAACATATTTACTATAAAAGCTAATAGCTAAAATTACCACCGTTTAGCTTAATTTGCAGCTGTCACAGACGTATATACCTCTGGTTTAAAACCGACAGCCGCTTGATTTTCGCCAATAAGGAGCGGACGTTTAATTAGCATGCCGTTCTCAGAGAGCCAAGCTTTTAACTGCGCATCATCCGCTTCTTTGATTTTGTCTTTGTAGCCGCCTTCGCGATACACTTTGCCGCTTGTATTGAATAATTTCGTCAATGGCAAGCCGCTTTTATCCGCTGCTTCTTGCAGCTCTTCCGGACTGGGAGGTGTTTCTACAATATGTATTGCTTCATAAGGGATTTGGTGCTCCTCAAGCCACTTTTTCGCGTTTTTACATGTACTGCAATTTGGATACCAATAAAATCGGAACATACAGATCTCCTTCCTTTTAATACTGCTATTTTAGCATAGTCCTCTCCATCATGGTGCAGAATAATCAGCAGAAAATCGGACACGATAAATAGGAAAAAGGAGGGATTCTCGTGCCGTTAGATAATTCACAAGATGTGATGCTCCAGCCGCCGGAAATGATTTCAGGAAAAGATTTGCTGTATTTAAGTGATATGCTCAATTGGAACTTGAATGCAGCCAAAAAAGCGCAGCATGCTGCCGGCGAATTGCAGCTGACAGATGCGCAGGAAGCATTGCACACCGTTGGCCAAATGCATCAGCGTCATTACGATATGCTGCTTGAGCATCTTAAAACAAAACCGCTTAATTAAGGAGGTCACACAATGTCAGAGAGCCAAAAGATCCAAAATACCCAAACACCTGTACCGACTACACAAGGCATGAACGACCGTGATCATATTACTGACTTGCTTGCTACAGAGAAATACATGACAGCATCTTATAGTACCGCTTTAAATGAAATGAGCAATCAGTCATTGTACGAAACAGTTGCTCGCATATTTAAGGAAACGCAGGACGCCCAGCGCAATTTGTATAATCTCATGTTTCAGCATGGCTGGTACAGCTTAGAAGAAGCTCCTCAGCAAAAAGTAGAGCAAGCTTACCAGCAGTTCAGCCAAACACGTCAAGAACTGCCGTATACATGAAAAGCGAACGGACAATCTGCAATGGTTGTCCGTTTTTTCTCTTGTGCACCAAAAGAGCTTATTGACGAAATACTTTCAAACGAGTAATATACTTGCATGTGCAACTTTATGGAGCTATCTGAAAGGAGCAGACCATGAACACGAGAAATGACGAGTTGGGTCTTCTTTTATCAAGAACTTATCTGTCCTTAAAGCGGGAAACGTCACGCATGCTTCAGCAATTCGAACTGACGCCTGAACAATTCTCTCTTGTTGCTGAATTGGACAAGCACGATGATGTCACGCAGAAAGAACTTGCTGATGTTACCGAAAGAGAGCAAACGACTGTTACTAAGATAGTTGATAAACTAGTTAAGAAAGGCCTCGTCAACCGGAGACATGATCCACACGACCGGAGAGCTATCCGCTTGCTGATTACAGAAGCAGGGCGGCAGTTGGTTTCTGAAATCATACCAAAGGTAGACGAAATTGAAACAAACGCGTATCAAGGTTTCCATCAAGAAGATATAAAAACACTGCATACTCTGATGCGAAAACTGCATCAGAATTTGCAGTGATTTTTTCGCTAAATACATGCACATGCAATTAAAATACAGTTAGGAGTTTTTATTTTGCGTTTACAACCTTTACGGGAAATGATGAAAATCCCGAATACAAAAGTAGGAATCGCTTTTGCTATTATCGTTCCGTTATTATTTGCTATTATTTGGCTGACAGGCTATCACGATGCTACGACGCATTTTGACCGTTTGAAAGTTGCTGTAGTCAACGAGGACGGCAATCAGGCTGATTCAATTGCAGAACAAATGACGGCAAATCTGCCGTTTTCTGCGGAAGCTATGTCCTATAAAGATGCACGAGAACAATTGGATGCAAATGACATCACCATGATGATTATTATCCCGGAAGCATTCACGAAGCATTTAGCTGCGCAAGCGGACACTTCTTTGGAATTCCATATGAACAGCGCCAATTCGCAGGTTGCTTTATCTGCAGCTGAAAGTGCAGCTCGGCAGATGACTGCCTCTATCGGCGGTTCCCATGTACAAGCAGATATTATTAAAGAAAATTCTATTTCTAATTTTGCTACGTCCATGGTACCAATGATGCTAGGTTTCATCGTATTCATTGCTTTCATGACAATGAATATCCAATTTAATATTGTCACACAAATCTTGAATCGCAAATTCGGCAAGTGGCAAGTCTTCTGGAATAAACAGCTGCTTCTGGCTATTATCGGTGTTGTTGTTCCAACAATTATTGTTACCATACACGCCCTTGCGAATGATACAGCTTCCTCATACATGCAGTTATGGGGCTTTGAACTGCTTGTAGCGTTTGCCTGTATCAGCTTCACACAAATGAGCTTTGCTATTTTCGGCAATGCGGGCGCTTTGTTCAACGTTGCAATGATTCCGTTCATGTTAATGACTGCAGGCAATATTATTCCTGTAGACATGCTATCTCCTGTGTTCCGTTTTATTGGAGATATTCTTCCTGCATCAAATGGTGTACAAGGATTTGCACAGCTTATCTATAATGGAGAAGGTGCATCTGCAAATGTTCTTCACCTTGTATTGATTTTGGTTGTTACATTTGCATTAACTTGTGCTGCAGTTATGCTGAAGAAACAGCACGTTCCATACGTTACAAAAGACAATAAAACAGCAGCAGTGTAAGCGTCATAGAAAAATCCAATCTTTACGTAGATTGGATTTTTTTATTTCATTAAAGTATTCCGCACATTAGCTGATCAGCAATTGGCAGCAGCCACTTCCTTCTAAACATATAAATCGAAACGATTATGATTTACAAATCGAAATGATTACGATAGAATAGTCTCTTGTGAACGAGTACGGAATTAGAAAGGTGATAGAAAATGGAATCTATCCTTCATATAAATAGTATTAACTTCTCTTATGAAAATAAAGCTGCGCTGCGTGATGTTTCGCTTGATGTAAAAAGCGGTGACTTCCTTGGTTTGATTGGACCAAACGGCGGTGGTAAAACAACATTGATAAAATTGGCGCTTGGACTTTTACAGCCAAACAAAGGTGACATTGAGCTCTTCGGTGAGTCTGTATCTTCCTTTAAAGATTGGAATAAAGTCAGTTTCGTTTCCCAAAAGGCGAGCTCCTTTAATAAAGCCTTTCCTGCAACAGTGTTTGAAGTTGTCGCAATGGGCCTTACGCCAAAAATCGGTTACTTTAAAAGATTTACAGCAAAACATCGAGCTGCTGTAAAGCAAGCAGTAGCGCAAGTGGACATGTCAGATTACTTGCACCAGAACATTAGCAGTTTGTCTGGCGGTCAGCAGCAGCGTGTGTTTATCGCAAGAGCACTTGTTAGCCAGCCTGAATTAATCATTCTCGATGAGCCAACAGTCGGCATTGACCATGCCAATGTCAAAGGCTTTTACGAATTGCTGCATCGATTAAATAAAGAGACTGGACTTACATTAGTCATGATTACCCATGATCTTGCCGGCATTGCACAGCATGCTTCCAAGCTCGTTTATTTGGATCAGCAAGTTCAATACGAAGGCGAACCTGAACACTTCACGCTTCCTGAAACCGACTTCCAAGTATTGCGGGGTATTCGAGCATGATTGCTGATTTTCTTCAATTTGAGTTTTTACGTAACACCTTATATACCGGCTTGCTGATCGGCTTAATTGCCCCGCTATTAGGATGCTTTATCGTCGTTCGCAGACTTTCCCTTATCGCTGATGCTTTATCACATGTTACGTTGGCTGGTATTGCATTTGGTTTGCTGCTTGAGAAAAAGATGGCAACACCTGTGCTGTCACCTTTTTATGCAGGACTCGGATTCTCTGTTCTAGCTTCCTTACTTATTGAGAAGCTTCGGAATATGTTTCGTAACTTCGAGGAAATTGCCATTCCGATTATTCTTTCTGGAGGGGTCGGGCTGAGTGTTATATTCATTTCCTTGGCAAACGGGTTCACGACTGACTTATTCTCTTATTTGTTTGGCTCTGTCTCCGCTGTTAGCAGTGAAGATTTACGCGTCATCTTGGTCATCAGCGTGATTGTACTGCTTGTCATCGGTATCTTGTATAAACAGCTGCTTGTCCTTTCCTTTGACGAAGAACATGCTCGTGTGAGCGGCTTACATGCACGTGTGATTCACTTTATCTTCATGCTGCTGACTGCTTTAGTAATAGCTGCCAGCATCCGTATCGTCGGCGTGTTACTTGTCTCAGCAATGATGACTATTCCAGTAGCAGCTGCTATCCGCGTAGCAAAAGGATTTAAGCAGACAATTATTTTATCTATTCTTTTCGGTGAAACATCTGTTATTGCCGGCTTGTTTTCTGGTTATTATTTCGAAATTCCGCCTGGAGGTACGATTGTTGTCGTGTCCATCTTGATTCTTCTGTTCAGTTTTCTAGCACAAAAGATTATGCTGGTCGCGAAACGGAATCGTGCATTTGAGAAAGGGGTATCTTGATGCAAGTGGATGAAGGTATTGCTGTTCTAAAGAAAAACGGTCACAAGTACACCGACAAACGAGCAGACATTCTTTCCTATTTTGTCCATGCCAAAGGGTATCGCAGTGCAAAAGCGCTGCTTACCTTTATGGAGACAAGCTATCAAGGCATCAGCCTTGATACTATTTATCGAAATCTTCGGCTGTTTGAGCAGCTGGAATTATTGGAATCACGTGAAAAGAACGGTGAAAAACTGTTCAAAATTGCATGTAAAAGCGGCACCCATCACCATCACTTTGTCTGCGAAAGCTGCGGACTGACCAAACCGCTCGAAAAATGCCCGCTGCCCGTTTACACAGAAGAACTTGCAGATTATCATATTCATACACATGCTTTTGAGCTTTATGGACTATGCCCAACATGTCACCATTCGTAAGGAGTCGATTTAAATGCCAATTATTACAGTTAAAATGCTAGAAGGCCGTACAGATGAACAAAAAGAACAAATGATTAAAAAAATGACAGAAGTTATGGTCGAAACAACCGGTGCTCGTACAGAAGCAGTGACTGTTGTTATAGAAGAAATGAACAAAGCAAATTATGGCCATGCCGGAAAACGGTTAATCTAATAAGCAGTATGCCTGAGCAGGCATACTGCTTTTGTTATTGAATTACTTCGTCCAGCACTTTTCGTTCTTCCTGATCAAACAAATTCTTTCCTTCCATATGCTGGACTTGCTTTTGCATATAACTTTCTATCATTCTCGCTTCTTCTTTATTTCCAACCAGGTGAATGCTCTTCCATTCTTTATCTTTTGCTAGCTTGTCCAGACTCGGTGCTAACGATTTGTACCAGCGCTTTTGATTCGCTTCGATGCGGTTCTCGATTGTATCCTTCTTTGATCCTTTGCCGCCCTTTCCTTTGACTGACAAAGCTCGCTGCGGACTGGCTTGCACCTTCCATTGTTCCGTGTCGAGATCCATCTCAAACAGCTTCGTTTCCTTTACCTTCCCGAGGACTGCATCTATAACTTTCACTTGATTCTTCTGTACGAGGATAACACCCGATTCCGGGAAAGTTTGATACAGTTTGCGGAACTGATCAAGCTTGGGCTCTGTTTCCCAGAAGAACTCCGTTGTCACTGGCATTTGCAAGCATTCGGCGAACCATATGTTATCTGCTGAAGCAAAAACAACACAACTCTTCTTCATGCTTTGACTATTATTTTCCAAGAAGGTCTTCACTTTTTCTTTTACTTTCAGAAACTGCTTCCGTTCCTCTTCATCATCTTCCAGATAGGCTTCAAAATTTTTTAATCCGTTTTTAACGTGTATCTTCCACTCGCCTCCCGTTTGATCGCGGTTGGCTGGATCTGTGTTCACATACATGCTAAGTACTTTCTGAGGATGGCGGCTGGCTTTTTGTGCGAGTTGATTCATTTCCAATGCGTAACACAAACTGCAATCACTCCTCTTCCAGATTTGCTTATGCAAAGCTTATAGCTCTACTTACCACCCGCACATAAGTTGAAACGTTAAAAGAGACCTAACTTAGGGAACAATGATAAGATATAATCACGTTACGATAAGGCTGTGAAAAATTATGTTAAAGCGCACCCGGACACAGATCCTGCAGTTTACCTCAATTGGCGTGCTGAATGCCGCAGTTGATTTAGTTGTACTTAATATTCTGCTACTTATCTGGCCGACCAAAAATAATTTACTTCTTTTACTTTTTAATACGATTAGCTATCTGGCATGTCTCTGGAATAGTTACTATTGGAATTCCAGATTTACTTTCCGGAATCAAAAGCAATCCAGTACAACAGAAAAAGGAATGTTCTTCGCACAAGGGTTAGTAGCATTAGTCATTAGCAATCTAGTCTTCCTTGCTGGTTTGTCTATCCTGCGAAGTTTGACCTTTGTAAACCTTCCCGCTTACGTAGATAATAATATAGCAAAGGGCTTGGCAATGTTTCTCTCATCCGCCAGCAGCTTTTTATTTATGAAATATATCGTGTTTAAGCGCAAGAAATAAGAAGAAGAGCCCGGGATAAAACAAGATTCATTCATCCAAAATGCGAACGATGACTAATTCTATACGTTTTCATGCAGCCCTCTGACGGCTGCTGGCTCTCCAACTTTAGCTGTTATCGCCGGAAAGAAATAGCTTTTGAAGTAAACATCGACAAGAAAATTGCTTCTTATTTTCGAGGAGTCTACGTATTCTGCCTACACGAGTGAAGGCTTACCATAATAAAAATGAGCGGAGTGTATTTCCAAAACAGTGCTCTCATCTTCGTTTTCAATACAAAAAATGCAACTAATGCTGCTGTTACTTGCAGTAGTGGTTGCATTTTTATATAGCTTAAACAGGTATGTCCGAGCCCCTTCTTAGGCGTGGACAATTAACACATGACGATTAACACATTTTATCTATTTGTTGCACCTGTGTATACCTTTATACGAAAGTGGACATATTGTATAAAAAAAGCAGCAGGTGAATTTGGAATGAAACATGTCAAAGCCATACTTTTAAAAGGAATATTTGCGTTTGCGGTTCTTTACCTTTTTGCAGGCTTATTCTATCAATTACCGCTCTCAAAAGTAGTACAGCTCACAGCTATTCTTACTGTGATTGGCTACTTGATTGACATGGCGTTGCTGCCAGGCAAGACAAATAAAATGACAGGATGGCTGGACATTATTTTCTACAGCTTTGTCTGCTGGATGCTGATTTCTCTTGCCGCTGATAGTATGGTGCATCCTTTGGTCGGTGCCATTCCGGCAGGCTTATCATTAGCCAGCATGGATGGAATGTTTCTGCATGCTTATGTGCGGAAATATGTAATCAGAAATGGTCGTGATCAGTACTATAATGTTATTTTCCTAGATCAGTTCCGAACAGGAATAGCTGGCGAACTGCCAATAAGAGGCCCGCAAAAGGACTAATTCACTGACCATAAAGGAAGCCCGCGGAATAAAATGCCGCGGGCTCTTTTTTATGCTTCCGGATCCCAATTGATGATAATGCCGCACTCTGTAAGACCGCCGCCGAATCCGTATAATAAAACGTTATCACCATTCTTGACCTTATTCTCCTGCAGTGCAAAGTCAAACGCCAATGGTATTGTTGCAGATGAGGTGTTACCTGCATAAGCCATACTAGTTAATGTTTTTTCAAGTGGATAATCTAAACGGTCACAAATAGATTCTACCATCCGCATATTCGCACTGTGCGGAATAAACCAATCAATATCATCCATTGTCATGTCGGCTGATTCCACTAACTTTTTAACACCTTTTGGAACTCCTGAAACGGCCCATTTGTAAACTTCCCGTCCATTTTGAACCAACTTACCAGGGTTAGCGAGTTCTTCACCATTCATTGTTGTGGAAATACCAGTTTGATAAAGATGGCGTCCGCCTTCCCCTTTCGTACCCATATGATAAGAGAAGAATCCAGGATTCTCTGCATCGTATTCCACTAATGCTGCACCGGCACCATCTCCGAATAGAATGCAGCTTGTACGGTCTGTATAGTCCGTAATCTTAGAAAGCGTCTCTGCTCCTAAGACAAGAATTTTTTTGTGCAATCCAGCAGTTATCAGCCCGTTAGCCATATGCAGTCCGTAAACAAATCCAGCACATGCTCCGCCTAAGTCGAGAGCTCCAGTATTCTTCAGACCAAGTCTAGCTTGCAGCTGACTGGATACACTCGGAAATTTATATTCACCTGTTACTGTTGCTACGAGAATCAAATCAACATCTTCTAAAGATTTGTTGAAGTTCTTCGCTAAGTTAAGCGCAGCCTGTTCACATAGGTCAGTAACAAATTCATCTTCTCTTGCAATTCTTCTTTCTTTAATACCTGTACGCTGAACAATCCATTCATCAGAAGTTTCGACCATTCTTTCGAAATCTGCATTTGTCAAAACCTTTTCTGGGATATATGTTCCAATCGCAGTTACGCGAGCTTTGGATTCCATTATATCTGCCTCCTTCACATCTGCATACATTATACCATCTAGTTTTAATACCTGGTACTAAAACGATTGAATTTCTTTATCTTTTTTTGGAATTTGCAGCTTGAGAAGCAAGCAATTCTACTACCGCATCATCCATGGGCGGATTATGCAAACCTGCACGTACATCCCGATAATGCTGTTCAAATGGCTGGTTTTTGGCCAATCCTCTTCCGCCGGCAATCCGCATCGCCAGATCGACCACCTTCACGGCAGCCTTTGTCGCATTGACTTTTACTGCAGCTAACTCTCCTGCCATCTGATGCCGTTTCTCAGGAAAGCTATCCCACAAGCTTGCAACATGATACATAAAATGTCTTGCCTGCATTAATTCTAAATCCATTTCTCCGATTTTCTCTCTAATATGCGGCACATGAATAATCGGCGTATCCAATGTGTTTGGCTGAAATTTCTGCGCAAACTGAATCGCTTCGTCACGAGCACTTTTTGCGATGCCTAGATAACAAGCAGGAATATGCAAAAGTGACCCTTTCGGCCCCGATTTCGTTTTCGTTTTCTCTACAAAGTATTCTGCTGGAACATGGACATTTTCCAGTACCAAATCATCACTGCCTGTTGCCCGCATTCCCATTGGATTCCATGTTTTTTCGACAGAAACGCCTTTTATTTCCCTGGCAATTAAAAAGCTTCCAACAGTGTCTTCCTCTTCTGCATATGCTGTCACCAGATAATAATCTAAATCAGCTGCCATTGATGTAAATGTTTTACGTCCATTTAGGATATATCCATCTCCGACTCTTTTTGCATGTGTTTCCGGAATGCCACCGCGAGTAGGGCTTCCTGTAGCTGGTTCGGAAGCTGCTCGGTTAACAATTTTCTTCTTCTGCACCACCTCTTGCAGAAATCGCGAAAACATGCCGGCTGGCCAGTTTGCATTCTCACATAAGTCCTGCATTGTACTTAGATGCCAGCCGATAGACAGAGCAGCAGCACCATCACCAGCTGCCAGTGTTTCCTGAGCCAGCAAAAAATCGTGCAAATTAGCACCGTCTCCCCCTTGTTCGTTAGGAATGGTCAGCAATGTATACGCAGCAGAACGGAAAGTATCAATCACTTTTTCTGCTAATCTCGCTTGTTCATCGCCAATGCTTTTATACGCTCTAGCTACATCAGCTACTTTACTCGCTTTTTCTATAATATGTACATTACTAGGAAAAATCATACCGCACCCTCCTCTTCTATCTGCTTCTATTTTAGATAAAGACTGAAGAAAACACAAAAAAACCCGCTCAGAGAGCGGGTTTGATTTACATGCCCATATGCATGTGGCCAGAAGTCATCAGCCAGTACGTACCAACAATGATAACTACTGCAATAAAGAATCCGAATAGGGTGTTACCGGAAATCAGTCCACCGTCTTCTCCTTCGGTCATGTGCATGAACATAACTAACTGCAAAGCAGCCTGGATCAAAGCGAAAATCAAGATAATGATGAAAATCGTTGATGATGACCAGTCAGTCCATAATGCTGTTGCGAAGGCGACGAGTGTCAACGCGATTGAGATCAAAAAGCCGATGAGATGCTTCCAAGGAAAATGTCCCTTTTTCGTTTGTTGACTCATATTAATTCACCATCCCCATCAAGTAAACGCATGTGAAGATAAAGATCCACACAACATCTAAGAAGTGCCAATAGAGACTAGAAATGAAGACTTTTGATGCTGTCTTCGGTGTAAGTCCTCTTCTTGCAAGCTGGATCAACAGCAAGATAATCCAGCCAATACCGATTGAAACGTGCAGTCCATGTGTTCCGAGCAAGATAAAGAACATAGACCAATGTGCACTTGTGCTAAGTGTAACACCTTCATGTACATAATGTACAAACTCATAAAGTTCATAGCCTATGAAGCCTGCACCTAGGATGAGTGTGATAATCATCCAGATCATGACGCCTGTTTTGTTGTTCGCACGCATTTCGTGGATGGCAATACCGCACGTGAAACTACTTGTGAGCAGCAGCATTGTCATAATCATAACAAGTCCTGCTTCGAACATCTCATTTGAGGTTGGTCCGTCACCTACACGTGCTTGCAACGCGAAATAGGATGCGAATAAAGTCGAGAACAAGGCGATCTCTGCACCAAGGAAAGTCCAGAAACCGGTAATATTCAAACGGCCGGTTTCTGACTGATATTCCAATGGAGCGTTAGGGTTCACATTGTGATCATGTGCCATTTCTTCACAACCTCCTTATTTATTCGCTTTCGCTTCTGTTTCTTTAATTTCTTCAACACTTACATAGTAGCCGTCATTGTAATCAAATGAACGAGCTATCATTGTGATGAAGATACCGATTCCGCCAACAATACCGATCCAGTACCAGTGGAATACAAGACCAAAGGCTGCAGCTCCCATCAAGACGGACATGATAACTGGTGTAACTGCGTTGTTCGGCATATGAATTGGTTTATAATCAACATTCTTCTGTCGATCAAGTCCCTTTTCTTTCATATCCCAGTACGGATCAAGTCCTGTTACTTCTGGAAGAACAGCAAAGTTATAGTGCGGCGGGATAGAAGAGCTTGTTGCCCATTCTAGGTTACGTCCAAGACCCCACGCATCGCCTGTCTTCTCTCTTGGAGAGAATCTCCAGCTGTATACGATGTTTGCAACGAAGATAAGGAATGCAAGCCCCATCATGAAAGCACCGATTGTAGAGATAAAGTTCAAACCGGTCCAGCCATCTGCCTCCGTATATGTGGAAATACGTCTTGGCATACCGTCCAACCCTAGGAAGTACTGCGGGAAGAAACATACGTTAAAGCCAATAATAAAGATCCAGAATGCCCATTTACCAATCTTTTCGTTTAGTTTGTGACCAAACATTTTCGGATACCAGTAAATCAAACCTGCAAAACAAGCAAATACTGTACCTGAAATCAGCACATAGTGGAAGTGAGATACCAAGAAGTACGTATTATGATACTGATAATCGGCTGCTGCCATTGCAAGCATAACCCCTGTTACCCCACCAATAACGAAGTTCGGGATAAAAGCAAGTGACCATAGCATCGGTGTCGTAAAGGTAATACGTCCTCGATACATGGTAAATAGCCAGTTAAAGATCTTAACCCCGGTGGGGATTGAAATTGCCATCGTTGTAATAGAGAAGAAACTATTTGCTTCTGCACTATTACCCATTGTGAAGAAGTGGTGAACCCATACTAGGAAGCTCAACACAGAAATCGTCACAATGGACACAACCATCGCTTTGTATGCGAAAAGCTGTTTTCTTGCGAATGTCGAGATGATTTCAGAGAAAATCCCGAACGCAGGAAGAATAACGATATAAACCTCAGGGTGACCCCATACCCAGAACAAGTTAACCCATAGCATCGGGTTACCATCACCTTGCAAGGTGAAAATTACAGAACCGAATAGTCGGTCAAATGTTTGCAATGCAAGTGCTACCGTTAGCACAGGGAAAGCAAAGATAATGATAAGCATTGTGATCAATGATGTCCAAGTAAACATAGACATTTTCATCAATGTCATACCTTTCGTACGCATCTTAAGGATGGTTACGAAGAAGTTAATACCCGTCATCAACGTACCGATACCAGCAATCTGAATAGCTAGTAAGTAGTAGTTCTGACCAGGACCAGGACTGAATTCATTCGTCGCAAGCGGCGTGTATGCTGTCCAGCCTGCATCCGGTGAACCACCGATGATGAAGGAAATGTTAAATAGAGCCATACCGACAAAGAATGTCCAGAAGCTCAAGTTGTTCAAATAAGGGAACGCTACATCACGCGCACCAATTTGAAGCGGTACAATATAGTTAATTAAACCAATTAAGAATGGCATCGCCATGAACAAAATCATGATTACACCATGTGTTGAGAATACCTCGTTATAGTGCTGTGGATCCAGGAATTCCATACCCGGTTTTGCCAACTGTGTACGGATCATTAAACCATCGATACCACCGCGGAAAAGCATTAAAAGGGCACTAAGGATATACATGATACCCAATTTCTTATGGTCGACAGAAGTCAGCCATTCTTTCCATAGCCACGTCCATTTCTTAAAATAAGTAAGGGCAGCTACAACGGCGATTGATCCAAGCAAGATACTAATCTGTGCGCCAAGAATCAATGGGTCGCCGGTAATGATAAACTCATTCCATTTTAAGTCCAAAACATTTCCCCCTCTCTCTGTTACTCGTGACTCGCATGTTCTTCATTTTCCATGTTTTCATGGTCCATGTTTTCATCCGAGTAGTCTACAGTATTGTCTTGCTCGTAATATGGAATCTCATCTTCTGACAAGATGTTTTGAGATTTGTCTTTCGCATGCGGGTTCTTCGGCTCATAGCCTAGACGTTCCCATGCTTCCAATGTGTATTCAGCATCTTTGGAATGATCAATCCATTGCAAATGCGTACCATTGAATTCAGCTGTTCCTTCATAAACGCCAGGAATCAAAAGATTGTCATACTCATATTGTGTCAGTTCTGGAGCAGAATCTTGAACTTCTTCTACCCACTGGTCGTAGTCTGCCTCTTCCTCTGCATACACGATAAAGCGCTGTTCGTTAAATCCTTCACCAGTGAAGTTTGCGTTTCGGCCATCGTACTCACCAGCTTCATCTGCTTGAAGGAATAGTGTTGTCTGCATGCCGGACATTGCATATTTCTGTCCGCCAAGACTTGGAATCCACAAAGCAGCCATGTTATCGGCAGATGTTAGTTTGAATTCCACTGGACGGTGAATCGGGATGTGCAGATAATCCACTGTTTCAATATCCTCTTCAGGATAAGTGAATACCCATTTCCAGTTGATGGATGTTGCTTCAATAACCAATGGATCTTCATTCGCAGCTTCAGCTGTCTTAGCTTCAGGCGCTTCCTCCAGGTTATAGATCGTTCTGACAGTAGGAATAGCCAAGATAACAACGATGATGATCGGGATGATCGTCCAAATCGTTTCCAGCAGCATGCTGCCATGAAGCTCTGGGCTGTACTTGTCATGATCCTTTCTTTCTCTGTACTTGACAAGAATAATTGTCAAGAGTACGAATACAACCGCTACGATTGTAAGCATGAAAATGATTGATAGAATAATAAGGTCACTCTGCTGACTTGCCACTGGTCCTTTCGGATCGAGTACTTCCGGTGTAGAACAACCGGCGAGCATTAGCGGCAGGGCAAGGAACAGTAGAAGACTTAAGGGTTTCAATTTTTTAAGCATGCGCCTGCTTCCCTTCCTTTCTTTACCTGAATCTGCGAAAAAGCGCTGTTTCCTCTCTGCATAAGAAAACAACCCGTTCGCTGTAATAGGGTTTTGATAAGTATTTCACATTAGAACTTCTGCATCCGGCAGGAACAGCAGAAACTCAACCTGAAACATACAAGCATACTGCCATTTAGGCAGTCTCTGACAACAATCCAGAAACTAGTGTAATACAAAGCAGCAAAAAACACCAGACTTGCCTAGTAAGTAAACAGTTCAATTATCATTCTAACACCAGTCAAATGAGAGAATAAGAACAAGTAGTGAACAAAATTTGAACGTTTGAAGTAAATGCGCATCCAGTAATTGGATAACAATCCGCTATCTGGTCATGCTGTAGTACACCGTATTGCGTACAGTCTTACGGTCAACACTCAAGCTGTCGCAGTAATGAATACCTTCCAACTGGTAACCAACGCGTTCGGCCACTGCCCTGCTTGCTTTATTCGCTTCATCACAAAGTATTTGCACCCGCTTCACACCAAGCACTGTAAAAGCGTATGCTGTGAGCGCGTCTACTGCTTCTGTCATATAGCCTTGACCAGTATAGCGCGTGTCCATCCAATAGCCAATCTCTACTTTTGGCACATCCCAGTCGATTGCATGAAAACCGCTGGAGGCAATAAACGCCCCTGTATGCTTGTGAAAGATGAGCATACGAAGGCCTGTCCGGTTGATCCAATTGGCAACTGATTCCCGAATATTTTCTTCTGTATCCTCTGGTGCAGGAATCTCCTGCACCCACGGCATCCAGCTTTTTAATTCCGTTACGGATGCTTTGATTGCATCATTAACTGCTTTCCCATCGCCAATTTCCGGCTTCCGAATAAGCAGCCGTTCTGTTTCAATTGCTGTTTTAAAATCTTGAAGTATTGGATTCAACCTCTTCTTACCTCCTCTAGTAATTTATTCTAGTATGAAGGAAGAATTTAGGGTGTGCAATACACTTCAAGCCAACTTCTGTTCCTTTTTCTCTTCGTGATAGGAAAGTGCTGATAATAGTATCCCAATAACAGAGATGACGGCCCCGCATATCACCAGCCACGAGTATCCTAAATTAGCATCCAGTATTATTCCGCCTAAATAGGCTCCAGCCGCATTTGCTAGATTGAACGCTGATACACTAGCTGCTGCTGCAATTGTCGGTCCTTCTTTAGCAGCCATAACAATCTTCGACTGTAATAATGGCGTAGTACCGAACGCGCCAGCCCCGAAGAGACCGATAATGAATACTGCTGTAACGGCATATTGTGTTGCTAGTGGGAACAGCAATAGGATGATTGTCAGTGTTGTAAATACATAAATAAGCGTTTTTGTTACATTGCCGCCCGCAAGTCGCGGAGTCGAAAAATTACCGATAACGCTGCCCATACCAAAAAAGAAAAGACTAATCATAATACCAATCCCGCCAAATCCAGTGACAGTCCGGAGCAATGGTTCAATAAAAGTATAAGCGGTAAATACACCTGAATAGCCAAATATGATGATTGCGATTGTTAATAGCACCTGTTTATGCTTAAAGACGCTGAGTTCCTGCTTAATCCGAGGTGTTTCTGCGGGTTTCGTATTTGGTGCACAGATGAACAGTCCAACTAGTCCTGCTAAACCCAAAAGTGCAATCAGCCAGAACACGAGACGCCATTCAATTAAGGATCCGAGATACGCTCCAAACGGCACACCGATCATAATAGCAATCGTAAGTCCGCCATTTACAGCAGCAATTGCTTGGACGCGTTTACGAGGCTCCACCAATTCACTTGCCATCACAAAAGCAAGCGCAAAAAATGGTCCGTGCATAAAAGCAGAAGCAACACGGGAGATGAGCAGAACAGAAAAGTTAGGCGCAGTAGCACTAACAATGTTGCTGCCGATGAATACCACCATAAACATTAGAAGCATCGGCTTACGCGGCAATTTTACAGACAATGTTGTCATAAGCGGACCAAAGACGGCTACTCCAAGCGCATACATGCTTACAACTAGACCTGCTGATGCAATTGTTACATGTAAGTCCCCAGCAATATGGGTTAACACGCCTGTTACAACATATTCTGTCGTTCCAATCGAAAAGGCACAAATCATTAAAACGACAATGACAGTGCGCGGTGAAAAACGGCTGCTAGTCAAGGACATGCTGACTCCCTCCTTCATTATCTGACTTAACATTGGCAACAATACAATAGAACAGCGGATGGTTCAAACTATAACTAGAATAATTAACAGAAAATATAGGAATTGCAGCCAAATAATTTAATAGGTTTTGAGAGAGTAAGCCTGGGGTATTTCCTTAGGAGATATGGCAGCGTTCAATCGCTGCGGGAGTACTTAAGGAGGAAATTGCATGCTTTATACTTTTATTGTCATTTCATTTATACTCGTGACGGTCGGGATTGCCTATTATTCCTGGCGAAAGACGCGAGGAATTGATCTTGCTACATCAGACGGTTATTTCTTAGGCGGCCGCAGTCTCACTGGTGTTGCCATCGGGAGCTCCATGCTTCTGACAAATTTATCTACGGAACAGCTTGTCGGACAGAATGGCCAGACATTTGCCGGCAACTTTACAGCTATGGGTTGGGAAGTGACGTCACCACTCGCTTTGTTCGTCCTCGCATTCCTGTTCCTGCCCCGCTACTTACGAGCAGGAATTACCACCATACCTGACTTTCTCGAACAGCGCTTCGACATGCGTACACGCCAATTTGTTTCTATTTTATTCATTATCGGTTATATGACTTCCTTCCTGCCGACGGTTCTTTACTCCGGGGCACTTGTGCTTGATTCCATTTTCAATATTACTGGCGGATTAAATATCAGCACTTTTTGGGCAGTAGCTATTATTGCAAGTATCATTGGATTAGTAAGTATGGGTTATATTGTTTTCGGAGGTCTGCGTGCCATTACAGCAGCAGATACATTGTACGGTATCGCACTCATTATTAGTGGTATCGGCATTGTGCTGCTCGGTTTGTGGACATTGGGAGACAGCAGTATTACTGGCGGTGTTGATAAACTCATCAATAATCATCCTGAGAAATTAAATGCCATTGACAGCAGCAATGATGCGAATGTACCTTGGCCGACCATCTTCACCGGTTTGCTCGTAAATAACTTGTTCTACTGGGCTGCTAACCAAGCAATTGTTCAAAAATCACTTGGCGCGAAGAATTTGGCTGAGGGGCAGAAAGGTGTTCTGCTGACAGGATTCTTCAAGCTGTTTGGTGTGTTGTATCTATTAATACCAGGAACAATCGCATTCCACTTATACGGAGACAGCTTAAAAACAGCAGATGATGCTTATCCGACATTAATTGTTGATTTGCTTCCAACAGCCATTACCGGTGTATTTGCTGCCATCTTGTTCGGAGCCATTCTTAGCTCGTTCAACGGAGCACTAAGCAGTACGATGACATTATTTACCTTAGATTTGTATAAACCTATTTTCCGAAAAAATGCAACTGACTCCGAGCTTGTAAAAGCAGGACGAACATTTGCAATTGTCGTTGGTGTTATCTCTATCATTATTGCGCCATTCATCATAATGTTCCCAAGCGGACTGTATAATTATCTGCAAGAAATGTTCGGGTTCATTAATGTTCCGATTGTAGCTGCGATCTTTATCGGGTTCTTTACGAAACGTGTTCCGGCGTTTGCCGTGAAGACAGCAATCGTGACACACTTGATCCTATATGGATTGTCTAAGCTCTTCTTCGGCGAGGTACACTTCCTTTATGTACTAGCCGTCCTATTCCCGTTCAGTCTGTTGTTCATGATTGTATTAGGGAAAATGAAACCGCGGAATGAGCCGTATGTCCTTGGAGATGCGGAAGTTGTTGACATGACGCCTTGGAAGTACGCAAAACCATTCGCCATTTTCATTACGATTTGTATGATTGGTTTGTATATACTCTTCTCTCCATGGGGAATTGCAGCATAAAGAAAAGCGACCTGCTAAGGGTCGCTTTTTTTACTGATAAAATTTCTGCTGTATATCTTGTGTGATTGCGGTGACTTCTTGCATACTGGCGGCATTCTGCTCAGCGACTGTTACAATATTGTTGATGCTGTCTGTTATACCTCGAGTGTTATCAAGCACGTCATACATAGCTGCGGCTATCCCCTCCACCTGCTCACTTGTGATCAGAATTTCTTTTTGCAGCTCCGCAAACGTGCGTTGTGTAGTTACTACCTTTTCAGATCCAGCCGCTGCGGCGGCATTACCTTCACCAAGCGCCTCAACTGCAGCTTTCGATTCTGTCTGAATAGCTTGAAATACACTCGTAATATCGCTCACAGCAATGCGTACTTGATCAGATAACTTACGCACTTCATCCGCCACTACTGCGAATCCACGCCCTTGATCCCCTGCGCGCGCTGCTTCGATGGCAGCATTCAAAGCTAATAAATTCGTCTGTTCTGCAATCTCCTTTATTGTTTTGAGCAATGTGCTGATTTGATCTGTTTTGCCATTCAATCCTTTTACCTTGCCAAAAGAAAACGTGATCTTGTCAGCTACCGTATTCATATGAAGCACAGAGTCGTCCATATGGGAAGCTCCTTCTTTTGTTAACGCATGCATTTCAGCCGCAACTTTTTTCGCATCTTCCCCTTTTAATGCGACCATCATCATGTTCTCAGCAAATTTCTGCATCGCAGCTGCCAGCTCAGCAGATGAATGTGATTGGTTCTCTGATCCAATTGTCACGCCTTCTAAAGCGGTTACAATTTGATGTAAAGATTTTTTTGTCTGCTCTATTAGAAATATTTCCGTATTATTTGCCGTTTCAATAGCTGGCTCGAGGGCCGCTGCCAGCTCTTCCTGTATAGGATCATTGGCAATAACAGCAGGTGTTTCTTCCGATGCGTTCCTTCTATATAAAAGTAAAATTGCTGCACTTCCGCTTGCCAGGTGAAGACCAATAATTAGATTCACCCATAAACCAAGCGAGAAAACCCTTTCATTTTGTAAAAACAAAAAAGCTGCATATAGATATCCTGCGCCCCACACACTCACTACAAGTTTCTTACTCATATACGCTCCCCTTTCCCCTCTTTTTTACTATCGGCTGAGAACAGTATTCTTTGAACCTTTTTCTACATTTTTCTCCAAAAAGCATGTAATTGCCAATCACATGCTATACTACAGCTGAATAAGGAGGCAGCAGCCCATGCAAACAATAGTAGAAGAAGCAGCAGCTTTCATCCAAGCGTGCTACCATGAACTCGGTAAATCTAGTCAGGCAATAGAAAGGCGTTTGTCAGAAATCAAACAGGAGATACAAGCAACTTCTGCCTATACCCATACTATAGAAGAAATAGAACATGGAGCGAGAATGGCTTGGCGAAATTCAAACCGTTGTATCGGTCGTCTTTTCTGGAATAGCCTTCATGTTCAAGATGCGCGACACCTAACAGATACAAACCAAATTATAGAACAGCTGTTCCAGCACATTGAACAAGCAACAAACAACGGAAAAGTACGACCAATGATTACGATATTCTCTCCCCATGCAAACATTCGTATATGGAATCATCAATTACTCCGCTATGCCGGGTATGAAACAGAAAATGGAGTTGTCGGAGATCCAGCTTCCATTCAATTTACTTCCATATGTAAAGAGCTTGGCTGGGAAGGGAAAGGAACTGCCTTTGACATACTGCCAATCGTTGTGCAAACAGGTAATCAAAAGCCTGTGTTAAAGGAAATACCAGCTTCCATTATAAAAGAAGTAAACATTGAACATGAAAACTATCCTGCTTTTAAAGAACTGGAAATGCGCTGGTATGCAGTTCCGATTGTGTCCGATATGAAATTGGAAATTGGAGGCATCACATATAGCGCGGCGCCTTTTAACGGCTGGTATATGGGCACAGAGATTGGAGCTCGAAACTTAGCAGATGAAGATAGGTATAACATGCTTCCACAAGTAGCAGAACTTCTCCATCTTGACCAAACACGTGCTTCTTCTCTATGGAAAGACCGCGCTTTAGTAGAATTAAATAGTGCTGTTTTGCAATCCTTTCAAGATGCCGGTGTTACGATTGTCGATCATCATACCGCCGCAAAGCAATTTGCACACTTTGAAAAACAAGAACAAAAAGCCGGTCGTGATGTAACAGGAATGTGGAGTTGGCTTATCCCGCCAATGTCGCCAGCCGCCACTCACATTTTCCACAAGCCATATTCCAATAAAGTCGTTAAACCAAATTATTTCTATCAAGAAAATGCCTATTGAAAAAAAGAGGCTGGGACAAAACAGGATTAATTCATCCTAAAAGCGAACAATGACTAGATCCATACTTTTTCATGCAGCCCTCTGATAGCTGCTGCTTTCTAAATCTAGCTGTTATCGTCGGACAAGAATGGCTTTTGAAGTAGACGCCGACAAGAAAATCGCTTTTTATTTTCGAGGAGTCTACGTATTCTTTCTATACTAGTATCGGTCCTCATAACAAGAATCAGCGTAGGAAATACACGGAAACTCTCGCGGGAGGAAGGCTCCCCAGCCGCCCGCAGGAAAGCGGAGTGTATTTCCGAAGCGATGCTCTCATATTCCTTTACAACGCAAAAATCCAAACAATACTGCTTTTAATTGCAGTATTGTTTGGATTTTTATATAGCTTAAACAGTTATGTCCCAGACTCCTCTTGCTTGTCTTATTTCAAAGCGTCGGAGATTTCTTTTACTTTTTCCATCTCAGATTCCAAACCGCCGCCTGATAGATACCAGTAACCTGGATCTAAGTACGTAATTTGGTTTTCTTTCGCTGCTGTTGTATCATTAACTAATTCATTATCCAATACTTTTTCAGCAGATGATGCACCTTTACCTACAACTGCTCCGCGGTCTACAACAAATAGATAATCTGGATTCTTCTCAGAAATATACTCAAAACCTACAGACTGACCATGTGTAGAAGATTCAATTGTTTCGTCCACAGTAGGCACACCGTAAACATCGTGGATTACACCGAAACGAGATTCCTTGCCGTATGCACTGACACTACCGTCATTAACAAGCGTAATTAACGCTTTTCCATCCATGTTTTCCGCTTTCGCCTTTAAGTCCGCAATTGCATCATCTACTTCAGTTAATGCAGTTTTGGCTTCTTCTTCTTTCCCTACAATTTGTGCAATTGTTTCTGTATTCTTCTTAAAGGAGTTCATGTAATCTGTTGTATCAATTCCGATATATATTGTCGGTGCCAGCTCACTAAGCTGCTCGTAGAAATCACTTTGACGACCGGAGATGAAGATAACATCCGGGCTAATTTCTGCTATTTTTTCCAGGTCTGGTTCTTTTAACCCACCGGCATTTTCATAGTCGCTGCCGCTGTATTTAGATAGATAGTCCGGCAGATTTTGCTGTGCAACACCCGTTACATCGACGCCTAGTTTATCTAATGTATCCAATGCGCCCATATCGAACGTTACAATCTTGTCTGGATTTTTGGCAACTTCTGTTGTACCGAGTTCATGCTCAATTGTCAGCTTCTCTTCTTTTTTATCTGCACCGCTTGCAGTATCCGAGTTGCTTCCGCATGCTGCAAGCAGCAAGACAAACAATAAACCAGTCATTAGCAATGTTAGTTTCTTCATAATAGATCTTCTCCTTTTTGTATGTAGTGGATGTATTTTTGGTTAAGTAAGACTGCTAGCTTCATAACGGCATCACCCCTTTAACCTGTCAATTGCTTAGAAATACACACAGATTCGATTACAGCTTATATTGTGCACGTCTATATCCAAATCATAGATTGACTTCAATACATCTGACTGAATAATATCGTCGGTTGGTCCCTCCGCTATAATGCTGCCATCTTTCATCGCCACGATTCGATCTGAGTAAACAGAAGCGAAATTAATGTCGTGAATGACAAGCAGTATTGTCTTACCGAAATCTTCGACTAATTTCCTTAGCAGTTTCATCATTTGGACTGCATGCTTCATATCCAAATTATTAAGTGGTTCATCCAGCAAAATATAATCTGTATCCTGTGCCAGAACCATTGCGATGAATGCACGCTGTCTCTGACCGCCACTCAGTTCATTCAAATACTTGTCTTCCAACTCTTCAAGATTCACATAAGCAATTGCTTCGCTAATCTTCTGTTCATCTTCCTCTGTCAGCTTCCCGCTTGAGTAAGGAAATCGGCCGAAGCTGACTAATTCTCGCACTGTCAGTTTCATTTGCACGACATTAGACTGTCGCAGAATCGCAATCGTCTTTGCCAGGTCCTTGCTCTTTTGTTTATGTACGTTCTTTCCATCCAAGTAGACAATACCATCATCTTGCTTCAACAGACGACTGACCATAGAAAGCAACGTACTTTTTCCTGCTCCATTCGGTCCGATAAAAGAAGTGATTGCTCCACGCTGCACCTCTACAGATACATCTTGTATTACTTTTTTGGAACCAAAATACTTGGAAAGTTTTTCTGCTACGATCATATCTTTTTACTCTCCTTTATTAGTAGATAAATGAAGTAGACGCCGCCGACAAAATTGATAATAACGCTAATCGGTGTCGAGAAGGAAAAGACCCTTTCCACAATCAGCTGTCCGCCGAGTAAAGCAATAATACTGAGTAAACTTGCAGCTGCCAGCAGATACGTGTGCCGGAATGTCTGCAGAAACTCTCTCGCTAAGTTGGCCGTCAGCAGACCCAGAAACGTAATGGGTCCCACTAAAGCTGTCGAAACAGCTACCAGCACTGCAATAACAAGAAACATTCGTTTAACAATTTTTTCATACGGTACGCCTAAGTTCACTGCATGATCTCTGCCGATTGACATGACATCAAAATAATGACGATAACGGAATATGTATACACATAACACTGCTATGATAACAGTTGATAGAAGCAGTAAATCAGTATTCACATTCGTGAAGCTAGCAAACATCTTATCTTGTATTAATAGAAACTCATTTGGGTCGATAATCATCTGCATGAATGAGGACAAACTACTGAAAAATGTACCTAGCACAAGTCCGACCAGCAAGAGCAAGAATAAGTTATTATGCCCTCTGCGGAACAATAGCTGGTAAAGCCCAAAAGCAAACCCGACCATAAGCAATATAGTAAGGAAGAAATACGCATCACTCTGCATAATGACAAATGTTCCTGAACCAAACAGGAATACAACAATTGTCTGGATAAACATATAAACACTATCAAGACCCATAATACTCGGTGTTAAAATCCGATTATGCGTTAACGTCTGGAAAACAACTGTTGATACGCCGATAGACACTGCGCATAAAACCATAGCCAAAATCTTCTCGAGTCGTGTTCGCAGCAGATACTCCATTGCTTGGAAATTCATATGGATGAATAAGTACAGGCCAGCCAATGACAAAGCGACAAGGGTTAAAATAATAATCTTTCGCTTAAGCATAGGCGTTCCTCCTTAATAGCATATAAAGGAAGATACCCGTTCCGATGACCCCTACCATTAATCCAACTGAAATTTCGTATGGGTAGATAATGATCCGCCCTGCAATATCACATACGAGTAAGAATAACGCCCCGAGAACCCCAGTATGCCAAATGCTCTTTTTCAAATGATCACCGCGGTACATGCTGACGATATTCGGTACAATCAATCCGAGAAACGGAATGGTACCCACAGTCAGGATGACTACTGATGTAATAATTGCCACAATAATCAATCCTATATTTACCACATACTTGTAAGGCAGCCCTAAATTGGTAGCAAAGTCTTCACCCATACCCGCGACAGTGAACATGTTAGCGAATAAGAATGCAAGAACGAGAAGCGGAACACTTATGTATAGCAATTCATAGCGCCCTTCCATAATCAAGGAAAAGTCTCCTTGCAGCCAAGATGACATGTTCTGTACCAAGTCAAACTTAAGAGCAAAAAACGTGGCAATAGAACTGACTACGTTCCCGAGCATAATACCGACCAAGGGAATAAAAATGGTATCCTTTTGCTTCAGCCTTTGCAGAATTCCCATAAACAGCAATGTGCCGAACAGTGCAAAAGCAGCAGCGATGCACATCTTCAAAATTGGACTTGCATCTGTAAAGAAAAGCAAGGATACAAGAATGCCTAATCTTGCCCAATCCATCGTTCCAGCTGTTGTAGGAGATACAAATTTGTTTTGTGTCAGCTGCTGCATAATCAAACCACAAATCCCCAAGCTTACCCCCGCCATGATAATACTTAGCATTCGGGGAAGCCGGCTGATTATAACGATGTTCCAGGCTTCTGGTTCCATGTTCCAAAGTGCAGAAAATGTGACGTTTTCTACACCTACAAAAAGGGAACAACCAGCTAATAGAACAGTAACAATTACTAAATACATTAACTTCATACGCGACAACCTCTTCAGCAGCATCATTGATACTGATATTCATTATCAATTAGATTCTCATTTTAGTATAGTGAATGAGAATAGCATCGTCAATAGGTTATTGGAAATCGTTTCAATTTTTCAATATTCCTATCGAAATTCTTTAACATAACAAAGGAGCGTTCACATGTTACCCCTGTTTGAGAAAAACGATATTCATGCTGACAACAAAGAGCTTCCTGACTGGGCACTAAAGGCCTATCAGCCATTCGCTGAAACAGTTAGTAAAAAAGATTTTCCTTGCTATTTTGGTATTGCCGCTCAAAAAAAAGGTGATTTGCGCTATGGATTTATTCCTCATAATGACTGGAAAGGCGCACTGAACGTGATCAATGCATTTACGCAGTTAATGCACACACAGGAAAAAAAGGTGCGGCGGGGATTATTTTTATTTTTTGAACCTGAAAAGGAAGAAGAAGACTTAGCTTACTACCAGGATTATTTCTGGCGGTTTCTGCAGGAGCTGCATGAAGTCGATGATGTTCCTTGGCCGCTTGAGCGTCCGCGTGATCCTGATCACTTTTTGTTTGACTATCACATCGGCGGAGAAGCTTACTTTCTGTTCGGTAATACGCCGGCATACAAACAGCGCATCACACGTGACTTGGGCCCTTCTCTTGTTATTGGTTTGCAGCCGCGCAGTATCTTTGACGGACTTGAAGGAGATAAGCCAGCAGGTGTAAAATCCAGAGGCTCGGTACGGGAGCGTGTTGAACACTGGGATCAGCTACCAAAGCATCCTGATATCGGACATTTCGGCGATCGTGATCATCGGGAATGGAAGCAGTACTTCATTGGAGACAATGCCGAACCTGATCTCGGTAAATGTCCATTTCATCATAAGGAACTAAGAGATACATAACTTTTTTTAGATAGCGGATACTAATTGTTATCTGCTTGAAAAGGAGGTATATCTCTATGCCAAAACCAGACAACCGTGCCGACAATGCCGAACGTATTGAAGATACTATCCAGCATACACTGCAGAATGTGCATCAAACGGAGGATTTTGTCAAAGCAAATAGCGAGCATTTGACAGATGAAGAAGTTTCCTTCTTAAAGGAAAAAAATGACCGCCGTGCTGCAGCTGTAGATAGCTTGCGAAGTGAGCTGAAAGAAGAAGCAAATTATCAACAGCGAAGAGAACATTAAGCAAAAGGTCCGCCAAATGGCGGACCTTCTTTGTATTTAATGCGTTTGATTCATTGGTACGGTATCATAACTTTGCAGCAAGGCTGCCATATCACTCGGCTGCAATTGTGCTACCTGGTAATAATGATGTTTGTTTTGATACAAGAATATCTCATAGCTCATTTCAATTAAGTTTGGCACAGAATCAGCGACAACCCTTCTTAATACTGGGTTGGTGATTTCACAAGCACTTTGCGCACTCATGGCTGCAAGACTTTTTGCCTGACAAAGCAAATATGTCGACACACACTGTTCGGTTACTTCATTAGCCGATGTGATTGGCTTTTTCGGTTGAGAAGGTGTCAATCCGTATACAACATCATTGCTTTGCTGCATTTTATATGAAGTTGTCGGCACGGTCGGGTCTTGTCCTGTTTTAAAGGATTCAACCATCGTGTTATACGTTTGTTTTAAGAAGTTACTCTGGTTTGTCGCAATGGTCTTTAACTCAGGATCCTGGATGAATTGATCATAAATCGTGTATTGGTCAATAAGACCAATCATCCCAGTCAGGATCTCATGTGTATCATAAATTTCATGACCTCCATGATTCTGTCTGCCATGCAACGTAGTCGGCTGGTTTGTTTGTGCTGTCTGCATGTTATTTTCCAAAGTAAATACCCCCTTGAGAATGTCGTGCTTTGTTAGTATGGCTGATGTGAGCGCTCTTATAACCGGTTATTTGTGCCTTTTTGCAACTCGTGCGTCAGCTGCATCAGACCGAGCTTGCGCTTCTAAATCATCGACGTCTGCTTCTTCCTGCGAAAAGGAAATATCTTTTCCATCCCCATCTAAGTCGGTATACCGCATATAATAATTTTCTAACGATCTGTCGTTTTCGTTCATGCGTTTTTCCTCCTTATCGATGCTTTAGATTTTCTTCGGCCATTCGAACCATTTCACGGACCATGCTGCCGCCAATACTACCACCTGCTTTACCATTCTCCCTGCTCGTTTTGCTACCTAAATCCTCCGCCTGCTCCGCTCGGTAAGGCTCGTTTGCCTCGCGAATGATTTTGTGCTTCAATTCATCTAATCCTTTGCGGGCTCCTGGTACGAGAATTCGGTTTCGCCTGGTCATCGATAATGCCCTAACGTATTTTTATCTCCCGTATTGCCTTCATAATCAGCTTGTACATGCTTCTTCGGATTCTGTTCGTCACGGTTTGCTGTAAGCCCTTCTTCCATGCCTGGCTGATACGTATCATCAATCCATAAACCGCCATCTACGCGATGTGTTTGCTTTTTCATGATTACTCCTCCTCCTTTCTGCATTAGTTTTCGCTTTACGTCTCATAATATGAAAGCCACTTCTAGCCAAAAAAAAGACCCCTAATTATAGGGATCAACTAATGATCAAAAGAATTAAGATCACGATTGCTAAACCAATACGGTAAAAAGCAAACGGAACAAGTTTGTATTTCGAGATAATTTTTAAGAAAGTTCGGATGGCAATCAACGCGAACACAAATGCACTGATGAATCCGACCACAAAGAATGGAATTACATCAGGTGTAAAAGCGTGCAAGTGATTACGCAAGGACACAAGACTGGCACCAGCCATAATTGGTACAGCCATAATAAATGTAAAGTCTGAAGCCACGCGGTGGTTTAATCCGAGAATAACACCGCCCGAAATTGTTGCACCTGAACGGGAGAAACCAGGCCACAAAGCGATACATTGGAATAACCCGATTAAGAATGCTTTCTTGTACGTTAAACCATCCAAGGAATCAATTGTTTCTGCCTTCTTCGCTGAAACACGATCTGCATAGATCATTAAGAAAGCACCCACAACCAATGCAAGAATCACGTACCATACAGAGAACAAATACTTGTCAATCAAGTCATCAAACAAAAGACCAAGAACACCAGCTGGAAGCAACCCTACAATGACCATGCCCAAATTGAATCTGTTCTCTTGGCCTGGCAGCTTTTCTTCTTTTCCTTGCAGTTTACGTATCCCTAATATCTGCATGAACTTGTCCCAAAAGACGATAACAGATGCCAATATAGAGCCAAGCTGAATGACAATAATGAAGGTATTGGCAACCTCATCATTAAACAATTCATGAATCTTCAGCCACATATCATCCACGATGATTAAATGACCTGTGGATGAAACTGGAGCAAACTCCGTCAATCCTTCAACCAGCCCCATTATAAGAGCTGACATAAACTCAATAAAACTCATGCTACTTCTCCTCTAACTACTTTTTTTCTTCTTGTTACGTCTGATAAACCAAATGACAAACAGGACGAACACTATTGCCAGCACAACGATGACAACATCTTGGTAATAGCCCAAATAAGTTTCCACTGTTGCCCAAGACTCTCCAAGCCACATACCGAGTAATACTAATACCGTATTCCAAATGAGCGTACCTAATGTCGTAAATATTAAAAACAGGCCAAAATTCATATTGGACATGCCGGCCGGAATGGAGATTAAACTCCGTATTACTGGAACGAAACGGCAAAGAAAAATTGTCCATACCCCATATTTATCGAACCAAGCATCCGCTTTATGTATGTCTTCTTTTTTAATGCGCAAAATATGTCCCCAGCGATCTACGATTTTCTCCAGACGTTCCACATCCAAGAGAAGTCCGATACCGTATAGGATAACAGCTCCAATTACTGCACCGATTGTCGCCGCAATAATGACACCAACTACTGTCACACTAGCTGAAGTAGTTGTCAGGAAGCCGCCGAACAGCAGGATGATCTCAGATGGAATCGGCGGAAAAACGTTTTCGCCTGCCATCAGCAATACGATTGCAAAGTAACCGAATTGCTCCATAAACTGCGTTATCCAATTATCCATTTCACAACTCCAAACGTAAATTATTTTCAAAATCATTATAGCATTCTATGTACAGAAAAGTGGAATTTTTTACGGATAATTAACATTCTATTAGGCTGCTGTCTTCAGTTTAATAGAAGCAGAGCCTTCATTTGTACCGTCTCTAGTCCTAGTGCTGTATTGTCGCACCTGCTGCAGTGTCTGTGATATAGTCAATAAGAAGAAATTGATTACTTACTTAAGGGGGAATTAAAATGAAAATCGTGACCATCGAGCCTACCCCGAGTCCTTACTCGATGAAGATCGTTATAGACGAGATGCTGCCAATGGGCAAAAGCATGGACTACAAACACACTGCCATTACGTCTGATTACCCTGCATATATAAAAGCTCTGTTTGAAATTGATGGCGTGACAGGCATTTACCGCGTAGCAGACTTTCTGGCTTTGGAGAGAGACCCAAAAACAGCATGGGAAACGATACTTCCTTCTGTTCGGGAAGTATTCGGAGAAACAAATCAGGGACCCAAAGCAACAACAACTGAACACGATTTACACGATGGACAAGTTGATGTGCTTATTCAGACAATTTACGGGGTACCCATGCAAATCAAGCTGCTTTTTGATGGACAAGAGAAGCGAATCGGCCTTCCCGCGCATTTCACCGAAGCTGCGATGAAAGCTGCTGGAGATGATAATATTGTTTTTGCTCGCAAATGGGAAGAGCAATATCCTCGTTACGGCGAGCCAGAACAAGTTGGACAGGATATCTATGAGGAATTGCAGGCAAGCTATAGTTCGGAAAGACTGCAGGAGCTTGTGACACGTGCTCGTAATCCACAAGCTCCTCCTCCCTCACGGCCTCACCCGACAATGGCAATATGGGAAGAAGATGATTGGCGTGTACGCTACCGGGCTCTGGATGCTCTTATACCAGATTTGAAGCATCTGGCATTTTTGGATAGAGCGTTGCAAGATCCGAAAGCCTCTATCCGCAGACTTGCCACTGCATATCTTGGCATGATTGAGGATAAAGCTGTGCTTCCATTGCTTTACCGCGCTCTTCGCGATAAAGTTGTCACAGTTAGACGAACAGCAGGTGATTGTTTGTCTGATTTGGGCTTTAAAGAAGCCACTCCGGCTATGGAAACAACACTTGCTGATGCAAACCGGATTGTTCGCTGGCGCGGAGCCATGTTCTTATATGAACTAGGCGACACAGACAGTCTGCCAGTGCTTGAAAAAGCAGCTCGGCAAGAAACGGAGTTTGAAGTGAAACTCCAGCTTAACATGGCAATCGAACGAATTGCCGGCGGCGAGGAAGCAAAAGGTTCTGTCTGGAAACAGATGACCAAGGCCGCGAAACAAAAGGAGGAATAAGATAATGAATGCATATGAAGAATACATGCGCGGAATAGTACAGCCTATGCGGGATGAACTTAACCAAGCAGGCTTTCAGGAGCTGACTACAGCAGAACAAGTCGAGGAATACACAGCACAAGCAAAAGGCAGCACGCTCGTAGTCGTCAACTCTGTTTGCGGATGTGCAGCAGGTCTTGCGCGCCCAGCTGTTCGTCAATCATTGCAAAATGAGAAAAGACCAGACCATTTGGTCACGGTTTTTGCTGGACAAGATAAAGAAGCAACTGAGAAAATGCGTGAGTACTTTACCGATCAACCTCCTTCTTCTCCGTCCGTTGCCTTGATGCAGGATGGCAAACTAGTCCATTTCGTTCCTCGTGAACAAATTGAAGGGTATGATGTAGAAGAAATTGTTGCGAATCTGACAACTGCTTATAATAATAATTTGTAAAAACAGCGGTAAATGCTATTGAAAAGGCCGACCTGTTCTGTGTACTGATCCACAGAACGGGGCGGCCTTTTTACATTAAAACAAGTGCTATAGTCTGCTAACATCGTAGATACGGGCGGCTGGTGACCCACTCCTGCCTTTTTTAATTAATTTTGTTATTTTATTATTGAAAGCCTTTTCAAATTTTGTTAAAATAAATTTATCAAAGGAGGGGTACCAATGTGGAAAACAAACCTGATGATTAGCGGCAGTATACTAGGGTGCGCTCTGCTTACTTGGGCGGCTTCTTTATAAACTATAATGTAAACGATATCATACAAACGCGAAGGCAAGATGGCGAAAAGCTGTCTTGTCTTTTTTTATCTATAATACTACCAAGTTTATAATTATTATAATTAAGTATTGATTTCTAATAAAAAGATGTTATTATAAAAATAGATTCACAAACTACTTAATTTCTGAGGTGATTTTCTTGGCAGATAAAAGATTAACTACTAGCTGGGGAGCTCCAGTTGGAGATAACCAGAATTCATTAACCGCTGGATCTCGTGGACCGACACTGATCCAAGACGTACACCTGCTCGAAAAACTAGCGCACTTTAACCGGGAACGTGTTCCGGAACGTGTTGTACACGCAAAAGGCGCTGGCGCACATGGTTACTTCGAAGTTACGAATGATGTTTCTAAATATACAAAAGCAGCTTTTCTTTCTGAAGTAGGAAAGAAAACAGATATGTTTATCCGCTTCTCTACAGTAGCTGGTGAACTAGGCTCTGCTGATACAGTTCGTGACCCGCGCGGTTTTGCTGTTAAGTTCTACACAGAAGAAGGAAACTATGATCTAGTTGGTAACAATACACCGGTATTCTTTATCCGCGATGCAATCAAGTTCCCTGACTTTATTCATACACAAAAAAGACACCCGCAAACACACTTGAAAAATCCAGATGCTGTATGGGATTTCTGGTCACTTTCTCCTGAAAGCTTGCACCAAGTGTCAATCCTGATGTCTGACCGTGGTATTCCTGCAACACTGCGCAACATGCACGGTTTCGGTTCCCACACATTCAAATGGGTAAACGAACAAGGCGAAGGCGTTTGGGTGAAATATCACTTCAAGACGCAGCAAGGTGTGAAAAACATGGATCCTGCTGTTGCAGCAAAAATTGCAGGTGAGCATCCAGATTACCATACAGAAGATCTATTCAATGCAATTGAAAACGGCGATTTCCCTGAATGGAAGCTTTATGTTCAAATCATGCCAATGGAAGATGCGAATACATATCGCTTCGATCCATTCGACGTAACAAAAGTATGGTCGCAAAAAGATTACCCGCTAATCGAAGTTGGCCGTATGGTATTAAACCGCAACCCAGAGAACTACTTTGCAGAAGTAGAACAAGCTACATTCTCTCCTGGAACACTTGTGCCTGGTATTGATGTATCTCCAGATAAAATGCTGCAAGGTCGTTTGTTCGCTTATCATGACGCTCATCGTTATCGTGTAGGTGCTAACCACCAAGCACTTCCAATCAACCGTGCGCGTAATGAAGTAAACAACTACCAGCGCGATGGTCAAATGCGTTTTGACAACAATGGCGGCAGCAGCGTTTATTACGAGCCGAACAGCTTGAACGGTCCGAAAGAAGATCCAGCAAGCAAAATTGCACCATTTGAAGTTTCCGGCGAAGCAGATAGTGTTGGTTATGATGAAAACGATCATTACACGCAGCCAGGAGACTTGTACCGTCTCATGACAGACGATGAAAAAACACGTCTTGTACAGAACTTCGTTGATGCAATGAAACCTGTAACAAGAAAAGAAATCCTTGAACGCGCTGTAGGTCATATCTACAAAGCGGATAAAGAATGGGGACAGCGTGTTGCTGATGGTCTTGGTATCAGCATTCCGACTGTAACTGCCTAAATCAAGGAAGGTCAGGACATATTGTCCTGGCCTTTTTTATGAAGAAACCAATTTTTTTGTTATTCGCTCGGCCTTTGAGGGTAATAGAAGTGGAATGGTTTTTTCATCAGAAAGGAAGATGACCTATTTCACCTCTATTGCTAGCTGTCATATTCATTACAGCTGCAGCGCTATCTGTATATGCTGCAATCCATCTATCTCATCACGCCGATACAATCAGCCGAAAATCCAAAATGAATGGTTTTTTGACTGGTACTGTTCTGCTCGCTGTAGGTACTTCCTTACCAGAATTAACTGCAACATTAAGTGCAGGTCTTATTGATAACCCGGATATAGCTGTCGGCAACGGACTTGGCAGTTTATTATTTAACTTATTTGTTTTGTTTCTCTTCGATTTGCATTTCCGCAGCAAACAATTATTTTTACAAGTAAGCAAACAGCATCTTTATACAGGTACAATTGCCTTAACGCTTTGTGTCGCTGCCATTACAGCTTTAGCTGTTACCCACAGTTATACCTTATTCAACGTCAGCATACCTAGCTTTATCATTGTTATCATTTACGTTGTTGGTATGTATATTACATCAAAGAAAAATATCGACACGGAACCTAACGAAGCACATGAAAAAGAAGAATCACTTTCTCAAGCAAAGTTTCGATTCTTTTTATTTGCTGTTATGATTCTTATTGTCGGCAGTGTCTTAACTATCTCTGGTGATGCGCTAGCTGCTTCCACTGGAATAAGCGCTACTATCGTCGGCAGCATCTTAATTGCAGCTGCAACTTCTCTTCCAGATGCCGTCAGTGTCTATACAGCATTAAAGCTGGGAAACAGCAATCTCGCTGTCGGAACAATCTTTGGCAGCAACTTATTCAATATTGCGGTCATTGCATTAGCAGATATTGTGTATACAGAAGGAAGCATTTGGCAGGATACAAGCAACAATGTCATGCTTATTGCAATCATTGGCTTTGTACTGACTGCCATCGCCATGTTAATTCTTATGCGTAAACATTCTCAATCAACGCTTACCTATTCCTTGCCCAGCTTGGTTGTAGTACTCTGCTACATTGGGACAATAGGATATTTGATTTTTGCAGGATAATAAAAAAGAGAAGCTCACAGATGGAATGAAATCCATGAGCTTCTCTTTTTTATTATTCTTGACCTGGTGCATCCCCAATAATCCGCACTTCACGCTCCAAACTAACATCGAACTTTTCTTTTACTGTCTTTTGTACATGGCCAATTAAATTAATATAATCTGTAGCTGTTCCATTGTCTACATTCACCATAAAGCCAGCATGCTTTCCTGAGACTTCTACTCCGCCAATACGTGTCAATTGCAGATCAGCATCCATAATCAATTTTCCGGCAAAATGACCAGGAGGACGCTGGAAGACACTGCCGCAAGAAGGATATTCAAGAGGCTGCTTGGATTCACGCAAATACGTTAGCTCATCCATCTTAGCCTTAATCGCCGTTTGCTCCCCTTCTGTTAATACGAAGGTTGCTTCAACCGCGATAAAGTTATTTTTCTGCAAAATACTCGTACGGTAGCTGAGCTCCAATTCGTCGCGCGTCATCACTTTTCGCTCTCCTGCATCCGTAATAACGACCACTTGCTCTAGCACATCTTTCACTTCCCCGCCGTAAGCACCTGCATTCATGTACAATGCACCGCCTACGGAACCTGGAATACCACAAGCAAATTCTAAACCAGTCAAACTCACGTCGTGAGCAGTTCTGCTAACATCAATAATAGCTGCACCAGACTGTGCTGTTATCCGGTTTCCTTCCACTTTCACTTCATCCAGTCCCGTTAAGATTAAGACCACTCCGCGTAATCCGCCATCTTGAATAATAACATTTGAGGCGTTTCCTAGAATCGTTAATGGTATGCTGTTTTCTTTTGTATAAGCAACCACTTTTTCTATCTCGGTGTAGCTTTTAGGAAATACTAGTACATCCGCCTTACCGCCCACCTTGGTGTATGTGTAATCAGCAAGCGGTGCACCAACCAAAACATCTTTCGCTTCTACAAGTTGCTTTATGTCTCTTTCCAATGTCATTACATTCATCGTTTAATCCCTCATAACTGTATTAAGCCGCTTCTATATCAGCGTGCCCTAACTTTTATTGTATACCACATTTCACATACGTGACAATGCTCTTATTTACCCGTTAGGCCAGACACCTATAGTTTATGCAATGCTTGCAGCAATGGCTATCATTTATAGCTTTGTACAATGACCAGCGATAACTTGATACTCCTCCCCTATCAGCTGCCACACGCGAGTATAAATGAAATCTCCTTCGATTTTCGCTTCTCCTTCTTGCCCCTCTAAACGAACCTTGGAAATGGTTACCGCACCATCCTTTGTTGGTTTAATCTGCAGATCAGAACAAGAGACTTTGGTAAAACGTACAGCAAGTGTGCGATGCGCTTCTAAATCCATCTCTTTCGTTATATAGGTTCCTTCATGATTAACAAATACAAGGTCATCGTGCAATAGCGTATCCAATGCAAAAATATCGCGTGTTTGCATTGCTTCTCGCAGCTCTTGCTCCAGCAGTTCTATTTGATTTTGATTATCCTCTTTTTTCCCTGTATGTTCCGTTTTGTTTATTTCTTCAGCTTGTTCAGTCTTTTCCGGAGGATGAACAAATTCTTCCTGTTTCTGTTTTGGACCTTCTATTTTCACTATATGCGCTGTTGCAATATGTACATCTCCTATCACCACAAAAGCTTTATTCATCAAGCCTTGGTTGTTGGTGATTTGCTGCAGTATCTGCTCTTCTGATGCAATTGTATAAATTTTTTCTCCAGTCGTTAATGTTATAACTGTTTGATTCATTTGTCTGCACTCCATTCTTTGTTCGCTCATCCAGAGGTTCTCCGTCTCTCTGCGAAAATAAACGATTACCACAATTGTATCTTGATGTCTCTCGATTAGAAAGCCAGACAGCTCATTTTAGCCTGTTAGCGGCAGCATATTAAAAATATTTTTGATTAACAAAAGGAACTTATGAGCTGATAAAGTATGAATTGCTGTTTTTCTTCATATTTTCATATGTGAGGAGGCAGAAAGATGTCTATTGGAGTTGTCTTACCTGTATATAATCAGCAAGCAGCGTACGTTTATGAATGTATAGAAGCAATGGAAAAACAAGTCTACCGCGATTTTAAATTAATCATTGTTATTGATGGTGCCAATCAAGATACTGTTGAAGCTGTTTACAAAGCTTCCAGAAGCTTGACGATACCTTACAGAATCATATACCGGAAGAAAAATATGGGTATCTCTTATTCTTTAAATGAAGGATTTTCTTATCTAACCGATTGCCCGTATCTTACATGGATATCAATCGATAATCGGCAAAACCCACTATTTCTGCTTACACTCTATAACCATATGAAACGTGCACCTGAAGATACTGTACTGCTCTATTCTTACTACTGGCTAATCAATGAAGAAGGTCAGCGCTTTGCAGATGCAGAACAATGGTTGCGAACGATGGAAACGCTGATGAATCGAGATAAAGAAGAAATAATGTCTATCTGTTTTATTGGCGCTTCTTTTCTATTTCGGCAATCTGCTTACAAAAAAGCGGGCGGATATGATCCAGACTATGGCGTCGTATCTGATTACGAGTTTTGGATCCGGCTGCTTGAGCAAGGTGAGATCGGTTTGATACGCGATCCGCTGATGGAATATAGAGTTAATGGCGCTTTATCACTTACAACCATCACCGGCCCTCAAGGATTATATTTGCAAAGTATGAACGCAAGCTTAGATCATCGCAAAAAACGGAAAGATATTCCTGATGTGACCATTCTAATCACAGCACGCAATCAAGGCGCTTACATTAACACATGCTTAAACAGTGTATTAAATCAGACGCACACTAAGATTCATATTGTCGCCGTTGATATTGGTTCCACAGATAATACCCTGCAGAAGATAACAAGTGTGAATGACCCGCGTATCATACCGCTTCATATTAAGGACGGTACAAAAGCGGAAGCTCTAAATGTTGGTTTACGATATGCACTTGGTAAATATGTACTCGAATTAGACGGAGATGACTGGCTGGATGAGAAGGCCGTCGAAATCATGTTGGCTGAATTTAGCAAGCTGGATAAATCCTATGGCTTATTATATGCCAACAAAAAGATTTGGTATGATAACCCGTCTTCCGGATTGCAGGAAGGGAAGATAGTAAGCGGACCAGAATATACCGATAAAATTCACGTACTTAGCGATGTACAATGCCCCAGTCCGCGGATGTACCGCAAGTCGGCCTTAGATAAACTAGGCGGATGGCAAGAAGAAATAAATGGGGAAAACTTACTGGAGGCTGCAGATTATATGATGTTCTGTCGAATGGCCGATTCATTTAAAATTCATTGGCTCAATTCCACACTCTATCATGAAAGAGTATTCGATGATGCTGCGGATAAGACCTTACGAAATTATCAGATTCGAGCTGTCGTGCAGTACCTCCTTCAGCAATGGGATAATATAAGCATCCCTGCGTTTAAGACAGAAGGCGATTCTATCACTAAAATTTATCTTCAGTAAGTGAGGAGCAACATATGAAACTTGCTTTTATATTAGGCACCCGTCCAGAAGGTATTAAGCTTGCCCCTATTATTAGCAAACTGAAACAAGAACGTGATTTTTCTTCACTTGTCATCCATACTGGACAGCATACCAATCTGCTGGATGACGTTTTAAACATATTTTCCATCCAGCCAGATTATCAGCTGTCTCTTATGAAACCAAACCAATCCGCTGAACAAGTAATTGCTGCCGCTATCCCTGTTATCGCTGACATACTAAAGGCAGAGAAACCAGATATGGTGGCTGTAGTAGGTGATACAGCTACTACATTTGCTGCTGCCTTTGCAGCCTTTCACATTCAGATACCTGTCATGCATATAGAAGCTGGGTTACGTACGTATGATCACTATACACCGTTTCCGGAAGAAATGTATCGGCAGCTTGTAACCCGAATCGCTGCTGTTCATTTCGCTCCAACAGAACAAAACAAACAAAACCTGCTTCAAGAAAAAATTGACGCAAGTAACATACACGTAGTCGGCAATCCCGTCATTGACGCGCTTTTCTACATACAAAATTATGCCCCCTCCTCGATGAGTAACCTGGAACATATGATAAACGCCGAACGAAAGCTAATTCTTCTGACTACGCATCGACGAGAGAACATGAAAAGCATGCAATATATTTATGAAGCGATAAATCAGATGCTCAACTATTATGACGATGTAGAAGTGATTTTCCCAGTGCACCCTAACCCAAATGTAAGAAAACAAGTACACTCCTTTCTTCATGCGCACAACCGCCTGCACATAATTGACCCAATAGATTATGTCTCTTTCACCCACCTGTACAGTCACGCCTATCTTGTCATTACCGATTCAGGCGGCATTCAGGAAGAAGCACCTGCTTTCGACGTGCCAGTTGTTGTAACACGTTCTTCCACCGAAAGAACAGAAGGTGTAAAAGCCGGAACTCTAATCCTGGCAGGTACAGAAAAACAAACAATCAAGAAAGCGATAGATACCTTACTAACGGATGCTTCATACTATCAACGCACAGCTGCGGCTGCAAATCCTTATGGGGATGGCAGAACGAGTGAGCGTATTGTTAAGTGGCTGAAGAAATACAAAACAACTTTATAAACAGAAAGCCTTGTTTCACAAATTCATTTGTGAAACAAGGCTTTTTCTCTTTTAGAGAAGTGCCATATCCACATAATGATTCAGAGTAAGCGGCATAGGGAAAGGTTAAGATAAGTGACATAAAACAGGAGGTGTACAAGGTGAGTAATGAAACACGAGAATACCGAACCGGACAAGGTGTGCCGCAAACAGGCGTTTATACTTGCCAGTCAGGCGCAAGAGTGGAAATAAAAGCAAATGAAGTATTTCCTGTTTGCCCAACAAAAGGCGAGGAAACAACTTGGAAACAAGAATAGGAATTAACAAGAGACTGGGACAATACACAGAGTAATTCATCCTAATAGCGAACGATTACTAGATCCATATTTTTTAATGCAGCTCTCTGACAGCTGCTGCCTCTAATTATTATCGTTGAACAAGAATGGCTTTTGAAGTAGACACCGACAAGAAAATTGCTTCTTATTTTCGAGGAGTCTACGTATTCTGACTACACGAGTAAAGGTTTCCCATCACACAAATCAGCGTAGGAAATACACGGAGGCTCCCCAGCCGCCCGCAGGAAAGCGGAGTGTATTTCCGAAGCGATACTCTCACTTTCGTTTCACATGCAAAAAATCCAAACAACGCTGCTTTTAATTGCAGTATTGTTTGGATTTTTTGTTTTTATCTCTATTACAGCGTAACAATAATCGGACCATCTTTAGTAAGGATAAGCGTATGTTCAATTTGCGCTACATAGCTTTTTTCTGTCGCATACGTCCAGTCGTCGTCTTTTTGGTAAACTTCTTCTTCCAATGTCGAAATAAACGGTTCGAACGCGATAACCATGCCATCCTTTAATAACTCATCATCAAATGTTTCTTTAAAATTATAAATATGATCAGGGGCTTCATGGATTGTACGACCAATGCCGTGACCTGTAAGGTTTTTTATAACAGTTAAATCATGCTGTCTTGCTGTCTGGAATACCGCTCTTCCGATTCCGCTTTTTTTAGAACCTGGTTTCGCTTTTTGAAGACCTGCTTCGAATGCTTTTTTAGCAACGTCGCATACTTTCGTTTTCATTTCGTCTCCTTCACCTACTACAAAGGAGATTCCTGTATCAGCAAAATAACCATTTTTTGAGCCGGAAACATCTACATTCACTAAATCTCCTTCAGCGATAACGCGATTTCCAGGAATACCATGTGCCACTTCATCATTCACACTAATACACGTATAGCCCGGGAAATCATATTCACTTTTTGGAGCTGAAACTGCTCCTTCTTTAGCAAAAAGCTCTCCTGCTATATCATCAAGTTCTTTCGTCGTTACACCCGGAACGGTTCTTTGTACCAATTCATTTCTAATCGAACCAACAATTTTACCAATTTCCTTTAAACCATTAAAGTCTTCTTCTGTTTTTGCGATCATTTTATCTACCTCACTATTTTTTGACATGTTTTACGATTTATCTTTATCTAGGTCCTGCTTTAGGAGAACATGTAAATCGACTTAAAAAGAAATAAAAAAGCTTTGAAACACTATGATCAGCATTTCAAAGCCTTGCTTTCCATCCAATATGTAAGGATGGAGACGGTGGGAGTCGAACCCACGTCCAGAGATATCGGCACTCAGGCATCTACGTGTGTAGTCGATATATTATAATTCGCACACGCTTCGGCCTAACGACAGGCTTTCAGCGAGGCTAGCTTGATTGTCTTCTTCCGATTATCCGCAAGCCGAGGATAATGGCGTAGCCCACTTTAAGTTGAGACCCTCAAATCTGCCACATGGGCAATAGCAGCAAGGATCCTCTAGTACTACTTACGCAGCTGCTAGAGAGTAGTTGTTGTTTGTTTTGCCAGTTATATTTAGGCGTAACGTTTTACGAGCCGTAACCTCGACACGCAGCCTGAGCTCGACCTACCCCTGTCGAATCCGTAACGTCCCCATGATAATGGGGGCTACAGGAAGTAACCCGTTCACTTAGGATTTATTCGAATCCCAGACAACTTCCATTATAGCATCTTTGCAGGAAATTGCAAGCTTATTAATCACGTTCCCGCATGGCGCGGTCAACATCACGTTTCATTTGCTTCTTCTTCAAGTCTTCCCGCTTGTCGTATTTCTTCTTTCCTCTTCCGACACCAAGCAAAATCTTCGCAAAACCATCTTTAATGTACATTTTTATTGGTACGAGCGAATAGCCTTGCTGCTGTGTTTGTCCAATCAATTTGTCGATCTGCTTGCGATGCAGCAGCAATTTCCGAGTACGAGTTGGATCATGATTGAATCGATTGCCTTGTTCATAAGGCGAAATATGCATGTTAATGATTTTCACTTCTCCGCGGTCAATTCGCGCGAAGCTATCTTTTAGGTTCACCCGGCCAGCCCGGATTGATTTAATTTCAGTTCCTTGTAACACGATGCCCGCTTCGAGTGTTTCTTCAATCGCATAATCGAAATTGGCTTTCTTATTCTGTGCAAGTACTTTACCATGTCCTTTAGCCATAGACTGCTTCCTCCTAACTACGTGCTTTATTTTATCAGAAACTGTATGATAATCCTAACGATTCCTATACTAAAACGGGTATACATATAGTGCAATTCGATTGATAGGAGTGTACATAAATGACTGCAATTAGACAATTAACAAGGAACGACTACCAGCAAGTGCTCGATATGCAGACAGGCATCGAAGACGATTATGTAATTCGCCTCTTCCCGCAGCTGATTGAAAATCCAGCGCAAACGTTATACGGCTTGGAGACAGAAGGAAGATTGGCTGCGGTAGCGGGCGTCGTTCGGATGCCTAACGGCAATGGTATTCTCGGCAGATTACGCAGTGATATCCGGTACCAATCAAATGGACATGCCACTGCACTGCTGCAGAAAATAATCGCTGATTGTGAGCAGAATTCAAATATGCATTGGGTTGGAGCGATTACGCAAAAGTCCAATATGCCCGCACAGCGTGTACTGGATAAGCTCGGCTTGCAGCAGGCTGACCAGTTTATCAGTTTATTAATGGAGTCTCCTGACATGACGCTTGCTGCAGGAGCACAGCCGTGGCAGCAAGTCACAGGTAACGAAGCTAAACGCGATGCGATTGAGCAAGCTGTCCTGGAAACACAACGCGCTTTTTACCCATATGAAGCGTACTTTCCAATCCCTTTCGCTTCCGCGGTTTTAGAAGATGATTATCTGGAACAGCTTGCTGTATTCCAAGATCCAAATTCCAGTAAGATGATGGCGTTACAAGAAGATTACAAAGGCAGAGCACTTGCTCAGATTCAGTATTTCTGGTCCGATTTATTTGAACAGGATGGTCTATGGGCTGCAGTGTTCGATTATATAAACAAGTCAGACAAGCTGCTCACCCCTCAAGTAGACGTGTCCCCGGAGACTGCCTCCAGCATGCCTGACGCTTTTAAACCTTGCTTTGTCGCTAATGATGACCCTTGGCTGATTTACGGTATATCTATTTGATAACAAAAGCCTCGGCATTTTTTGCCGGGGCTTTCTTGTTATGGTCGTTTTCTTGTATTGCGCTTTTTACTCTTCTTACCTTTTGCAGGCGGCTTTCGTTTGCCTTTATTTTTCGGCGGACGATGGTCACCCGGCTTATTTTTCTTTTCGGCTTTAATAATCGTAGGGCGGTCTCGATTTTCCCGCGGCTTACGCGGTTTCATGCCAACGACTTCGAAATCAATTACGCGCTCTTCGATGTTGACCTTCACTACTCGTACGGTTATTTCATCTCCAATACGGAATTGGTTGCCTGTCCGCTCGCCGACCATAGCATAACGGCGGTCATCAAAGTGATAGAAGTCATCTGTCAGATAGCTAACGTGCACAAGGCCTTCAATTGTGTTTGGCAGCTCAACGAATAGACCGAAGCCTGTTACAGAGCTGATAACACCGTCGAACTCTTCACCAATCTTATCTTGCATATATTCCGCTTTCTTCAGATCATCCGTTTCTCTCTCGGCGTCTACAGCCGCGCGTTCTCGCTCAGAAGACTGCCGAGCAATTTCCGGCATCCGATCTTTCCAATGATCTTGCGTCTTTTTATCCAGCTGTTCGTTCACAGCATATGTGCGAATTAAACGATGCACAATCAAATCCGGATAACGGCGGATTGGCGATGTGAAGTGCGTATAGAATTTTGTTGCCAACCCAAAATGCCCCAAGCCTTGCGGGTCATATTTCGCTTGCTGCATCGAGCGCAGCATCAGACGGTTAATAATCATTTCTTCTTGCGTACCTCTGACACGTTCTACAATCTTCTGCAATGTTTGCGGATGAATATCTGCCGAAGATCCTCTTACTGTATAACCAAGGCTTGTAATGAATTCGAAGAAATGCTGCAATTTATCTGGGTCTGGGTCTTGGTGCACCCGGTGGATAAACGGCACATCCAGCCAATGGAAATGCTCTGCGACCGTTTCGTTGGCAGCGAGCATGAATTCTTCAATCAGCTTCTCCGCGACAGAACGCTCGCGAAGCACAACATCCATTGCTTTGCCTTCCTCATCCACAGCTACACGCGCTTCTGGGAAATCAAAGTCAATTGCGCCGCGGTCCATTCGTTTATTCCGAAGAATGGCAGCCAAATCTTCCATGTGGTGGAACATTGGAACAAGTGTTTCATAACGGGATTGTAATTCCTGGTCATCTTCAAGTAAGATTCTGTTTACATCACCGTATGTCATTCGCTCATTTGTTTTAATGACACTTTGGTAAATCTCGTGCTCCACAACTTCCCCTTGCGGTGTGATCTGCATATCACACGTAAGTGTCAGACGATCGACTTGTGGATTTAGGGAACAAATACCGTTAGAAAGTCGATGCGGGATCATCGGAATTACTCGGTCAACAAGATAAACACTCGTTGCCCGTTCCAATGCTTCTACGTCAATCGGTGAACCTTCTTCTACATAATAAGAAACATCTGCAATTGATACGACTAAACGATAATTGCCATTCTCCAGCTTACTAACGGCAACCGCATCATCCAAGTCTTTCGCATCTGCACCATCAATTGTTACAGTCATCATGTCCCGCAAATCCCGGCGGTTTTCTATTTCACTAGGATCAATTGTTTCTGGTGTATTTGCAGCTTGTTCTAAGACTTCTGGCGGAAACTCCGTCGTGATGCCATGTTTATGAATGATAGAAAGGATATCAATGCCTGGGTCATTTTTATGACCAAGTATTTGAATAACTTCACCTTCTGCACTCATTCGGCCTTCTGGATACTTCGTAATACGGACAATAACTTTATGACCATCCGTCGCTCCGCCTGAAGCGCCGCGCGGAATGAAGATATCATTTGGGATTCGTTTATCATCTGCGATTAAAAAGCCAAATCGGCCATTATCTTCATATGTGCCGACAACTTCCGCAACTGCACGCTCCAGAATACGAACAACTTTCCCCTCACGGCGCTGTCCGCCTTCCGCTTGGTTCTCCACACGTACAAGTACTACATCTTTATTCATCGCAGACTGCAAATCGGAATAGTGGATGTAAACATCGTCCACTCCCTCTTCATCTGGGATAAGGAAGGCAAATCCTTTTGCATGCATCTGAATCTTCCCTCGCACCAAATTCAGCTTTTCCGGAAGACCGAAGCGATTGCTTCTTGTGCGTACAAGCTGTCCCTCTGCCTCTAATTCATTCAGTCCTTTGACAAGAACAGTGAATTCACTTGCTTCATCAAGCTCCAGCTGCTGCTCGATTTCTTCTACGGTCATTGGTTTTTCTGCGTTATCTTTAAGATAAGCTAATATTTTCTGTTTTAATTCGTCCATTTCGGCTTCACCTTCTTTTCGGCTTTTTCTATCTAGTATGGACTATTCCCAGTCAAGTGATTCGAGAAACTGATACACATCTTCGTGCAGCTGTTCCTTTTCTTTTCCCATCGTAATAACGTGGGCGGAGTTCTCATACCACTTTATCTCTTTTTGATCGGACTCTGCTTGGTCATAAATATAGGTCGCACTATCTGTATTAATCATCTGATCCTCGGTTGCCTGAACAACGAAGAGCGGTGCATAAATCTCATCAACATGTTTGCTGACATCCGTGATAAATGCTCCAAGACGCTGAAACATATCAGCAGTTGCAGGCGCCTCCATTAATTCTGCTAATTCTTCTTCAATTGCTTGGTTATCTTTTCCTTGAAACTGCTTGTATTGCCGTGCAAATAATTTGAAGCCTTTGTTGAGCTGTGTTTCATTATCGAAGAACATTGGCGAACACATCGTCACAACACCTCTTACAGGGTAAGAATACGCAAGCTTCAAACCGAGCACACCACCAAGTGACAACCCTGCCACAGCTATCTTCTCATAACCTTTATCCTTTAGAAGTTGAAAAGCAGCCTGTACATCTTCCCACCATTCAGCGGAACTGGAAGCGACGATGTCATCAGGCGACTTACCATGCCCGCGATAGATTGGCGCATGAGCTGTATAACCTTTGCTTGAAAGAAAACGCCCCATCATCCGTACGTCTGCCGAATGACCTGTGAAGCCATGTAGCAATAAAACGGCACGATCTCCTTTTCCTTCAAAAGTAAACGGTTCTGGCTGTTTCATTGTTACCATATGTATCTCCCCTGTTTCTTAAGCTTTTTCTATAGTAGATTCCTGCATTAGTTTTCCCTTTTACAATAATAAATAATCCCCCACCACAGGAGTTGTGACGAGGGATGAAGTTGGCTATTCGATTATTGTAGGACGTACGCCAATAAGAACGTCAATACAAATAGAATGACTCCAGTGATGATTGTCGCACGGTGAAGGAATAAATCCAGGCCGCGTGCTTTCTGTTTTCCGAATAATTGTTCAGCTCCGCCGGAAATCGCTCCGGACAAACCTGCACTCTTACCAGATTGTAAAAGAACTAGCGCGACTAGCGCAATCGCATCGATTATTAATAGAACTACTAAAGCTGTCTGCATCCCAACACCTCCTAAACGGCAAATACCTACATCAACTTTAGCATATGCGTCTGATAATTGGCAAGATGTTCTTGTTTATACGACAATTCCTTACAATATATTGAACAGTTTTTGCGAAACTTGAATTTTTATGACGTTTTTTGAATTTTTCTGGTTGCAAGTTGAAACCGTTTCCTTTATATTAGGAATAAGTTCAGGAGGAGGTTGTGCAAATGCTTACACCTGAGCGCCAGGAATTAATCCTGCAGATGTTGCAAGAACAGCGAAATGTAACGATACCGGAGTTTTCAGAAGCAACGAATGCTTCTGTTTCAACAATACGCCGGGACTTAATCGAGCTGGAAAAGAAACAGCTCCTGACTCGTGTCCACGGCGGCGCGACAATTACTTCCTCTCTCAGCTATGAAATGAGCTATACGGAGAAAGAAACGCGTAATAAAACCGGCAAACAAGCAATTGCTGACTTTGCTGCCAGCCTTGTTGGCGAGAACGATTGCATCTTTCTTGATGCTGGAACGACAGCGAATGCCATGATTCCTTACTTAACCGGCAAAAATGTAACCGTCGTCACAAATGGCCTCACGCATTTAGAGGCACTCTACGAAAAAGATATCACGGTGTATGTAACCGGTGGATTAGTAAAGGATAAGACGAGAACTCTGATCGGAAGAGGCGCTCTAGCAGCACTTTCGCAATACCGGTTTGATAAATGCTTTCTAGGTACAAATGGCGTACATCCAGACAATGGATACACAACTCCAGATCCGGAAGAAGCATCCATTAAGCGCCAAGCTATGCTCCGCTCAAATGAAACATTTATACTGGCCGACCGCAGCAAGCTTGGCGAGACAACGTTTGCTCATATAGCAGATTTGTCCGAAGCCACGCTTATCGTTGACTCTATTAACACAAAGGTGCAGGCAGCATACGAGAAACTTACTTCATTAAAGGTTGTGGACTCATGAATTACACATGTACGCTCAATCCATCCATCGACTACATTATGCATGTTGATACGTTTCGAGCAGGTGATTTAAACCGGGCTACGAATACAGCATATTTCGCAGGCGGTAAAGGCATTAATGTCTCTCGCTTGCTCAATCGATTGGATGTAGAAACAACAGCTTTAGGATATCTTGGCGGCTTTACCGGTACCTTTATTCGCGAAACACTGGAAAGTGCCGGTATCAACCATCAGTTTATTGAAATAAACGAACCAACCCGCGTCAATGTAAAACTCAAATCAGGAGAAGAATCGGAAATTAATGGACCAGGCCCTTCAATTACGACAGAACAGCTGGCTCTGCTGCTTGAACAGATCAGAAGTCTCGGAACAGACGATGCGCTTGTAGCCGCAGGAAATGCGCCAAGTTCTGTACCAGCAGATATTTATGCAAGAATGGCTGACATTTGCGAAAAGAACGGCACACGTTTTATCGCCGATACGTCGAGTGCAGCACTGCAAGACTTGATTGGCAAGCGCATGTTTCTTGTTAAGCCGAATCACCACGAGTTAGGTGAACTGTTCAATACAACCATTTCTTCGATTGAAGATATTGTCAGCTATGCAAGAAAGCTTCATGAAACAGGCATCGAAAACGTCATCGTCTCCATGGGCGGTGAAGGAGCAATCTTCGTGAACCAGTATCATGCTTGGAAAGCAGAGACGCCACAAGGCACTGTAAAAAACTCTGTCGGTGCAGGCGATAGTATGGTAGCAGGATTTTTAGCAGCTTTTGAAAAGACAAATAATTACGAGCAAGCCTTCACATATGCAGTTGCTGCAGGAAGTGCTACAGCATTCAGTGATGATCTTGGCGAACGGCAAGATATAGAGAACTTAGTCAGCCAAGTCAAACTCACATCTATCTAAGAGGGGGTTTCAACCATGCGCATTACCGAACTATTAACAAAAGACACCATTATTTTGCAGCTGCAGTCTCAAACAAAAGCAGATGTTATTGAAGAGCTTGTTTCTAAGCTTGACGATGCAGGCAAATTGAATGATAAAACAGGATTTAAAGAGGCGATTCTTGCTCGGGAAGCACAATCCACAACTGGTATCGGCGAAGGAATCGCCATCCCGCACGGTAAATCGGCAGCAGTTACAACACCTGCCATCGCATTTGGCCGGTCGAAAGAAGGATTGGATTACGAAGCACTCGATGGACAGCCGTCTTACCTATTCTTCATGATCGCAGCTTCTGAAGGAGCAAATCAGACGCACTTAGAGACATTATCCCGCCTGTCTTCCTTCTTAATGGACAGCACGTTCCGCTCTAATATTGAAAACGCGACAACAGAAGAAGAAATTATGACGATTATTGATGCCAAGGAGAAAGAAGAGCTTGGTGAAGAAGAAGAACAAGAAAACGAAGCAGTAGAATTGGCACAAGATGCGCCAGGCACACCAGGAAAAGTGCTCGCTATTACAGCTTGTCCTACTGGCATTGCCCACACATTTATGGCTGCTGATAAACTGAAACAAACAGCTGCCGAAATGAATGTTCCGATTAAAGTACAAACAAACGGAGCAGGCGGTATTAAAAACCGTTTAACAGATGCAGATATCAAAGAAGCATCTGCTATCATTGTCGCAGCTGATGTGAATGTTGATCTTAGTCCATTTGAGGGTAAACATGTTTTGCAGGTTCCTGTAGGCCGCGCCTTAAAAATACCTCGGGAACTCATTGAAAAAGCAGTCGCACAAGATGCTCCAGTTCATCACAATAACGGACGCAGCTCAGAAGCTGCCGCAGAAGGCGGACAAAAGCAAGAACAGCGTTCCGGATTCTATAAGCACATTATGAATGGTGTTTCCAACATGCTGCCATTCGTTGTCGGCGGCGGTATCCTGATTGCACTTGGTATTTTATTCGGTGAATTGTTCCCTGGCAGCGCCTTCGCCGAAATGCTGAGTGAAATTGGTAGCAGCCAAGCGTTCTTCCTGATTGTTCCTGTCCTATCTGGTTTTATCGCAAGCAGTATTGCCGATAAACCTGGTTTCGCACCTGGTGCTATTGGTGGTTTGATTGCTGTTACGTACGGACATGGCGACGCAACAAGTTCTGGTTTCCTTGGCGGTTTAATTGCCGGTTTTCTAGCTGGTTATGTAACACTTGGCATTAAGAAAGCTCTTTCTGGTCTTCCAGCAGTGCTGGAAGGTTTGAAAACAATTCTTTTCTTCCCTGTATTGAGTATCTTCTTTACAGGAATGATCATGCTGTTGATCAACCCGTCTCTAACGCAAGTATATGTTGGACTTTCTAATTTCTTAGAAAATCTTGGCGGTGCTAACTTAGTACTTGTAGGTATTGTGCTTGGTGCGATGATGGCGATTGATATGGGCGGACCAATTAACAAAGCTGCCTACACTTTCGGTATCGCGATGTTGGATGCCGGCAACCTGGAATTCATGGCAGCAGTTATGGCCGGTGGTATGGTTCCGCCAATCGGTTTGGCTATTGCAACTAGTATCTTCCGCAACAAATTTACAAAGCAAGAACGTGAAACTGGTAAGACAGCTTATGTTCTTGGGGCTTTCTTCATCTCAGAGGGCGTTATCCCATTCGCTGCAGCAGATCCATTACGTGTTATTCCTGCAACTGCAATTGGCGCAGCTGTAGCTGGCGGACTGTCTGCATTCTTTGAAATCGGCTTGAACGCACCACATGGCGGTATCATCGCTGCGAGTTTGGTTGATGGAAACCCGCTGCTTTACTTCCTTTCCATCATAATCGGTGCGTTTGTTACGGCGATTATTGTAGGACTGTTGAAAAAAGACCTAAGAAAAGTATAAAATAAGATAGAATGAAAGCATTCACAAAACTTAGAATGAAAGCATTCACATAACACACTACTTTGGAGGTAATTAACATGGCAGAAAAAACAATGACTATTACAGATGAGACTGGCGTACACGCTCGTCCAGCAACAATCTTGGTAAATAAAGCAGGCGGCTTCAAATCTGATATCCAGCTTGCATACAATGGTAAAAGCGTTAACCTTAAATCGATTATGGGTGTTATGAGCCTTGGAATTCCACAAGGTGCTGAAATCACAATCACTGCTGAAGGTGACGATGCTGATGAAGCAGTAAACACAATTGCGGAAACAATTAAAAGCGAAGGCTTAGGAGAATAATTCCAATGAGCATGATAAACGGAATCGCAGCTTCAAATGGTATTGCAATCGCAAAAGCGTACCATTTGGCTGTACCAGACCTCTCCTTCGAGAAAACGACAGTTGCGAATGTTGAAGAAGAGATCAGCCGTTTGGATGCTGCCTTAAACATCAGCAAGCAAGAGCTAGAGAAAATCCGTGAGAATGCTCGCGTGTCACTCGGCGATGAGCATGCCGAGATTTTCTCGGCTCATTTGCTTGTTTTGGCAGATCCAGAACTGGTTAATCCGATTAAAGATAACATTCGTAATAATAAACTAAACGCAGAAGCTGCTCTTGACGAGACAGCGACAATGTTCATCGACATGTTCCGCAGCATGGATAATGAATATATGAAAGAACGCGCAGCTGACATTCAAGATGTTACGAAGCGCGTAATGGCACATCTACTTCAGGTGTCCTTCCCTGATCCAGCACTTATAGATGAAGAAGTTATTATTATTGCAGAGGACCTTACCCCTTCTGATACAGCACAGTTAAACAAGCAATTTGTGAAAGGGTTTACAACCGATATTGGCGGCCGTACTTCTCACTCCGCTATTATGGCTCGGTCTCTTGAGATTCCAGCTGTAGTCGGTACCAAATCAATCACAAGCTCTGCTGCGAAAGATAGTATGATTATCGTTGACGGTATAGAAGGTACTGTTATCATTGATCCTACTGAAGACGAGCTTGCTTCATACAAAGCAAAACAAGAGGCATTCGAACAGCAAAAGCAAGAATGGGCGAAGCTGAAAGATGAGCCCACTATCACAACGGACAACGTCCACGTGGAGCTTGTAGCAAATATCGGTACACCAGAAGACGTTACTGGCGTCTTGAACAATGGCGGCGAAGGTGTTGGCCTTTACCGTACCGAATTCCTTTATATGGGCAAGAGCGAGCTTCCTAGCGAAGACGAGCAGTTCGAGTCTTATAAAGCAGTTCTTGAACAAATGGGCGACAAACCTGTTGTCGTTCGTACATTGGATATCGGCGGCGACAAAGAGCTAAGCTACTTGCAGCTTCCGAAAGAACTGAACCCGTTCCTAGGCTTCCGCGCAATCCGCCTATGCCTGGAGCGTGATGATATCTTCCGCGTGCAGCTTCGTGCTCTCTTGCGTGCAAGCGTATACGGTAATCTGAAAATTATGTTCCCGATGATTGCTACTTTGGAGGAATTCCGCCAAGCAAAAGCAATTCTCCTTGAGGAAAAAGACAAGCTTACAGCTGATGGTGTATCTGTTTCCGAATCAATTGAGATCGGCATCATGGTTGAGATCCCTTCTACTGCAGTTGCTGCAAAACAATTCGCAAAAGAAGTTGATTTCTTCAGCGTTGGTACAAACGATTTAATTCAATACACAATGGCAGCAGACCGCATGAACGAGCGCGTAAGCTACCTTTATCAGCCGTACCACCCAGCAATCCTTAACCTTGTGCACAACGTTATTGAAGCGGCACATGCAGAAGGCAAATGGGCAGGCATGTGCGGCGAAATGGCTGGTGATGAAATTGCGATTCCGCTTCTTCTCGGCCTAGGCCTTGACGAATTCAGTATGAGCGCAACAAGCATTCTTCCAGCAAGAACACAAATCACAAAGCTATCTAAAGCAGACATGCAGGAGCTAAGCCAAGAAGCATTGACGCTTAGCACAGCTGATGATGTAGAACAGCTTGTCCGTCAAAGAACAGGACAGTAAAAAAAACAGCTCTCCAGCATAGGAGAGCTGTTTTTTCATCTTATTTAATTTCCTTATCCAGAATTGACGAATTTTGTTACTTTACAAGTGTCATTTAATATAGGAAGGGGTTTACTAGTGAAAACTTTAAGCTACATAGCGAATGTGATTTTCATCGTTTGTATTCTGGCCGGCTGTTCCAGCAGCTCTAAATTTGATGATGAAACGATTCCAGCTAATCAAGCTCCAGCCGTAAATACGGACGCATTTAGCCACTTGGAAGAAACCTATGATGCACGCCTTGATGTTTTTGCAATTGATACGGGCTCTGGGAAAACAATAGCTTACCGAGAAAATGAACGGTTTGGTTTTGCTTCTACTCATAAAGCTTTATCAGTAGGAGTTTTATTGCTGCAAAATTCTGTTGAAGATCTTAATAAAGAAATCTCCATTACACACGATGACCTTGTCAACTACAATCCGATTACTGAAAAAAACGTAAATACGCAAATGACACTAAAAGAGTTAAGTGAAGCATCTATTAGTTATAGCGATAATGCAGCTGCAAATTTAATATTTGCTGAAATAGGCGGTCCCGAAGGATTTGAACAAGAATTACGAGATGTCGGCGACCAAGTAACAAACTCTACGAGGATAGAGCCAGAATTAAATAATGTAGACCCTAATCAGATTCAAGATACCAGCACACCAAAAGCTATGACAGAAAGCCTGCGAGCTTTTACGTTAGAAGATCACCTATCGTCTGAAAAACAACAACTTCTAATTCAGTGGTTAAAAGGCAATACAACTGGTGACACACTGATTCGAGCTGGCGTACCCGCAGATTGGGAAGTCGGTGACAAATCCGGTGCTGGATCCTATGGTATTAGAAACAATATTGCCATTTTATGGCCACCTGACAGAGAACCAATTGTATTATCTATTATGTCCAGTCGCGATACAGCAGACGCAAAATACGATGATAGTTTGATTTCCACAGCTACTGAAGAAGTTATCACACTCCTTTCTGAAAATGATTAATTCGTTTTGTTCTTCAACTCTAATTCTTAAGACGCCTGAATATCTCGGTTGAGCTATATTTAAAAATCCAAACAGTACTGCATAGAATAGCAGTATCGTTTGGATTTTTCACATCAAAACGTAGTTCTAGAGCACTGACAGATTTGTGTTATAGGAAAGCTATACTAGCGCAACAAGTAATCGGAAACCTCTCGAAAATCATTACTTATTCTTCGTGCGATATTTACCTGACCAAACATTTACTTCATACATCATTTACCAATCCATCCGAATATGGCAAAATAGAACTATTGCTGGAAGATATAGTATGCAAAACTTGTTTCCTCTTACGGCTAATCCGCTGCAAACAACATCTTTGTTATCGCATTATGTATCATAATAATTATAGAGAAGGGCGTGTAACAATGAGTACTATACCTGTAATTATAATCGTTTTTGGTTCGGTATTGGCTTGTGTAACAGTTGCGAAAAAGCTGGAATTCTCTAAATACAAGTCTCAACCTTTCAAGCTGTATCTTGCCCGTGGTAGTATAGCGGCACTGTCATCAGCTCTCTTCGCAATGACATTGTATTATGTTTTAAGCCTTTTCATCCTTTGATTAAGAAAAGGTCTAACGAAAGGAGAACATAATGGAACAATTTTGGCTTATGGCCTTTATTCTTACACTAATTATTATTGGCATTTCCCTGTTATTTAAAAACAAGACTGCAATCATGTTTTTGGTACCATGCATCTTTATGTTGTTAGGCGTTGTTATTCTGATCGTAAGCTTTATCGTCGGTCGATGGACAGGTATGAGCTTAGCTATCATAAGCATTGCTGTCTTTATCGCTTCTGCATTATCGTTAATCGTACTAGGAGTTATAGGTAAGATACGAAACCAGTGATTATAAAACAAAAGGGTAATTCTCAAGATCTGCGCCTTGGAGAATTACCCTCTTTATTAATCAAATTATTTTGCTTACGGATTCGTAGACCAAAGACCTGCAGATTTAATGAATGTACGGCTGTTTAATTTCAGCTGTGCTACGATAAATTCTGCGATATCTTCTGGCTGCATGACTTTTTCCGGATTGCCGTCTGTCAGCTTGTTTTCAACTGCCATATCAGTTGCTACAGTGCTTGGAGTAAGCGCCGTAACACGGATGTTATGCTTGCGAACTTCCATAGCCAATGATTCTGTCAAGCCAAGTACGCCAAACTTCGATGCACTATAAGCGCTTGTAGCAGGCGCTCCTTTTTGTCCTGCTGTAGAAGAGATATTAATAATGTCGCCTGATTTTTGCTCGATCAAGTCTGGCAGCACAACGCGTGTAGCATTATAAACTCCCATCAAGTTAACATCAATCATTTGTTTCCACTCAGCAGGATCTAAATCCATAAAGCCGCCGAACTTAGCGATACCAGCATTATTGATTAAAATATCAACGCCGCCAAGTTCTTCTTTCACCTTTGTAATTGCCGCTGTCACGTCTTCCAGACTAGAAACGTCTGCTGCAGCGTATGCTGTCTTCACTTCTTGAAGAGAATCTGCTACTGTTTTTACGTTTTCTTCTGTACGGCCGATCAAGCCTACATGTGCACCTTCAGCAGCTAAAGCAGTTGCAACCGCGCGCCCGATACCGCGGCCTCCGCCTGTTATGATTACTTTTTTACCTTCTAGCGATTGTGCCATTTATGTATTCCTCCCTTTAATGAAACCTGATTTATAGTAACAGCTTGACTTAAACTCAACAAGCTATTTGCTCACTAGTATCACCAAGTATACAAAAATCACTAGTTTTATTAGCAAAAAAGGATGAGCGATTTTACTCGCTCACCCTTTTTCTAATATTTACTTATCCAAGTTATAGAATGATGCTAGTCCGCCGTAGATGCCGGATGCCTTCAACTCGTCTTCGATACGAAGAAGCTGGTTGTATTTCGCAACACGGTCGGTACGGGATGGTGCACCAGTTTTAATTTGGCCAGCGTTTGTCGCTACAGCGATGTCAGCAATTGTTGCATCTTCAGATTCACCAGAACGGTGAGAGATAACAGCTGTGTAGCCAGCGCGTTTTGCCATTTCGATCGCGTCAAATGTTTCTGTTAGTGTACCGATTTGGTTTACTTTAACAAGGATTGAGTTACCAACGCCTTGCTCGATACCTTGTTTCAAGCGTACTGTGTTTGTAACGAACAAGTCGTCACCAACAAGCTGTACTTTGTCGCCAAGGCGGTCAGTCAATAGTTTGTGACCTTCCCAGTCGTTTTCATCCAAGCCATCTTCGATAGAGATGATTGGGTATTTGTTTGTCATTTCTTCGTACCAGTTAACCATTTCTTCAGATGTGCGGACAACGCCTTCACCTTTTAGGTTGTATTTGCCATCTTCGTAGAATTCAGAAGAAGCAACGTCCATTGCTAGTTTTACTTCCTCGCCTGGTTTGTAGCCAGCTGCTTTGATCGCTTCTACGATTGTTTCTAGTGCTTCTTCGTTAGAAGAAAGGTTTGGTGCGAAACCACCTTCATCACCTACACCAGTATTCAAGCCTTTGCCGCTTAATACTTTCTTCAGGCTGTGGAAGATTTCAGCTCCCATGCGAAGCGCTTCTTTGAAAGTAGGAGCGCCTACAGGCATGATCATGAATTCTTGGATATCAACGTTGTTATCCGCATGCTCCCCGCCGTTTAAAATGTTCATCATTGGCGTTGGAAGCGTTTTTGCATTGAAACCGCCTAGGTATGTGTAAAGCGGTACACCAAGGTGATCTGCTGCTGCATGCGCTACTGCCATGGATACACCAAGAATAGCGTTAGCACCGAATTTACCTTTATTATCTGTACCGTCAAGATCGATTAAAAGCTGATCGATGATTACTTGGCGAGTTACATCAATACCGATCAATTCTGGTGCAATTTTTTCGTTCACATTGGCAACTGCTGTTTGCACACCTTTGCCTAGGTAGCGATCTTTGTCACCGTCACGAAGCTCAACTGCTTCGTATTCACCAGTGGACGCACCACTTGGTACAATTGCAGAACCGAATGCTCCGGATTCTGTTAATACTTCTACTTCAACTGTAGGGTTACCGCGGGAGTCAAGGACTTCGCGTGCATATACGTCAGTAATGTATGGCATTGTTTTATTCTCTCCTCTTATTTTTTAATTAAGCTGCTTCCAGTCATTTCTTCTGGTTTCTTCACATCTAGAAGATCAAGCAATGTTGGAGACAAATCAGCTAGAATACCGCCGCTGCGGAGTTCTGCGCCTTCTTTTGTCACAATAACTGGTACAGGATTCGTTGTGTGGGCTGTCATTGCTTTATCATCCATCGTCACGACCTCATCAGAGTTACCATGATCTGCAGTGATAATAGCATGACCGCCTTTTTCTATGATTTTGTCAACGATCTTGCCGAGGCACTCGTCTACTGCTTCAATTGCTTTTACAGTCGGTTCCAGCATACCGGAATGTCCAACCATATCGGGATTAGCGAAGTTCAAAATAATGGCCTGGTGTTTGTCCTGATCCAAGTCATCAAGCAACGCGTCCGTCACTTCATAGGCACTCATTTCAGGCTGCAAGTCATATGTCGCCACTTTCGGGCTGTCAATCAAGATGCGATCCTCACCAGGAAACTCTTCTTCGCGGCCGCCGCTCATAAAGAATGTGACATGCGGATACTTCTCAGTTTCTGCAATTCGCAGCTGTTTGATGTTGTTTTGGGAAAGCACTTCCCCAACCGTGTTGTCTAAGTTGACCGGTTTGTAAGCTACATCGCCGTCTACTGTTTCACTGAAATTCGTCATGCAGACGAAGTGATTGATTGTCGGCGGATGTTCGCCGCGGTCAAAGTCACGAAAATCTTTGTTTGCGAATGTACGCGAAATCTGGATAGCACGATCCGGACGGAAATTGTAAAAGATGATCGCGTCATCATCTTCTATTTTCGCTACCGGCTCTCCGTTCTCCTCTGTTATAACAGATGGCAGCACGAATTCATCGTAGATTTCATTTTTATAAGAATCTTCAATAACATCATAAGGATTGCTGTAAGCAGGTCCCTCTCCATAAACCATGGCATCATACGCCTTTTCCACACGATCCCAGCGTTTGTCACGGTCCATTGAATAATAGCGACCTGTTAGTGTCGCAATCTTACCAACGCCCAGCTCTTTCATCTTATCTTCTGTTTGATCAATAAATTCTTTTGCACTGCGCTGACCAACGTCACGGCCATCGAGGAAGCCATGAATATAAACTTTCTCTAAGTCATGCTTTTTCGCAAGTTCTAAGAGTGCAAACAGATGCTCAATATGACTGTGTACGCCTCCGTTGGATAAAAGACCGAAGAGGTGCAGACTCTTGTCGTTCTTTTTCGCATGCTGGATAGCTTTCACAAGCACATCGTTATCATAGAAGTCGCCTTCTTTAATGGATTTGTTTACGCGAGTCAGACTTTGATAGACGATGCGGCCGGCACCAATGTTCAAATGTCCTACCTCGGAGTTACCCATTTGACCTTCAGGCAAGCCAACAGCCTCTCCGCAAGCTTCCAATTGGTTATGCGGGTACTTGTTCCAGTAACGGTCAAAGTTTGGCTTTTTGGCATGTTTTACTGCATTTCCCTTTTCCTCATCACGGATACCGAATCCGTCAAGGATAATAAGGGCTGCTAGTTTGTCCTGACTCATTTTGCACCAGCCTCCACAAGCGCTAGGAAGGATTCCGCTTCCAGGCTTGCACCGCCGACTAGAGCGCCGTCGATATCAGATTCAGAAAGTAATTCATCTACATTTGCTGGCTTTACGCTTCCCCCGTATTGGATGCGTACAGCATCAGCTGCTTCTGCAGATACTTTCTCTTTTACAACATTGCGGATAAACGCACAAACTTCATTTGCTTGCTGCGCTGTTGCTGTTTTGCCTGTACCAATTGCCCATACTGGCTCATAAGCAAGAATAAGTTTGCTTACTTGTTCAGCAGAAAGACCTTCTAAGGCTTTCTCTACTTGACCGCCAACAACTTCATTTGTTTTATCAGCTTCGCGCTCTTCAAGCGTTTCACCGATGCAGACGATTGGTGTAATACCATACTGGAAAGCTGCGTGCGTTTTTTTGTTTACAGTTTCATCTGTCTCATTGTAATATTCACGACGCTCAGAGTGACCGATTACAGCATACGTAACGCCAATGCTTTTTAGAGCTGCTGGGCTGATTTCACCTGTAAAAGCTCCGTTTTCTTCATAATGCATTGTTTGAGCTGCGATTTTTAAATCTGTTCCTTCCGTACGTTTCACTAGCTCAGTCAAGTACAAAGCTGGTGCACAAACAATCGATTCCGCTTTGTCGCTGGAAGGAACCTTCGTTTTCGTTGCTTCGATGAATTCCTCTGCTTCAGAAAGTGTTTTATTCATTTTCCAATTTCCTGCGATGACGTTTTTACGCATTTGTTTCCCATCCCTTCGTCTGATTTATTTGTCGTTTAATGCTGCTACACCTGGGAGTTCTTTACCTTCCATGAACTCAAGGCTGGCACCGCCGCCAGTTGAGATGTGATCCATCTTGTCAGCAAGACCGAACTTCTCTACTGCTGCTGCTGAGTCACCGCCGCCGATGATGGAGAAGCCTTCCCCTTCGGCTAATGCTTCACCGACTGCTTTTGTACCGCCAGCAAATGCGTTCAATTCGAACACACCCATTGGTCCGTTCCAGATAATCAATTTAGATTCTTTCACGATTTGCTGATATTTTTCACGTGTTTTCGGTCCGATATCAAGTGCTTCCCAGTCAGCTGGAATCGCATCAATCGCTACTTCTTTTTTATTGGCATCTTCGGAAAAATCATCTGCAACAATAACATCGACAGGCATCACCATATTGACACCTTTGTCTTTCGCTTTTTGCATGAATTTCTTCGCCAAATCGATTTTATCTTCTTCTAGCAAGGATTTACCAATTTCATAGCCTTGTGCTTTCACGAATGTATAAGCAAGACCGCCGCCGATAATTAGATTATCGACTTTATCAAGCAAGTTGTCGATAACACCGATCTTATCTTTTACTTTCGCTCCGCCAATAATAGCAGTAAACGGATGTTCCGGATCAGATAGTGACTTACCAAGAACCTCTAGCTCACGCTCCAGCAATAGACCTGCTACAGCTGGCAAATGCTTTGCTACGCCTTCAGTAGATGCATGTGCACGGTGTGCAGCACCGAATGCATCATTCACATAAACATCCGCCATGGATGCAAATGCTTTAGCAAGTTCAGGGTCATTTTTCTCTTCGCCAGGCTCGAAGCGGACATTTTCAATAAGAAGTACTTCCCCATCAGCTAAATTAGCAATTGCTTCATCTACTTCTTTACCATGCACTTGGTCTGTTTTGCTAACTTCTTTATCTAAGAGGTCACTAAGACGCTGTGCTACCGGATCCAAACGTAATTCGTCCTTCGCTTCGCCTTTCGGACGTCCAAGGTGGCTGGCAAGTATTACTTTAGCTCCTTTTTCGACAAGATGCTTGATTGTCGGAAGGGCAGCCTTGATCCGTGTATCATCAGTTACTGTGCCATTCTCCATTGGTACGTTGAAATCCACACGGCAGAAAACACTTTTGCCGGCTACATCGATATCGCGGATAGATTTCTTGTTCATACTACGCCTCCTCAAATTACTAGTACCTATGTATCTGTTCTTTGTATGTATTCCTCATTGGCAGGATTGCTGCTTGCATTAGCTTACTAACAATCAGCGTATTTAGAAACCAGAAATAAGATAATAAGCAATTGCGCTACAAGGCTAACACAACCTCTTGCGCTCTCTCCCTTATCTTCATTTATAAGTAGTTACTTCCGCCTCTCATTAGGTCTAGCTCCGGAAATTACAGATAAGCAATCGTCCGTCAAGGCTAACACTCCTTTACGACCTCTCTTATCTTTCCGTTTCTACACGGCTTCTCTCTGCCTCTCATATGAATAAACATAAAAGAACAGGCATAGGCCAAAAGGGAGGGAGGTGCTCCCCCCTCCCTTTTTACCATTGCTTATTAGATGCCTTGGCTTTTCAAGAATACAGCCAAATCTACACAACGAGTGGAGTAACCCATTTCGTTATCGTACCAAGATACAACTTTCACCATGTTATCTTCCAATACCATAGTTGAAAGTGCGTCTACTGTAGAAGAGTTTCTGTTTCCGATGTAGTCGGAAGATACAAGCGGCTCTTCAGAGTAGCCTAGTACGTGGCTAAGTTCGCCTTCTGCAGCTTCTTTAAGTGCAGCATTTACTTGTTCTGCTGTTACGTCTTGATCGAATTCAGCAACTAAGTCGATAAGAGAAACGTCTTTAACAGGTACGCGCATTGCAGCGCCGTTCAATTTACCTTTAAGTTCAGGTAGTACCAAAGCTACAGCTTTTGCAGCACCTGTAGTTGTAGGAATGATATTTTCTCCTGCAGCACGTGCGCGACGGTAGTCTTTGTGAGGCATATCGTGAACTTGCTGATCTCCAGTGTAAGCGTGCACTGTGTTTACAAGACCGCGCTTAATACCGAATTTGTCATGAAGTACTTTTGCAACCGGCGCCAGACAGTTAGTCGTACAAGAAGCGTTGGAGATAATTGTGTGTTCAGCTGGATTGTAGCTGCCTTCGTTAACACCCATTACGACAGTAAGGTCTTCGCCTTTAGCTGGTGCAGAGATGATAACTTTTTTCGCTCCTGCTTCAACGTGTTTCTTCGCATCTTCACCATTTGTGAAAATACCAGTAGATTCTACTACTACTTCTACACCAAGATCTCCCCAGCCAAGGTTTGCAGGATCGCGCTCAGAAAGAACTTTGATCTCTTTGCCGTTAACAACTAAGTTAGAGCCGTTAACAGATACTTCTGCATCAAGGATACCGTGTACAGAATCGTACTTTAACAAATGGGCAAGCATATTCGCATCTGTAAGGTCGTTGATGGCAACCACCTCTGCTTGATCGTTAGCAAGCGTCTGACGGAATACGTTACGTCCAATACGTCCAAAACCGTTAATACCAATTTTTACTGTCATGAAAAATTCCTCCTTGTTATAACTAAATTAAAGGGTTATTCTCCCTTTATTAACTGGTTCGCTGCCGCCTCATCCGTTACTAGAATATTATTTCGTCCTAGTTTGAAATAGGAGGCAATTGCACGAGCTTTCGAGGCACCGCCTGCAATAGCTATTACACTTTCCGCTCTATCTAAGTCCTCCAGCTGCAGTCCAACCGTGCGCACACGATGAACAACATTCCCCTCAGCATCAAAGTAATAACCAAATGCCTCACTCACTGCGACACCGCTCTTAATTTGCTCAACAAGCGGCTCAGGCGTTCGTCTTCGTTTCGCCATCGTCATGGCGTCACCGATACCGTGAATAACTATGTCTGAACGGTTGATGATGGACAGAACTTCCTTAACGGAAGGTTCCTCAATAATTGTCTGATAAGATTCTTCCCCGATTGGATCAGGAACATACAGCAGCCGATACTGACTTCGAGCTCGCTTAGCCATCGCAGCACAAATTGTGTTCGCTTCGTTTTCCACCTGCTCACCAATACCTCCGCGTGCAGGTACGAACATCACATTCTCTGCTGTATGGATCGGCGGCATGGCCGCTGCCAGCGCTGCCATCGTTGTGCCTCCTGTAACTGCAACCGTACAATTCGGGTGCAGCATCTTCTCCAGAAGCTGTGCGCAACGTTTTCCCATCTCTTGTTTTACCCAATCCTGGGTGTCACTATCACCGGGGACTACTATACAATTATCTATTCCTAGTGTTTCCCGTACACGCTGTTCCAAAACACTTATTTCAGAGGCTTCGAGCATAAATGTTTTCAATTGCTCGTGAACATCAAGTCCTTCCTCGGTAATCTGCACTCCCTTTGTTGTCGTGTAGATCAATCCTTGGCTTTGCAAGAACTCTATTTCACCTCTTACTACCCGTTCTGCAAGATTCATGTTTTCAGCAAGTGTGCGACGTCCCAGCGGCCCCATCGTTTTGACAAACTGCAGGATAGCGTATCTTCGCTGCATAATTGTCAGCACTTCTGGAAATAGCTTTTTTTGTAGATCAATTATCGATCGCATAACATACCCCTTTTTACCAAAGTTAAATGGGTCAAAAATGTCCCGGTATGCCATATATTGTCCCACTTGCTATAAAAAAAATTCCTCTTGCAAATTCATCATAACAGTAAGACCTCGTACAATCAACTTAAAACTCTTAAAAAAACAATTAATTAATATATTTTTTTAACTTAACAATTTGATAACAGAAAGGCATCGACGTGTGCCGATGCCTTTCTGTTATCGTTATGAGATTGCCGTTTCCGGAACAGCCGCTTTTTCTTTTTTCTCCCATGGACGAGAGCGCCATCTGCGATATGCAAAGATTCCGCGGAACCATTCATCCACGCCCATTGCAATCCAGACACCTAATAATCCGTAACCAAAGGAGACGCCGAGTACATAGCTCAACAGAACGGCAATTCCCCACATACTAATCACACCGATAACAGCCGGGAATTTCGCATCTCCAGCTGATTTAAGTGAGCTCATCAAGACGATGTTCATCGCACGTCCTGGTTCAGTAAAAGCCACTGCCCAAAGAATTGGAATACCAACAGCTAAAATAGCAGGATCAGCCGTGAACATTTGTAAGATTGGTGCACCTGTTAACGCAAAGCCCATGGACACGATAAACGAAGCAACCATAGCTATCTTCAATGTTCGTAATCCGCGTTTCAGCGCCCGGTCATATTGTTTGCCTCCAATATAACGGGATACTAGCAGCTGGGTACCTTCTGCGATAGATAAAGTAAATAAATAGCAAAGCATGGAAATATTATTAATGTACACACGCGCTGCCAGAGAAGCATCACCAAAGTTCGCAACAATTGCAGTAATGACAATTTGCGAATATTGATAAGACAAGTTCTCCGCTGCTGACGGAACACCGATAACAAGGATGTCCTTAATGTCTTGCACATGCAGTTTAATCAAATGTGTACCTGTAAAACGAATTGCCAAGTAGCGATACACAAAATAAAACAGGACAACAACGGCGAAGATACGCGCAATTACAATTGTCCAGGATACACCGACAACACCTGTAATTGGCATCCCAAACAAACCAAATATCGCAACCAAATAACCAAGCACACTCAACACATTCATTAAAACAGCGACAACCATAGATACTTTTGTCCGGCCATTCGCACGAAGAATCGCACTTAGCGTCAAGGACAAAGATTCTAAGAACAGGGAAGCACCGCATATTTGCACAAAGGTGGTCGCGTAAGCAAGCGTATCACCTTTCAAATCGAAGAAACTTAGAAATGCCGAACCAAAAAGGACGACGACAGCAGAAACAATCAAACCGAACCAGAAGTTCATGCCAAAAGCTGTCCGGGCAGTCTGCCGGGCTTTTGCCAAATCTTCTGCACCGAGCTTCTGGCCGATAATAATCATAGAAGCAATTGACGTGACGTTAAAAACCAAAATAAAAATGCTAATCAGCTGATTGGCTACGCCGACTCCGGCAGCAGCTAAATCTGAGTAATGACTCAGCATCAGTGTAGCAACAATACCCATTCCCATATGAAGTGCTAATTCAATAAACAGCGGCCAGGAGATACGAAACAATGTTTGCTCAGAAGCAGTAGAAGTTGGATGACCCAACAGACATTCTCCTTTTCATTAAAATCAAACTCACTCTATATTAATCCTTTTTTCTGGAATGTAAAGGGCTTTTCGCTAATTAATTTAAACATTTTTTTCCGTTTGTATCGGCCTTTTTCACGGCAGCGTTTTCATTTGAATAGACATAACTTATTGAGAAAAGAACTAGATAGGATGGATGCAATTTGCGAATCCCCGCAGCCGATTTAGGCTTAATGACAGAGCATCTGCAATCACATAAAAGCGAGATTAATAAACTTAATCTATACAGAGAGCTAATTACCAATCCTGCCTTAGATGCAATCTTACATTCCCATCTGCAAATGCTGCATATACATTCATCAGTTATGCTAGAGCTAATCAATCCTGCTCGAAGTACGTATGTAACACTCCCTGCCCTTCAATTAAGTGAACAAATGAATTACGGAGGTCTAACGCAAGAGGAGCAAGAGCTGTTACTGGAACTTCGCAGCACCGCTAAAATGATGGGAAATGTGAATTATCAATCAGCACAGATGATGCAAGACAGCAATGTCAGACATGTACATTTACAAATGGCTTATCAAAACAGCATGCTGCAAGATGCATACACCAGACTGCTGCAGCATACCGAAGGAGAACTAATCCCGCTAGCTGACATGACGTCTCAACAGGCTGTTTACAATAAATTCTATATTCCTATGCGCACAAGAACGAGCCTTGGATAAAACAAGATACATTCATCCTAAAAGCGAACAATGACTAAATCCATACTTTTTAAAGCACCCCTCTGATGGCTTCTATCCAACTTTAGCTGTTAATACTTGGATTAAAATGACTTTTGAAGTAGACACTGACAAAGTCAGCGGAGTGTATTTCCGAAGTGATGCTCTCATATTTCCAATGCAAAAAATCCAAACAATGCTGCTTTTAATTGCAGTATTGTTTGGATTTTTCTTACCCTTGCCCTGGCGGTTCCATCTTCCCTGCGCCCCGCTGTATGCGCAAATCTTCAGGCGGCGTTCCATGCATATAAGCAGGTCCCGGCTGCAGAATAGGAATTTTTCCCATCGGCTTTGGTGCTGCATCGTATTCGAATGTTGCTTGTACATCAAGCGTTGGTCCATTTGCCCAGCGACCGCTCTTGCTGTCTTCTCCCTCTGAGAAATTCATAAACGAATAAGACACTTCTTGTTTTTCGGCTTCTTGGTTAAACGTGCTCGGAACAATTGCTCCTTGTGTAGATTCCAATTCTTCAATTGCTGCCATCCACTGATTCTGATGCATCGTATCTCTGGCAATTAAGAAGGAAAGCATGTCCCGGACGCCTGGATCTGTCGTCATTTCATAAAGCCGGCATACTTGCAGACGTCCTTGTGATTCGGCATTCAAGTTCGCCCGAAAGTCTGCCAGCAAGTTGCCGCTGGAAACAACGTAACGTGCTGTCCATGGATACCCTGTACTATCATCCGGTTTGGCTCCTAAACCACCAACAATTGCATGCTGGGGATTCATACCACCTAAAACTGCTTCTACTACGGGATCTTTTGCTGCCTCATCCTGTGTGTGAGCAGGTGCTCCATCAAGCAGCTGTGCAATCATCGTTGCAAGCATTTCCACATGTGCAATCTCTTCTGTCGCAATATCTAATAGCATATCTTTGTATTTTCCTTCTGCACGACAGTTCCAACCTTGGAACATATACTGCATCATGACAGAAATTTCACCGAACTGTCCGCCCAGTACTTCTTGTAATTTCTTTGCATAAACTGGGTCTGGACGCGTAGGTTTCGCATTATATTGCAGTTGTTTGACATGATAAAACATGAATTGACCCCCTAATAACGTTTCCTTTAAGTTGTCCGAACACCTGCAATCTATTCTTCGAGACAGCTGCGAGTAACATCAAAAAACGCCTCCCTCATTCGGAAGACGTTTTTAATGCTAGCTGTTTATCCAATTCCTGTTGCTTTAATTCACGACGCAGAATCTTTCCGCTAATTTGGGTTTTAGGAAGTTCCGCCAGCACCTCAATTTCTCTAGGTGCAGCGTGTGCAGCTAGATTTTTGCGAACAAATAAACGCAGCGATTCAAGCAGATCCTGTGTTTCTTCAAAGCCATCCCGCAGGGTGATAAAGGCTTTCACAATTTCTCCTCGTACAGGATCTGGTTTACCGATAACCCCTGCTTCGGCAACTGCTGGATGCTCAATCAGCTTACTTTCTACTTCAAAAGGACCGATCCGCTCGCCAGAGGAATTGATCATGTCATCATTTCGTCCTTGGAAGAAAACATAACCATCTTCGTCTTTTAATGCAAGGTCTCCGGATATATACCAGCCGGAATAGACAAAATAGCTAGCGAACTTGCCTTTGTCTCCCCAAATATCCTGCATTAAACCTGGCCATGGTGTTTTGACCGCCAGTTGACCAATCGTATTGGCGGGTAATTCATTTCCCTCTTCATCCAGAATTCCAACCTGAATTCCGGGAAATGCCCGCCCCATCGAACCAGGCTTAATCGGCTCAGCAGGCAGGTTTACAATAATATGTCCCCCGGTTTCCGTCATCCACCATGTATCATGAATCCGCAGCTGTAAATTCTCCCAAGCCCATGTGATAACTTCTGGGTTAAGCGGCTCTCCTACACTTAAGATGTGCCGCAAGCTAGACAGATCATAATCTTTGTACAGTTCTCCTTTTGCTTTTAACAGACGAAAAGCGGTAGGTGCACTGTACAGCGTTGTCACTTTCAGTTCCTCGATAATGTTATACCAAGCCTCTGCTTGAAAACGGCCTCCTTGGATGACAATCGTTGCACGATTAAGCCATGGAGCAAACAGGCCATAAACACTTCCTGTTACCCAGCCAGGATGCGAGGTGCACCAATAGACATCTTCATCGTTAATGTCTAATACCCATTTACCAGACACAGCATGATGGACAAGGGAACGATGGGCATGCAGAACACCTTTGGGTTTGCCTGTAGAGCCGCTCGTGTAATGAATCAGCAGCCCATCTTCTTTATCCACCCATTCTACTTCCCCAGAATGAGTCGCATCTGGATTAGCTGCATTGATTTCTTCTATTAAAAGGATTTCTCGCAAGGAAGGAATATCGTCAGATGGCACGCGTTTAATCAAATCTTGATCTGTAATAAGCAATGTTCCTTTACAATCATTGATTCGATCGCGCACGGCGTCTTCCATAAATGCTTCAAATAATGGCCCTGCGATGGCTCCAACACGTATCGCTGCCAAGATGGCTACATAGCATTCCGGGTTTTTCGGAAGAAAGATAAAGACACGATCCCCTTTTTTAACACCATGTGCACGAAGAACCTTTGCATAGTGCTCCACCTTTTGCTGCAGCTGTTCAAAAGACAGACTTTCCTGTAATACACCGTCTTTTACATAATGCAGCGCTGTTTTGCTGCCATATCCTTCTTCCACGTGCCGGTCGACAGCTTCATAAGCGGCATTGCATTTTCCGTTTTTCCTGCTCAGCAACGTTTCTTCCAGCAAACTCCAATCATGTGTATTTAATGCTTGTTGATAACTTGCTAGATTATGCTTTCTGCCCAACTTCGGCGGTAAGGCTGTAGTCATATGCCGGATCCTTCCCTTCTAATAGATCTAGTAAATCTTGTTTCCATTTTCCTAAACTAGCACTACCTCGCGAACGAGGTCTTGATAAGGCAATTTTTAAATCTTTGGCTAAAGTTGATGGTTTCCCTTGCAATAGCAGCACACGATCACTCAAATACAACGCTTCATCAATATCATGCGTTACAAGAACAATTGTCGTGCGGATTTCTTCCCAAATCTTCAGCAGCAGCTCTTGCAGCTGCATCTTCGTGAACGCATCAAGTGCACTGAATGGCTCATCTAGCAAGAGAATATCCGGTTCAGTGACGAGTGCACGAGCAATAGCTGCCCGCTGTGCCATTCCGCCGGATAATTCACGCGGATAGAGCTTCTCTGCTTCTTTTAACCCGACTAACTCCAAATATCGGCGCGCCTTTTCCTCGTTTTCTTTTTTGTCGCCTCTCAGTCCGAAAGTAGTATTCGCTAACACCGTTTTCCAAGGCAGCAGTCTTGGTTCTTGAAAAATGAAACCGATACGCTGACCCGATTCGATTGTAATACTTCCTTCGTAATCTTTATCCAGTCCAGCTAGTGCCCGCAGAACGGTACTCTTGCCGCATCCGCTTGTACCGAGCAGACTCACGATTTCCCCCTGTCCGACAGAGAAATCGACGCCTTGCAATACTTGTTTTTCTCCAAAGCGCCTTCCAAGTGATTGTACGCGCACTGTCATGCTGCTTCCCCCCTTATCATTTTGCTAAAGCTGTATCCTGCCAATGAAGTGATTTTTTCTGAATAAGTTTCAGCACCCAGTCGGTCAGCTTACCTAATAGCGCAAATAAGAAAATACTGGCGATGATAACATCAGGGGCATATGTATTTTGACCAAGAATAAGCAAATACCCAAGACCTTGGCTTGCTCCCATAATTTCTGCTGCAACGACAAACATCCACCCCAGACCAAGACCGCTGCGCAGCCCGGTAAGGAAAGAAGGCAAAGATGCCGGCAAGATAATTCTTCTAACGAGTGCTAAACCATCCAATCCATACATCCTGCCGACCTCAATCAGTTTCCGATCAACGCCGCGGATGCCGTCCACAATGTTCAAATAAACTGGGAAAAATACGCCGACTGCAATTAATGTCACTTTTGACGTCTCGCCAATACCCATCCACAAGATAAAGAGCGGCACCCATGCAAGCGATGGGATAGAACGAAATGCCTGCATCAACGGGTCGAAAATCTTCTCCGCTAGTTCGGAATAGCCGACAAGTGTTCCGAGTAAAATTGCTGCGGCAGTACCAATAACAAAGCCGGCAAACAGCCGATAAACAGTAAGCAGGATATGACTTTGCAGTGTTCCATCTTGCACATAAGCCAGAATGGTAGAAAGAATAGCACTAGGAGCTGGCAGCTGATAGGCAGGAATGATTCCTGCACGGCTCATCATCTCCCAAGCTGCTATTAATAGAATCGGCAGCAGGGAACCGAGCAGTACAGGATGTGTTCGCAGTTTCTTCCACATTAAGCATCATTCCTCCTCTAGTTCTTTTGCGTACTTCGGTTCTACATATGCATCGACTGTTTCCGCTATTGCTTTGCTGCCCTTCCATAAATTCGCTTTCTCAAGAACGGCACCTGACTGGTTCAGGATTTCCTGCTGCACCTCGCCCGGCACTGCTTCAGAGAAATCATTTCGTTCCAGCTGTTTTACGGCAACTTCTTGGCTAATCCCAGCTTCATTAGCCAGTATCTCTGCTGTCTCTTCCGGATTTTCGTCAATCCATGCTCTTGCCTTGTTATAAAGCTTTAATACTTCTTTTACTTCTTCCGGGTGATTCTCAGCAAATTCTTCTCGAACATTCAAGAAATTGTACGTATTGAAATCTGCATTCCGATAAAATAGCTGCGCATCATTTTCTAACTCAAGTTTTGCCATGTGCGGATCAAGCCCTGCCCAGGCATCTACGTCACCAGAAAGCAAAGCACTCGCTCCGTCTGCATGCTGCAGATTTACAATTTGGACATCCTGTTCTTCCAGACCGGCATCTTGCAATGTGCGCTGAAGGAATATATATGGATCTGTTCCTACCGTAGCTGCAATCTTCTTCCCTTTCAGGTCAGCTGGATCCGTAATCTCACTATCTTTTGACGTCACCAGTGCTGTCCATTCTGGTTTAGATGCTAAGTAGATACCTTGGATCGGATTGCCATTTGCTTTAGCTAACAAAGCTGCACTGCCTGCAGTAGAGCCGAAATCCACACTATTGCTGTTGAGGAATTCCAGCGCCTTATTGCTGCCTTGACTGAGCGTCCATGTCACTTCAATGTCTTGATCCTTGAACGCTTCTTCCGCCCAGCCTTTGTTCTTTATGACAAGACTAGCTGGTGAATAATAGGCATAATCTAAACGAACTTGCTTTAAATCTCCCGAAGCGCTGCCGGCATTTCCGCATGCTGCCAGGAAAATGATGAGAAACAAACTGATTATCGCTAACAGACTTCTTTTATCAATAACTGGGATTTTACTCATCAACACCAACCCCATTTTGCTTAGCTTCACCTGTGTACGTACTGATTGTTCCGCGAAGGCGTTGCGCTTCTTTGTAAGTGCAGCGATTGTGTACGACTTCTAATCCAGCTTCACGAGCAATTGCAGCTGCTTCTTGTGAAACGACACCTTCCTGTAACCAAAAAATAGCTGGTCGAACGTCTGCCGCTTCTTTTGCCAGCTCTACTGCTGCCTCGGGGCTGCGGAAGATCTGCGCGATATCAATTTTCTCTGGTACGCTTGTAAGATCCGGATAAGCCGTTTCGCCTAACACCGCAGTTTCTGCCGGATTAACCGGAATGATTTTATACCCCAGCCGCTGCATCTTTCTTGCCAAGCGGTGACTAGGGCGCTGCTCTTTACTGCTCAGACCAACCACTGCAATTGTTTTTTGTCGACCATCAGCATCTGTATCACTGCCGAGCGCTTCACGAATAACTGCTTCGTCATTGATAACAATCTCACGTGATTCAGAGCGGATACCTGTCGCCTTCTCCAAGGCACGGTCCAAGTCATGAATTAAATCATCTACTGATTCAATCCCAACCGACAAACGAACCAATTCTTCTTTTACTCCTGTTGCTGCTAATCCTTCGGCATCCAGTTGCTGGTGTGTAGTGGATGCAGGGTGAATAATCAAGGACTTTGCGTCTCCTACGTTAGCTACGTGGGACCAAAGCGCGACATGATTAATAAGTGTAGCACCCGCTTCTTTTCCGCCTTTAATACCAAAGTTGACGATGGATCCAGCACCTGTCGGAAGCACTCTTTTCGCTATTTCGTATGCAGGATGGCTGCTAAGTCCTGGATATGCAACCCAATCAACAGCTGGATGCTGCTCTAAGTAGTTCGCCAGTTTTTCTGCGTTTTGCACATGACGCTCCACACGCAGATGCAACGTTTCCAACCCTTGAATGAGCTGCCATGCATTAAACGGACTGAGCGCAGCACCTAAATCTCGCAGCAATTGCACGCGTAACTTCGTGCTGAAAGCAAGTGTGCCGAAATCGAATGCATAGCGGATACCGTTATAGCTTGGATCCGGTTCAGTAAATGTCGGAAATTTCGGTGAATTCCAATCAAACCTTCCTCCATCCACAATCAATCCGCCAATAGAAGTCCCGTGACCGCCAATCCATTTTGTGGCACTATGGACTACAATGTCTGCGCCAAGTGTAATTGGCTTGCTTAGAATTGGTGTAGCAAAGGTGCTGTCCACAATAAGCGGAATACCCGCATCATGTGCTACTTCCGCAACTGCTTCTACATCAAGTACATGCAAACTCGGATTGCCGATAATTTCGGCAAAAACAGCTTTTGTTTTATCGGTTATCGCTTTGCGGAATGCCTCTGGATCGGTTGGATCGACAAACTTCACTTGAATTCCATAGCGAGGAAGCGTTGTTTGGAACAAGTTATACGTTCCGCCGTATAAGTTGGCAGCAGCCACGATTTCATCACCGGCACTTGCCAGATTCAATATGCTATAGCTGATTGCTGCCATTCCGGAAGCAACTCCAACAGCAGCGACCCCGTCTTCCAACAATGCAATTCGTTTTTCCAGTACATCTACGGTCGGATTTCCAATACGAGAGTAAATATTGCCAGGCTCATCCAAAGCGAATAAGCGCTCTGCGTGGTCTGTGTCATGGAACAAGTACGAAGTCGTCTGATAAAGCGGTACCGCTCTGGAACCTGTTGTCGGATCTGGTGCTTGACCGCCATGTAATGCTAATGTCTCTGCTTTGTATACGGAATTTGTCATTTTGTCATTCCTCCAATTTTTATCGTAATGAAAAAAGCAGCTTCGGATAAGAAGCTGCTCTTTAGGCATTAAACTTCTTATCTTTCAAACTTTTGCTTGCTGGATGTAGCACCTTCTAAGCATTACTGCTTGCAGGTTGCCGGGCTTCATCGGACCAGTCCCTCCGCCTCTCTTGATAAGCTATTATGAAATTTTCATTGGCTGCTGAAGCACTTCTCGAATATGATGTCCCCATTTCTCAAACTCGAGCAGAAAACCATCATGTCCGTAAATCGTATCAACGCATACATGTCGTCCTTCAGGAACTTCTGCTGTAAACGCAGCAATGTCCTCTGATGGGAATAAAAGATCCCTTGAGAATCCGAAGGTCAATACAGATGCCTTCACTTTGCTGGCAGCAGCCTTCCATCCGCCTCTGCCTCTGCCAATGTCATGACTGTTCATTGCTTGCAATAATGTTAGGTAGCAGTTAGCATCAAATCGGCTGACAAGCTTTTCGCCTTGATGATTGAGATACGATTCAACTTCAAATTCACTGTTAGTTCCAGAGGATGCCGCACGGCGGAAGCGTTCATTGTATTGATGATCAGATCGGTACGTGATCATGCCGATCATCCGCGCAATTGCCAGTCCGGCAGCTGGCTTCTTGTCTGCCGTATATTTGCCATTATTCCAATCAGGGTCAGAGATAATAGCAGACTTGGCAATGTGATTATAAGCCATTGCGTAATCACTCACATAAGGTGTTGCTGCTAGCGGGATGAGTACATCCATAAACTCAGGGTACATAATGCCCCACTCCAACACCTGCATACCGCCCAGTGACCCGCCAATTACTGCTCGCAAATGGGTAATTTTCAGTTTGTCTAAGACAAGGCGCTGGACATTCACCATATCCCGAATCGTAATCTGCGGAAAATCCGCCGCATACACTTGATCATTTACAGCATTTCTTGATAAAGAACTTGTCGTCCCATTACATCCGCCTAATACATTGCACGCTATTACTTGGTACGTACTCGTGTCAACATATCCGCCGGACTGAAGCAATCCGCTCCACCAGCCAGGCTCAGATGCAGTACCTTTTGCAAACTGATCTCCTGTGAGTGCATGACAGATTAACACTGTTTCTGCGTCTGATGGGCCGCTTCTTTCATAGGCTACTTCTACACCCGAGAGGCATTCACCTGATTCAAGCTTCACATCTCCAATGTTGATTTTGCCTGCATAATATGACTGTGCAGTCTTCATTTCAGTACGTTTGCCTCCCATCAAATAAAAAAGCCACCCTGAGAGGACAGGGTGGCATATGTACCGTCATGTCTCTCTCATCTCTAAAGTGTGTGTACACTTTCAGGAATTAGCACCTTAGAAGCATTGCTGCTTATAGGTTGCCGGGCATCGTCGGGCCAGTCCCTCCGCCTCTCTTGATAAGAGTTCTATTTATTTGTTAAGAGGATTGTAGCATGAGTTTTTTTCATCGTCAACTATGTATTCTGAATTTTTTGCCAGAAAAAAATGTTCTATAATTTGGACGCCCCGCATCGGCAGCTGCCAATGCGGGGCTAAAATGTAACTTTTCTATTGTTAGTGGAGAATGCTTTCTGCAAACTCCTGCCGCGGTACTTTTTTCTACATGGTAGTTTTACTTATACGATACAATCCCTACCTCTATTGCATCCTCACGGCTCCAAGGCCGCTCCAGTCTGAATAAGTACTTCTAATTAAACTATAGCAGAACGCCAGAGATCTTCGCGTAAGTTACTTAAAAACGAAGACGTAAACTATTCTATCACGCTTTACAATAAATGTAAAGCCTATCATGCAGCATCTCTCCGCAGCTACTATGCTATTCCCTTTTCCTCCGCTTCCAAACCAATTCTAATTCAATTTTTTTAGCACCACCCCCTTTTCGTAACTTTATATGACAGAAATGCTGAAAACACTCACATAACTTGGTCAGAAATATTCACGTAAGATAACCTCACAAGTTTGTTACATTTTTTCGTCTGGCACTTATAATGAGAAAAGATTCAAATTTTCAAACAATTAAAGAAAACACAGGGGGTAGAGAAAATGGATATGGCTAACACGGTATTCATGTTTGTCGCAACTGTACTTGTATGGTTGATGACACCAGCACTTGCACTCTTCTATGGCGGTTTAGTAAGAAGTAAAAATGTACTGAGCACAGCGATGCACAGTTTCACGACACTGGCGATAGTCTCCATCATTTGGATTGTGGTTGGCTTTTCCCTGGCCTTCTCACCAGGTAACGGAATTATTGGCGGATTAGAATATTTCGGATTGAATAACGTTGGGTTTGAACCTGCGGAAGGTCACACAATTCCTTTTAACTTATTTATGATGTTTCAGATGACATTCGCTATCCTGACAACAGCAATCGTGTCTGGCGCCTACGCCGAACGTATTCGTTTTCCAGCATTCATTTTATTCACAGTACTTTGGGTTCTCATCGTTTATTCACCGCTTGCACACTGGGTTTGGGGCGGCGGCTGGATTGCAGAAATGGGCGCACTTGATTTTGCGGGCGGGAACGTTGTCCACATTTCATCTGGTCTTGCTGGCTTGGTTGTCGCACTCGTTATCGGCAAACGAAAAAATGCCGGCGCTACCGCACCACATAACCTTATTTTCACGTTAATCGGCGGTGCACTGCTTTGGTTCGGCTGGTTTGGATTTAATGTCGGAAGTGAACTAGCTTTTGATGATGTAGCAATGTATGCCTTCATAAATACGAATACAGCAGCTGCATCTGGTGTACTCGGCTGGATGATTATTGAATGGGCTGTGAACAAAAAGCCGACTTTACTGGGAGCTGTATCTGGTGCGATTGCTGGTCTTGTCGCCATTACTCCAGCGGCCGGGTTTGTATCACCGATTGCCAGCATTCCAATCGGCTTTATCGGCGGCATCGTCTGCTTCTGGGGCGTTGGCTGGCTGAAAAAGAAACTAGGCTATGACGACGCCTTGGATGCCTTCGGATTGCATGCAGTCGGCGGCACATGGGGCGGTATTGCAACTGGTTTGTTCGCCAGTGACTCCATCAACGCCATTGTCACAAATAACGGTCTTTTCTACGGCGGCGGAATTGATTTATTATGGAGACAGGTAGTTGCTATTATTGCAACCTACATTTTTGTCGGAGTGGTTACATTCATCTTAATCTCCATTGTGAATCTTATCTTCAAAGCACGTGCCACAGAAGAAGAAGAAGCAAAAGGTTTGGATCTTACCATGCATGGCGAACGCGCTTATCAGGATTAACCTAAAAGGAGGATATGTATATGAGTGATATGTTTAAGGTAGAGATTATTACAAGAAACTCAACGGATCTCGAGGCTTTCAAAATGAAAATGGCTGAAATCGGTGTATCCGGCATGACTTTTTCTCACGTACAAGGCTGCGGGCTTGAAGAAGGCTACACAGAATTGTACCGTGGCGTAAAGAAAGTACAAAACGTATTTGATCGCCTAAAAATAGAAATAGTCGTCAGCTCCGTTCCTGTAGACAATATTATCAAGGCGGCCTCCAGCGTGCTCCACACTGGAAAAGCTGGGGATGGCAAAATCTTCGTCTATCCTGTTCAGCAAACGATTGATATTAATACCGGAAAACAAGGTCCGGCTGCTTTGTGAGAGAAACGCTCCTTTTGGGGCGTTTTTCTATGTAAAAAGCCAGCCTTTTTCAAGGCTGGCTAAGAAGAAGATGATGAGCAGACTAGTAACACTAGGGCATTTGTTCGCATATGATGCAGCAGAAAGGATGTAGAAGCATTCCCGCTTTCGGCCGGCAGTGCCTGGCGGGAAGCTCTACGTTACATTACTGTTCTAAATGATAAATCTTAGCTGTTTTTGGATCATTGCGATCATAGTGGCGATCTTCATCTACTAAGCTTTTTAGTTTCTTTACTGCCTTATCAAATTCTTCCTTGGATAACTGGTTCGTCGCAAGCAGAGAGCATAACATGGCGTATGCAATTGGCATTGTATTTACTTCTACAATTACATCTACATCAGAGTTGCCACTATGCGCAACATGGGATTTGTTATCGTTTCTTCCTGCTGTGAACGGATTTTCGTATTTTCTTAAGTTGCTCATTTCTCTTCTCCTTTTTCCATTTATTTGTGACCGTGGCCGTGGTCACCTTTACACTTATCATGCTTTTTGCATTTATCTTTCTTTTTTTTACCGTTTTCGTGACCGCCGTTTTCTTCGTCGTTCTCGAATTCGATTTCTTCTTCCACATCAGCACGTGCTCTTACGCGAACATCAACATAAGAATTACCGCTGTCTTCTACTCGTGCGTAGTTGAAGTTTCTAGATCTGCTTTCTGAATCGTTCTCTGCTTCTACACGGTTAATCTCTTTATCCTCACGGTTGTAGCTCATCGTTTGGTTTCCTCCTTCATATTGGTCTTTCTTTTCCCACTCTTTACTCATCTTGCATTCCTCCTTGGTTTTTTGTTTTCGTCTTACAGTTATAAGGTATGCAGCCTCTTCAGAGGGTGTATGGTGTAAGTGACCGAGGGCATACATGGAAATTGATGTATAACAGAGAAAAAAGAGGGACAGTACAGCGTTTTGGTAAGAAGAATTCTTTCCATCTATATTTCAAACAATTAAAAAAGACGGGCTTCTGCTGAAACCCGCCTATCTGCTTACCTGTTTTGCTCTTCATATTCATTTGTCAGATTGGCTACTTCTTCTGGCATTCCTACATGCCGTGTATAATCGCCGCCATCCATTTCTTCATAGACAATTTGCTGCTCTTCTCCATTTGCACCATTATAAAGCAGCTCTACATAGCCGCCGTCTGCATACACATAAATATCCGACTCTTCTCGTGTCAATTCCATATCTTGCCCCTCATCTGAGAGATGTTCGTCCTCTAACGCTATTACATCCTCAATTTCAGTATCATAAGTTGATCCGCAAGCCGCCAAGAATAGTAAAAAGACAGGAAGTGCAAGCAATAGTTTTTTCATCATTAAATCCTCCATCAACAGCATTTTACTATTCCTTAGCCTTTTTTCTTCCTGTTCAAACTACTTGTCTGGCGGTGGAGTTTTTTGTGAGGAGCGAGTTATAAGTCCGGTGCTTGCAAGTCCAGCAATACCTCCTGCCCAAAGTCTTGCCGTTAGCTCGAAGACTGTAAACGGATAAGCTGCAGCGCCAAGCAGCACTCCAACGACAACACTAAGCAACGCAAGATAAGGTTCCAAGCGAGGTAAGCTTCTCTTTATCAGTTCCATTACGGCGGTCACAATGGGAGCTAGAATCGTGGAAAAAACGAGTACTTGATACATCGTCTCATTCTGAATTGCTTCCATATGCACACCTTCTTCTTGTAAAGCGCATTGCGTGGACAAGAAAAAACGTGCTGTTAGCTGGTACCCAAATTAAAAAAGACGCACAGGCTCTATGCCAGTGCATCTTCCAGTTACATCATTGATTTTGGCGGCATTGTATCGTGATAGAGGAAAGGAGCTGGCTTCAGTTTTGGCGCAGGCCCAAACGGCTCTGGCTCTGCTACATAGTTAAACTGGCCTCTGCCATCCATACTTGGACCGTGTGCCCAGCGGCCTTTGGAACTGGCATCCCCGCGGGAGAAGTTAAACAGTGTATACGCCACTTCGTTTTTTTCCAAGCTTCTCGGGAACGTAGTTGGAACAACAATGTCTCCTTCTCGCTCTTCTAGTTCTTTAATAGCAGCAATCCATTGGTTTTGGTGCATCGTATCACGAGCAATCAGGAAAGACAGCATATCACGCACGCCAGGGTCATCTGTCATGCCATAAAGACGCGTCACTTGCAAACGGCCTTGTGATTCCGCATTCAAGTTGGCACGAAAGTCAGCAAGCAAGTTTCCGCTGGAGATAATATACTTCGCATTCCAAGGGTAACCAGCTGCATCCGCCGCCATCGCACCAAGACCAGCAACGATACCATGCTGCGGATTTGTTCCGCCTAGGATAGCATTTAATGCCGGATCTGTTTCATAGGCGTTCTTCTGATCCTCAAATGGCGCATCATCAAGTAAGCGTGCAATCATGGTTGCCAGCATTTCCACATGCGCAATTTCTTCTGTTCCTGTATCAAATAGCAAATCTTTATATTTATCTTCACAACGTGTGTTCATCCCTTGCATCAAATATTGCATCATAACAGAGATTTCACCGTACTGTCCGCCCAATACTTCCTGCAGCTGTCTTGCGAAAACCGGATCCGGCTTGGATGGCTTAGCTTGATATTGCAGCTCTTTGATGTGATAAAACATGCTTTGCCCACCTCTTTCGTTTTTTTCCCAACGCAGAATTTTATGCGCCCAGATAAGGGAATATGCACTACGAAAGCAGCAGTACAAGCAGTTTTTGTAATAAGTGAACGCTTTGACTGATAGAACTGCAAAAGAAGCCAGCATCCGCCCGGCTTCTTTTGTTTCCTTATATAACCCCGTTTTGCTTGAATGCTTTAATCTCATCAGAAGAATAACCTAAACTTTGTAAGATAGCTTCATTATTCTCCCCTAAATCTGGCGCGATGGAACGAATGCTGCCCGGTGTCTTTTCGAATTTCGGAACAATTCCCGGCACTTTAATATTGCCTAGTCTTGGATGCTTTACTTCTACTATATTCTCACGCGCTTGGTACTGCTCATTGTCAAAGATGTCGGCAACGCTTAATACCGGACTGATTGGTACACCTGCTGCATCCAGCTTTTCCAATAGTTCCTCTCTTTCATGCTCGCTAATCCAATCAGCAACCATTTGATTCATTGCTTCATTGTTTTCTAAGCGGCTTGCATTCGTAGAATAGCGCGTATCTGTCAGCAAATCATTCCGATTCATAACTGCAGCCAGTCGATTAAAGGTTGTATCTGTGCTCGTTACAAGCACGACCCAGTGATTATCCTTCGTTTTAAATGTTCCAGATGGAGAGGAATGCCCCGCTAGCCCTGGGGAGCGTTCACGAACTTTCCCAAGCTGATCATATTCTGCCACAAGAAACTCCATCATACGAAACACCGATTCATAAAGCGCTACATCAATCATCTGCCCTGTTCCTGATTCTGCCGTTTCACGGTGGTATAACGCTGTAACAGCCGCAAAAGCGACGTAAATGCCGCAAATATAATCTGTCAGCGAAAACGGCGGACTAACTGGATGACGATCAGTAAAACCTTGCAAATATGTGTAGCCGCTGAATGCTGTAGCCGGCGTGCCGAAGCCAGCTTTTTCCCGGTAAGGCCCTGTCTGACCATAGCCTGACACGCGAATCATAATTAAGTTTGGATTAATCTCTTTTAAGACATCATAGCCTACGCCCCACTTTTCCAATGTTCCCGGCCGGAAGTTTTCCACCAAAATATCATGTGTGGCAGCCAGCTTTTTCATAATCTCAACTCCAGCTGCTTTATGCAGATCAAGTGTGAGAGACTTTTTATTACGAGATAATCCTGGCCAGCGTAAAGGCTCATTTCCTTTAAATGGACCGACACTTCTGGACGTATCTCCTCTGCCCGGAATTTCGACTTTTGTCACATCTGCTCCAAAATCACCTAACAATGCTGTGCCAAATGGTGCAGCTATCATGGTGGAGACATCGAGCACTTTGACACCTTCTAAAGGTGTGGACATATTGCTGCCTCCTTTCTTATGGAATGCTTACATGAGACTTATCATCATCGGGAGAATAAATGTCATTGATATTCCACTTCCCATCAGTCGGAACAGGTTCATTCTTCATAGCTGCATCAATAACAATTGGTTCATTCGCGGCGATTGCTTCTTTTAACGCAGCTTGGAATTGCTCGGCACTGTCAATTTTAATTCCTTTTATGCCATATCCTTGGGCTATTGCTGCGAAGTCAGGCGAATAGCTTTTCCCATCACTTTGGAATCGTGTGCCAAATGTTGTATCATAATGCGCCATTTCCAAGCCGGCAATCGTTCCGAAAGCACGATTATTCATCACAACCCAAACGACTGGAATATTTTCTTCCTTTGCTGTTGCAAGCACCGATGGATTTTGGCCGAATCCCCCATCTCCTATGAGCGAAATGACAACCTTATCTGGATCAGCTATCTTTGCTCCAAGTGCAGCAGAACTGCCAAAGCCCATGGTCGCAAATCCGCCTGGCGTTAATATAGAGCCTGGTGTATAGATAGGAAATTGCTGACCGACACCATTTTTATTCCAGCCAACGTCTGTCGTAATGTAGGCATCACGCGGCAGCACTTTCCGTACGTCTGCCAAAATACGCTCTGGCTTCATTGGGAAAGCTGTGCTGTTCACATTTTCTGAAATCTGTTCTCGCATCGTTTTGCGATAATGAATAATCTCTTTTTTCAATTGCTCATTACGCTGGATTCCATTTGGATACAACCGCTTGGCGACGCGATTTAAAGCGGTAAAGGCTTTTTTCAGATCCGCAACCGCTCCAATATCAACGGGATAGTTGCGGCCAATTTCACTTGCGTCTATATCAATATGAATCAGCTTGGTTTTCGGGAAATTGAAGGTAACATCATTGTACCAAGAGCTGGAATCTGCTTCCGAAAAGCGTGTTCCTGCTCCAAATAGATAATCAGCATATTTTGTTTGCTCATTGATGAAGCTCGTTCCCCAGAATCCTGTCATGCCTAATGTTAGTTCATGATCATCCGGCAGTACGCCTTTCCCCATCAAGCTATGCGCAACTGGTATATTCATATGTTCAACAAACAGACGCAGCTCCTCAGCAGCGTCAGCGAGTACAATACCTCCACCGGCATACAGCACAGGACGTTGGGCTTTTGCCAGTTTTTCTACGATACGCGCAGCAGTTTCTTCATCTAATGCTGGTTTTTCTACTTCTTGCGTATGATGCTGCAGCTGACGGAATTTGTCTTCTTCTATCTTGGTCGAAAAGATATCCATCGGTACAGATACCAAAACTGGACCTGGGCGGCCGCTTTCTGCCAGCTGAAAGGCCTTTTGCAAGATTTCTGGGAATAGTTCTGCTTGATCTACGCGCCACGCACGTTTGACAAATGGACGATAAATTTCATATTGGGCACCGTCGGCGTGCAAATTCACTTCTTGATGCGGGTGTTTTCCGTAATAATAGCTCGGCACATCTCCAGCAATGACTACCATTGGTGTCGAGTCCAAGGCAGCATTCGCAACACCAGTCGCCGCGTTCGTTAAACCAGGTCCTAAATGACTCAGGACAACAGCTGCTTTTTTCGTCACTCTGGCATATCCGTCAGCTGCGTGCGAGGCAATCTGCTCATGGCGCACATTAATAAACTTGATTTTGCTTTTCTCGAGTTCCGCCAACACTGCGATATTCGTATGTCCGCACAATCCAAAAATATGTTTTACTCCGCGAGATTCCAAGTAAGTGACTAACTGTTCTGAGATTAGTTTTTTCATTATACGTATCTCCTCTCATTCTCCGTGTTTCGCTTACAGCAAATCCTGCAGCACAACCATCTTCAATTCTGTCATCTCTTCCGCAGCAAATCTTGGACCTTCTCTGCCAATGCCGCTGTTCTTAATACCGCCATAAGGCCAGTGGTCTAGTCGGAAATTCGAGGACCCATTCACGACAACACCGCCAACCTCCAGTTCAATTGCGGCCTTTCTAATTACCTCAAGTGAGTTCGAAAAGATACCCGCTTGCAAGCCAAATTCTGAATCATTTACTTCTTGGATTGCTGTATCGATTTCTCGATAAGGCAGTACACTGACAACCGGCCCGAATACTTCCTGACAAACGACCTTGCTTTGTTTTTTTGGATTATATAAAATTGCAGGCTGGACGGAAGCACCGGTTGCCTTTCCTCCATACAGAAGTTCAGCTCCTTCCGCTACCGCTTCTTCCAGCCAGTCACGAACGCGCTCCGCTGTTTGAGTGTTAACCACACATCCGACATCCGTCTGTTCATCTTCGGGATTCCCTACAATAAGTGCTGCTGTATGCTCTTTCAGCTTGGATACAAACGCTTCTAAAACATTTTCATGCACATAAATCCGCTGGACAGATATACAGCTTTGCCCGGAATTACTGAATCCGGTTTTCGCGCAAATGGCGGCTGCCCGCTCGATGTTGGCATCTTCATGTACAATTGTCCCCGCATTTCCGCCAAGTTCTAATAACACCTTTTTCATACCTGCCGTCTTGCTGATCTGCCTGCCGCCAGGAACACCTCCGGTAAAAGAAACAAGATTCACACGCTCATCTTGTACGAGCTGTTCGCCGATTTCTTTTCCGCCCAACACCATATGAATCGCTTGTGCTGGCATACCGGCCTCCAGCAGTAATTCTACTAATGCCGCCGCAATTAATGGCGCTTGCGGAGCTGGCTTTAGGATGGTAACATTGCCAGCCGCAAAACTCGGCCCGATTTTATGGCAAATCAAGTTAAGTGGTGCATTGAAGGGTGTGATCGCCGCAACTACCCCGACAGGTATCCGAAATGTTAACGCCATCGAGGAAAGTCCGCGTTCGGAAGCGCCTCCTGGCAAAGTTTCTCCGAACAGTCGTTTCGCTTCTTCTGCAGAAAGCTTCAATGTTTCAATAGACCGTTCCACTTCATCACGTGTATTTTTCAGTGCCTTTCCAACTTCTCTGGCAATTAACGTTGCAAACTCCTCTTTGCGTGCTTCCAGCAATTCAGCAGCCTGGTACAGTACCTTCGCACGGAATGCCGGAGACAGAGCAGCCATTTGTTTTTTATCCGTATGTGCTGCTTGCAAAGCCTCATTAACTTCTGCTTTGTCTGCCGCCAGTTGGAACCCAATACATTCATTCTGATAAGGACCAAGTACCGGTGTGGATTCCCGTTCATCATCAATCCATACACCATTTACATAAGGTCTTGCCTTTCGCATCCCGATCACTCCTTTGACTGGTTTTCCGGAACTTCCCCTGTATAACGCACAAGATGCGCTTCATTCGGACATGGCCCCTTAATCAACGTCCCTTGCGTTAATTCTTCATACGCATGCGCCACAATTCCCATCCCCCGAGAAAGAGCAAAAACCCCCTTTGCCGCTTCTGCCGGAATACCAAGCTCGCATTGAATAGCTGCCGAAATACCATCCACATTGATCGTAAAGGTACGTTTCTTTTGTTCAGAAATAGCTTGTCGGTAATTCCCTAAAATTGTAAGGTAACTGCCGCTGATTTCTCCGTTATTTATTACTTGCTGCGACAATTCGTACAGTCGGTTTACTCGCGGATCACGATCATGCAGCTGGTGTCCGAATCCAGGAAGTTTCTCACCTGCAGATAGGAGTAGCTGTAAGTTATCTGCCACGGCATTTGAATTGGTCGCAAGCTCTGCCTCAGTCTTATACAATAATTCCATCGCACCTTCTACAGCGCCGCCATGAATGTCACCGAGCATATTTATGCCCGTAGCAACAGCTGAATTAAATGACACACCGCATGTTGCTGCCATTCTTGCTGCTGCTATCGAGGGTGCACGCGGGCCATGATCCGCTCCAGCTACAAGCACACTTTCAAACAAAGCAGCTTGCACTTTGGTCAAGTTTTTCCCTACTAACAAGAAATACAGCATTTGGCTGTACGACACATTGCCAATTAGATCTTCTACTCGCTTTCCGCGCAGTACAATCTCATTTTTCTTAATATCGCTAATCTCTGTCTCCCACCAAGCGCCTCCGTTTTTGTAATGTTCTAACGCACTGCGACCGCTCATACCTTCACTCCTTTAATCTAAAATACTTGTATACTAGGATATGTTTATATCGTCCTGAAACAGACTGATATATTTTTTAGCAGATACTAAACACCTTCTGCTATACTCCTCGAACCCTAATTCCTTTGCCCGCTGCAAATGCGGAATTTCAAGCGAATAAGGGATGGTGGGCATTTGCTGCAATATCTCTTTTATTGGGATGCCGCCTTCCCCAATGTAAAGACGTTCTTCTCTCATTATCTTTATCATCTGCTCTTTCGCAGAGGGAATCTCTTTCACAGCATCGCATAAGTGAAACATATGAAACCATGATGCAGGTACGCTATTGATATCGCTTACATTTTCTTGTGCACGATGAAAATGATGGGCATCAATCAGCAGACCTGCATTATCTTGTGCAGCTGCATGCAGCATACGGATCGCTTGTGTTAACGTCGCCACGGAAGCTACCGGAACAAATTCTAATTCAATCGTCAATTGGTAGCATTTGGCCAATTCACAGAGCTCAATAAAACGCTCGTTCGCAAATACGTCATCATCCGTCCACACACTGCACAGTACATGCCGCGCCCCTAGCTCTGCTCCGACCTCAAAAGCAGGTTCATACTGCTTTGCCTCCATACCGTCCTCTATTTTGGCCAGTTCAATATCTAATACTTGCAAACCTGTTTGATGGAGTGCGGTCTTGGTATCACGCAGCATCGATTTATTTTTTGCCAGATTATAATCAGGTTCATTTTTTAACATCATTGAAATAGGCCTGATACTTACAAAATCATAGCCTGCCCGAGCGGCAATGTAAGTCAGCTTAGGTGGAGGACAAGCCAAAGCTGTCAGATGCGCTAAAGAAAATTGATTTCCCACTAATAACCAACCTTTCTGAATTCGCGGTCATTCGTACTGCTTATTCGCCGCCTAAAAACAGCAACGTGAGATCTGGAATCAAAATGACGAGCAGCAGTGCTACGAGCATGACGACAATATAAGGAACGATGGCTTTAGAGATTTTCATAATAGATAAACCAGATATTTCACTAGCAACAAATAAGTTTACGCCAATCGGAGGCGTAATAAAGCCAATAACCAGTGCCAAAATTATCATCATACCAAACTGGACAGGATCAAAACCAAGCTCCATGCCAACTGGAACTAACAGAGGCGTGAAAATGATAATTGCTGCCGTTGTGTCCATTACCATACCAATCAGAAGCAGCATGATAACAACGAGGGAAATGAGTATCACTGGATTTTCCGAAACAGAAAGCATGGCATTCGCAATGCGCGCTGGCATTTGCTCCAAGATCATTACTTTTCCGAATGCAGTTGCCGCACCAATAATCAGCATAATTGTTGCAGTCGTCAAAGCAGCTTTGCGAAACACATCATATAAGTCTTTCAATTTCAGTTCTCTATATAGCAATACACCTGCAATCAAACCATACGCAACTGCAACAACCGCCGCTTCTGTTGGTGTAAAGTACCCGCCATAAATACCTCCTAAGATTATCACTGGCACTAGCAGCGCCCATTTCGCATCCCAAACTGCACGCAGCACACGTTTGATTTGGAATGGCTCTCCTGTTCCGCTGTAGCCTTTTTTCTTTGCGTAGAAATAAACGTAGATCATAAGCAAAACAGCAATCAAAATACTTGGAAGGATGCCCGAGATAAACAAATCACCAACAGATGTGCCACTCGTTACGCCATATACAATCATAGGAATACTTGGAGGCAGAATAACGCCTAACGTACCGGCAGCAGCAACGATACCAGCCGCAAACCGTCTGCTGTACCCCATATCTGCCATCATCGGGATCATTATCCCTCCGACAGCTGCAACTGTCGCCGGACCAGAACCGGATATAGCTGCAAAGAATAGGCAGGTAATAATTGTCGTCATTGCCACCCCGCCAGTTACATTGCCAACAATCGACTCTGCAACGTTAATTAATCGCTTGGAAAGGCCTCCCTTGCCCATTATTTCGCCGGCTAAGATAAAGAAAGGCACAGCCATAATAGGGAAGGAATCTACCGACGTGATAAGACTTTGTGCCAAAAATGCAAAGGATATATCCTGGGCCGCTACAATTGTCGCAATACAAGCCAAGACTAATGCGATCCCAATTGGGACACTTAACAGCAATAAGAGACCAAAGCTTACGAACATAACGATTGCCGTCATTTTTCACTCTCCTTGTCAGCTTGTTTTCAACACTCGTTCACACTTGATTTTTGTTTTTTTCTGCTGTTCGAAGTGACTTGAATTGAAGTAACAGCTGCTGCGTTAAACGTAAAGAAGTTAAAAGCATCGCAACAGGTGCTGCCATATAAACCAGCCCCATATTTACTTGAAGTGCTGGAGAACGCTGACCCCACATTAAAATTTGCGCGCTGATCTTCCCGCCATACATAAGCAGAAAGATGGCGAAAAGAAGAAATAAAACATTTACTACTATTTCAAGTTTTAGCTGCTGTTTTGCATGTAATAATCGAAGAAATGCATCTATCCTTATGTGCCGCTGCTTTTTCACGCCGTAGCTGATTCCAATAAAGACTAGCCAGATAAAACAATACCTTGCCAATTCTTCTGACCAGCCAATCGACGAACCAAGAACAAACCGCATTCCAACTTGTGCCGTTATAATAACTACCATGACACTCAGCAAAAACACCATCATGCTTTCTTCTGCATATCGGTTCAACCATCGTATAGGCTTCATAATAACCTCCTTCGTCTTATTTGGTGGCTTCCGCCTCTATCTGTTTCAGCCATTCATCTCCATACTCCGCTTTGTAGCTATCGCGTACTTGTTGTGTTTCTTCTCGAAAGCGATTCATTTCTTCCTCACTTAACTCGGTTATCTTCATTCCTTTGTCTTTCAAAAATGCGAAGCTTTCCTCTTGCTCTTGCTGATTCATTTGACGCTGCTCCTGCTGTACTTCATCCGCTATCCTCTTAACAGCACTTTTCTCCTCTTCTGTAAGCGACTCCCAGAACGGCTTACTCACCATAAATGGACTTGCGTTGTAAATATGATTCGTCACTGTTAGGTAATCCTGCACTTCATAAAAATGACTGTTCACTACATTTCCTGCAGGATTTTCTTGGGCATCCACCGTCCCTTGTTCCAATCCTATATACAATTCGCCGTAGTTCATTGGCGTTGGATTTGCACCAAGCGAACTCCAAAGATTCATATGCCACTCATTTTCCAATGTACGGATATCAATGCCTTTTACATCTTCTACCGTTTGCACTTCTCGTACATTATTGCTGAGAAGCCGGAATCCATTTTCCCAATAATTTAATCCAACAACGTTCTGCGCATCTAATTCATCCAGAAGACGCTCTCCAACCTCTCCGTCTAACACGCGGTAAGCCTCTTCTTCATTGGCGAACAAGAAAGGAAGATCCATCACATTGAATTCATCTGCAAACTGGGCGATCGGACCTGTCGACATGGATGCACCCTGAACGGTATTCAACTGCAACCCTTCAAATATTTCTCGGTCTCCCCCAATCACACTGTTCGAGAATACTTCCACGTCAATGGAGCCATTTGTCTCTTCTTCCAATCTCTCTTCAAATAAATGCATCGCCTTACTGAGCGATCGATCATCCGGCGTTGCGTTTGCAAGACGCATTATCTTGACTTCCTCATCTGCTGCAGAACCGCTACTGCAAGCGCTTACAAAAAATAAGATACTTAGCAAGGACAAACACACTATCAAACGTTTCATACAACACCCACTTTCTTCTATATAAATGGATTTGCTTATTCACTCATGCAGGCTGACCTTTCTCTTCTCTTGCACAGAGAGGTTAATTGCCTCTAGTATTTCTAACGTTTTGAGACCTTCTTCACCTGTCACACGCGGCGCAGTCTCCCCTTTTAGTACTGCTTTAAAGTGCTCCAATTCCCCAATGATTGGATCTGCTGTTGTTTCCAAGGGAAATTGTTCTTCTGTTAGCGCATGCTTCCACCCATATTGATCCTCACTGTATCGGAAGCAGCGAAAGCTTGGAAAAGCTAAACTTCCTTTTGTACCAAAAAAGTGGTAGCAATCTTCTTCATAAAAGTGGTAAATTGGGTTCTCCATTACATTGAATTCATAAGACCACGGGGAAGGCACGCCATCTGTAAGAAAGTAATGAATAACCGTTCCATCTGCCGCTTCTAAAATTGCTGTTACAGCATCTTCTACTTTAAATCCTCGTATTTTATTACGCGCCACTCCGTAAGCGCTTTCAATTTTGAGGTTTGTTACATACAGCAAATTATCTAAGTCATGAATGCCATTAATTAATAATGGTCCGCCACTTGCTTTGATGCGCCAAGCTTCTTTATAGTAGTCTCGATCCTTAGCAAGTGCCCACACCATATTCACCCCAACCAAGTCGCCTATTATATCGCTAGCTAACAATTGCTTTAAGTGATTGATTTTCTCAGAGAACCGGCGATGATGCCCAACCATAAGCTTTACTTGCTTCTGCTCGCAATAAGCAATCATCTCACGTGCAGCTTCGGTTGTATCAGCAATCGGTTTTTCTACTAAACAATGCACCCCCTGATCGGCACAATATTTAACCGCTTCTTTGTGTAAATGATTCGGCAGTGTAATAATGACACCATCCAGCTGACATTGATCGATTAGCTGCTTGTAATCTTGGTACAGAGGGACTTCCAGTTCATTTGCCCGCTCAATCGCAGCAGCATTATTGCCAGCTACAGCCGCTAAAGTCAAACCTTTCATTTCTTTTAGCTGCTTTGCAAACGTGTAGCCATGATTCAAACCTAAAACCGCAATCTGCATCGTACTAGTCTCCTTTTAACATACTAGTTACAAGTCTTACATCGTGTATCGTTCCTTAGTCAGCTTGTGCTACAAAGTAATCCGCATACTTCTCCATAATCTCATCATAGTGATGAAAAGCCTTCCCAAGATGCTGCTTCAGTCGTTCAACGACACCGGTTGTATCATTTTGCTCAATCAAGGCAATTAATTCTTCATGGTCGTGTATGATCCGCTCCATATCGCGGCTTTCAAAGAATTCCAAGTACCGAATCCGGTTTACATGCCCCCTCACCTGCCGCACAATTGCACTTAACGTCTGATTATCGCACATATCCAAAATCTTATCGTGGAAACTTTCATCTTGTTGATAAAATCCATCCACATCCCGCTTCTCTGACGCAGCTCTTTGCTGGTCTAAAATATGTGCCACATCAATCTTAAACCGTTTTGTCTGTAAAAGAGATGCATCCCACCGGCGAGCAGCTTCCTGAAAAGCAATAGCTTCCAAGCTCTCCCTAACCTGAAACGCTTCTTGCACTTTTCTCTTTGAGATAAAACTAACTCGAATACCTTTCTGCGGGATAACTTGCACAAATCCCTCAGCAGCTAACAAATGAATCGCTTCTCTGACAGGCGTTCTGCTTAAGCCAAGCTCATCCGCTATCGCCGTCTCATAAATCATTGCACCCGGCTTGTGTTTCAACGTAATAATACTTGAATAAAGATGCTTATACACATCATGCGCCAATGTCTTCCGCTGACCAGGAAACTTATTCACTTTTATCAACTCTTTATCTGCCTAATTTTCTGGACAAAATAATACTAGTATACAAGTGAAAGCATTTGGGGTGTCTGCTCCTATACCTCCACTGTATGCAGCTGCCTACGAGATATTCCTGGGTGGCAAGCCTAAGTTTGAGAAGTGCAGAATCTCACACTTTTTTTAATAATAGGGATGCTTGTCTGCAGGTAATGAAACAATAAAAAAAACACCTACTATAAGGTGTACTATTTGGTATAATATTCCTTGTACAAGTTAACGACTCACTCAAGGGCGGTCTGACTCATCCCCGATGGGGGGTGAGGCAAAATGGCGACAATCGAGTTCATGCTGGCTATTGGCAAATTTATGTTCATGTTCGGCATGTTTATACTTGCATTGTTGACCTATATAGACAAAAAATAGACCACCCTTGAGCTCCGATAAGTTCCGAGGGTGGTCTGTCTCTAAAGAGACAACTACTTGAGTCAGCGCCCATGACGGTCGCGCTTGTACACAGCCAGGGTGCGCTAACACCCTGGTCTTCTTTATTTTACTTATTCTGTATGTATACTATACCACTTTGTTTATTTCATTAACACAATCATGATTATTTTATTTTACTTATGGACAGGTAATGTTGCTAAGAAATCCCGCTCCAACCACTTGACAGTCTGCAAAGTTCATCTAAAAAAAGAGCAAGGGCGGCTACTGCATAACACTTTCATTCCTATCGTTAATAGCGCGCTCCGAGGGATTCGCCCCCGACAGAAGTGGTACCGGAAACCAACTTTTTAATTATGATGAGATAACATGTGGTTTTATTCCTATGCTTTTCCTTTTATTAGTGCATATCGTATCGCCTTCTAGATGCCCAAACTCTTCCTTGTCGGGAGGATGAGCAGCCTCAAAATCCGTCATGCTTCGTTTTTTGCTACAACACCTGGAGAAATTGTACCAAAAGCAAAAGTTAGCGCAGTGGCACTGACAGCCGTCAATATTTTTACATATGATACAATATAAACATATTATAAGAGGGAGATTCTGTAAATGAAACTACCAAATATGTTTAAAAGTGTTTCTTCGGGAAACTTAGTTGGAATTATACTAGTTGCTGGATTAGTTGTTATTGCTACAATCATTGTCTTATCTGTACCAACACTCGGTTTTTACGGTCTGTTCACTTTTCTTGATAGAACTGGAATTATAAAAATAGATTTGCTTGATGGAGCATTTAAAAACTTCTTATATTTTGGCGCGGTTGTTATTTGTCTATATACAATTGGTGTTCTAGTAGACTTACTATTCATACTAGCTACCAAAGTTTTATCTATTCCTTTTACTCTAAAATTGTTAATTATGTCATTTTTTGCTCAGACAATTCTTGCAACAATTATAGCTCTAGGAATCGTCCCTGCTTTGTTTAATAGAATACACATATCTGCTATAGGCATGCTCATTATCTTTGCAATCATTGAACTAATAAGTATTGTATTCAGTGATGATCGCAAAAAGCTTGAGGCAAACTATCCCTAAGCCTGTTGCTAATCTAAACAATGATAATTTCTTCTTTTTATAATATTTCCCTTTCTTAATTCCTAAATCCACGTATATATTTAGATCGTTAATTTCCTGCGAGTTGAAGTATTTCTGATTAATAATTTGTCGTTCAATAAAATCGAAAGATCCTTCCAGAACAGATAATCTTTCGGAATCGCTTTACCTTTTTGGTGTAATGAAAGCGAGACCCTTTGTATTTGTGAGCGCCAACCATATTGAAACCTTGATTTCTAAAGTAGCGGATGGTCTTAGGTTCTGCAGAGTCCGCTTTAATCCGCTCCTGCGATTCTACAAACTCCTGCAGGTCTTATGCGGTCACATCGTCCGTCTTATCACGGTCGTAATATTCCCAATAGATGTATAGATACAACTTTCTAGGATCAATCGCCATTCGTAGAACAACGTTGTAAGAGTCAACAAATCTAAAGTCCATGCCGACTTTCTTAATTGGATTATTAATATCCAAGATTGAGCGCATAACCTTCTGATGGTCCTGCACCTCGAATTGTGGCAATACGCTTACCGTTAATGCCAAAATGACCTAACCGCGCTATCCGATATAGGTCTGGATCATATTCCTTCATATCCTCCAGCTGCTTAATATAGCTTTGAGGAAGGAATAAGTTGTCGTCTGCAGTGGAGTCATGATAATACGTATCTCCGACAACGACTGTTTTTTCTTCATAAAGTTCCTGGTCATCTAATACAAAACGCTTATTAAGTTCATCTTTAAAAAAGTGTCTGTATGTCCAGTTATCCTGCCCGACAGGGTTTCTCGTTAGAATTATGTGCAGTTTCAAAGATGGATGTCGTAAACGACCTGTAAGCTCTTTGAAGCCGGCATACTTTACCTCAGACGCTTCCTATATCCAAATCAAAGATACATTATTGATGGATTTCAGTTTCTCTGGCTTGTCCATTCCCTTGAAGATGATCTTGCTCCCGTTAGGAAAGCGGACTTGCATTGGAGAATTAATGAACTTAATGTAATCGACCCAGTCCCATTTCCTCGACAATATCTTGATACAACGAGAAGGTCGAATCACGATGTGTATCATAAACCTCTCGGACTATCAGCAGTTTTCGCTTTTCTTCCAACAGCTTCTTAATGACTTTTAGTCCAGTGTTGTAACTTTTACTGCTGCCATACCCACCAACAAGGAAATGGTACATTTGATTCCAATCAAAAAGGTAATCTTCAAACCGAGGATTTATTTCTTTAACAGCGGTAGTTGTTATTACTCTTCACCTACCCGCTTCTCCTTGCGGCTGAATACAATTTGAATTGGCTCCACTTCATCGTTTGTCTTATTGGCTTTCTGCTTAGCTGCCTGAATCTGCGTCAATGCTTCTTCCAGCTTCAGCAGGTCATCGTTGCGACGGTATGATTGTTCCTCTTCTTGTGTCACAACCAGTTGCGGCTTTATCATTACGACTGTTTTCGTATCGCCCGTCTTTTTGTCATGCACTTCGACCGGTTCTTTCATAACAATACGCTCTTTTAATACACGCATCTCTGTTTCAGTAAGACCGGCAGTCACATCAGCTATCCGCTGCAGCATGCGCCGCTCACGAATAGAAAGTAATCGGGTGTTTTTTAACTTGGACAATTCTGGATAAATAATATTAGATTAATAATGTAATGATAACTTATTATTGTTGACTTCTTATCCATCAGAACTCCAAATTATATATCAAGCTTTTTTATCTTTTCATCTAGTATTTCTAGCATCATGCCATGAATAAAAAGATCTTTTCTAATTTTTCTATCCGCCCTTCTTAGTAAAAAGATGAAGTACAATGCGCCCATCGCAAAAAATATTGCCATCAGTATAGATCCTATTAAGATTTCGAGTACTCCATTCATATCTACAACTTGGTTTATTAAACTTTTCGGATTCATAGGATTAAAGATAGCATTCATCAATATGTAACCAGCAAAAGAAGTTAAAAATGTCCATATTATAGGGAAAGTACCAGTCGCTTTTCTTGCTTCAAAACTAGATTTAACATGTTTTCTTACTTCAATTAGAGCATTTGAGTAATTTTTCTTTGGAGAGCTCTTGCGGAAATAATCGATAGTGCTTACTAACTCATGTTCCGCTTCTTTAGCAAGCTCCACATTATTTTTCATAGCTCGTCTAAACTTCTTATCTTTCTTTTTCACATGATCACCTCATCAAATATATCGGGATCATGTACAAAAAGTTTAACTTTTCCTTCGAACTCGTTTTCCACCCATCAGTTCCTCAACTTCACGCCGCTTACGATCTGCAGCAGGCTGAGCAGCAAATCATTTATCCGACTGCATATTCAATTTGGCATCCATAATGTCTCTTATTTTTGCCATCGTCATGTCCCTTCTCTTTCTAAGCACCACCTTATGCTAAATGCTTGTTTATTATTGACTGCCCCAATACACCGAGAGGAAAGGCTGAGGCTGAGATTGAGAAGTCAATTCATGATTCAAAGAAAATGAAGAATCAACAATTCAATACCCGACTGATTTAATCGCAACTAACCGAATAATCGGTGACCAGTCAAGCTGGCCGCGCGCTCCCAACTCCAGATGCTCCCCTCGTTAACCAGGCATCCTTCACAGTCGTGCAAAATCAGGCGAGTACGTCTTGATAAGGGAAAGGCGCTTCTCCCAGAGACTTTTTTGCCTCTGAGAAAATGTTATAATTTTACGAACATAAAAGGTACCCAATTTGGTACCTTTTATGTTCGTAAATTGTCCAATTCTTGTATTCATCTCTTGTACAATCTGTTATCATTGCCATATATTTCTTACGAGGAGCAATGGTATGAATAAAAACACCACACTATGGCAAGGCAGTGAAGCAGAAGATTATTATCCTGTTTTAAAGATTACATCTGCAGATTTGAAAGCATATGAAGATGTAAAAGGAATTGAACTCCCATCGCTATATAAGGAACACATATTAGTGAAAAATGGTGGTAAGCCTGTATTAGATTCTATACCAACTAATGTTCCTACCACATGGGCTTCCGACCACGCTAACGTTAATGTGCTATTTGGACTTAGATCTGATGATGGTATTTTAGATACTGATACTCTTATTAAAGAATGGAATCTTCCAGAAAATATAGTTGTATTTGCTATGAGTGAAGATAATGCCTTCTTTTATTTTGATTATTCAAGTCAAAAAGAAAATCCCCCTATAAAAATCTATGAGCCTGAAGGTAATCTAAAAGCATACGAAGTAGCCAAAGACTATGAAACTTTTATAACTAGTCTATATAAAGAGAGTTTAGACCCGACCGATGATGAGATAGAAGCTGCTCTACAAGAGAATGAAGATAAATGGTCAGATAAAGGTTTATTTGAGAAATATATTGCAGAAGATAACCTAAAAGAGTTACTTGAAGGTATCACTTTTTATAGTACTTCAGAAGATTTAGATTGGGTTATTAAAAAAATTATAGATTTAAGCGAAAGTAAGCATTCAGCCGTCCGTGTTGCAGCTGCTGAATTAATACTTAGCATTGTTGAATACAATTATGAAGATATCAATCCAAAACTAATTGAAAAAGCAATTGATGTATTCGATTGCGATACCGACCCTGATGTTCAATCCTATATGGAAGATATTAAAGAAAATATGTGAAAACATATTTTCTTTTTTTTGCATACATGGTAATATCTAGTAGTGCTAGCACCACAAAATCTTATGAGGTGTATAATGAAAACAAAACTGAATAAAATCTTTTTCTCTCTTCTGTCACTAGTTTTAATATTAGGGTTTGTTGGCCCTACATATGCTTCAGCGAATGAAAACAATAACGTTAATGATTCAAACACATCAGATAATCCCTCAACCACTATTATTGAAGATGCACCAGACTCAGAAACCGAAGAAGTAAGTGAAGAAGATTTCCAAAATGGAGAAATTCTAGAAGACGATAATTCCTCTCTCGAAGGATTAGAAGACGTACCAGCTACGGACGATTCTTTTTCAGCACAATGGGCTTTCTTAATTCCCCCAGCTATCGCTATTGTTAGTAGAGTCGGTGGTAAACTAGTTGTAAAACAATATTTAAAGAAATCTACGAAAAATATAACCATTAGAAATGGACATCTAGCAGGCAAAACTCATTCTTCAGGTATTAAATTTGATAGTAAGGGATTCCCTAAATTCCCTTCTAAATTTAATACAACCCTGCCAACAAGTTTGATTAAATCAAGTAATTCCTCTCAATTTAGAGCTGCTAATGCTGCACTAAAGAAGCAAATTGGCAAGGACAGTGTTAAGAAGAAATTCTCCATGCGTCAGGTTAATGACATAAAAAACGGTTTAACTCCTAGAGGCATGACTTGGCATCATCACCAAAATACTGGCAAACTTCAGCTAGTTGACACAGCTAAGCACAAAGCAACTGGCCATACGGGCGGTAAATCAATCTGGGGATCTCTATAACATCTAATACTAAAAACTAAAACGAACTGAATTCGGCCTAATAAGGTGCATTCAGTTCGTTTTTTTATATGATTCCAATCGCAGTAGCAATTCTAAAAAGTGCTACTCTCTTCTTCTGATAATACTTCCACTTCTTAATCCCTAAGTCCATGTATTTATTGAGATCATTGATTTCCTAAGAGCTTAAGTATTTCTGATTGATTATCTGTCTCTCAATAAAATCAAGTGATCCATCCAGTGCACGTTCTATCTGCCGTACTTTAATCTCATTCACCCGGTTGTTCTGGAGAAGAGAGGGAAACCGATCACACCCTCTTTCTCCCTTTCACGTTAGTTTTATCTGTATTTTTAAGGCTCGGTAATCCTTCAGCTCTTTAATAACAAGTTCCAATACCTTCTTTTCATTTATCTCAGGTAGCAGTGTCAATTGTTCTGCGTTCACTTAAATCTCCCCCTTACAAACATCTGACAAAAAATGAAAGCACGACAATTCCAATAATGGCCGTGACACAAAATCGTTGCAAATGGCCATACCAGAGCAGGATTATTATTTCTTTCCGCTATACTCCACCAGCCATGATTAAAGCTAAAAACATAAGAAAGATAATGATTGCAATTGTCATTTTTAAAACTCCTCAATAAAAAAGAGCACCAAACAGCAGCGCTCAGTGCGCTTTCTGTTCAGTGTCCTCGATTTTCGACTAGGCTATATTAATCTGCAGTAATTGTATACTTTGGCTTGCCTACTTTATAGTTCTGGTAAGGTATCTCTATTCTACCGTATTTCGGGAGAGGATACTCTACAATTTCCCGTCAGTTACAATATAAATTTCCCCCGGCTCATCTACGCTAATAGTGCCTGATCTTGTTTGCATGTCTACTTCCCTTGGCGTTTCACTATTTCCACTCTGTAGCCCCCTATATAGCTATTTGGCGGACAATAGAAAATTCAGGTGTAAAGTGGATATCCTTTCATTCAATACGATATACTCATGTAACTCTTTTATTATAGATGGGAGTTCACCCTAAGGTTGTGCATTCCAGGTATGCAATCAGCAGCTGCTGATATGTTGAGTCAGCTTTTCAATAAAAGAAGGGATTAAATTTATTTCCGAACACGAAGGTTTGCAATATGTTGCAAGCGCTTATAAACAAAAAAATAGCAAGAACGGCAAACTGCCATCCTTGCTATCTCTTTATTTATTAGCGCGCTCGGAGGGATTCGAACCCCCGGCAGACGTGGTACCGGAAACCACCGCTCTATCCGACTGAGCTACGAGCGCATATGTATTTAATGTGACAACGATTATTATATCGTTAATCGCCTTTTCACGCAAGTCTTTTCATAGAAAAGACCCGCTAATGCGGGTCCTGTATTATTACTTCGGATACACATACTGCGGTGCTGGCTGCAGTTCCTGCGGGCCGCCGTGTGCTTTTGGTTTAGATTCGTATTTGAATTCACCGCCATCAGGAGCTTGTCCTGATGCCCAGCTTCCTTCTTTGGATTCTTCGCCTTCTGAAAAGTTGATTAAGCTATGGGAGAAGCCATCTGCTTCCAACTCTTTCGGGAAGGAGCCTGGAACAACGATGCCGTTTTTCTCTTCCAATTCACGTGCAGCAGCAATCCATTGGTTTTGGTGCATGGAATCACGTGCTAATAGGAAGGATAGCATATCGCGCACACCTTTATCTTCTGTCATTTCATATAGGCGCGCCACTTGCAGGCGTCCTTGGGATTCTGCATTAATATTTGCACGCATATCTGCGAGTAAGTTGCCGCTTGCAATAATATAACCCGCGTTCCAAGGTACTCCGTTACTATCTGCAGGACGAGGTCCCAAACCGGCAACGATGGCATGCTGTGGATTCATACCGCCCAGAATAGAGGCAATCACGGGGTCTTTCGCAGCTTCTTCTTGTTCTTTCACTGGTGCTCCATCCAGAAGACGGGCAATCATCGTAGCAATCATTTCAACGTGGCCAATCTCTTCAGCCGCTGTATCCATAATTAAATCTTTATATTTTTCTTCGCCGCGCGTACTCCAGCCTTGGAATAAGTATTGCATGGCAACAGTAATCTCACCATACTGTCCGCCAAGGATTTCCTGCATCTTCTTCGCGAAAAGTGCATCTGGTTGGTCTGGTTTCGAGTTGTATTGCAGTACTTTTTGATGACTAAACATGTTATTCCTCCTAGTGTAATCATTGGTATGCTACTTGCTTTCCACCTGTCGCACCAAGTTAAACCAACATATCCATCAATTAATACTTACAAAATATAATGCGCTTGGCAGGAGAATGCCGATGAAAAGTCAAACTTACAAAAGACAGTAAAACAAGCGTTTACAAGCCTCGAATCAAGGGAAGCATGGAATAGGCGAAAGAAAGTTAGTGTTTTGTTTGACCTTTATTGACCTTTTAGGTAAGATAAGGTTAGTCATTACTTAGAATAATGAGCTCATATCCAAAGGAGGATCTATCATGAATCTAATCCCTACAGTTATTGAACAAACAAACCGTGGCGAGCGTGCTTACGACATCTACTCTCGTTTACTGAAAGACCGGATCATTATGCTAGGCAGCGCAATCGACGATAATGTTGCTAACAGCATCGTATCTCAGCTGTTATTCTTAGCAGCAGAAGATCCAGAAAAAGATATATCCCTATACATCAACTCACCAGGCGGATCCATCACTGCAGGTATGGCTATTTATGATACAATGCAGTTCATCCAGCCAAAAGTATCCACTATCTGCATCGGCATGGCTGCATCTATGGGTGCATTCTTGTTAACTGCTGGTGAAAAAGGCATGCGTTATGCGCTTCCTAACAGTGAAGTAATGATTCACCAGCCATTAGGTGGTACACAAGGTCAAGCGAGTGATATCGAAATCCATGCTCGCCGTATCATCGAAATGAGAAAGAAACTGAACGAAATCATGGCAGAACGCAGCGGCCAGCCGCTTGAAGTAGTTGAGCGCGATACAGATCGTGATAACTTCCTTACTGCTGAGCAAGCTGTTAATTACGGTTTGATTGATAAAGTAATGGAAAAGAAACCTTCATAAAAACATAAAAATAGCCCTCCAGCTGTATAAGCTGGAGGGCTATTTTTTATCTTTCGTGAATAACAAGTGTATCTGCAAAATAGTCATGTACACCTTGCTTTTTCGGGGTAAAAGCTACTACGATATAAACAATGAACATCCAAAAAAAGATGCGATGGATGAATCGACCGACAACTTCACGGATTAATGCATCCAGCCAGGACAGCTGCTGACCATCTGTACGGATGACACGAATTCCAAAAATCATTTTGCCTAATGTCTGTCCTCGCCATTTCGTCATAAATAAAAAGTAGGCGAAAAAGACAAGTCCGCTAAGCAACCCGCTTATACTCCAGAACCAAAGTGTTGCTTCCTGGAAGGATTCAATCATGGTAAAGGGCTTAACGAGCAAGCCAGTTAGACCGAATACAACGAGAAGGTCTGCCAAGTATGCCCAGAAACGCATCCAGAAGCCTGCATAGCGCTGATTGTCTGCTGGAGCATCTTGTACTGCTGTTCCGTGCACGCTATGCTCCTCTTCTCCTCTGTCTTCATATATCCATTCCTGTTGTTCCTCGGTTTGGCTGGCAGTTGAATCAAGAGGCGTTCGTTCATCTGGATGCACATTTTTATCTTTATCCATATACATAACGCCTCCTATTCTGCGTAAAGATACATAGCTTCAGGTGAATTCGATTTGCCCATCAGTTCCTTGATGCCGAGCAAATCTGCGTCAGAAACAAACAATCCTTCAGCGGCTGTCGCCCAGAAAGAGCCCATACCGAAGCCATCTCCTGTATATTCGAAGACTTCTGCACCCTTAAGTCCTTGTTCTTCTTTCATCATTGCAATCGTATCTTCTAGATCTCCTAAATCATCTACTAACCCATTATCCAATGCTTGTTTACCGGAGTATACACGTCCATCACCTAGTTCACGTACTTTAGATTCAGACATGCCGCGTCCATCGACAATAACCTGTACGAAATCAGCATACATATCATCGATGATTGATTGAAGAATTGCTCTTTCTTCATCAGTCATATCTCTTGTTGCAGACATTATATCTTTATGTTCTGCACTCTTGATTACTTCTTGTTTGATACCAATCTTATCTGCGAGTTCTGCATAATTGACTGTCGACATGATAACCCCAATAGAACCAGTAAGTGTTGCTGGGTGCGCTACAATCTTATTAGCGCTGGCAGCTAAATAATAGCCCCCAGATGCAGCTGTGTTGGCCATACTGATATATACTGGTTTGCCATATTCTTCTTGAATTTCGACGACTTTGTCATGAATCTCAGCACTCTCCACGACACCGCCTCCTGGGCTGTTCACTTCAATAATGACACCGCCAACTGTGTCATCCTGTCCGGCCGCTTCCAATCTTTCTAGAAACGTATTGTGATTGTATGTAGCACTGCCTAATAGAGATGATTCTTCTCCTGTATCTTGGATCGTGCCTTCGACATGCAATACGGCGATCCGTTTCATCATATCTCCATCTTCTATTATCTCTTCATTCATAAAGGAGGTTCCGGCTGCAGAATCAAATGCTTCTGTAAAGTTGCTGTTTATTACGGAGAACAAAGTTTGGAATCCTACAGAAACAAGAACCAAGAAGCCTGCAATACCGATTGCCACCCAACGTTTTGCGTTCAAATTATAATCTCCCTTCTATCCTGTAAAAATGGTACACTACAAGCCTACACTAGGATAGCATCTCTTACCACAAATTAGCAAAAAAAGTCCTGAATTATCCAGGACTTTTTGCTAAGATCAGCTAGCTGCTGAGGGAGCTGTAATAAATGCGGTAAGTTCTTTCATAGCTTGCACTTCATCTGCTCCGTCAATCTTCAAGGTAATCAATTCATCCTGGGCAATTGCCAGGCTCATTAACCCCATGATGCTCTTTGCATTGACCGATTTGTTCTCTTTTTCTAAAAAAATTGAAGCGTGAAAACGATTTGCTTGCTGCACAAAGCTCGCTGCAGGCCTGGCCTGCAAACCAGTATCCAGGGTTACGCGTAACGTTTTTTGAATCACATGTGGATCCTCCCATTCTTCAAGTAAGCGCTACCAAATACACCGAAAAAGAAAACACCCTTTTGAGTGTCTTCTAAGTATACCACAAGCTACATACGCTTCATACCTGCTTATGCCTTTTTAACAGATGTCCCATTTCGCAATCTGTCAGCGAATTCATCAATCTTACGCAGGCGGTGGTTGATTCCTGACTTACTAATCTTTCCGGTCGAAACAAGCTCTCCAAGCTCTTTTAAGGAAACGTCTTGATGCTGGACCCGAAGTTCAGCTATTTCCTGCAATTTGTCAGGCAGTGCTTCAATCCCGACCGTATTTTTGATTAAGTTAATATTCTCTACCTGACGGAAAGCAGCGCCGATTGTCTTATTCAGGTTGGCTGTTTCACAGTTTACAAGCCGATTAACCGAGTTGCGCATATCGCGAACAATTCGCACATCCTCAAATTTAAACAAAGCACTATGGGCACCAACAATATTAAGGAATTCTGTAATCTTCTCTGCTTCTTTTAAGTACGTTATATAACCTTTACGGCGCTCGGTACAGCGTGCATGCAGGTCGAAACTGTTCATCAGTTCACAGAGTGCATCACTATGATCGCTATGTGTATGAAATATCTCTAAATGGTACGAAGAGGTTTCCGGATTATTCACCGAACCGCCAGCAAGGAAGGCTCCGCGTAAATAGGCTCTGCGCTTCTCCGCTGTTTCGGTAAACGTAGAACTGATTGTGCGGATAAAGGTAAAATGGTTTTCCAAAATCTCCAAACTGCGCAGCAAACCTTCTACTTCTTTCGTCAATCTGACAATATACACATTGTTTTTCTTCAGTTTCATTTTCTTCCGCACGAGCAGCTCAATTGGATGCTGATAAATTGATTTTAGAAGCGTATAAATACGCCTCGCAATTGCCGCATTCTCGGTCTGGATATCCAGTGTATATTCTTGTCTTGAAAAGGATACAGATCCATTCATCCGGATCAAAGCAGCGAGCTCACTTCTTACATCTGTCATCTCAATCGGTATATTCGTCAATTCTTTTTTTATTTCTGATGCAAAGCTCATGATGTTCCCCCCTTCTCCGTGCTTTTTCGCTATTACAATATGTCGTAAAGCAGTTTCGCTATTTTATGTGTATCATGGCGCAGTTTTCGCTGATGGTGATCAATGATGTCGGCTTCGATTACTTCCAGGCCTAAAGCTTTCAACCGCTCTATATCATATACTACTGGAGCAGCGTGCTCCTCTGCGTAATTTTTTCGGATGTCTTGCTCGATTCGGCTATTGTTCACAACAATTGCCGAAACAATGTCTGCGCCGATATGATTATGAATTGCTTCAATATGATCTCCTGCTGTATAATTCGTCGTCTCGCCGTATTGTGTCATCACATTGCACACATAGACAACTTTGCCACGCGCTTCTCGCAGGGCATGCTCAATCTCCGGTACAATCAAATTGGGCATCACACTTGTATAGAGACTTCCTGGACTAATAACGATTAAATCAGCCTGTCTGATTGCCTCAATTGCATCTGGCAATGGTGTCACAGGCAGCGGACTGACAAACACACGCTTAATTTGTTTGTTTGCGAGCGGAATATTCGACTCACCTGTCACAATCTCCCCATCCTCCATTTCTGCATGAAGCACAACATTCTGATTGGCGATGGGATAGATGTTTCCTTTCACTTTCAGCACGCGTGAAATCTCTTTAATGCCATTATAGAAGTCACCAGAAATGGATGTCATTGCTGCAAGCAGCAAATTTCCCATAGAATGCCCTGACAAACCAGTTTGGCCGGTGAAGCGATGCTGAAATAAATCAATCAGCATCGGCTCCGCTTCCGCCAATGCTGCAATCACATTTCGGATATCTCCTGGTGCTGGCATGGCCAGCTCGTTTCGCAGTTTTCCGGAACTGCCGCCATCATCCGCTACTGTTACAATCGCGGAAAGATCCACTGGCAGCTCTTTTAACCCTCGCAGCAAAACAGGCATTCCTGTTCCGCCGCCGATTGCGACCATCTTCTTTACCATCAGTGGCTCTTCCTTTCTACATCGCGATGCGTCACATGTGTCGCGTACGAATTGCTGTATCGTTTTGCCAGGTATTCTGCTATCGCGACGGAACGATGCTGACCGCCCGTGCATCCAATCGCAATAATAAGCTGGCTTTTTCCTTCCTTGCGGTATTGCGGCAGCATGAAGGTGAGCATATCTTCCAGCTTTTGCAGGAATGTATGGGTGTCTGACCATTTGAATACGTAAGAGGATACCGGCTCATCCAAGCCTGTCTGCGGTCTTAGATTCTCGACATAGAAAGGATTTGGGAGAAAACGAACATCAAACACAAGGTCAGCATCAATTGGTATGCCATATTTGAAACCAAAGCTCAGCATTTGTACAGTAAAATCTTCATAATCAGCATCTTTGAAACGCTTCATGATCTTTTCCCGAAGTTTTTTTGGTTTCAATTCAGATGTGTCTACAATATACTGCGCTCGGCCTCGCATTTGATCAAGCAGCGCACGTTCCTGCTGAATACCTTCGAGCGGAAGACCTTCTGGTGCCAAAGGATGTGTTCTGCGTGTTTCTTTATATCTAGTCACGAGTACTTCATCTTTTGCATCAAGAAACAATACTTGCGGTTCCAGCCAGTGCTCTTGCGACAGCTTGTCCAGCGCCTCGAACAACGAATCAAAAAACTCTCTGCCACGCAAGTCCATTACGAGGGCCACTTTTTTAATATCGTTTGAAGCATCCCGCATCAGATCAAGAAAGGTCGGCAGCAGCGCAGGCGGCAAATTATCCACACAATAATAGCCCAAATCTTCGAAGCTTTGGACTGCAACCGTCTTTCCTGCTCCGGACATACCTGTGATGATGACGAGCTTGGTTTCATTCAGTTGTTTCTCCATACGTATCCCCCTACTTTATTCTGAAGTCTTCGGATCCAGCTTTGCTTGCAGCAGCTCCCGATCTTCCGTGTAAACAAATGTACCGTACAAGGGCTCATCTGTTTTGAACACATGTGCAAAGATGTTCCGATCTCCCTCCGCCATTGGCAGGTCTTTTATTTTGTCTATATCAATCCATTCCAGCTTGCCTTCATCGCTTTCATCAAGCAGTTGACCAGTATATTGATCAGCGAAGAAAGTAAACATCATCCACTCATGGACAACCTTCTCGCCATCTTTTATTAGAAAAGTAAATGTACCTCGAAGTTCCGGTTCATGTACAGATAGTCCTGTTTCTTCGCGGAACTCACGAACAGCGGTTTCCTTAACAGATTCCCCTAATTCCATCTTTCCGCCTGGAGCTGAGTACCAGCCCTTACTTGGCTTTTTCAACAAGAGAACTTTGTTATCAACTGCTAAAATACAGTTTGCAACACGTTGCATGCTTCCACCTCTTTCTCTGTGTAAGTGGAGATGTCGATTCATTTTACACATCACTATATAGTATACTATTTCTGTTTCGCTTCAAACAGTATAATGTTTCCTCAAGCTCTGCCAAAATTAGCCGATTATCTCCATTAAGCAAAAAAAAATGCATAGGTGCAAGGCACCTATGCCAATAACTAATTTATCTATTAAAAGGGGGTCAATTAGTTAAAGCCATTATAGCAAATGAATGTGTCGCCCGTGTTACAGCAGCATTAAGAATCATTTACAACATAGCCTGGCCTGCCTCTTAACCGATAGCGTTTAATTCTTCTTTCAGACTTTCCACATATGCTTGTGCAGCTTGTGCAGCAATACTGCCGTCTCCTGTTGCTGTCACGATTTGTCGAAGTTCCTTGTCTCGGATATCGCCTGCAGCGAAAACACCCGGTACATTTGTTTCCATGCGGTCATTTGTGTGAATATAACCAAGTTCATTCGTAATACCTAGAGAGGCGAATGGCTCACTCAATGGCACCATACCGATATAGATAAACACACCATCAGCTGATTTTTCGTATTTCTCTCCTGTTACGTGGTTTAGCAATGTTACACTGCCTACTTTGTTGTTTTCACCATTAATTTCCTCAACCGTTGTATCCCAAATAAAGTCGACTTTTTCGTTCGCAATTGCACGCTGCTGCAAAATAGGCTGTGCACGCAATTTATCACGGCGGTGTACAATTGTCACTTTGTCAGCAAAGCGAGTTAAATAAACGCCTTCTTCAACAGCGGAATCGCCGCCTCCGACAACAATCAGCTCGCGGTTCTTAAAGAAAGCACCATCACAAACAGCGCAATAAGAAACGCCGCGTCCGCTCAATTCATCTTCGCCAGGTACGCCAAGTTTCTTCCATTTCGCACCTGTTGTAATAATGATTGCGCGTGTTTTGTACTCTTTGTTTCCTGCAATAATTGTTTTATATTCTTTGCCGTCTTTCACTTCCTTGATGTCGCCATAAGCATATTCCGCACCGAATTTCTTTGCATGCTCGAACATTTTATTGGAAAGATCAGGACCAAGAATAGAGTCATAACCAGGATAATTCTCTACATCTTCTGTATTCGCCATCTGGCCTCCCGGAATTCCTCTTTCTATCATCAACGTATCAAGATTCGCACGAGATGCGTAAACAGCTGCTGTCATACCAGCTGGACCTGCTCCTGCAATGATTACGTCATAAATTCTTTCTTCAGTCATGAAAATGAACCCCTTTCGTCGTACTCAATCGTAGTATCTACGCATAAGCATATAAGATTCTGTATCCTGCGTCCATCTATCTGCTTATACATTAGGAAAGCCAATAAAAATCATCTTTTGACAGATGATTGAACCGGCGGCTTCCTTCTTTCCATAGCTTTTCCGCATACGATCCGTTCCCTGCTTTCTGGGCAGCCAAACTGAACCACTTATAATAGGAAGCATGTCCTTTCACACGTCTTTTATCCAAATGCAGAAAGCGATCAACTGCTTCTTCATAAAAGCCAGTCATAGAAAACGCACACGCAATGCGTAAATGCTGTTCTTCATGTATCGGAAAAATATTTCGAAGCAAACGGATATGTTCATCCCGCTGATCCAGATTACCTATATCGTGATAGAAAACAGCTAGATTCACATGCGTGTATACGGAAACATGCGCTGTCAGCAGAAGTTCTTCTTCCATTCGCACCGCTTGCTTTTGGTCACCAGAAAAGAAAAGCGCCTTGGCATATTCGTGTTTTGCCAGCATATGCTCTGGAAACAAGCTCATCATTTCCTCCAGAATCGGCAGGGCGAGCTGCCATTCTTCCCGCTCTAAATGATAAAATGCCGACTCCTGAAACATGATGAGTTCATCTTCTTCCTCTGACGTCCACAGCTCGTCATCTTCCTCTTCTTCTTCTACGTAGGAAAGCAGCTCTTGTGCCTGCTCATGAAAGTCCCCTTTTGGTTCCATCTTTAAATAAAGATTAGCGAACTTCTCTGCATCGTGCATATAACCAAGCTTTGAATAATTGTATGCAAGCATATAAAAACATTCCGGGTAATTATCGTCATGTTCTTTAATAATGTCATCTAAAATATAAATTGCTTTATGGAAAGAACCAAGTTCCGTAAAAATAACCGACTTCTGCAAGTGATAAATCACTTCCGTCGGCTCCATTTCAATCGCTTTATTAAGCCATTTCATAGCTTTTTCCAGCTTACCGTTCTGATAGGCTTCGATGCCTTTTGTATAATAGAAATCTCCTTCTGGAATGAAGGGGATAATATTTGTCGATCGTGCCTGCTGCTCTGCTGGTTCCAGCGTTTGCATGTGTTTCCTCCTACTGCGTTAGATATCCCAAGAAGTATACCATATTTCTGTACTTGGTCCTACACTTGAAGATAAAAAAGACTGCCTTCCCTTATTGGGAAAGCAGTCTTCAAGCTTGATGTACCTTACACAGTTTGCAAGTCGTCTTCTTTAACTGGTACTACTGCTTCCTTGATTAATACATCCAATTCACGCGTGTATTCTTCTTTTTGTTCAGCAGAGTAGCCCAATGTGTTAGCCAAATAATCGATAACAGCATCTTTGTGCGTACGAACATAGTTGATATCAAAGTATAGCGCGCCAGTACGGCGGATGAAGAAGTCTACAGGTTTGAATGTGAGTTCTTCTTCCATTGCATAACGTAATTGCGCGAATACAAGCGGATCAATGTTAGCAGCTTGTGCTTCATCTTTCAATGTTTCAAAGCGTTCGAAGATTTTATCAACGTTCGCTCCATAACGGCTTACTACTTTCAGTGCATCATCAGCGGTAAGGCCGATTGCTTTTCCTTCGTCCACTTTGCGCTCTCTGAAACGTTCGAATCCTTTAGAACCGCCAACTTCACCGCCGGAAATAGGAAGGTTTTTCGTATCTGCTTTAGAATACAGAATACCTTCTTCTTTCTTGAACTGATCCGCCACAAGATTGACTGCTTCGATAGCCATTTTACGGTAACCTGTCAGTTTACCGCCAGCCATAGAGATCAAGCCGCTGTCAGAAACGAAAATCTCGTCTTTACGAGAAATCTCACCAGGTTTTTTGCCTTCTTCCTGTACAAGCGGACGAAGACCTGCCCAGCTGGATTCTACATCGTCTTTTGTAATTTCTACAGTTGGGAACATGTAATTAATGGAATCAATAATATAATCACGATCTTCCACAGTCATAACAGGATGTTTGATATCGCCTTTATAGGTTGTATCAGTTGTACCCACATACGTTTTGCCTTCACGCGGAATTGCGAACACCATGCGTCCGTCTGGTGTATCAAAGTAAATCGCCTGACGCAACGGGAAGCGCTCATTATCAAATACTAAGTGCACACCTTTTGTCAGATGCAATGTTTTACCTTTTTTAGAGCCGTCTTTTTCACGAATTGTATCTACCCAAGGGCCGCCAGCATTGATTACTTTTTTCGCAAAGATACGATGCTTGTCGCCTGTGATTAAGTCTTCTGCTACAACGCCAGTCACTTTGCCGCCAGCATCATAGATGAACTCTGTCACTTTTGTATAGTTAATCGCGTTAACGCCTTTTTCAACTGCTTTTTTCAATACTTCCAATGTCAGACGCGCATCATCCGTTTTATATTCTACATAACGGCCGCCGCCAAGAAGATCTTCCGACTTAACTAAAGGTTCTCTTGAAAGTACTTCATCACGAGACAGCATCGTACGACGCTCTGCTTTTTTAACACCTGCAAGATAGTCATAAACACGCAAGCCAATGTTTGTTGTGAACGGACCGAAGTTACCGCCTTTATGGAATGGAAGCAACATCCATTCTGGCGTTGTTACGTGAGGACCGTTTTCATATACGATTTCACGTTCTTTCCCAACTTCTGCTACCATTTTCACTTCGAACTGCTTCAAGTAACGCAATCCGCCATGTACTAATTTTGTCGAGCGGGAAGATGTACCTGCCGCAAAATCTTGCATCTCAACAAGGCCAACGTTCATTCCGCGCATTTTCGCATCTAAAGAAATACCAGAACCAGTGATTCCGCCACCAATAACAAGTACATCCAAAGGTTTATCCGTTAAGTTTGCATAAATTTCATTACGTTTTTTACTAGAGAATACAGTCATGCATGAACACTCCTTTTTTGATTCGGCGCTCCCTTATATTTCTATACCCCAATCATGTAGAAGTCATGTATAGAAAACAGAAAGAGACCGCAAATAATCCATACAACGTATAGATATTTACGGTCTCTCCAATGTCTCGGGCCGAATCATTAACTTGTAAATTCAGTATAACACGTTCGGCCGGAATTGAAAAGTTATATTACTTGAAACTACGTGTCGCTTCCACAGCTTTTTTCCAGCCTGCGTAGAGCTGATCTTTTTCTTCTTTGGAGCGGTTTGGTTTGAACGTGCGATCAATCTGCCATTTGTTGGCGATATCTTCACGGCTCTCCCAGTAGCCGACAGCTAATCCAGCCAAGTAGGCAGCACCTAATGCTGTTGTTTCCTGGATGACTGGGCGCTCTACATCGACATCAAGCATATCACTTTGGAATTGCATGAGGAAGTCGTTTTTCACAACGCCGCCATCAACGCGAAGCTGCTTCACGTCAATACCGGAATCCTCAATCATAGCATCCACAACATCTTTTGATTGGAATGCAAGGGATTCAAGTGTTGCACGTGTGATATGTGCATCTGTTGTACCACGCGTGATACCAAACATTGCACCACGTGCATCGCTATCCCAATATGGTGTACCAAGGCCAACGAATGCTGGTACCACATAAACACCGCCATTATCGGTAACACTAGTAGCAAGGCGTTCACTTTCAGGAGAAGAATCAATAATTTTCAAGCCATCACGAAGCCATTGAATAGCAGAACCTGCAACAAAGATACTTCCTTCGAGCGCGTATTCCACTTTTCCATCAAGTCCCCAAGCAATGGTTGTTAACAAACCATGATCCGATTTAACAGCTTCCTCACCTGTATGCATTAGAACGAAACAGCCTGTGCCGTAAGTATTTTTAACCATACCTGGCTCATAGCAAGCTTGACCAAACAGCGCCGCATGCTGGTCACCAGCAATACCCGCGATTGGCACTTCTTCACCGAAGAAATGGTAATCGATTGTATTTGCGTATACTTCAGAAGAAGGTTTTACTTCTGGAAGCATGGATTTCGGAACACCAAGAATATCAAGTAGCTCATCGTCCCATTTCAGTTCATGAATATTGTACATTAACGTACGTGCTGCATTGGAATAGTCTGTAACATGTGTTTTACCGCCAGAAAGCTTATGCACGAGCCATGTATCGATTGTACCGAATAATAGGTCGCCATTTTCCGCTTTTTCACGAGCACCTTCGACATTATCTAAAATCCATTTTACTTTTGTACCAGAGAAGTAAGCGTCCAGCAGAAGACCTGTTTTCTCACGGAATAGGTCATTGTGGCCTTGCTCTCTCAATTCATTGACGATGTCAGCTGTTTGACGGGATTGCCATACAATCGCTTTATAAATCGGACGCCCTGTATGTTTATCCCAAACAACCGTTGTTTCACGCTGGTTCGTAATCCCAATAGCGGATACTTGTTTAGCATCAATATCTGCTTTACGAAGCACTTCTGCCATACAAGCAGAAACAGAAGTCCAGATTTCGTTTGCATCGTGCTCAACCCAGCCAGAATGCGGGAAGAACTGTTCGAATTCTTTCTGCGCTGTTTCAACAATATCACCATTGTGATTGAATAGAATTGCGCGTGAGCTTGTTGTACCTTGGTCAAGTGCCATGATGAATTTTTCCATTATTTAATCCCCCTTGTTTTTGCTCCACTATTATTCACTGCTGCTTCCGCATTTGCTTTTGCAAGTTCCCCTCGGACAGCAACAATAATGATAACTAGCATGACTGCAGACATAATCCAGAAACCTATTTGCATATCGTCTTTGAAGAATGCGAGATAGAAGAATGCACCGTATGCACCGCCTAGCAATGGACCTAAAACTGGAACCCATGCGTACTTCCAATTAGATGATCCTTTACCTGGAATCGGCAGCAAAGCATGTGCGATACGCGGACCTAAGTCACGAGCTGGGTTGATAGCATATCCAGTCGGACCGCCAAGCGCCATCCCGATGACGGCAACGAGTAAACCTACCAACATTGGATTGAATCCTTCTGCTAAAGAGTTGCCTCCAATAAATAGAATACCAAGCATAAGGGCAAAAGTGCCAATGATTTCTGTCAGCATGTTTGAAATTGGACTGTTGATTGCTGGATCCGTTGAAAAAACAGAAAGCTTTGCCATCGGGTCTGACGTTTTCGCCCAATGCGGCAAGTAAGCCAAGAATACGAGTATAGCGCCAAGGAATGCGCCAAGCATCTCCCCAGCGAGGTAAGTCGGAACTTGCCCCCATGTAATATCTCCATTGATTGCCAAGCCGAGTGTCACAGCCGGGTTTAAATGTGCTCCAGAGAAGCCGCCAACTGCATATGCTCCCATTGCTACGGCAAGGCCCCATGCAATTGTAATGGTCAGCCAGCCTGTTCCTTCTCCTTTTGACTTACTCAGATTACTTACTGCTACTACCCCTCCACCGAAGAGTATTAGTACCATTGTACCGATTGTTTCGGCTGCGAAGATACTCATTGTGATTGTCCCCTTTGTTGATATTTTTTGGAGAGCGCTTTCATAAAGCTTCCAAATTAACGGCACCCCTGTGCTTTCTTAGAAAATAGCTGCATGCATCTAAATATATTGTTAGGAAGCGCTGTCTTTTTGGATATAAAAAATCCATTACCAATATAACATAGACAGCCCGTGGCTTTCTAATAAAAAGGTAATGGATTCTCCGCATCTCCGATCATTGATATTAACTTATAGGTAGACTTTACACCTAATTGAAAGCGTTGTCAACAACTTACCACAAACTTTTTTTCGAAGTGGAGACCGCTGTTGCACCCGCTTCCAGTGCGGCTTCAATATGTTCTGAGCTGCGAATCAGCCCTCCAGCAATAACTGGAATGCGTGTATTTTCGGCTACTTCTTTTATCATATGAGGAATTAACCCTGGCAGCACCTCGATATAATCAGGCTGGGTCTTCTTAATAAGTGAAAGATTATGATTAAGTGCATGCCCATCAATTAAAAATAAGCGCTGTACTGCAGTTATCTTATATTTTTTAGCTGCATGAATCACATTCGTACGCGTAGAAATCACGCCATCCGGTTTTAAACGCTGACAGACAAAGTCCATTCCAGCATCATCTGTTTTCAAGCCTTGAATTAAATCGACATGCAAAAACACTTTCTTTCCAGCTTTCTTCGCATATTTAATCTGAGAAGGAAGCTGCGCAATTCTTGTTTCGAGCAGGACCATCATATTCATATCGTCTCGCTGCAGCAATTCATCAAAATCTCGTTCATTACGTGCAGCAGGCAAAATCCGCTGACCCAAATCCATATTATTCCTCCTTATAAAACAAGCAGACACACTAAGTTGTCTGCTTGTTCTTACGTTGTTCTGCTGTATAAATAATCTGCATCGGATTACCGCCGACCATTGCACCAGGCGGCACATCCCGGTTTACTAGTGTGGCAGCCGATACGACCGCTCCATCACCAATTGTAACCCCTGGCAGGATTGTCGTATTCGCACCGATCATCGCATTGTCTCCAATAACAACATCACCGAGCCGGTATTCTGACGTCAAGTATTCATGGGCCAGAATCGTTGTATTGTAACCAATTATCGTATTTCTGCCGATTGTAATGCGCTCCGGATAAAGAAAATCAGGAACAACCATAACAGCAAGAGCTGTTTCTTGCCCAATCTTCATATTGAGCATCGACCGGTACAGCCGATTCTTTACACCAAGAAAGGGTGTGTAACGTCCAACCTGGATAACGATGAAGTTTTTGACAACTTTCCAAAAAGAAATCGTCTTGTATAGCTGCCAAAGTGAATTTGGCCCTTTAACGGGATAACTTTCCGTTTTCCGCATCTGCTTCTTCCTTTACAATCTCCAGTAGATCACGCATATCCTCCAGCATATAATCCGGTTTGTACGCTGCCAGCGTTTGTTTGCCTTTAATTGACCAAGCCACTCCCGCGGCCTTCGCACCAGCATTTTGACCAGATTCGATATCATGATAATTGTCACCAACCATAATTGCTTCCTCCGGCGTACTTCCAAGTGCCTCCAGCGCTTTTAAAACTGGTTCAGGATGCGGTTTTGGCTGACTGATATCATCATACCCGATAACCACATCAAATAGTCCATCCAGTCCGCACACAGTGATACCGCGCTCCGCCGTCTCTCGGATTTTCGTTGTGACGATACCAAGCTTAAAACCTGCCTGTTTTAACTGCTGCAATGTTTCCACTACATAAGGGTAAGCTTCTACATACGCATCGTGATGTTCCAAATTGTGTTTCCGGTAAGCTGCAATCATGTCATCCGCTCGTGCCGGATCAATATTCATAAAGACATCTTTGAGCGGCGGACCGATGAACGGAAGCAATTCCTCCTGCTCATATTTCCGCCCTGTAAAGTGCTCCAATGTTGCTGTGTAAGAAGCTAGAATAAGGCTGTTCGACTCAATTAAGGTGCCATCCAAATCAAACAGCAATGTCGTAATGGGCATCATCTTATCTCCTTTCTATTTTTTATCTTTATAATGAGGCGTATTTGCCCCTGGGCGACGCCGGATAATACAGATGATTACGGCTAGTACGATACCGATAATCGAGACCACTTGTGCCGCGCGTAAACCTTCCGCCACCAAACTATCTGTACGCATTCCTTCTATGAAGAAGCGTCCGAAGCTATACCAAGCGAGGTAGAACAAGAACATTTCCCCGCGCTTCAAATTTACTCTGCGCAAGAGCAGCAAGATGACAAATCCAAGAATATTCCATAACGATTCATATAGGAATGTCGGATGATACAAGACTCCATCAATACACATTTGATTATTAATAAAATCTGGCAGGTATTGAATGAAGTTTTGGTAAGCTTCTTGTGAAACAGGTCCCCCATGTGCTTCTTGGTTCATAAAGTTACCCCAGCGTCCAATACCTTGTGCAAGGATCAAACTTGGCGCCGCGATATCTGCAAGCTTCCAAAAAGAAATTTTCTTTACACGGCAGAATAGCAGGGCTGTAATAACAGAACCAATTAAAGCACCATGGATGGCGATACCGCCTTCCCATATCGCAAACACTTTCCAAAATGGTCCATTGGCGTAATTTTCCCATTCAAAAGCAACATAGTATATGCGTGCACTAATAATGGCTGTCGGAATAGCAAAAACCAAAAAATCAACAAATGTGTCTTTATGTAATCCCAGTCTTTTCGATTCACGGATTGCCAGCCACAACCCCAGCGCAGCTCCTAAAGCGATAATGACGCCGTACCAATAGATTGTAATAGAACCGAGCTGCAAAAACACCCGGTCCAATGCTTGTCCTTCACACATTTCCATTTGTAAGGTCGCCTCCATCGTCTTGTCCGTTCTCAATCATTTTTGTGAGCCGCTGTGAAAATTCCTCTGCTGCATTTACGCCCATCCGCTTCAGACGGTAGTTCATCGCAGCAACTTCAATAATGACAGCCAAGTTACGTCCAGGACGAACAGGAACTGTCATCTTCGGCACATCCACATCCATGATTTTCATCGTTTCTTCATCGAGACCAACTCGATCATATTGTTTTGATTGGTCCCACGTCTCCAAGTTCATGACAATGGAAATCTTCTTGTGGCTGCGCACCGCTCCAGCACCAAACAAAGTCATCACGTTAATAATACCTAACCCGCGAATCTCCAGTAAATGCTCAATTAAAGAAGGTGAATTACCAATGAGCGTATCATAATCTTCCTGACGAATTTCGACGCTGTCATCCGCTACGAGACGATGTCCGCGCTTCACAAGCTCTAATGCTGTTTCACTCTTTCCGACACCGCTTTGACCGGTTATGAGAATACCAATCCCATAGATATCAACCAATACTCCATGCACAGCTGTGAATGGTGCAAACTTTGCTTCGAGGAAGTTAGTAATTCGGCTGATTACGCGTGTCGTCTTATGCGGAGAGCGCAAAATCGGAACACCTGCCGCTTGTGCTGCGTCCATCATTTCTGTTGGCACTTCTTGTCCCCTCGTAATGATAAGAGCTGGTGTTTCTTCTGCACACAGTCTAAGAAAACGGTCTTTCTTTTGTTCTGTTGTCAGTTCCTCTAAAAATGAGAGCTCTGTTTTCCCGAACAGCTGCAGTCGATCTTTTGGATAATATTTAAAATAACCTGTTAATTCTATACCAGGACGGGAAATATCACTCATGAAGATTTCGCGTTGAACGCCTGCTTCTCCCGTCAGCAATTCCAGATTGAAACGATCTAATAAATCCTGAATGACTACTTTTGTCATACGAACCCTCCATCCTAACAATTCTTGTTTATTCTAGCATATTTCCTCAAACGATAGATACCGAGGCATAAAAAAAGCCTTGCAGCTTCATGCTGCAAGGCCGCTTAATCTGTGATACGGTCACGGATGAGCCAGTTAAGTATTAGATTCAGCAGCGCAAGAATAATGGCTGCAAGGATTGACGTGCCAAAGCCATCGATGACAAAAGCTTCCCCAATCAATCCCTGTGTTATCATCAACGTAATGGCATTAATGACAAACAGAAACAGACCGAAAGTGACAGCTGTCAGCGGGAGCGTCAGAACAACAAGTACAGGACGGACAATAAGATTTAATATGGATAAAATAAAACTTGCCAGAATAGCAGTCCAGTAGCCATCCAAATAGAACGCATCAAACAGATGGGCTACTATAATAAGCGAAACGCCATTCAGCAGAAGTGTCAAAATCCATTTAAGCATAAACATCCTCCATCCTATGGCAGCACCCAGACAGACCCCGTTTTCGTGTTCGCTTCCAAATGCAATTTTTCATTTACAGCAGGAAACGTCTCGAATTTTAATGCCTTCTTGACGACTTCCTTTGCTTCTTCGATCACAATATATTCATCCAAATCACAATGCAGCGAGCCGATATTCGTTGTAATTCGCCCATTCAGCGGAATAGCCGCCAATGATTTTAAGCGAATACTGCCGTTGGTCGCCTTAAAGAACGCACTGTCCGGATCTTCGTTATGCCATTCGCAATGTATACTTCCATTGAAGGTCTGTGCATCCAGTTTGCGAAAGCTGCCTTCCAGACGAAGCGAGCCATTAACAGATTCACAAAGCAAATCCTTTGCATAAACTTGCTTCAACTTAATACTGCCATTGGATGTCTCGGCACTCACGATGGAGCCGCCTCCTCCTTGCAAATCAATGTTTCCATTTGTCGTTTTGCAATACATCGTCACACTGCTGACAGACTCCGAACGAATCGTGCCATTGAATGTTTTCAAAATACATTCATCATAAACAGTTTCCGGCACGTATAGGGTGATGTCGGGCTTGATTCGTTTATCCTGAAGCGAAAACTGCAGCTTCCCGTCTGATACAGCAAAATAAGCCTTGTCGATGAACCGCTTCCGAGCAGCCTGTTCATCTTCTTCTGCGTAGACCTTTGCTTTTGTTTCCAGTCTAGCCAACGGTTCATTCCAACTTTTAATCGTTAAAGAACCGTTATAAATTTTCAGCTCCACTTTTTTGAACAGCTCATCTGTCTGAAAAATATGATCCACTGTATAATGATCACCAAAGTTCAAATCCAAATCAGCATTCTTAATTTTAGTGAATGCTTGCTGCATATATTGCAGCACCTTCGGCCCGACTGGCTTTCGCTTAGCAGTCTTGGCTGTACGCTGCGACTCAGATTCTTTTCCAGCTGAGATCAGCTCCTGCACGACCGGCTCTTGCTTCTGTTCTTTCTTTTCTTCCTGAACAGCACCAAAGGCGCGTTCATCCAGTGCGGCAAGCTGCAATTCTGCTTCCTCTGCAGTCAGATTTCCTTCTTCCAGCTGCTTCAGGATACGCTTTCTCTCTGTTCTCATACACAGCCTCCTTTTCACATATACGAATTATATGCTTTTGAAGTTCCAAGTATAGAAAGTCTCTTCTTTAAAATGCTCCATCGCGATTGCTTCCATGTTTTCTTCAGTTAGTTGTTCACCAGTAACGTTTCCAAGCACACCTTGTGCCTGTGATGCATGGCAAAGAATCGCCTTTACTTTTGTTTTGACGAACGGGCGAATATCTTGCACGACGTCAGGTTTCCCCAGAATCTCTTGGTAGCCGCGCATGAATGCTTGCGCCCAAACAGTCGGACGAATGCTTTCATCCATCTTCGAAACTGCATCAATAGCTGCTGCGCCAAGCGCATTATGGTCAGGATGTACAGCATATTCTGGGTAATGTGTAATGACTAGTGACGGTTGAATGTCATCCAGATAGCTCTTTAGATTTTCACTTACTTTTGAAAGGTCTTCAAATTCTAGTACCTTATCGCGGTAACCGAGCATTTTTAATTCCACATCCATTACCTTGCAAGCATCCTGCAATTCCTTTTTACGGATTTCCGGCAGTGATTCGCGCGTTGCAAATGTCGGGTTCCCCATATTGCGGCCCATTTCGCCTAGTGTACCGCACAAGTATGTAACCGGCACACCTTCTTCTCTGAACTTGGCAATCGTACCAGCTGCTCCGAAAGCTTCGTCGTCCGGATGCGGAAAGATGACTACTACGTGTTTTTCCATGATTATTGCTCCTCCTTAGAACGCTGTCTCGCTTATTTCCAATGCAACCATCAAACGGCCTTCTCGATCATGACCAGCCATCAGCAGACGATTCTTATCATCCAATTCCCAGGCATTGAGTCCTTCTGCATATACCCAGCCGTTTTCTGTTTTCAGACCAACACGGTAGGCAGTGCCTGCACCTTTAATCTTGCCGTGCTCATACGTCACTTGTGCATTGCGGATAAATGCACCCACATTGTACGCTTTTTCATTTACATGATTAGCATATGCACCATTTGTCGTTTCAAGATGTATAAACACTTTTTTACCAGCAAATTCATCTATATGTTGTTGCACTTCATTTATATCAATTGGCTTCAACTTAAGTCGCTCCTTCCAAGCTATATCTAAACAAATATTTTACTACAAATTCAAATAGAATGCTCCTAATGTTGATTATAGGAGAAAATTATACCCAAGAGAGCTGACTTGTCCCTCATCGCGCTGCAGATTAGGAACCTCATACATTTCTCGTCACAGCTTAAAGTATTAACTAAAATAGAGGTCTTCAAATTTCTCCTTGTCTATTTGTTTTGTTAAATCCAAAAAATACGTGCTTTGCCACTGTTGTGTTTTCGTTGCATTTTTATTTAAATCCGCTTCCCAATCGGGATACACTCTTATCGCCACCTTTCCTTTATTATGATCATCTCGTAAAACACCCTTTTTATGTAGAATTGCTTTTGGGAAGATAAATTGACCTTTAAGATGACCATCTATAATAGTAATGACGATTTTTTTCGGACTTTCCTCATATGTAAACGCCTGATTCTGGTTATGAGCGTTCTTCTCCCAGAAAACCACAAAGTACCCTTTCTTATTTGGTGTTAACTTAGCCCGCCGACTTCGAAATATAGAGTGTCTGACAAAGAAGGTTGCCCCTTCATATTCCTCGTTCTGCGTTTCATAATACACGTTATGTAACTGCTCTTCGCCAAAGTTAGCTAGTAATTCATCTATCATTTTTAAAGATTGAAACACCAAATCTCCTCCCCGCGCCTTGCAGTTTCGTTATAAAATAAGAAGCTGGGACGTAATTAAAAAGCGAGAGCTCAAAAACGAACAAACATATCTAGCCGCCGCTCCGGCAGAACACTCCGCTTTCCACGGGCACGGCCTCAGCCTCCTCGTGGAAAAGCACCACTGCGGGGTCTTCAGCTCGCGCTATTCCCGTAGGAGTCTACGTTTTCTGCCTACGCTAGTTTAGATAAACGTCAAAAAAAAACGAACTTAAGTGAATCTTAGTTGGGACTAACCCCCGTTTCTGAGACAGGGATCAAAAAACCTTCAAATAGCCGATTGCCGGTATTGTATCGATGATTGGTTGTTTTTTTGTCTCAGTCTATGGGGTCAGTCCCGTTTAAAGATTCACGTCAAAGTTTGGGTTTTTCTTTAGCTTAAATAATTATGTCCCAGCCTCGTTATAAAATAAGACCCACCAGTGAAGGTGGGTCTTACCGTACAAATTACTTTTCTGCTACTTGTGCTGCATACTCTATTTCGCTGTTCGTGCGATTTCGGTCGCGCTCGAGTATTGGCTTCAAGTATTTGCCGGTGTAAGAAGCAGGCACTTCGGCTACTACTTCCGGGGTGCCAGTAGCTACGATTTCTCCGCCGCGGTCGCCGCCTTCTGGCCCGAGGTCAATGAGATAATCTGCTGTTTTGATAACGTCCAGATTATGTTCAATAACGAGAACGGTATCACCATTTTCCACAATCCGTTCTAGCACTTTTAGCAACCGGGCAATGTCGTCTACGTGCAAGCCCGTTGTCGGTTCATCTAAAATATAGAATGTTTTTCCATTACTGCGCTTATGCAGTTCACTTGCAAGTTTCACACGCTGTGCTTCTCCGCCGGACAGCGTTGTTGCAGGCTGTCCGAGTTTTACATAGCCAAGCCCAACATCTGCAATTGTTTGCAGTTTGCGCTTGATTTTTGGAATGTTCTCGAAGAAATCCACAGCTTCTTCGATCGTCATATCTAATACATCTGCAATGCTCTTGCCTTTATACTTCACTTCAAGTGTCTCGCGGTTGTACCGCTTTCCATGACATACTTCACAAGGTACATACACATCAGGCAGGAAGTGCATTTCAATCTTAATAATGCCATCGCCGCGGCATGCTTCACAACGTCCGCCCTTAACGTTGAAACTGAAACGGCCTTTCTTGTAGCCGCGTACTTTCGCTGCGTTCGTGCTTGCATATACATCTCGGATATCATCAAATGCTCCCGTATATGTCGCCGGGTTAGACCGTGGTGTCCGGCCAATTGGAGACTGGTCAATGTCGATAACCTTATCCAAATGCTCCAAGCCTTTGACTTGTTTATGCTTACCTGGCTTCTGCTTGCTTCTGTTGAGCTTCTGCGCCAGTGTTTTGTGCAGAATTTCATTTACGAACGTACTTTTACCAGAGCCAGATACACCTGTCACGGCATTGAACAAACCGAGCGGAATTTTAGCAGATGCTTTTTTTAAGTTATTTTCTTCGGCACCAATAACTTCGATTACACGATCCATATCTGGTTTGCGGCGCTCAAATGGAAGAGGCACAAATTTCTTCCCTGACAAGTACTGTCCTGTGAGTGAGCGCTTATCTTTCATCACTTTAGCAGGTGTGCCTTGGCTGGATATCTGTCCGCCATGTTCGCCGGCTCCTGGCCCTACATCTATCAGCCAATCGGCTTCCATCATCGTATCTTCATCATGCTCAACGACAATAAGAGTGTTACCTAAATCACGCATCCGTTTCATCGTTTCTATCAAACGGTCGTTATCGCGCTGATGCAATCCAATTGAGGGTTCATCTAGTACATACAGGACGCCAGTTAACGCTGAACCTATTTGTGTGGCAAGCCGGATACGCTGCGCCTCACCTCCGGATAAGGTTCCGGCAGCACGAGATAACGTCAGATAATCCAAACCAACATTGTTTAAGAAAGTAAGTCTGTCTACAATTTCCTTCGTAATCATGAAAGCAATTTGACGTTCTTTTTCATTCAGTTCAAGTTCTTCCATGAACTGTTTTACTTCCAATACAGACTGCTCGGTAATGTTGCTAATATGATTGCCATTGATAAGCACAGCAAGCGACTCTTCCCGGAGACGATGTCCTTTACATTTTGGACATGGGCGTGTGTTCATGTATTTTTCCATTTGTTCACGAATGAAATCAGACGTCGTGTCACGGTAACGACGCGCGATATTTGTTAGTACGCCTTCAAACTCAATGTTGCTTTCACGCACTCTGCCAAAATCATTTTCATAGCGGAAATAGATTTTCTCTTTTTTCTTTCCATTCAGCAAGATATCCAGCTGTGACTCCGGCAACTCGCCTACCGGCACATCCATATCAATACCAAAATGACTGCTGGCAGCTTCCAGCAGCTTCGGATAATATTGTGAACTAGTCGGTTCCCACGCTGCAATTGCTCCTTCGCGCAGGGTCAGCTCTTTATCTGGAATTACTAAGTCAGGATCAACTTCCAGTTTCGTGCCCAAACCATCACAAGATGTACAGGCACCAAATGGGCTGTTGAAGGAAAACATCCGCGGTTCCAATTCACCGATAGAAAAACCGCAAATTGGACAAGCATGATGCTCACTGAATAGCAATTCTTCTACATCCATTACATCTACAATTACGCGGCCGTCTCCTAGCGTAAGCGCTGTTTCCAAGCTATCAGTCAAACGGCCCGTGATGCCTTCTTTGATTACAATCCGATCGACAACTACTTCAATGGAGTGCTTTTTCGTCTTCTCCAGCTTGATATCATCTGAAATCTCCATCATTTCGCCATCTACACGAAGGCGGATATACCCTTCTGCACGCAGCTTTTCCAGCACTTTCACATGCTCGCCTTTTTTACCGGAAACAACAGGCGCTAATACTTGCAGCCGTGATCGTTCTGGAAATTCAAGAATTCGGTCAGCCATCTGCTCAACAGATTGGGAACTGATCTCGATTCCATGCCGCGGGCAAGTTGGGCGCCCGACTCTTGCAAACAACAGACGCATATAGTCATAAATTTCGGTTACCGTTCCGACAGTGGAACGCGGATTTTTGCTTGTTGTTTTCTGATCAATACTAATTGCTGGGGACAGTCCTTCAATGGAATCCACATCCGGCTTGTCCATCTGGCCGAGGAACTGGCGGGCATACGCAGATAGTGATTCCACATAGCGCCGCTGTCCTTCCGCATAAATTGTATCAAAAGCGAGCGATGACTTTCCCGAACCAGACAAGCCTGTCAGTACGACCAAGCTGTCTTTCGGAATATCTACATCAATATTTTTTAAGTTGTTAGCGCGTGCGCCTCGGACTGATATATGTTTCTTCGCCACTTGCTTCACCCTTCCGCTTTAAGTTCCAATACAAGATCACGAAGCTCGGCGGCACGTTCGAAGTTGAGATCGCGCGCAGCCTGTTTCATCTCTTGCTCCATATCGGCAATAACTTTCTCTTTTTCTTTTTTCGTCAGCTTCGTCAAATCCGGCGTATCCTTATTCGGTGCGCCGCTCTCTTCAGACGTAATAGTTGCTTTAATTACATCCCGCACTTCTTTTCGGATTGTCTGCGGCGTGATGCCGTGTTCTTTGTTATATGCTATTTGAATTTCACGACGGCGGGTTGTCTCGTCAATTGCTTTCTGCATGCTGTCTGTAATTCGATTTGCATACATAATGACATGACCGTTTTCGTTACGCGCTGCACGACCCATAATCTGAATGAGAGAACGTTCAGAACGTAAGAACCCTTCTTTATCTGCATCCAGAATAGATACTAAGGACACCTCTGGTATATCCAGTCCTTCTCGAAGCAAGTTAATTCCAACAAGCACGTCATACTTGCCGACTCGTAAGTCACGAATAACTTCGATACGTTCCAATGTTTTAATTTCTGAATGAAGATAAGCAACTTTAATCCCAATATCCTTCAGATAGTCAGTTAAGTCCTCTGACATTTTCTTCGTAAGTGTTGTAATTAAGACACGTTCATTCTTTTCTGTACGTTTATAAATTTCACTAATAAGATCATCAATCTGACCTTCAATTGGCCGAATATCTATTTCTGGATCAAGCAATCCTGTCGGACGGATAATCTGCTCGACCATCTCAGGTGTATGCTCGATTTCATATGGTCCCGGTGTTGCCGATACGTACACAAGCTGTTCGGTCTTCTTCTCAAATTCCGGGAATGTCAGCGGACGGTTATCCATTGCTGACGGCAGACGGAAGCCATGGTCCACAAGCACTTTCTTTCTGGCTTGGTCACCATTAAACATTCCCCTGATTTGCGGCAGCGTAACATGAGACTCATCAACTACTACAACGAAATCGTCTGGGAAGAAGTCCAGTAATGTGTACGGCGTTGCTCCCGCTTCACGGAAAGTAAGATGACGGGAATAGTTCTCGATACCAGAACAAAAGCCCATCTCGCGCATCATTTCCAAGTCATAGTTTGTACGCTGTTCTAAGCGCTGTGCTTCGAGCAATTTGCCTTGCTCATTGAATACAGCAAGCTGTTCTTTGAGTTCTTCCTCGATATTGCTAATCGCTTTTTTCAAGTTCTCCTCACGCGTTACGAAGTGGGAAGCCGGGAAGATGGCAACATGTTCGCGGTCGCCGATTATCTCGCCTGTCAGCGCATCTACTTCCCGAATGCGATCGATTTCATCACCAAAGAACTCAAAACGAATGCAATGTTCTTCTTTCGAAGCGGGAATAACCTCGACAGAATCTCCACGTACGCGGAATGTACCACGCTGGAAGTCAATGTCGTTTCTTGCATACTGGATATCAACAAGGTTGCGGAGCAGTTCATCCCGGTCTTTCTCCATCCCGACACGAACAGAAAGAACTTGGCTCTTATATTCCTCCGGGGAACCTAAACCATAGATGCAGGATACACTTGCTACAATCAGCACATCATTCCGCTCGAAAAGAGAAGATGTGGCGGAGTGGCGCAGTTTATCAATCTCATCATTGATGCTGGCATCTTTCTCGATGAATGTATCTGTCTGCGGTACATAAGCTTCCGGCTGGTAGTAGTCATAATAACTTACAAAATACTCTACAGCATTGTTCGGAAAGAATTCTTTAAACTCACTGTACAGCTGTCCTGCTAGTGTTTTGTTATGGGCTATTACAAGTGTCGGACGGTTTATTTCCTTCACCATATTCGAAATCGTGAACGTTTTACCAGTACCTGTCGCTCCAAGCAATGTTTGGTGGCGCTTTTGCTGGTGAATACCATCGACTAAGTGATCAATTGCCCGCGGCTGATCGCCTTGCGGGCTATATTTGGATACTAACTCAAACGTTTCATTTTCCTTCAACGCCAATTTCCTCCGTTCTTCTAATTACTCATATGATAGCATAAAATATATAAAAATACGAACAAACATTCGTTTAAAATTCTGTATACCTGCTAGTATAGATGTTTACCTAATCTCCGAAACATAAACACAGCAGATAGCAAAAAGCCGTCAAAAATGACGGCTTTATCTATTAGTTAGCAGTTTGGTCGTATTGGTTGACCTCAAACAGATCAATCAAATCAACTTTCGGGTTTTTATCCGTGAACCAGCGAAGGGCAAAATCATTCTTGAACAATGCCAAGTATTCCCCTTCACGATCCTGCGCGAGCAAACTGCGCTCGTCGAACAGGCGTTCATCCACTTGCTCAGCTTTCAGCCAGCGCGGGATGCGTTCCCCCATGGATTCCAATACTACTTCTACATTATACTCGTTTTTCATTCGATATTCGAATACTTCGTACTGCAGCTCCCCAACTGCGCCAAGGATGAAGCTGTCATCACGTTTTCCGCGGAACAACTGAATCGCTCCTTCTTGCACAAGCTGCTCAATTCCTTTTCTAAATTGTTTTGCTTTCATCACGTTTTTCGCTGTTACCTTTTTAAATACTTCCGGCGGGAACTGCGGCAGCTCATCGAATTCAAAGTTCGCTTTACCTTCTACCAGTGTATCTCCGATTCGGTAAATGTTCGGATCATATATCCCGATAATATCTCCAGCAAAAGCTTCTTCCACTGTATCACGGGAAGAAGCAACGAATTGCTGTGACTGCGAAAGTTTAATCGGTTTTGTAGAACGTGCAAGCTGGACGCTCATGCCTCGTTCGAACTTCCCTGAGCAAACGCGCAGAAAAGCAATCCGGTCACGGTGGGCCGGGTTCATATTTGCTTGAATCTTGAAAATAAATCCTGAGAATTCTTCTTTATCCGGTGATACAACTCCGTCTGTTGTGCGGCGGCCTCCTGGAGAAGGTGCCATGCTGACAAATGTGTCAAAGAAAGTCTGCACGCCGAATGGCGCTAGGGCGCTGCCAAAGAATACAGGTGTCTGTTCCCCTGCAAGTACACGGTCGAGAGAGAATTGATCGCCAGCTTCTTCTAGTAATTCCAGCTCTCCCTTTGTGTCTTCAAAGGCAGATTGATTAGTCAAATCAGCATAAGCCGGGTCATCCAGTTCGTCATACGGAATATACGTTTCTTCTTCATTCCCGTTAAAGCGGACAAATTGTTCGTTATGACGGTCGAAGATACCTAGGAAACGTTTGCCCATACCTGCTGGCCAGTTCATTGGATATGTCTCGATATCTAGTACTTGTTCAATCTCTTCCAAAAGCTCTAATGGCTCTCGGCCTTCACGGTCCAGTTTATTGATGAAAGTGAAAATTGGAATACCGCGCATACGACAAACTTTAAACAGCTTCAGCGTTTGTGCTTCGATACCCTTTGTAGCATCAATAATCATAACAACACTATCCACTGCTGTTAATGTTCGGTATGTGTCTTCACTGAAATCTTCGTGTCCCGGTGTATCCAGGATATTCACTTGATAATCTTTATACGGGAAGTTCATTACAGACGATGTAACGGAAATTCCACGCTGTTTCTCGATTTCCATCCAGTCGGATGTTGCGAACTTACCAGATTTCTTTCCTTTAACAGTACCCGCCGAACGAATAAGGTTACCAAAGACGAGCAGCTTCTCAGTCAGTGTCGTCTTCCCGGCATCCGGGTGGGATATAATTGCGAAAGTCTTACGTTTTTGTACTTCTTCATTTATTTTCATCGGTTCATTACCTGCCGTTCTGTTAGCATTCGTAGAGCGTGTCTATCAACGTGGGCGTTTTTTATCACACTGCGTTAAACCTTCTTTCCGCTCAAAAATCAGTCTTTCTCTACTATACCTAATATTAGTTGCTTTAGGCAATATCTTCTCTTAGATGGTTTTTTATTGACCCGCACAATGAAAACGCTTTACTATAATACTAATAAGATTTTCAACACAATTCGATTTATCCTGAGGAGAGACAATCATGCTAAAAAAACTATTCGGTAAAAATGTTACGGAAGAAAGTTTTGTAAGCCCTGTCACTGGCAAAGTCGTTCCGTTGGAAGAAGTTCCTGATCCTGTATTTGCGGAAAGAATGATGGGCGACGGTGTAGCGATTGAACCGTCCGATGACACCATCGTCAGTCCCATTGACGCAGAAGTCATCCAAGTCTTCGAAACAAAGCATGCCATTGGCTTGAAAACTGAAATGGGCTTAGAGCTGCTTGTGCATGTCGGACTTGATACTGTTAACTTAAAAGGAGAAGGCTTCGAAACATTTGTCAAAGCCGGAGATAAAGTTTCTGCCGGAGACAAACTAGTTCGTTTTGAAAAGCCAGTAATCGAAGCAAAAGCAAAAAGCAGCATCACACCAGTCATTGTTACAAACTTTGAAGAAAGTAATGTCACCCTAGAAGCACTCTTCCCTGAGCAAGCCATCGCAGGTGAAACGCAGATTTTCCAAGTGAAAAAGAAGTGAGTTTAAGACGGCAGTTATACGCTGCCGTTTTTTATTATGCCTGGTTGGGGAAGGCTATTGTCATATCTGTTATAATGATAGGATAATGAATTTTTTAGACTGGAGACTGGGCTTTTATGCAATCTTATTTTCTCGATAAACAAGATATCATCAAAGTGACAGGTGATCGTTTCTACCGCAGAGGGTTGGACTATGCCAACAAAGGCCGTGTACAGGGGCTTAGCTTTACACCTTCCATCAATCAGTGGAAGGCTGTTGTTCGTGGCACGGAAAACTATCCTGTACGGATCTTTTTCTTTGAGGACGATGACCTTGATGGTGTTTGTTCTTGTCCGGCATATCACACCCACTACACGTGCAAGCATATCGCCGCTGTCTTAATCGCAATCAGTAAAAACCGTTTTGACAGCAACGGTTATACGATAACGGAAGATACATCTGCCCCTGCAGCAGCTCAGCAGACAGATTTCACGGATCGGCTCGTACAAACCTTTGCTTCCTCGGATGAACGCCTGCCATCGAAACAGCCGGAAACATTAAAGCTGGAGTATAAAGTAGAACAGCGCTTTTTGCAGACAAATGGCAATACGGTGCTGGAGGTGGAGCTCAAAGCTGGAACTTCCCGTACGTATATCGTCCGTCTGGCAGAGGATTTTCTCCGGAGTGTGCTGCACCATACGCGCTATCAGCTGACACCAAGCTTTGCTTTTGATCCGAATGTACATATTGTCTCACCAGAAGACAGACACATACTGGGACAATTACTGGAGGCTTGTGAAAACAGTTTTATCCATGAGTTCGGAGCGTCTTCCCTTCAGTCGGAAAAACGCGCGGTTAAACTGACACCTTCTTTGGCCAAAGATTTGCTGCCCGAGCTTGCGGAAGCTGGTGCATCTCTTCATCTTCTCCATACAGATGCGATGCGTGCATTTCATGTGAGCAGCCAGCCGGCGCGTTTGGATTTTTACTTATCAACAGACGAACAAGAAATGCTGCAATTTGGTGTCCAAGATATCGCCGCTTATGAATACATGAAAAACTATCATTATCTCGTTAAAGATGATGTGCTTTACCCGGTTCCGCCTGAGCAGCGTGAACTAATCAAAGAACTGTTCTCCATCCTGCCTTATCGGCATGATACGCCGCAGACGGTTGCCGATAAAAACGTGAATCAATTTGTATCCCAAGTCGTTGGGAAGCTCGAACAAATTGGTCATGTACATATCGCTGAAACAGTCCGCAGCAAAGTAGAACTGGCGCCTCTTACAGCAAAGGTGTACTTGGATGAAACAGATGATGTGCTGCATGCCAGTGTCGCTTTCCATTATGGGGAGCATGTGATTCAACCGGGACAGAAGCAGACAAATCTTCCGGTTATCAAACGGCAGTCTGCTCAGGAAGATGCTGTTCTGCAGCATCTTCACACATCCGGCTTCCGTTTTTCCAAAGGTCGCTTTCACTTGCTTAACATGGAGTATATTTATCAATTCCTTCATGAGCACTTGCCTGCTTTACAGCAAGTAGCGGAAGTGTATATATCTGACCGAGTACAGGTGATGAAGGCAGACGACCAGCATGAAGTGTCTTCTTCTGTTCGCTTGCAGCAGGAAAAAGGTATGCTGGAAATCAGCTTTGATATAAACGGTATATCCGAAACGCATATTAGCAATGTTTTGCAAGCAATGATTGAGAAGAAAAAATATTACCGCATCCCTGACGGCGCCTTACTCGATTTGCAACAGGATTCGATGGAAAACTTCCAAGACTTTCTGGAGCAGCTGCAAATACGGAAAAGTCAGCTGGATAAGCAGCATATTTTTGTCCCAGTGGCACAGAGCATGCAAGTCGAAGAGGCACTTCAAGGAGCCGAAATGGAAGCTGCCTTTCAAACACTTATAGAACGGCTTCGCAACCCGGAGCAAATCGATTTCGACCTGCCAGCCGGGCTGAACGCTGAATTGCGTGACTATCAGCTGACAGGCTTCAAATGGATGAAGACACTCGCTTATTATGGCCTTGGCGGTATTCTTGCTGATGATATGGGTCTTGGGAAGACATTGCAGACGATTACTTATCTCACATCTGAACGTGAAAACAATCCTGCATCCCGTCCATCGCTGATTATTGTGCCTTCTTCCCTGCTTTATAACTGGCAGAAAGAATTCGAGAAATTTGCACCTCATATGCGCACATTGGTGATTTCCGGATCAGTAACAGAACGGCAAAGTCAGCTTGCTCACATGACGGATTATGATATTGTCATTACTTCTTATCCCTTATTGCGTGTGGATCATCATGTGTATGCAGGGCAGTTGTTTGACAGCTTAGTGTTAGATGAAGCGCAAGCAATTAAAAACCATAATACGCAAACGGCGAAAGCGGTCGGACTTATCCAGGCTGGCAAACGATTTGCTTTGAGCGGAACACCGATTGAAAACAGATTGGATGAGCTTTGGTCCATTTTCCATACAATATCACCAGGGTTGTTCCGCAGCCGCAAAACGTTCACAGAATTTGAACCAGAGAAGATTGCACAAATTACTCGCCCGTTCATTTTGAGACGAGTAAAAACTGACGTGCTCCATGAACTGCCAGAAAAGATTGAAACAACAACATATTCGGATTTGACACAAGAACAAAAAGAAATTTACGTTGGCTATCTCGAACGAATACGACGTAAAATTGACCAGACAATTGCTGAAAAAGGCTTTGACCGAGGTAAATTGGAGATACTCGCTGGACTGACCAGGCTGCGGCAGATCTGCTGTCACCCGTCGCTATTTATTGAAAACTATACAGGGCAATCCGGTAAACTGGAACAGCTACTGGAAGTTATTCGCGAACTGAAGCAAAATAACAAACGCTTCCTCATCTTCTCGCAATTTGCCAGCATGCTGCAAATTATCCGGGAAGCACTGGATGATACCGACGTCTTTTATCTGGACGGCAGCACCCCTTCCAAAGAAAGAATGCAGATGGCAGAAGCTTTCAACGAAGGAGAAAACGATGGCTTCCTGATTAGTTTGAAAGCCGGAGGCACCGGCTTGAATTTGACTGGAGCAGATACTGTTATACTCTTTGACCTGTGGTGGAATCCTGCAGTTGAAGAACAAGCAGCGGGGCGTGCTCACCGAATTGGACAGAAAAATGTCGTGCAAGTTATTCGCCTGCTAACCCGGGGAACAATCGAGGAACGAATTTTCGAACTGCAGCAGCGCAAACGCGCATTAGTAGATCAGATTATTCAACCCGGCGAAACAATGCTGAACACTTTAACAGAAGAAGAAATACGCAGCCTGCTATCCATGCAGGAATAGCACAAAAGGAGCAAGCCAAATCGGCTTGCTCTTTTTATGGTCCGCTCCAAATTATTCGGATAACAATAGGATAAAGGATGGTAACAGCTAGAAGAAGTAGGTTTCCTGCTATCCCCGTAACCCGCAGCTTGTTTTTCTCTGCGAATAAACCAAGTAAAAGTCCAATTAATGGGAAAACATAAACAATATAAATAAGGAGCGAATCGACAATATGCAATCCCCTAAGCCACAGAACGATAGCGGCAGAACACAAAAGTAAAATAAAAACCGACGCTATTCCAAACACTTTCCTCATATAATTTTCCCAACTTTCAGAATACAAACCAGGATTAAGTATCTTTATTTACGAGATAGAGGAATAACGAGTTTCATAATTCTGCCAAAACTAAAACCACTTATCCTTGATAAGATAAGTGGTTCAACTCAGCTGCTAATTGGTGCAGCTTGCTTATGCTGTTCTTGTACAAAGATAATGCCCAATTCATGTGGTTCACCTTCGTACATGGCGCGTTGTTTGATTCGTATTTCGCCTTGCTCGTCGCGAATCTCCATTTTGCAATATTGGCTGTTTGATTGAATTGCTTCATAAAAGGAACGTTCTGTCGCGATGCGGATGCCGTTCACTTTTTCAATTCGTTCACCAGGAAGCAGGCCAAGTCTGTCAGCCGGACTATCTGGTATAACAGCTAACACAAACATGCCTTCGCTGCTTTCCGTGTAATAAAAAGCTCGTTTCCGATCTTTGTTTCGGAAGTAAAGTGTAATAGCTTCTCTGCCGATAAGTGCTGCAACAAACGCAGCAATAGATAAGTAGTACATGTAAATGCCGGCAGCACTTAATGCGAGTGTAAACAAAGCTAATATGAAGATTGCCTTTCCTTGCTGGCGTGCTTCGACAAAAGCTGGACGCCCTTTCGCAATACCATTTATGCCTGTGAGCAATGGTACGAGCAGCAAGCCGTAGCTTGTTCCGTTCAGATGGAAGAATGGCCACCAAGGCGCAAACGGTTCAATTGCACCGGCAGGAACGAGCAGAAAGAACGGAATGAACAGCAGCTTACGAAAGCGATGCTGGCCAATCCAGCGGCCGCGCGGTCCTCTTACGAGTTCTGGCAGTGTATCTTCCCGTTTGGTTCGTAACAGCAAAACTGCTTCCGCTAGCATGATAATGCTCATAATGAGTGCAAAACTAATCCAATTTAATCCTGCAATATCCTCTGCCCAGCCTGCCGGCAAATAATCGCTAGCGTATGGCGCGGCACCTACAGCAAGCAGAAAACTGAATCCAAATATGTAAGCTGCCGACAGCCATGTGAATTGCAGCAGTATTGTAAGCACAATGGTCACAACGCTTACGAGCAGCATAACAGGCGGCGCAATCACAATTCCAGCTCCGATACTCACTGCTGTGAGCAAGATAGCAAAAATGACGGAGAGAGGCCAAGTACCTGTCCATTCTTTACGGAATCCAAACACCTTTGTACCGAAGTTGATACGCTCTTTACGGATTCTGCGACTTGATACAATTAGCGTTATCAGTATTGCCCAATAAAGCAGCGGATTCAAAAAGAAGTTCCCGACCCCATACAGAAGTTCGGTTAACCAATCATTCACCATTATGTGTCTCTCCCTATAACCATCTCATATGTATACTATCTATTTTAACATGCTACGCAGTGTTTTCCTATGTACAACAGAAAAAGCCTCCCATATTGGAAGGCTTCCTCTTATTCCGCGAACAGTTCTTGCAACGCTTTGTCCATTTGGTTATCATGTTTGCCATCGCGTACTTGCTCGATGATTTTCGTTTGCAGCAGATCTGCTGTTTCCTGGTTCACTTCTCCTGTAGCTTGAAGGTTCTGATCCTGTTGGAACTGCTTGACTGCTGTTTCTGTCTTTTCGTTAAAGAAGCCATCTTTCCGGCTTGGATCGTAGCCTATACCATCCAGCATGATCTGCAAGTTCTTAATCTTGTCATTATTATCATTGAATTTTAATGTCTCATTGTCGTCTAACTGAATTGGTGAACTATAGAAGTATTCCGGCTGCTCCACTTTCACTGTCGGCTTGATACCTTTTTCATGAATCCAATCGCCGTTCGGTGTCAGCCACTTGTACAACGTCAGCTTCAACATTGATTCGTTCTCTAAAGGCACTGTCTGCTGCACCGTACCTTTACCGAATGAAGTCTTGCCGATCAGTTCATAGCCACCAGCCTGATTCATTGCACCAGCTAGAATTTCCGATGCAGACGCACTGCCTTCATCAATAAGCACATTAATTGGATAGTCTTTCTTCTTATCTAGTTCTGTATAAAACTTTTGTGTCTTGCCATCTTTATTTTCAATCTGTAAATACGGCTTCTCACTTGGCACAAAGTTTTTCAGTATTTCTTCCACCGTTGTCAAAATGCCGCCTGGATTACCACGTACATCAATAATTAGTCCATCAATGTTATCGGCCTCCAGCTTTTTCAAAGCTGTCTCAAATTCACCAGCTGTGTTCTCTGAGAAGGAAGTAATCTCAATAATACCAGCTGTTTGACCATTTAATTCCTTTGTATCCGTATAAACAGTCTCGACTGGTATTTCATCGCGTGTTACATCAATTTGCAACTCTTCGGATACCCCAGGGCGTTTTACCGATAGCGTAACAGTTGTCCCCTTTTCACCGCGAATCTTGCCAACAGCTTCCTGTAAATCCAGTCCTTGCAGAGAATCACCGTCTACTTCAAGCACTTGATCATTCGGCCGCAAGCCTGCATCTTCTGCCGGTGAATCTTTAATTGGCGCTACAATTGTCACATTGTCCTCGACCATGCTTACCTCAGCACCGATACCTTCAAACGAAGACTCCAGCTGCTGATTCAGCTGCGTAGAAGATGCTTCATCCAGGAAAGAACTATAAGGATCGTTCAGTGTTTCGAGCATTCCTTTAATAGCTCCATTCTGCAGCTGCTGCGCATCTGGCTTAGCCAGTGCATTATCTTTAATGAGCTCATAAGCATTCTCCACTTCAGAAAGGTTCCCCGAATCCTGTGAAGCCGACTGTAAGCCCGCCTCGTCACCTGCATATGATGTATAGGCATAGCTGCCTCCTGCCCCAACAACCAATGCCACGATAATCGCAATGATAAATGTTGCTTTTTTTATCTGCACGTTCGCCTCTCACCCTTTCCTCACTTGTCCCATCCGTTACTCCTACTACTATGCTGCTCTCCCTCTATCTTATCACTAAAAGAGAAAGATGATGTGAAAAAGGCACCTCCGTATTGGAGAATGCCTTTTTTAATTGCTTATTAGAAAAACTTCATTGGGTCAACTGCGTTACTTTTCGCACCGTTCCAAGAACCATCTACATGAATTTCGAAGTGCAGGTGAGAACCTGTAGATACGCCACTGTTACCCATTTTCGCGATTTCCTGTCCGCGAGAAACACTCTCCCCAACAGATACTTCACGCTTACTCAAATGTCCATAAAGTGTACCATATGCACGGCCATTGATAGAATGTTCTACGATAATCACATTTCCGTACCCGTTCATTTCACCGCTGTAGGATACACGACCACTTGCAGCTGCATGAACGGGTGTTCCAATTGCGTTAGCGATATCAACACCGTAATGGAACGTTCCCCAGCGAGGTCCGAATCCAGATGATTTACTTCCAGATGCTGGCCAAGAGAAGATACCAGCTTGTGCTGACTTCACCGCGGAAGTATTTGCAGAACTGCTCTCTGTTGCTGATTTGGAAGTAGATGCTTTAGAGCTTGAAGAGCTTTCTGTGCTCTCGGCAGCTTTTTGTGCTGCAGCTTTAGCTTCTGCCGCAGCTTTTTTCTCTGCTTCTAAATCAGATTTTTGAGATTGTGCATCTTCTTTTGCTACACGAAGGGCTTCAGCTTGGTTTCTTACAAGCTCCTCTTGCTCTTCAGCAGACAAAATTTGATCCTCAAGCTCTGCATATTCATCTTCAAGCTGCTGCTTCAAGTCTTCTTGTTCTGCTGCTTGAGATTTTAGATCCTTTTTAATAGATACTAGTTTATCTTTTTGATCTTGCAAGTTTTGCTTTTCATCTTCGCGTTCTTGCTTCTGAGTTTCGAGCTTTTGCTTAGCTTCTAGATAACCGTTCAATAGTTCTTTGTCAGAATCCATGATCGTTGTAACAGCATTCAAACGGTTGATCATGTCGCCAAAGTTTTTAGAACCCATCAATACTTGCAAGTACTGTACGTCGCCGCCGTTTTGCTGCAGGCTGACAAGGCGGTCAGATAGTTTATCCTCACGCTTATCGATATCTTTTTCTGTATCAACGATTTCACCAGAAATTTTTTCGATCTTTTGGTTTGTCTCGTCGATTTCTGTTTCTTTATCATCTAATGCATTTTCATTTTTATCAATCTTGTTATTCAAATTGTCCAGTTCTGCTCTTAAGTTATCTTGCTCAGCCTGGTTATCAGCTTGTTTAGATTCTGCACTGTCGATCTGGCTTTGCAATTCACTTTGCTTACTGTTAGTCTCCTGCTGCTTCTCTGTTAATTCATTAATCTCACTCTGCAGTTCAGAAGAGGATTTTGCGGACGTTTGAATCGGAGTATGTAGGATTGCTCCTGCAGCTAATACAGCTACAAGAACAGGTTTGATTGTCTTCTTCATTCTTCTCTCATTCCCTTTCCTTCTAAATAAGCTTCGTATAGTAGTTGATTTAGACTTTAAGAAATTTACGGACACTCATAACGCTGCCCCAGACTCCAATTACTGCGCCAATTGCCAGCAGTAATCCAGAGAGCTGGAAAGCGAATGGTGCATAAGGGAGTATTTCTACAAAACCTATGTCTATATTATTTGAAACATTGTTTGACAAGTAATAATAGCCGCCGAGCACTAAAGCAATCGGTATAATCGCACCAAGTACGCCTAGCATTAACCCTTCAATGAAGAACGGCCAGCGAATAAACGAGTTTGTTGCTCCAACCAGCTTCATGATGCCGATTTCTCTGCTTCTGGCGATGATAGTGATTTTAATGGTGTTTGAGATCAAGAAGATAGCTGTAAACACCAATCCAACGATTAATACCCCACCGATAATGCGGGAGTACTTACTTACAGTAAAGAGATTGTTTACCGTTGATTCACCGTAATCTACTTTCTCCACGCCCTCCAGTTTGCTGACTTCATCAGCTACTGAAGTGATATCCCGTGGATTGGACGTTTTCACAACATACGTATCACTTAACGGGTTATCCTGTTCGAACAAATCCCATTCTGTTTGCCCCATATCTTCCATCAGCTGGTTTAGCTGTTCTTCTTTTGAGGAATACGTTACTGTACCAACTTTATCTACTGATTCCAGCTTTTCTTGAAATGCTTCTACTTGATCTTTTTCAAGCGTTGGCTCGAGGTATACACTCATCTCAACGTCTGATTCTACATTGGAAGCGAAATTATTCAAGTTGAAAACAAGAGCTAAGAATACGCCAACTAAAATGAGCGTCACCGTTACCGCTCCAATAGAAGCAATGGTCATCCAGCCGTTACGGAATATGTTCTTGGATCCTTCACGCAGATGGCGTTTTGCAGTGTTAAGCTTCATATCCGTAATCACCTCCTGCTTCATCACGGACAATACGGCCGTTTTCCAGGGCGATGACACGTTTCTTGATTGTGTTTACAATCTCTTGGCTGTGTGTAGCCATGATGATTGTTGTGCCTGTCTGATTGATATCTTCTAATATTTTCATGATTCCCCATGATGTATCAGGATCTAAGTTACCTGTCGGCTCATCAGCAATCACGACTTTAGGCTTGTTTGCAATGGCCCGGGCAATTGCAACACGCTGCTGTTCTCCTCCAGAAAGTTCATCTGGAATCGATCTAGCTTTATGCTTAATTCCGACAAGATCCAGCACTTCCATGACACGGTCCCGAATCAACTTAGGAGACTCTTCTATTACTTCAAGCGCAAAAGCGACATTTTCATAGACTGTTAGTTTTGGCAGCAACTTAAAATCTTGGTATACGACGCCGATCTTTCTTCTGATCTGCGGTATTTGACGTTCTTTATATGTGCTTAAATCAATATTATCTATTTTCACAGTTCCTGTGTTCGGCTTTTCTCCACGGAAGATCATTTTGACGAATGTGGATTTACCAGCTCCACTTGGGCCAACTAGGTACACAAATTCCCCACTATCGATATGCACGTTGACTCCATTCAGCGCAGATACGCCATTGGCATAATCTTTATGCACATCTTTCATATCTATCATGTTTAACTCACCTTTTTTATTATTTCATAATCTGCTAAGTATCAGTTGTTTTATGTCGAACATTGTTGAAAGCAATCGAACTAGCTCTCAAACCCAAAACTATTATAACATCTTCTTTCTATTTTTTTAGACATAATAATATTACATTTGTGTTTCAATATATGACAATAGGCTCGCTTTTTGAAACAATTGATGCAGTTTTCTGTCGTTTCCACTTGTTCCCATAGCTGGATACACAACAAAATACCCATACAGCCGTCTGTATGGGTATTTGCACGATTGCTCTTATTGCTGTTTTAGCAGCCAGTCGGCGATTTTCTCTGCCTCTTCTCCTTCAGCTTGCCCGGCAGGCATGCCGCCCTTGCCGTTTTCCATAATATCGACCAGTTCTTCTTGGGTATAATCAGAACCAAGGTTATCCAACGCTGGGCCACCATTTCCGCCGCTCAAGTCTTGGCCGTGACACATAGCGCAGTTGTTTTCAAACGCTTCTGCAGGAGTCTCTGCCTCCTCGCTGCCACCGCAAGCGGTTAAGAGAAGGAGAATTAGCAGGCTGCTACTAACTATTACCTGTTTTTTCAAGAGAATCGCATCCTTTTCTGTAAGGTGGAATAACGGTTCAGCTTGTTATGTTACAAAAGTGTTACAAAAATGCTTATAATGTGGAACGCAAGTATGCATTGATAAATGGATCCAGCTGTCCGTCCATTACAGCTTGTGTATTTCCAGACTCTACATTCGTTCTGTGATCTTTTACCATTGAATATGGGTGGAACACGTAAGAACGAATTTGACTTCCCCAGCCGATTTCCTTTTGCTCACCACGGATTTCGTTCAGCTCTTGCTGCTGCTTTTCAATTTCAAGCTGATACAGCTTCGCTTTCAGCATCTTCATCGCGTGTTCCCGGTTTTTAATCTGAGAACGCTCAGATTGACACGTTACAACGGTGTTTGTCGGAAGGTGCGTAATCCGAACCGCCGAATCCGTTGTATTGACGTGCTGTCCGCCGGCACCGCTGGAACGATACGTATCAATTTTGAGATCTTCTGTACGGATGTCTACATCAATATCGTCATCAAATTCAGGCATCACATCACAAGAAACGAAGGACGTATGACGTCGGCCTGAGCTGTCGAATGGTGAAATACGGACAAGACGATGCACGCCTTTTTCCGCTTTCAAATATCCATATGCGTTAAGCCCTTTAATCAAGAGCGTTACACTTTTCACGCCAGCTTCCTCACCTGGAAGATAATCTAGTGTTTCTACTTTGAAATCACGCTGTTCTGCCCACCGCGTATACATACGAAGCAGCATGCTCGCCCAGTCTTGGGATTCTGTACCGCCTGCACCTGGATGCAGTTCCAAAATCGCATTGTTTCTATCATACGGTTCGCTCAATAGCATAAGCAGTTCAAATTCATCAACTGATGTGCGCATTGCAACGATTTCTTCCTCTAATTCCGCGCGAAGATCTTCATCTGCTTCTTCCTTTACCAATTCAAGGGAAACTTCCAAGTCTTCATGACGAGAAACGAGTTTTTCATAGCCGTCGACTGTTTCTTTCAAGCCGTTCGACTCATTGATTACTTTTTGCGCTGTCTCTTGATTATCCCAAAATGTTGGGTCCAGCATTAGATCTTCCAGTTCAGCAATACGAGCTTTCTTCTGATCTAAGTCAAAGAGACCCCCTAAAGTCTGTTAGTTGTGTTTCCATCCGGTCAATTTCATTTCTAATTTCTGCTAATTCCATATTCTTCACCTCATTAGTTTCTCTGACAAATCTTATTATACGCTATGACCGCGACAGAACCTGTGCAACAACCAGCACAGGTTCTTCGGCGTCACTGCCCGTGGCAGTTTTTGTATTTCTTGCCGCTGCCGCATGGGCACGGATCATTCCGTCCCACCGTATCAGCTTTCACGGCTGGTGTTTTTTTCTTTTTCTTCTCAGCCTGTGTATCGTCTCCGCTGACAGCTTGCACGCCTTTGGCAACTTGCTCACGCTGCAAGTTATCGCGGATTTCTGCTTTCAGCACATATCGAGTTACTTCTTCTTTAATAGATGTTACCATCTCTTCGAACATGTTGTACCCTTCCAGCTGATATTCACGGAGCGGATCATTTTGACCGTAAGCGCGCAAATGAATACCTTGACGCAGCTGGTCCATCTGATCAATATGATCCATCCATTTCGTATCGACTGTACGAAGCAGAATAACCTTCTCAAATTCACGCATTTGATCTGGCGTCATTTCTTCTTCTTTTTGTTTCAAGTGCGCTTGGATTTTCTCCATGAGCAGTTCTTCGATTTCTTCTTCGTCTTTGTTTTTCAGTTCATCAACCGTCAGCTTGTCCTGCGGTAATAAGTTAGCATGTGTGTATTCTGCTAATGCGTCTAATGCCCATGCTTCCTCCGATTCTTCTGCTGTATGCGCACGTACAACCATATGAACCGTATCTCTCACCATCTCATCAATAATTGCATGAAGATCTTGGCTGTCGATTACTTCGAAACGCTGCTTGTAGATGATCTCACGCTGTTCACGAAGCACATCATCATAAGATAGAACCGTTTTACGAGAATCGAAGTTATTTCCTTCTACTCGTTTCTGAGCAGATTCTACTGCACGAGATACCATCTTGCTCTCAATCGGTGTATCGTCATCCATACCTAGACGGTCCATCATATTGCGCATATTATCTGATCCAAAACGACGCATCAGTTCATCTTCCATTGATAAGTAGAACTGCGTTACACCAGGATCTCCCTGACGACCGGCACGACCGCGCAGCTGGTTATCAATTCGGCGAGACTCATGACGCTCTGTTCCGATAACAGCAAGACCGCCAAGTTCCAGCACACCATCTCCCAGTTTAATATCTGTACCACGACCGGCCATATTGGTTGCAATGGTTACTGCACCTTTTTGTCCAGCGTCCTCGATAATTTCCGCCTCTCGGTGGTGGTTCTTCGCGTTCAAGACATTATGCGGCACACGCGCACGAGTCAGCATTTTGCTAATCAGTTCCGATGTTTCAACTGCTACAGTACCGACAAGCACGGGCTGTCCCGTTTCATGACGCGCCTTGATTTCTTCAACTACCGCACGGAACTTGCCTTCCATCGATTTGAAAATATAGTCCGATTTATCTTGGCGTGTAATTTCTTTATTCGTTGGAATAACAAGCACGTCCATGTTGTAGATATTACGGAACTCTTCTTCCTCTGTTTTCGCTGTACCCGTCATACCAGCAAGCTTATTGTACATACGGAAGTAGTTCTGGAATGTGATGGAAGCGAGTGTCATGCTTTCATTCTGGATCTGCAAGCCTTCCTTCGCCTCAATGGACTGGTGCAAACCATCGCTGTATCGGCGGCCTTTCATCAGACGACCAGTAAAGCTGTCGACGATTACTACTTCGCCTTCTTCTACCACGTAATCCGTATCCCGGTGCATCGTCACATGTGCTTTCAACGCTTGATTAATATGGTGCGTGATGGCAACATTTTTCAAGTCGAATAAGTTTTCAATACCAAAAAACTTCTCTGCTTTGTTGATGCCTTCTTCTGTCAGCAAAACCGATTTCGTTTTAATATCATTCGTATAATCTTCTTCATTTTTCAGCACACGCACAAAGGAGTTCGCCTGTGCGTATAAACTAGCTGACTTCGCTGCTGAACCGGAAATAATTAGCGGTGTACGCGCTTCATCGATTAAGATAGAATCGACCTCATCGACAATCGCAAAATTAAGCGGCCGCTGGACCATCTGGTCTTTATACAGCACCATATTATCACGAAGATAGTCGAATCCTAGTTCATTGTTCGTGCTGTAGGTGATATCCGCTGCATATGCTTCTTGTTTTTGTTCACGCGTCATACCGACACTATTCAGTCCAACAGTCAATCCAAGAAATTCGAATAAAGGACGGTTATTCTCTGCATCACGGCCAGCCAAGTAGTCGTTGACTGTCACGATGTGCACGCCGTCGCTGGATAATGCATTCAAATACGCCGGCAGGGAACTGGCAAGTGTTTTACCTTCCCCTGTCTTCATCTCGGCAATATTCCCATTATGAATAGCAATACCGCCAAGCAGCTGCACGTGGAACGGACGCATGCCAAGCACACGTTCTGCTGCTTCTCTTACTGTTGCAAATGCTTCTGGCAGCAAGTCATCCAATGTTTCGCCTTTTTGGTAGCGATTCTTGAATTCTGTCGTTTTTTCTTTTAATTGTTCATCTGTATATGCTCTATATTCATCCGCTAAACTTTCAATTTGTTCGGCTGTTTTCTGGGCACGGCTGACTTGTTTTTGCGTACCGTCACCAAACACCCGTTTCAGTAGTCCACGCATTATAACGCTCCTCTTTAAATCAAAAAAGTATAGTCCAAAAATAATAATAACACTAGGTTTCACGGTTTACAAGAAAGGGAAATCGACCCATCTGCAAAATAAAAAAATCAGCGACACCCAGTCCCGGGAGCGTCGCCTTCATTTAAGGAGTAATGATGAATATAAGCAGTACTTGTAATCCTTGACATCGCTACATCTCCGCTTGAATCCACCGTTATGGGAATGCGCAGCCTCAAGAGGGAAAGGCTGCGGCATTCAGGTGGAGTCTTGCGGGGGAAAAGGAAGACTGTCCCTCAGAAGACACGTGATCTGGAGGACAAATCACGCTGCATTTGTTCGATGCACCAGCGCTCAAGCTGCTGCTGCTTCCATTGAAGTTCCGCGAGTCTTCGATTGGTCGCCGCAATTATCTCAAGCAGCTGTGTGATCGTCTGCTCATGCTGTGTGAGTTGTGGATGAGAGACTCGGTCGACAGCATAATCTGAATGTCTGATGGTCAGTACCTCCTTTGTTGTAGCTAACTTATTTATACCATCTGTGTTTCCAAACGAAAAACAGCCGTTTTACGAAAACGATGAAAGCTTTTCTCCAGAAAATACGTAAATTCGGCACTATCCGACAGATTTCATCTCAATTTTCAAGCAATATTGAGATATTCATCCTCCGTTTTCGTAAAACGAGTTAAATTTTTGTTGGCTTATGAAAAAAGACAGACGCATATGCGTCTGCCCCTTCTATATGTTTTCATTAACTAGGCTCAATCAGCCCATATCTTCCATCTTTTCGTTTATAGACGACATTTGTATCGTTCGTCGCCGAGTTTGTGTAAACGAAGAAGCTATGACCCAGCATATCCATCTGTAAAATTGCTTCTTCTGAATCCATTGGTTTCAAGTCAAAACGCTTGTTTCGTACAATTTCGAATGAGCTATCATCAGCTTCCTCATCCGGCTCCGTCGTCACAACGGCATTCGTTGCACTCACAGCACCTTCATTTTCCATCTCAGCAAATGCATGCTTCGGTGCAGAGCCATTCTGCCGGGACCGGCGGTTCACTCTCGTCTTATGCTTTCTGATTTGACGCTCCAGCTTCGTCACAACCAAATCAATTGCAGCATACAGATCAACATGATTATCCTCAGCCCGTAAGAGCAAGTTCTTCATTGGAATCGTCACTTCAATCTTCGACTCATTGTTGTGCACACTCAAGTTCACGTGAACCTCGGAATTGACCGGGGAATCAAAATATCTCTCCAGCTTGCCAACCTTTTTCTCAATGTAGTCTTTGATTGCCTGTGTTGCCTCGACATTCTCGCCACGAATATTGTACTTCATAACAAGTGTCCTCCTTTCATCCTTATGAGGATACTTTCTACATTCCCTTTACAATTCCTTCATAAACCAAGAAAGTAATCAGAAAAATAAGAAATATAGTCGAATACCGTCACAAGTTGGACAAGGAAACTTTACATGAGAAAACGCCCGGACGTAGTCCGAGCGCGCTTATTTGCGTTTATCTAAAAATCTTCCATCAAGTGTCTGCATGCTCGCGTACGGATTGATATACTTCTTGCCTGATTGTTTCTGCTTTTTAATCGTCCGCATATCAATTTTAAGCTGTTCAAAAATCTGCTCAACTTGAGAGCTGATTCGCTCATTCAGAGGCAGCAACGCTTTGCCCAGTTTCTCTTCTTCTGGAGAGAAAGGCGCCTGCAGCCCCTCCATTTGCTGAGAGCGAACTTCCATCAGCTTTGTTAAGGATTGCACAACCTCTTCTCGATTTTCCGCCGTTACCTGCTGCGAAACGAGCGTATCGAGCTGGAGCGTCGTATCATACAATGCCTGTACACGGTTCATCAGACGCTGGCTCCATTTCCAAACTGCTGCTGACGAGTTTGTTTTACAACTTCTTTCCATGTGTCGCGGAAATCCGTAACAAACTCTAAGGCCGTGCTTAGAGCCTGCTCATCATTGTTTGTATTTGCTTGGATCAGCTGCTGGTTGATAAAATCATATAAAGGCATAATCTCTTTAGAAATGGGCACCTCTTGATCCAGCGTAATCATTAACTCACGAATGATGTTTTGCGCCTTTTGGATGTTCGTGTTTTTTGATTCGATATCTTGCTTTTGCATCGCTTGTTGAGCAAATTTAATGAATTTGATACAGCCGTTATACAGCATGAGCGTGAGCTCTCCAGGGGAAGCAGTTTGCACGGAATTCTGCTGATATGCTTGGTAATTTTGTACGGACATTTGTATTACTCCTTTAGCGCTTATCCACTAAATTGTGAAGTCAGATAAGCGGATTGTTGGTTCATTTGGCTGATAGCTTGCTCCATGGCTGAGAATTGGCGCCAGTAACGATCCTCTGTTTGTGTTAAATAGTCTTGAAAGTCGTCGATACGGTCCTGAACATCATTTAGTTGCTTACCTAGAGTAAACTGTTCATTGGTGTATGTTGATTTACCGGCCTTTTCATAGATATTATCCATTGTTGCACTCAATGTATCTTCTATTCTATTTACAATCCCTCTACCGGCACCTTCTACATCATTAGAGAAGAGCTTATAGACTCCCTCTGGATTTTCTCTTAGGCTTTTTTTGAGATCTTCCTCATCGATAATAAGTTTACCATGTTCTAAATAATCGTTAGAGGTGTTAATACCAATCTGGGACAGGTGTGTATAATCGCCTCCATTTTCTATATTGTTGTACCAAGCAGATCGCAAAGAGTATAGACTGTTTTGTAATACGGAATCACCTTTCAGCAAACCACTCTTAGCTTTCTCATTCCATAGTTTGATTTCGTCTTCTGACATTTCTTTTTTCTGGTCATCAGTCAGTGGTGGATAGTCACGATATCGCTTTTCATCAAGCTTACCGTTAACATCCTCAATTATCTTATTGTAGGAATCGACAAACGCTTTAATTTTCTCAAAGGCAGCGTCGACATCATTTTCAACTTTCACTTTCACAGGGTTTGTGGTTTCTGCCGTAAAGTTGAATGTAACACCGCCCAAGGTATAGTTGTTACTGTGTGAAGTGATTTTTAATGCTCCATTGTATGTGAATTCGGCATTTTTCCCTGGTGTTTCCTCTGTAGCATCTAATTGTAAAAACTTAGTTAGGAAATTATTTTCAAACTTGATTTCTGGTCCGTTTACTTCGGGGTTAAAATCACCCGTATCCTTCTTCTCTAATATAACTTTTCGTGATTCTCCATCATAAAATGCTCTTACACCTGCATCAGAATCGGTTATTTTTTTTAGAATATCATTTAGACTGTCACTTTTTTCAAATGTGATTTGATGTGGAGGATCCTGTTCAATTCCATCTTCGTTAAAGGTTGTAAACGAAAACGTTAAGTCATCGTTTGTAATTTCAGCAGTGTTTGTAAACTCTTGTCCTTCAATAGGGGCATCCGGATCAAAATCTGCACTAGCAATCGGTTGTAGACTGTAGTTTATTGCAGCAGTTGCCACCTTTTCAACACTAATAGAGTAGGTTCCATTCGCACTACTAGAAGAGGCAGTCGCAGTCACTCCAGAGCCAGTAATGGAAGTTGACTTATTATTATAAGTAGTCGATAATTTCATATCTAAGATACTATCGTCCAGCTTTGATAAAGACGTATTGATCTCCCGATAAGAATCTTGCTGCCAATTCAATTTTGTTTCTTCCTGCTCCATCTTATATAACTTCTGTCTTTCAGCATTCATCAGCTGTTCCACCAGAGAGTCTGTATCCATTCCAGATGCAAGTCCTCCGACACGCATCGAATTGCTGCCTGATATACTATCTACCATTTTATCACCTGCTCCTTATATCTTCTCGTCAACGAGTAGTCCCATGAATTCTGCCATTTTTGCATAAGCATCTAATAATTGCTTTGGCGGGATTTCTTTTATAACTTCCTGGGTTTCGGAATCTATCACGGCCACATAATATTCTTTTAGCTTTTCATGCATTTCGAACTTTAAATTGGTGTGGGTCGGTTCCAGAAACGTATTCATTGTATCGATTTTCTTTTCTATTTCCGTTTTGTCGTAATCACTATACGGGTTGCTTGCTTCTTTTACAGTGTCCTGTTTATGTACGTTTTCTGCTGCTGTGGGATGATCGGTTCCCGACGGTTGTAAAACATGTTGTGAAGCAGAAGGTAATTTCTCTATCATTACAAGCCAGCTCCTTGCACATGCATTTCTTTTTATATCGGCAAATTGAAGAAGAAGTGTAGATAGGAAAGCAAAAAATCGAATAAAAAAACAGGCACAGCAATCTGTACCTGTTTATAACCATTAATTAAATACAATACCACCATCGATAAGGACAGACTGACCTGTCATATAGCCAGCGTCATCAGAAGCTAGATAAGAAACGAACTTCGCAACATCTTCAGGTTCCTCGCTGCGGCCAAGTGCAATGTCACCCGTGAATTTCTCGAATGCTTGTCCTTTTTCCAGTCCCATGTAATCGACCATCTTATCATCAATTCGTTCCCACATGCTTGTGCCTACAACACCTGGGCAATAGGCGTTCACGGTAATCTTATCTTGTGCTAACTCTTGCGAGGCTACTTGGGTTAACCCGCGGATGGCGAATTTTGTCGCCGAATACGCGCCTAGCAGACTGAAACCTTTATGCCCAGCTATGGAGCAAGCATTGATAATCTTCCCGCCGCCTTGTTTTTTCATCTGTTCTGCTGCTGCCTGTATACCGAATACCGTACCGTTTACGTTAATAGCGAAAATTTTATTCAAGTCCTCTTCGGTTACTTCAAGAAGTGGTGCTACTTGGTCAGTACCAGCATTATTGACGAATACATCAACCGATCCGTAAGCCTCTGTTGCTTGCTCAACAAGCTGAAACATCTCATCACGCCTGCTGACGTTCGCCGGAATACTTGTTGCTTCAATGCCTTTATCCTTTAATTCTTGTGCTGTTTCAGATGCTTTGTCTTCTTGTAAATCACTGATGACAATGTTGTACCCATCATTGCCAAGACGCATTGCGATCGCTTTACCGATACCTTGTGCTGAACCTGTAATTACTGCTGTTTTTGCCACTTTCATCAGCTCCTTTTCAAGTAGTCACTCATTTTTTTCCACTAGGAGCAAAGGATGAAACGAAAAACTGAAAGCAGTTGCAAGTTAATTAATTGAAATCTGGCTGCTTGTTCGGATTGCTTGCGTTAATGTTGCTGTTGTTTTGGCATTAAAAGTTACACCTAGCTGTACTGCTGTTTGGGCAATTTCCGGGCGCATACCGGAGATGACTGTTTCGACACCAATCAGTTTTAGTGCATCAACTAAATAAAAAATCTGCTGTGCAACCATTGTATCAATAATAATAACGCCAGAAAGATCGATAAATAATAAATCCACATCCATCTCGGTACATTCACGAAGTGAGTTTTCTAAAATAAGCTTTGCACGGTTTGTATCAATATCCCCAACTAATGGCAATAAAGCTGTCGTATCATTCAATAAGATAATTGGCGAGCTAAGTTCATTAATCATTTCCTGCTGCGCCTTTAGCTTTTGATTGGAGTAATAATGCGTTTCCTCGGTAAATTTCAGAATCACCTCGTCAAATGCTTTAATAATAACACGATTCCACAGCTCAAACGTATCCTGTGTGGTTGTTTCTTTATGTAGGTCATAAAACTCCCGAATTAAATCCAAATGCTGCCCGCGTGTCACCATAAACTCACGGATAATCTCATGAATAGGCGTATTCAAATGATTTTCATCCCGCGCAGTGTCCATAATCCACGCTTGGAAATTCTTTTCAAACGTCCCTTTGTCTTCAATAAAGATGCGGAAAAAATGAAGATGAAATTCGTAGTTTTGTTGTTTGAGGTGCTTAATGGTCTCCATATCTGTAGCAGCATAGACACCAGAGCTGCTTGACTTATCCAACTGTTCATACCATTTCTCATTAAGCTCTTTCGCTTTTTGCTCTAAAAACACATATAAGTCTTTATTCCTATGCATAGTTCTGTTCCTCCTGGCATTCATTTAGCAACTAACACTTCATTAAATATAAATAAATTCAGTAAGTTTGTAAATTTATAACTAGTTTTTGGAAAAAGTCTATTTCTCACGCACTAGGCATAATAGACTTCTGTCTATACCCGTTATCGCTATGGCTAAACCTCTTTTTTATCGAATTTAAAAATTGATTCACCTTACATAACAACAGTTCTACTCTGGATTTAATGTGGGCTTGTGCTGAATTCAACGATCTTGCAGTTGACTGGCTATCTTGTTAATCAAGTAAGTATACCTGCCTATACCAAAAAGCATTTTCAGTGATTGATGCTAATGCATTTTAAAACGCTTTCCTTATAATAAGTCACCCAGATAAGCTAGCAATAGTCTAAAGATTTAACACTAACGGAAAAATATTAGTATATATACAAAAAGGAATATGAACACATAAAAAATAAGTTCATACTCCTTATAAGTTTTAACTGCACAAGCACTAGTTCAATACCTTTACTGTTATATAGTCAAATTTTTAAGCAAGTAATCACAGTAATAAAAATCATTTAAATCGTCTATATCAACTGACCTTTCTTTCGGCATCACATAAGCCACGGTATCATTTTGAATAAATGATTTATGTTCGATTAAGGACTTACTTACAACAACATATACTGCTCCGTTCAATACATATGTTGTTTCAGCTTTTTGACGTTGGTACGGAAAATATTCATTGTTAAATAGATTAGTCAGTCTGCTATCATTATTCATTTTGTATATCCATTGAAACGGTGTACTATTTTCAACAACTGAAATACACGATGTAGCATTATTGGTAATACATAATTTTATAGCATTATCTATATCTTCTGACCGTCTTAGAGGAGACGTTGGCTGCAATAAAACAACGTACTCGTAGTCTTTGAAGTTTTCGAGTGCATGCAGAATTGGATCTATTCCAGGTGTATCATCTTGAGCCAAATTCGTCGGTCTTTTAAATGGAACTTCAGCCCCAAATTTTTTTGAGATATCCATGATTTCCTCATCGTCTGACGATACTATCACCTTATCAAGAAAGGCAGATCTTCTAGCAGATTCAATTGTCCAGGTGATCAATGGCTTTCCATTGAGAAGTTTTATATTCTTTTTCTTTATTCCCTTTGATCCTCCTCTTGCAGGGATTATACCTAGAACTTTTTTTCCGTTAATCAACCAAATACCCCCATATACTCTGAATTTGCTCTTTCAAAATCATTCATTCTCCCAATGTCCATCCAGTACTCACGAATAGGAAAAACACTTGTTGGAAGCTGACGTTCCATTAACTCCTCAAATAAGGATGGCATATCAAGATACGCTCCATTAGGAATTAAATCTAAAACTTCGGGGTTTATTAAATAAATACCAGCGTTCACAAAATAGCTTTCTGTTGGTTTTTCTACTATTGATCGCAAAGCTGTACCTTCCGTTTTCACGACACCATAAGGTATGTTGTATTGAATTTCTCTAACGCACATAGTTGCTACAGAGTTATTTTCATTATGAAAATCTAACAGCTGCTGATAGTTTACCTTAGTTAGAATATCTCCGTTCATAACAAAGAAAGGTTCTGCAGGTCTCTTATTAACTAGAGACAGTGCTCCTGCTGTTCCCAATTTCTGATTCTCTTCAAGATAATCTATAGCAACGCCCCAGTTGGTTCCATCGCCGAAATGAGACTTGATTAGTTCCTTTTTATAATTTACAGAATAATAAAATTGCCGGAAACCATAATCGATAAAGCTCTCTAAAATAGTCTGCAGAATCGGTTTATTTCCTACAGTGAGCATTGGTTTTGGTATACTTTCAGTTAAAGGACGAAGGCGTGTTCCTAAACCACCAGCCATAATAACTACCTTATTGCTCAAAACTGATTGATTTGTATAAGCATCCGATACATATAGATCCGTTACTTGTTCAAATTTATTCAACACAGGTATGTAACGTACACTGTTTTCCTTGAATAGCTTTCTGATAGCTGACCTTCTATGTTCTTGGGTTATTGTGATCGGATTTCTATTCATAATCTTGCTCGTTGATTCTTCCAAGGACAGTCCTTTTAAGATCCCTCTGCGTATATCCCCGTCTGTAATTGTCCCTAAAAGTTTTAACTTCTCATCCGTTACTATAGCAAATTGCGAAGAGTTTTGATCAATAATCTTCATTGTTTCAAAGATAGAGGTCGAAGCAGTTACTACCAATCTTCCCCAATTCTTCATCTACTCACTTCCTTAGCTGGTGTTCCAAACACTTTACTATGTGCTGAGATATCATTTAAAACTAATGACCCTGCACCAATCAGTACATTGTTTCCTACTTTTACATTTTGTACAATTGTTGATCCAGTGCCTATATGTGTTCCGTCACCCACTTGAACACTTCCAGAAATCACACTTCCAGGCGCAACGTGAATGTGTTTCCCTAACTCACAGTCATGGTCGACACTGGATAAAGTATTTACAATAGTATTATCGTCAACTTTCGCAAAAGGTTGAATAACTACTCCTGCCAATATTTGTACTCCATTCCCTAAGACTGCAGAATCTGCAACAATTGCTCTTGGATGAATTAAAGTTAAGAATTCAAAGTTTTTTGTTCGAAAAAAATTATATACATCTTTTCGGACACTTGTATTTGAAACAGAACCGATAGCATTAACTAATTTTATATCGGTAGGAGAATAATTTAAAAGTTCTCTATCATCTCCTAAATATGGAATGTTATATATATTCCTCTCGTTGACTGGTGCAGTAAATCCTAAGATTTTCGTATTTTGCTGGAGAAGAATTTCCGTCAATACTCTTGAATGGCCGCCATTCCCAATAATTACAACAGCTCTCTTACTCATTGATGAATTACCTCATCCTCTTCGTAATTATCATTAGAGACATTACCTATATAGTCCCAATAATAATAGGGAGATACACCCGTTCCAGGACGTTTAACTGTAAGATTTTCAGTCGTAAAAATTTCGCCTTTCTTGATTTGCTTAGATGCCACTAAACTCTTTCTTACAATATCCTTATTTTTAACTTCAACCTGAGTTGGTTTTTTCTCACCCTTACCTAATGCTTTTTCAATCAATCGGATAGACTGAATCATTTCCTTTAATTCATTCGGTTCTAACGATGCTTTATGGTCTGGTCCCGGCAATGTCTTATTTAAAGTGAAATGTTTTTCAATAATTTGAGCCCCTTTTGCAGCTGCTGCTACAGGAATTTCTATACCTTTTGAATGATCAGACAATCCTACATTTACATGGAACTCTTTCTTAATACTGTCCATTGCATTTAAATTGATATCTTCTGGTGGAGTAGGGTACTCAGATGTACAGTGCAGAATGTGCACATTATCAGATAATAATAACTTTGCTTCAGCTGTATTGTAAAAGTGAGTAACATTCGAAAAGTTCACCTGCTCTTTTTGAGCATATCCATACGCTAAAAATGCCAACGCCTGATGAATTTCTTCCATACTTGCCATACCGGTTGATACAATCGTTTTGACATTGTATTTAGCGATACGATGCAAATAAGGAGCATTTGTTATCTCTCCAGAAGGGATTTTAATCAACTTGACTTCCAAATCCTTAATTAAAAAATCTACACTATCGAAATCGAATGGTGTAGATAAGAATAGTATTCTTTTTTCTTCGCAGTAATTCTTCAGTTGTCTAAAATTCTCATAACTCAATTCAAGTCTTTTTAACATATCGAATTGAGAAGAAGCAGCACCTATATTTTTCACTTGGTAATCAGCTTGTTTTGCCGTACGGGTAACTAATTTCTCAGTCTTGAAAGTCTGAAACTTAATCGCATCTGCCCCTGCATCAACTGCAGCATCAATTAACTTATATGCTAAGTCTAGTGAGCCATTATGATTAACACCAGCCTCAGCAATTATAAAGGTTTTTATCATTTAATATCTCTCCGTCATAGAATTCTTTACCTGGCGAATTGATTTCCAGATTTCTTAAAACATCTACTATCTTTTTAGAAGTACTTCCATCTCCAAATATCTCATGTGATTTTTCAATTTCAAAATCATAGTTTAATGATTTATCTATTGCTCTGCGAATGCTTGCAGTATCAGCAAGACTATCAATCACACACACTGGCCTCGCTCTGCCTTTTTGTCTATTGCCAATATTAACTGCCGGGGTTTTTAAATAGGGGGCTTCAATTAGCGCGCTGGAAGAATTCCCGATAACAACACTTGCATGTTTAAGTAAACTTAAATAACGCATCTGTCCTAAAGAAGAGAAAAGTTTTCGCTTTATTGGATCTCCACTTACAAATCCTGAAATTAGATTGTTAATTTTTCGACCATGATCGTCAGCATTTGCTTTTGTAAATATCATGGTTATATCTTTATAGTCATCCAAGGCATCCAGTAGCTCTTTTGTCCCCTCTATTGGATCCTGCGCTAATGTTGTAGGATGATGAGTGATTAAAAAAATTGGTCTGTCTAGAGAGACATTCAGTGATACTTCTAAATCCTTTTTGTTCATTAAATTCAGCTTCTTTATACTCTCTATTCCAGGTGCTCCTACGTTATAAACTCTATCCGGATATTCACCTAATTGGATAACTCTTCTTCTGTGTTCTTCTGTAGAAGTAAAATGCAAGTAACTCATTTTCGTAATAGCATGTCTAATAGAATCGTCATATGCTCCAAACGTCTTTTCTCCACCGTGAATATGTGCAATTGGAATTTTCAGAAGCAAGGCTGTTTGGGTCACTGATAACAATTCAAATCTATCACCTAAAATCACAATCAAATCAGGGTTTAGCCGAGCTAAGGCATCTGCAAATCCAATGGTACCCAATCCGACAGACTTCGCTATAGCAACCTCAGAATCAGACGATAATAACATTTCTATTTTCTCATTAATAGTATATCCATCTCCTTCAATTTGTCTGTATGTAGAACCAAATTCGGGTGATAGATGTGTTCCAGTAGCGATAATTTGCAACTCTAAATCCGTATCCTGCTGTATTTCTTTCATGAGCCAATATAATAAACCATACTCTGCTCTGGTTCCTGTAACTATACAAATTTTTCTTTTTGACATCATTACTCTCCTAAGTAAGGGCTGCTCGCAATATTGATAATCTGTTTGGATAACTTATTAGTGACAGTCAAATCAGAATGTGGACAATGTTTAAAAGGCTCAAGCTCATGTAATGGTGTCCAAACAGGCCTCGCCATTATTCCACTTTGATTCAATACCCCTAGTACATCCTCATGTATATACGTTTTAGGATCTATGATTAATGTCTGCAGCCAATAATTGCTTGTTGCAAATGAAGGTTCCTTATACAATTGTATACCTTCATAACCTTTGAGAATCTGTTCATATCTGTAGAAGATTCTTCGTTTATTTTTGATAAAGCCATCTAATTGTTCAAGCTGCGCGACACCCAATGCAGCATTTAAATTAGGCATTCTGTAATTGTAACCTACTTCATCATGTACATATTTCCACCGGTGAGGAACTTTTGCAGTAGTGGTCAAATGCTTTGCTCTATCAGCTAGGTTGTCATCATTTGTAAGGATGGCACCGCCACCACCTGTGGTGATTATCTTGTTACCATTAAAACTCATTGCAGATATCTTGCCAAAGTTACCTGTATGCTTTCCTTTATAAAAGGATCCTAACGATTCAGCTGCATCTTCCACTACTACAATATTGTAACGGTCACAAAGCTCAATTAATGGATCCATATCTACAGGATGTCCAAAAGTGTGCATCGGAACAATTGCTTTAATTATTTTCCCGGTATATTTATTCATACATAGATTGTTTCTGACAGTAGTCATTTCTTGGAGATAAGACGCTAGTTTCTGTACATCAACACCCAATGTTTCATTTGAAATATCTATAAAGTGCGGAATTGCCCCACAATAGGATATAGCATTTGCAGTTGCGATGAACGTCAAGGATGGAGTGAGCACCTCATCTTCTATTTGCACTCCTGCAACTTCTAATGCCACATGTAAAGCAGCTGTACCATTCACAACAGCAACAGCTCTTTTTACTCCAGTGTATTCTGCTAATGACTTTTCAAATTCGCTAACATACTTCCCTACGGATGAGACCCATCCTGTTTCAATACAGTCATTGACATAAACTTTTTCATTACCACTAAATGTCGGTTCATGTAAAGGTAGAAAATCTTTCACAGGATAGAGTTCCTTTATTTTCTTTGAGATATCAATCCAAACATTATTCATATATTATACACATCTGCCTTATAACGATTTAGATTATGTTTATTACTAAACCATTCTACCGTTTCTTTCAGCCCCCGTTTCAAGCCTTCTTTTCCGCTAAATTGCGGTTCCCACCCTAATAGTTCTTTTGCTTTCCTATTCTCTGCCCACAAACGCTCTACTTCACTTTTTTCCGGTCGTAAACGTACATCCTCTGTTTCGATTTCTACGTTAACTCCCATCACTTCCGCAATCAATTTAGCTGTTTCTCCTATGGAAACCTCAAAATTACTGCCGATATTTATTACCTCACCTAGCGCATAAGTACCGTTCATGATTGAAATAAAACCAGCCACTGTATCTTTTACATAATTAAAGTCACGAGTAGGATGCAAGGAACCTAACTTAATACTTCTTTTACCTGCAGCAAGTTGGGTAATAATCGTTGGAATAACAGCACGAGCAGACTGCCTAGGACCATACGTATTAAAAGGGCGAATGATAGACACCGGCGTCTCAAAGGAACGATAAAACGATAATGCCATTTGGTCTGCACCTATTTTGGAAGCAGAGTAGGGTGATTGTCCTGCCAAGGGATGGTTTTCGTCTATTGGTACATATTGAGCCGTTCCATAAACTTCACTAGTTGAAGTATGGACAACTTTTTTGATTCCCAACTCTCTTGCTGCCTGCAATACATTTAGCGTTCCTTTAATATTCGTGTCGATATAAGTGTCAGGTGAATGATATGAATAAGGTATAGCAATTAATGAAGCCAGATGTAAAACAACATCGCATCCCTTCATTGCCTCCTTTACGCCATAAGGGTCACGAATATCACCAGCAAAAACTTCAAGCTCATTCTTTATCTCTTCTGGAGATGAATCGAGCCATCCCCAGGAATTAAAGGAATTATAGTAGACAAAAGCCTTTACTTTATATCCTTGGCGGATAAGTTCTTCCACTAAATGTGAACCGATAAAACCATCTGCACCCGTAACTAAAATTTTACTCTTTTTATGACTCATGCTCCTACACCTCTATTCGAGATAATACTCAATACGCGGATCACATAGTACTTCTATGAGGTATATGTGAATTTCTCGAGTTAATTTAATAATATCATTTACCATTTCAACGCGGTCTTGGTTTGTTATAACCTCTTTTTCAAAGTTATATTCGAATTTGTTATTAATTCTTTGAACATAAAAAGATAACTGATTCAAAAAGATTTCTTCAATCATTTTATTCTTTCTAATCTCTTTAAATAGCTTTAATACTTTTCTTAAATCATTTAGCGATACTGCCCTGGCATTAATTTTATTTAGTTTCTTTAATATCGCATCAATTTCATTCTTTACCTGGCTAATTTCACTTACAAAATTCTTAATTACATTAACATCTTGGTGTGTACTTTTAATGGGAATATTTTTTATACTTTTTTTGTCTTTTATCCCCATTATATCTACTGACTCTGGATTTATATATTCCGTACCCTTTATTCTAGCACCATTTTTTGAAAGGTTAAATATTTTCATCTTCTCTTTATCAAAGAGTCCTATTAGGTTATTAAAAGACTCTAAATGGGCAAATAATGAAAAAAGGGTGCCTACTTTGCTCCCGTTATTACTATCAACTAATAATTGAGATTCATAATTATTGGTGCTGTCGTGTTGTCTTACACCCTCTGCATAATATTCCCCGTTTAATAAGGCCAGATCTTGCCCAACAAGATACACGTTCGAAAAACCTAGGTAATATAAGATTTGCAACGAGAATACAGCAACAGATGGTACTCCTGGAAAACAAGGTACTTCTTTTCGAAATCTAGGTGTGATACTATCAGTATCAATATTAGCAAGAATAGAATTTCCTTTATGCATTTTAAATATTTTTGAATTTATAATACCACTTACAATTAACGGTCCCGAATAATTGACACCCTGAAAATGAGCAGTATAGTTTTTTATGCTTGAATCAATAACTGTAACATAGTCTGGTACAATATTATGGCTAAGTAAACCATTTAAAGCAGATCCAACTGAGAACAAGTGAGCTTTATCCTTCATTTTTTTTATAAAGGGTATATTCTCTTTCATGGAAGGTCCAGAAGCTACTAAGAGTGCTGTTTCCCCTCTAAACTTGTTTTTGTACACATCAATTGATGTTGATTCGAGCGTATATTCTAAATTTAACAAAGGCTGAATAATCCAGTCCTTCTTAAAGTATTTTTCAGTATTCTTATTGAGTTGTAACATTAAAAGTCCGTTTTTTATCGTGTCTAAGATTTCGTTAACTTGTTCCACATTTGTCTTTTCATATCGAGGGTGGATAAGCAAGTTAGATTTTACTCCTAAAAACTTTTTAATATAGCCATTTATTATGAGAGGATTAATATTTTCATAATGATAGAATGTCATTTTATTATTATTGTCAATAATATCTTGTGTTCTTTCGCTTAACTTCACATCAGTATATGGTTCTATAATTAAGCAGTGTATAAATTCCAACTTATTTAACTGCTCAATTATAGTGCCGTTTCCAACTCCAATAATAATATTAAGCTCTTCCGACTTAATTTGTTTGACAAATTTTTCAGCTTCCTTCTCTGAGGAAAAATTCGAGTTCAAATATACTTTCTTTCCTGCATCCGGTTGATTGTATATAAAAAAAGTCTTATTAAGTTCAATTACTTTTTTAATGAAGAAATTTTCCATGTTCTCAGTATAGCCTTTCAGGCAGTTTATTCTTAAAATGAACCAACGAAGGTACTAATTCATATTCCATTACATCTACTAAAAAGTCATAATCACCATCTTCGATACGCGAAATAGCACGTGTAGCAAGTTCATTAATATATTCTATATCAATAATCTCAATTTCGAAATATCCCGCAGTAGCTTGAATCTCAATCAATGAATTAATAAGATTAATAAAGCCGTTAATAATTAGTTCTTTATCATTAGATTTTGAAAATGAATCAACTTTATCTTTAACTTTTTCTATATAAATTACCAGTTCTTCAATAAATTCTTTCTCAATTGTAGATATTTGTTTCACAGAAAAACTGTACGAAGAATGAGAAGCTATTATTTCCATAAATGCTTTCTCAGATAAAGGCGCCCCACTCTCATCATTAATAATAAATTGCTTTTCATGCAGGTATACCTTTATTTCCTCATATAAGTCTTCTTTATTATTATTTAAAAACTCCATATCTCCGATTTTATACAATTACATACTCCCCTTTAAACAAATGATAGATAGCCAATTGTGGCTATCTATCAAATTATCATTCATTCAATTATTATTGTAGTAACTGAAGCACTCCCTGAGGCTGCTGGTTCGCTTTAGCTAACATAGACTGCGCTGCCTGAGAAAGAATGTTATTCTTCGTAAATTCCATCATTTCTTTTGCCATGTCAACGTCACGGATACGAGACTCTGCAGCAGTAAGGTTTTCAGAAGATGTGTTCAAGTTGTTGATAGTGTGATCTAGGCGGTTCTGAATCGCTCCGAGGCTTGAACGCTGTCCGGAAACAGCAGATATAGCTTTATCGATTGCATCAATTGATGCATTCGCACCAGACTGAGAACTAATCGTCGCTGTAGAAATACCTAATGCAGAAGCATTCATTGTAGAAATACTCACAGACAAAGTTTGACCTGTATTAGCCCCAATTTGAATCAATTTACCAGAGAAACTCCCGTCTAACAGGTTCTGTGTATTAAATTCTGTGTCATTTGAGATACGATCAATCTCTGTAGACAATGCTTCCATCTCTTTTTGAAGTTCTGCGCGATCTTCATCCGTGTTAGTGTCGTTCGCAGACTGAACAGAAAGTTCACGCATACGCTGTAGGATAGAGTGCGTTTCGTTCAAAGCACCCTCAGCTGTTTGGATCAAAGAGATACCATCTTGTGCGTTTTTAGAAGCCATATCCAAACCACGGATTTGACCACGCATTTTTTCGGAGATTGCTAGACCTGCAGCATCGTCTCCAGCTTTGTTGATTTTAAGACCAGAAGATAGTTTTTCCAAAGATCCTGAAGTTGCAGCTGAGTTAGAGCTTAGTTTGTTGTATGTGTTGATAGCTGCGATATTGTGATTGATTCTCATTATAAAATTCCTCCTTGAGTGTAAGTACAGCCCACATCCTTGTGGTTTCTTTGGTCCGCAGGGTCGGCCGCCCGCTGCTTTCCTTTGCTGTACTATATATATCGGAGGGTATAACAAATTGTTTAGCTTTTTTCTCCATTATTTTTCAATAAATTGAGTAAATCGATGGAGGTGTCTGCTGCTGCACTATTTTCCTGCTCTATTGCTAAATAGACTTCTTTCCGGTGAATAGCTATTTCCTTTGGCGCGTCAATACCAAGCTTGATTTGCTCGCCATCTATACTAAGAATCTTCAACTCAATATCAGCGCCTATTTTAACTGACTCGCCAACTTTCCTCGTTAATACCAGCATTATTCCACCTTCGCTTTCTCGGGCTGTAAAGGAGTACGAGGTGAAATATCCTCAGAAACAATAACCTGCTGGCCTTTTAACACATCAGCATTAATAATCAGCGGAGCTTGCAAATTAATTGTGCTTTGATCAAACGGATCACGCAAAGTTAAGATGGATAGAACTTTAACCTGCTTAACCTTACTAATTCCGAGTTCATCTTTCACCTGCTCACTCAAATCGAACTCATAGTCTTTATGAAAGTGATACGGATTAGTAACAACAAATGCCACGTGAGCTGCAGTTACACTCTGCAAAATCTGAAATACTGGGTTATCCGGAAAATCAATTAATGCAAAAGCTTTTTCATCATAAAAACCTGGCAACCCATTTTCAAATCGGATAACCTTCTTTTCGTCTATATTCATATTACCAAAGTATTTTGTTTCTATATCCATTAATAAGCTCCTTATATATTCATCTCAAACCCATTCACACCATAAAACTTCAAGTTCTCAAAATCTACCTTCAAAGATTGATACTGAGCAATCCCAACATCTACTTGTCCGCGCTGATACTGATACTCCGGCTGGCGCGGGGTATTCCTAATTTCAGGCGCATTTACCTTCACATTAATATCCAGCTCAGAAGGCTGATAATCAATTTTGACAGAAAAGTTTGATGGAACCCACCCAATAGCAAAGTCCTTTAAATTTCGTTCTGCAATCCGTTTTGCTTGGGCAACAATCGGATCGCCGCCTTTTTCAATTTGCATCAATTCTTTGCCTTCTTGAACTGTTCGAGCAATACCTTCTAAATAAGATTTCTTTCCGAGTTCTGCAAAATCATCAATCCGCTTCATAACAGACTTCAAATCCATATCATTCCAGGCCTGTGTCTGGTCAATTGTCAGCTTGGATGGTGTCGTGCGCATGGTTATTTCCGCATCTGGCTGACGGATGATTTGCTCTGCTTCTGGCTGTTGGATGCTTAACTTAGCATCTGTTGTATGAAGACTGATTTTAGCTTGCTGTGACTGGAGTCGCACCTGTGGCATGTCCATGTCGATTACTCCTTTCTATACAAAAAGCCCCGCCATCTGGCAGAGCTTTATACGTTTATCTTAGAAAATCCATCAGCGTCGGCTGAATAATACGTGCACCAGCTGACATTGCTGCACGGTGCACCGCTTCTTGAGAAGTCAGATTCATAATAACTTCTTCCATATCAGCATCTTCGTTATCAGACATTAACTTTGTTGCGGAAAGTTCTTGATCGTCCAAGCGAGATGCTACTAAGTCCATTCGGTTCATACGCGCGCCCAGATCAGCACGTTCATTAATAAGATTGTCTATATTCTCATCAAGTGCTCCTATATACTGATCCAAATCTTCATCAGAACCGTCCGAACGAAGTGCAGTTGAGAAACTCTCCAAATCATCGAATAGCTTCTCCCCAAATGCTGCATCACCGTCAGCGTTCATCTTTACCTCGACGCCTTTGGATAAAGTAAGGCTAACGGCATTGGTATTAAAATCTACTGTGGAACTGCCATCATCGTTAATTACGACAGGTTTCGTATCTGTCGCAGATCCATTAAAGATATACTTACCATTAACTTGTGTATTCGCAATAGAAGCCAGCTGTTCTTTCAGCTGATCAACCTCTTGGGCAATATTGCCGCGCTGACCTTCATCATACGTGCCATTGCTTGCTTGAACGGCTAATTCGCGGATACGTTGCAAAGCACTTGTTGCATTGCCCAATGCAGAATCAGAGTTGTCAATCCAAGTCTGTGCCTCGGATAAGTTACGTTTGTACTGTTCCACATCACGAACCTCGGTACGATAGCTCATTCCTTTGGTCGCAACAACCGGGTCGTCGGAAGGTTTTGTAATCTTTTTCCCTGAAGATAGCTGTTCAGAGTACTTATTCAAGTCGCCATAGCTGTTACTTAAGTTACTAAGCATTCTGTTAGACATCATACTTTGTGTTATGCGCATGTATTACTTACCTCCCTACTAATCCCATGTTGTTGATTATTCTATCAAGCATCTCGTCAACAGCAGTCATGCTGCGGGCTGCAGCGTTGTATGCGTGCTGGAACTTGATCATGTTTGTCATTTCTTCATCAAGTGACACGCTCGATACAGATTGGCGCTGTAAGTCAGCTTGATCTACTAGAGAAATAGAGTTGGCTGCTTGTCTGTTTGCTTCTTGTGCTTTCACACCTAATGTTCCGATCATACCTTCGTAAAAGCTGCTGACAGACGTATTACCTAATCCTTCCATCGGCGTACGCATCGCTTCGGATAGTTTCTTCGCATTTTCACCGTTTCCAGAAGTTCCATCAGCGCTTGCCGCGATAAGATCTGGGTTGCCATCAATCGTATTGGAAAGACTGATGTTCGCTGCTGCCCCGGAAACCTCGTTACCAGCATCAAAGAAATCAATACCAGATACTTCTCCGGCTTTTGTAAAGCCAGTTTGCTGCACTTCATTTATCGCACTAGCAAAACTAAATGCCATTTTATCAAGATTCTGCATCATTTCCGGATATGTGCCTTTAACAGAACCATTCTCCAAGTAGCCGTAAGAATCTATAAGTCCTTTGAGCTCACCTTTGGATGTAAACTCTTCTACTGGGATTGCTGTATCGCCAAATGTTACACTCTTTACTGCTTGCATACCATTTTCGTCTTCTCCATATTGCACAGAAAGTTCCTGGAACGTTTTTGTTTCCGGGTCAACCAAAACTGCTTGTGCCGCACCTTGCTCATCAACCAATGTAATCCTAGCAATTCCCTGCGCTGCCTGGGGTGCTAACCCGCCTGATTTCTCATAATCCACCTTAATATTAACCATGGTTGATAGCTCATCAATCAGCACATCACGTTTATCATACAAGTCATTCGACACCATGCCATGTGGTTCCATGTCAGCAATCTGCTTGTTCAATTCATTAATCTGATTCATATAAGAATTGATGCTTTTTACAGACACATTATCCATTTGGTCTTTCAAATCCGTACGTACGTTACTAAGGCTGTTTGAGATATAATTAAATGATTCCGCTACAGCTTGTCCTTTCTGCAAAGCGACAGAACGCGCTCCGGATTCTTCTGGCATAGCAGATAAATCCTGAAGTGAGCTCCAGAAGTCATCCATGACAGCTGAAAGTCCCGTATCAGAAGGTTCGTTGATAATACCTTCCATGCGGCTGAGTGCGTCAGCCTTTGTACTCCAATATGATGCTGTACCTGTTTGCGAACGGTACTGGGCATCTAAGTATGTATTTCGAATTCGTTCAATTGAGCCTGCTTCCACACCCGTTCCTTGCTGGCCGACAACTTGCGGTCGATTCAGTCCTGGAGATGGATATGGAGATGCTTGCTCAAAGTTAACACGCTGTCTTGTATAACCATCCGTATTGGCATTGGCTATGTTATTGCTTGTTGTATATAGTGCTGTTTGCTGCGCAAATAGCGCAGATCGAGCAATTTCTAATCCTTGGAATGTAGATCCCATCTATTTTTCCCCTTTTACCGATAGCTTTTCCGTATCTGTGTTATGCTTTGGAGTCGAATAATGAGCGATTTTGCGGTCGCTGCTCGTGTTGATTTGGTGTACCGTAATTCAATGATGAGATGGAGGGAGCAAGCATATCCAGAGAGATTTGCACAAATTGCATCGACTGCTCCAGCAGCTGCTGATTGAGCGCTTCCTGTGTTTTGAGTTCGGTTACGGCTTGTGTCAGTCCGATTAGTTCAGCTTCCAATTGTTTAGCAGCTGTTATATCGTTTATTGTCTCCAATAGCTCTGTCACCGTCTCAGGTACCGGAATACCGGCAGCTGCTGCCCATATCTCTGTCTGCTTGATGCGCAGCTGTTCGAGCTGCGCCGTTGCTTGCACATGCTTCTTTTCAGCCAGCAATTGCTTTTGCAAGCTGTCCATATCATTTGCTTTCAGATGCTCTGTCTTCAAGCGGCTGATTTCCAGCAGACTGCGGTGCAAGGTGTGCAATTTATTAATCGTCTCTAGTAAAACTTGTAAAGCCATGGTTGCTCCTCCTTGGTCTTATGACCAAAAATCCATCATTTTCTTGGCGGTTTTCTCTGCATCGACTTTGTAATCGCCATTTTGTACTGCGGCTTTTATCTGTTCCACATAGCTCTGACGGCTCGCCTGAATTTTGTCGCCTTCCTGAAGCCGTTTTGCTTCCGAGGAAATCTCCAATTTATCCTGACGCTGACTTGCTTTATGCAAGTCAGCCTGCTGTTTGAGCTGTTTTGTGTACGGATTGAAACCGGATTGGTTCGGACCTTGTATTTTCAAAGATCAGCACCCCTTTCCAACTTCTTAACACTCTTACAGATAGTATCGGTTCATATCGAGGAAATGTTAAGCAATTTAGCTGATTTATTTCACTTATCGGTTTCCATTATAATATACGCGCTGTTCATTCGCTTTAGCTGTTTCCCGTTTCCGGTCTAATTCAAGCGTTACATCTAGTTCCTTGCGCATGTTATCTTTGCAGTCCGTACACATTTCGCCTTCGGTGATCTGGTTGCTGCAGCTGCGGCAAGAATAAGAAAGCATCGGGAATTGACTCGGCTGCAGTCTTTTTTCTCGAACGAATTTAATAATCAACGATTCTGGAACTGTTGTTACTTCTGTAATCTGCTGAATCGTCGCTTGGCGATTCTCTCGTTTACGCAAGTATTGGTGCACCATTTGGAAGGAACGTTCTTCCTCTCGATGACAGTTTGGACAAATATCCCGGTAATCTCTTGCGAATACGCTTCCGCATCGGACACAATTTGCTAGTTCTAACATAGGCTAACGCCCTCCTCCTAGTATAATAGGAACACCGGAAAGTGTCCTGTTTAGTATAATTATAGCACGTTAAGGTACTTAAGCCGCGGTTTCCGCGACATTTGGCATATGGGAAAGTTACCCCCTGATTAAGGTACAGGCCGCTATTTTTTGCGCGCCATTTTCCTTGAGAACCTGCGCTGCGTGTCTCAATGTGGTACCTGTTGTATAAATATCATCAATGAGTACCACAGATCGCGGAACATCTCCTGACAGATAAAATGGGTTATCTGCCTTCATCCTGCTCCACTTGCTGCGTTTGGACTGTTTTTCCCCATGCTTTCTTGCTAGTGCATCTAATGTGGTAGCTCCTGTAAAATCCGCCAGCTCGGCAGCCTGATTGAAGCCCCTCTCTTGCATACGTTCGTCGCTCAACGGAATCGGCACAGACACATACTTCTGATTGCTGAAGTGTTGCTGAAAAAGCTGCCGAAAAGCTTGCTCAAACACTTTTCCAAGTGCATAATCACCGCGATATTTCCATTGCGCGACATAATCTCGCATAAAATCATCATAACCATACAGCGATACATTCTTATCTAATACAGCTTGGTAGTCTGAAGTTTCCCATTGCGAACAATCCCTGCATATATCCGACTCTGCTTGCTTCATGCAACTTGGGCAACCTTGCTCTGTTAGCAGCGGAAAAGCACTTTCGCAGCTTGTACACAAAGACGTGAGGTGTTCCGGCCAGAAAAAGGTTGACCACATTGGTCTGGCACTTTTTGGTTCACCGCAGTATATACAGCTGTTCATAATTTGCTCGCTCGGCGGTTCATCTTTTGAATTGCTTGAACGGCTTGATCCATCGCTGTGCTTCTTCCTTCATGAAAAAAGACTACTTCCCCTGTCGGATCTGCAGGACTGCGGCCAGCTCGGCCGGCTATTTGCACAAGTGCTGCTTCATCGAACACCTCATGCGCGGCATCTACAATTGCCACATCAACAGACGGGAATGTGACACCGCGTTCCAGGATAGTAGTCGTTAAGATGATGGCAATTTCTCGATTCCGGAAGGCCTGAACCTTCTCCTCTCTTTCTTTATCGGCAGCATGTACCGTCCTGATAAGCGTTTCTGCTGTATTTTTTGATAGGATTTTTTTAGCAAAGGGTTGTAATGCTAGGATAGCATCCTTCTGCAGATTATCAGCAAGTGCAACCGTCGGCAAAAACAGAAGCAGCTGACGTGTTGGATTTTTACGTTTTTGCAGCCACTTAAGCAACTGTTTCGGCAAAAGTCCCTGCTTCAGTTTCTTGTGTAACCCAAAGCAAATTTTAGAAGACGGTACGGGAAGCGGCTGACCGTGGAAGCGCAGCGGAACAAACACAGATGGCAGCGTTTTGGCTTTTATGGCCCGCTTTTCTTTTTTTCGAGGAGTTGCGGTGAGAAAAATAGAGGCACATACTGTTTTCTTTGCTTTATCAGAGGCAAAGTGAAGCATAGCTTCAGCATGGTAAGGAAAGGCGTCAATTTCATCGATGATAAGCACATCAAAGGCTTGGTAAAAACGAAGCAGCTGGTGGGTTGTAGCTAAAATAAGCTGACCATCTCCCGTTTTATCCAGGCTGCCGCTGTATAAAGCCTGCATCGTAACAGTGGGAAAAGCTTCACGAAAGCGCGGCAGCAATTCCCGTACTACATCGGCACGCGGTGTTGCCAAACAGACGCGTTTGCCTTGCTGGAGGGCACTTGTGATACCTTGGAAAAGCATTTCGGTTTTACCTGCACCGCAAACAGCATGCGTTAATAATCTTTTATTCTGCTGGATCGCCTGATCAATCGCATCTGCTGCGACTTGCTGATGCACAGTCAGCTCCCCGTCCCAAGCACAAGGAGCAGCATGAGTTGGCCATTCCGGTTCAGGTCCTGCCCATTCATAAAGCTGCTCACAGGCACTGACTCTGCCCATTAGAATACAGTTTCGGCAATATAAATGAGTTTGGTTACATTTTTGACAGGTAATGCTTTGCAGGTGCGCGTCACTAGCATTACAGCGGCTGCAGTATGAGTGTCCTTTTTCGTTACGGATACCGGGGATTTTCTTGAAAAAGCGCTGGTGAAGCGCCTGTTCAAAGAGAGGGGATGGGAGAGGGATTTCACGGCGCAATAGCCTTTTCCCGCTATAGCGCTTTGGATCAATTTCCATATAACTGCTCCTTTCTTATTAAAAAAAGGGAAGATATACTCTTCCCTTTTACACTTTATACCATGTCAGACCAATGGCACCTTCTCCAAGATGGGTACCGATGACTGGGCCAAAATAAGATACATCTATTTCGGAGTTTGGATATTCTGCCTGCATCTCTGCTCGAAGTGCTTCCGCTTCTTCGGGACGATTGGCATGAATAAAACAAGCTCTCATTTTGTCTCCGCTTGCAGCTTGTTCAGCGAATAAAGACTTGATTCGGCTAAGTGCTTTTTTCTTGGTGCGAATCTTTTCAAATGGGACAATCACTTTATCTTCAAAATGAAGCACTGGCTTCACTTGAAGCAAACTGCCGATAAGCGCTTGGGCACCATTCAAACGGCCTCCACGCTGCAAGTTGGATAAATCGTCCACCATAAAGTAAGCAATCATCGTTTGTTTCATCTCATCGAGACGTTCCAGAATTGCTTCAACAGATGCGCCTTGTTTTGCCATTTGCGCAGCTTCCATTGCATAATACGCTTGCGGCATACAGCTCAATTCCGAATCATACGCATACACATCAATTCCTTCGACCATATCATCAGCCGCTACCATCGATTGGTATGTTCCGCTAATACCGCTGGAAAGGTGAATACTGATCACAGCATCATATGTTTTGCTCAGTTCCTCCAGCTTTTCAATCACTTTCCCTACAACTGGCTGCGACGTCTTCGGCAAGCTTTTCTGCTGTTTGATTTTCTCATAAAATTCAGCAGTACTAATATCAACTTCTTCCTCATACGTTGCATCGTCAAAGACGACCTGCAATGGAATCATATGTATATCAAAAGCTTCTCGCTGTTCTGGCGTAAGATATGCTGTACTATCAGTCATGACAGCAATTTTCATACTTATCGGTCTCCCTTACATTTTTTCATTCTTTCTTTTCATCTTACCTTATGCATGCCCTTTTTGCATCTATCTGATGACCAATTCATTCTCTGCAAGCCGTGTATTTTTTGGATTTTTCTACAGGAAATGCGCGATCTTACGTCTATTCTGTTGTAAAAAAGAGAAAAGACTCTGGGACTAAACAAGATTCATGCTTCCCAAAAACGAATGATCACCACAATCATACTTTTTTATGCAGTCCTCTGATAGTAGCTGCCTTTCCAACTCTAGCGGTCATAATTGGACGAGAACAGCTTCTAAAGTAGACACCGACAAGAAAATCGCTTTGTATCTTCGAGTTTCCGTTAACACTAATGAAGGTTTCCCACACACAATCAGCGCAGGAAAGCGGAGTGTATTTCCGAAGCGGCGCTCTCATTTCAAAAGCAAAAAATCCAAACAATACTGCAATCAACAGCAGTTGTTTGGATTTTTATCCAACTTAAACAGTTATGTCTAAGCCTCTTCCCATTTTATAAAACTTCAACCCAGCCGTTGCGAATTGCCGTTACAACTGCCTGCGTACGGTCGTTTACGTTCATTTTCTGCAAAATATTACTCACATGGTTTTTGACTGTTTTTTCGCTAATATATAAAGATTCCGCTACGCCGCGGTTGCTCTTGCCATCTGCAAGCAGCTGCAGCACTTCACATTCTCTGCGTGTAAGCAAATGCAGCGGACGGCGATGCTCGCCAATTTTACTGGAGATAGAAGAGTTGTTTTCCTCTGCTAAGCGACGGTATTCTTTTACAAGGTTATGTGTTACTTTCGGGTGCAGATAAGATCCGCCTTCACTTACAACCTTAATCGCATCAATCAAAGAATCCGCATCCATTTCTTTCAGCAAATAACCTTGTGCTCCTGTTTTCAAAGCATGTGTGACGTAGTTTTCATCATCATGGATAGAAAGGATAATAACATTAATATCCGGTCGGTGCTTGATGAGATCTGCTGTTGCTTGTACACCGTTTGTAGTAGGCATGTTGATGTCCATTAGCACGACATCAGGATTGTATTTCTCGACGAGTTCAAGTGCCTCTGAACCGTCATCCCCCTCTGCGACAACCTGGAAAGCTGGTTCGAACTCGAGAATACGCTTTACTCCCTCTCGAAATAGCTTGTGGTCATCAATCAATAATATCCCAGTACTCATGTGGTTTGCTCCTCCTACAAGTTCATGTCTTTTTTCTTTTAACTGCATGTTTAAAATTGTTTAAAGTATTAATTGTTTAAAATAAGTCCGTTAACCAGTCTCGCGTATTGGATGACGTTAGTGACATGCTTCTAATTATAAGCATAATTACCTGTTTCCTGCCACTCTTATCCGTCTGCGAGCGGGACTTTGATCAAAACGCGAGTGCCTTTCCCGACTTCGGTATAAAAATTAATGGATCCATCGAGCATTTCCACTCGTTCCCGCATTCCAATAATGCCGAATGAATTCTCTTTCTTCTGGGTGATATCAAAGCCTCTTCCATCATCGATGATACTGATGACGACGAGTTCCTGCATCACTTCTAAGCGAACTTTAATTGTTGTGGGTTCGGCATGTTTAACAGCATTTTGGACCGCTTCTTGCGTCAAACGGAACAGCGCCACCTCGTACTTCGGATCCAAACGCTTATCTGCTTTCAGAGCGGTAAACTCAATGTGAATATTATTAAATTCCTCAATATTGTTCAAATATTTTTTGATGGTAGGCAAAAGTCCAAGATCATCAAGCGCCATTGGACGAAGATCATAAATGATACGGCGAACCTCATATAGTGAGCTGCGGACCATTTTACGCATATTCTGAATCTCCAGCAGCGCCTCTTCCGTGCTCCTTTCGCGAAATGTCCGATCAACCAGCTCAGATCGAAGCAAGATATTGGCTAGCATCTGTGCCGGACCATCATGCATTTCTCTGGAAAGGCGGCGCCGCTCTTCCTCTTGTGCTTCAATAATTTTCAATCCAAATTCCTGCTTCTCTTTCGCATCATGAATCAGCTGGGAAACTTGTTTGAAGTCATCATTCAGATAGTTGAGAACAACACTGATTTTGCCGACAAGTCCTTCGGCGCGCTTCATTTTCAATTCCAGGCTTTGCAGCCGTCGATGCATTTCATCGCGCCGCTCTCGGAGAAATTTTTCCTTCTCACGAGACATCCGAAGCTCACTTTGCAGTTTATGCGTCTGCTCGTATACTTCACGGATTTCCTCTTCTGAATAGCGGTCAAAATCGCGGCTCACATCAGACAGACGCATCTTGGAATAGCGGACCTTCTGTTCGAGCTGATCGCCTACTTTAATGATGTCAGCCACTTTTTCCTTTGTGAGCTGCAAATCAGCAAGAAGCTGTTCATACTCTATGCGCGATTCTTCTCCTATGTAAAAAATCTCATCCTTGCTATTCTCGACAGCTTCCACCATTTCACTAATGATGGAATCGAGCGCTTTGTCTTCGATTTTTTTTGCCATTTTTATTTTCTCCACCAATCTATTATGCTATATCATTCGAATTACCTAACTGCTTTTGGGGGTTAACGGAATACTTTTCTGTGTAATTCGACACATTTTCTGCTATCTTTATATAATGAGTCCTCAAGGAGGTAAAACGCAAGATGCTCACTACTTATTTTACCGTAAAAACGGAAGGCGCACACGAAATTGTCATCCAAAAATCCCGTTTTATTGGTCATGTAAAGCGTGTCGAGACGGAAGAAGAAGCCATCGCTTTTGTGCAAAAGATAAAAAAGGAACATAAAGATGCTACCCATAACTGCTCTGCTTACATGATTGGCGAGCATGATTTAATTCAAAAAGCCAGTGACGATGGCGAACCGAGTGGTACTGCAGGTGTGCCTATATTAGAAGTTCTGAAGAAAAAAGGGCTGAAGGATACAGCTGTAGTGGTAACAAGGTATTTCGGCGGTATTAAACTTGGAACCGGCGGTCTTATCCGTGCTTATTCGGGTTCTGCCTCTCAATCGATTGATACAATCGGCGTAGTACAAAGGCAGCTCATGCAGCTAGCGGAGATTCATATCGATTACACATTACTTGGGAAAGTCGAGAATGATTTGCGACAGTCTGCTTATACATTGCAAAATATTGATTACGCCGACCGCGTTATTCTGCATACTGCAATGGAATCAGGCCAAGAGCAAGAGTTTGAAGCATATATAACCGATTTGACCAACGCCCAAGCTGAAATCAAATTCGGCGGGCAAGAGTATGTAGAAAAAGATGTGTAAACGTCGTCGGACGTCTGCACATCTTTTTTTCGACAAAAATTATTCCCCGGGAAATTTATCAGTTCCCAGCTTGATAATCAGCAGCTTTTAACCCGCTCAAAGCTCCTTGATCCGCTATAACCGTTACATTCGGATGTTCCTTAAGGATTGAAGCCGGAAATGCTTCCGTTACATCCCCATATACAAGTCGTTCCAATACCGCGGCTTTTTGTTCGCCAGCTACAAGCAGCAGCACTTCTTTGCTTTCCATAATGTTTTGAATCCCCATTGTAATAGCATGTGTCGGTACAGCATCCAAGTTGGGAAAGAATCGAGCATTTGCTTCCCTTGTTGTTTTGTCGAGTTCAACGACATGCGTCCGCTGCTCAAAAGGTGTGTGTGGTTCGTTAAAACCGATATGCCCGTTCAGTCCGATTCCAATCACCTGCAAATCAATTCCGCCAGCAGAAGTTATTTGCTGTTCATACGTTGCGCAAGCTGCATCTAAATTTGCTGTCTCACCATTCGGAAGATGCGCTGCCGTTTCCGGCAAATCGACTTGGCTGAACAAATGCTGATTCATATAATAAGCATAACTATTCGCATCGCTCGGATGAATGCCAACATACTCATCCAAGTTAAAAGTCGTCGCTTTTGCCATAGAAAACCGTTTTTCTTTGTAAGCCGCAACTAAAGCTTCGTACAAACCGACTGGTGTTGAACCAGTTGCAAGCCCAAGTACTGCTTCGGGCTTATGAGAAAGTTTTGTAATAATCTTTTTAGCTGCCATTTGGCTTAATTCTTTATAATCTTGTGCTTTTTCCATAGTGAGCATTGTCATTTCTCCTTCTGATAAGCCAATTTTCCTCTGCAATAGGTTGCCTGTAATGCCAGCTCGTCATCCAGCAGTACAATATCCGCATCCTTCCCAACCTCAAGAGAACCTTTTCGCGCATAAATGCCAAATTGTTTTGCCGGATTTTCAGCTGTCATCTTCACGATATCCGCAACTGACGCACCTGCAAAGTCAGCCATATTTCGAATTGCATCCTTCATTTGCAGCATACTGCCCGCGAGCGTTCCATCAGGCAAGAGCGCTTTGCCATCTGCCACGGTTACAGCTTGTCCGCCCAGATCATACGTGCCATCTTCCAGGCCTTTTCCTCGTAACGAATCTGTAATAAGCAGCAATCTATCTGCACCGACATTTTGGTAAATTAAGCGTAGCATCTCTGGTGCAACGTGAATGCCGTCAGCGATAAGCTCACAAGTTAACGAAGTAAGCAGAAATCCTGCTCCTACCGCTCCAATATCACGATGATGAATGCCATTCATTTGATTGCACAAATGCGTCAGCTGACTAACGCCATGCACAGAAGCTTCTTTTATTTCTTCAAAAGAGCTGTCTGTGTGCCCTGCCGTAGCAATAACATTTTCTGAAGCCAGTTTTTTTGTAAGCTGGTAGTTGTCGTCACGTTCCGGTGCCAATGTCACAACTTTGATCTTACCTCCCGCTGTTTCTTGCCAGTTAGAAAACAGCGTCGTATCAGGTTTTTGAATATGCTGCAGCGGTTGTGCGCCAGCTTTTCTTTCGTTCACAAATGGACCTTCTAAGTGCACACCAATCAATTCAGCCTCACCTTGCTTGTTCTGGAACAAGCGCACCTGTTCCAAGGCAGATGTGATAGCTGATTGACTTTGGGTAATTGTTGTAGCTAAGAAGGTTGTTGTACCTTCATTCGGCAGCCATGCTGCTATTCTATGCAAGCTTTCCTGCGTGGCATCCATTGTATCGGCACCCGCCGCTCCATGAATATGCCCATCAATAAATCCCGGTAATGCCAAGCGGTGCTCTCCATCCACTTCTTGCGCATATTCCATAGCAGGATTCTTTTCGCCTATCTCTACTATTTCCCCATTTGCTATACCGATATAACCGTCAATGATGTGATTAGGTGTGCAAATACGGATATTCCGAAGCAATATGTCACCCATTTCCGTTTCCCTTCTTTCCTTATTATCATTTACAGCCTAGCATATTGCGAAAGAGAAAGAAACGAGAATGTAAACGCATACGCCAGCTTTGATAGATAAATAAAAAGAGCAGCGCCGATTGTCGGTTCGCTGCTCTTTCAATTATGGCTCGCTGTTCGATATGATTGTAATTCTTGAATTAGCTTTGTCATCATGTCAGTTGTGTCGTTGATTTGCTGGTTCTCCGTTTGTGAGATTAATTTCACAAGGATATTCTTGTAGATTTCCTGCTCTTTCACTATGTCACCTCGTTTGGTAATCGATACTATACGATATGTACGCAAACTGTATCGCGTTACACTTAGTGACTATACCACATTTCATGCAAGAAGATGTCCAAACTTGTAAAAATAAGCATATTGATGCAATTAGGATTGTTTCCAGAAGAGATGGTACAAGTTTCTCCCGATAATCACCGCAATTAGCCCTGCACATGCACCGATCGTATCAATTACTACATCCCCAACATAAGGTGTCCTGCCAGGCGTCAGGCTTTGGTGAAACTCATCAAAGCACGCATAAAGAACAGAAATAATTAGTGCCAGCTGCAGTGATAAGCGGTACTTAAAGCCAAACCCTTTATATAGTGCCGTGCACGCCAAAATGGCTAGAAAGAAATAAACAGTGAAATGAGCTCCTTTTCGGATGAAGAACTCTACAAAGGAATAAATGCCCACTGCCTCCACACTAACTTCGTTTCCATGATAGGTAAACTGGATAGGTGACAAATAAGGCACAAGCGGACTCAAATCGATGTGAGAAGATAGCATCGGTTTGATATCCTGTTCCTGATAGGGGGTGGCGGAAAATAGGTAGATAATGATGATGCATGCCAGCGGCAGCAACCCATAAACCCATTTTTTCATGCTCATTCGTTCCCCTCCCTTTTTTTGGATAAGATTAGATTATAGCATAATCAATTGCATAAGGGCAGTGTATCCTATGTGTCTGTTTACTAAACCTTTACACGAAACAGCTTTTCCACTGGAAATTAATTAGCTATAATATAGTTAGAAAAGCTAGCCAATCATGCTTGTACACTAAAGGAGAACTTATGAAACGATTTGCTGTCATATTAGTCATTGCTGGACTGCTGTTAGTCGGATACGGAGGCTTTGAATGGTATACCACCTCCCAAGCGCAAAAAGAGTCCTTGTCAGCTGCTAAATCCATGCTGCATGAAGCACACGCGGCAGAAAAGCTCACTCCCGAGGAAGAGAAAGCGGAAGCAAGCACCTTTGAACCGGGTCAAGGCGATGTTGCAGGTGTTCTGCACGTCCCGAAGATCGATGCGGAATTACCCATTGTGGAAGGAACAGATGCCAACGACTTGGCGAAGGGAGTCGGCCATTATAAAGGAACGGCTTATCCACTTCAAAATGATCAGATTGTTTTATCGGGCCACCGCGATACAGTATTCCGCAATATGGGCGAAGTAAAAGTAGGCGATACATTCGTTGTCGAAATGCCATACGGTTCTTTTACCTATAAAGTTGAAAACACAAAAATTGTCGATAAAGACGATCTAACTGTTATTGTGCCAACTGCGCCTGATGAAGTATTGACAGTAACAACTTGCTATCCATTTTCATACGTAGGTGATGCACCAGAACGATTTGTCTGGACAGCAGTACCTGTAGAAACAGAATAAACCGAGCAGCCTCAGCTGTTCGGTTTTACGTTTAGTTCTTGCACCCCTGCGATTCAGTTACCAGGATTTAATTTCTTCTCTACATTTCGCAAATGAATCAAACATTGCAGACGTGCTAACTCTGCTTCTCCAGTTTTAATGGCTTCATAGATTTCTTTATGCTCCATATAAATCACCTGTTTATTACGCAGTAAGTCTTCTTTATCTTCAAACGACAAAGCCAGTGCCCGCTTATATACTGTATCCAAATTAGCAAATGTTTGTATCATGACTGGATTATGCGTCGCCTTCATCACAGCCAGATGAAAAGCAAAGTCCGCATCCCGTCCTTTATGCATTTCCGTACTATCCGCGTCCTGCATCAACTCCAACGCCGCGCGCATCTCAGCAAGTTCCTTTTCTGTCCGCCGATCTGCTGCCAGCATGGCTGCTTCTGGCTCCAGAATTTTGCGCATCTCAAACAAATATCGAAAACTGGCTAAGTCTGATTCATCTACCATTACTTGATGAAAATATTCACCGTGAAATGCCTGCTCAACATATGTTCCGCCGCCTTGCTTTGAAGAAACAGCTCCTTGTGCTTTAAGTTCACTTAGCGCTTCTCGAATGGAAGCACGGCTTACACCGTATTTTTCACATAACTTCTTTTCAGTTGGAAGTTTTTGACCAGGTTCAATTTCCCCTTCGACAATTTGTCCCAAAATTTCGGCTGCAATTCGATGCGCCATTTTCTCCTTCTTCATGATTACGTTCTTTTTCTCCTTTTTTGTCTGACAAATATTCTTCATAGATTTTATTAGTTACGGACTACTCTTTCTTTTCAACACTGAAACGCTGATATTTCGCTATTTTCTTTACTCATTTTCTATTTTATCATGCCTTTTACATACATCAAGATATTTTTGCCTTACAAATTTATCTTGCAAATTATCATTTATACCGTTTACAATCAGATTAGCGAAAGTCTTGTCCATCTGAGGACCGTTTACTAGATTAGCGAGATATTAGGCATTTGTGTTGTGTTATATTGTTCGTTGATTCATTATCAATGCATTCCAATACGTTCTAATATTCCAGAGAAGGCACATCTGTGTCTTCTCTCTCTGTCGGCTCACAAAATTGACAAGACGCCAAAACTGTTTCTATCATTATTTTTATGTATTTTTATACTTACATCACGGAGGACATCATATGAAGCGTTTTAAGATTGGACTAGCCTACCAGATTCTAATTGGACTGGTGTTAGGTATTATTGTTGGTGCGATATTCTATGGCAGTGATACTGCCGTTAATGTATTACAGCCCCTTGGAGACTTATTCCTGCGGGCAATTAAGATGATCGTTGTACCGATCGTTATCGCCTCTATCGTTGTAGGTATTGCTGGTGTCGGTGACATCAAGCAAGTTGGGAAACTAGGTTTTAAAACAATTTTGTATTTCGAAATTGTCACAACTATCGCATTAGTCGTTGGATTAGCTTTCGGTAACATCTTCCAGCCTGGTGCTGGTATTGATCGTTCCGAATTAGAAACAACTAGTATCTCGCAGTATGAGGAAACAGCCGCAACGCAAGAAGAACATACAGTTGTCGATACATTCCTTGAGATTATCCCGACAAATATTTTCCAATCGATGGCGGAAGGGGATATGCTCGCAATCGTATTCTTCTCTGTTTTATTCGGTGTTGGAGTTGCAGCAATCGGGGAGCGCGGGAAGCCAGTACTTTCCTTCTTCCAAGGTGTAAGCGAAACGATGTTCTGGATTACAAACCTTGTTATGAAACTAGCTCCAATTGGTGTATTTGGCTTGATTGGTGTCACAGTAGCCAAATTTGGTCTGGAATCACTAATTCCGCTAGGTAAACTTGCAATTATCACATATGGAAGCATGATCTTCTTCGTTGTCGTAGTCTTTTCAATTATTGCGAAGATCTGCGGCGTGAACTTATTCAAAATGCTGCGTATGCTGAAAGATGAATTGCTGCTTGCTTTCTCTACAGCTAGCTCTGAAACAGTTCTTCCTAAAATCATGCAGAAAATGGAACACCTAGGTGCGCCAAAAGCGATTACATCTTTTGTTGTACCGACTGGTTACACATTTAACTTGGACGGCTCTACGCTTTACCAAGCGTTAGCTACCCTATTCATCGCACAAATGTATGGTATTGATATGTCCATTTGGGATCAGCTGCTTGTACTAGGTGTCCTCATTGTCACATCAAAAGGAATCGCCGCTGTACCTGGGACAAGCTTCGTTGTTCTGCTTGCAACATTGAGCGCAGTCGGACTTCCTGCAGAAGGCTTAGCCTTTATTGCTGGTATCGACCGTATTTTAGACATGGGACGTACTGCCGTGAACGTTGTCGGCAACTCCTTAGCTGTTGTTGTTATTTCCAAATGGGAAGGCAAATTCAAACTAAATGAAAAAGCACTAGAAAAACCACTTAAAAAGAGAGCGGGACAAAACCCCAAAAAATGAGAAATTAAAATGAGGCAGGCGTCTCCGAGAATTCGGAGATGCCTGCCTCATCTTTTTATCGTTAATTTACTGTTTATAGAAGCAAAAAAAGGACCCCTCTGATAGAATTAAGTTACGACACAAAACACAAAAGAGGAGGGTCCTTATGTTTAAACATTATACCATGTGTGAAGTCGTTTTACCTCTAGATTTGGAAAGAAAATTACCTGAAAATGATATTGCTTTTACCGTTAACCATTTAGTAGAAAGTATTCCAGACGAAGCTTTTGACGGTTTCCGTCGGGAAACCGGACACCCTGCTTATCACCCTCGCATGATGATGAAGATTATTTTATGTGCCTATACGCAATCCGTTTTCTCGGGCCGTAAAATTGAGTCATTACTTCAAGACAGCGTACGCATGATGTGGCTTGCCCAAGATTATCAGCCCAGCTATCGCACCATCAACCGATTCCGTGTGAACCCTCACGTAAAAGAACTCTTACGCCAGTGCTTTGTCCAATTTCGCAGCCAGCTGGTTCAAGAAAAAGTCATTGAAGAAGAAGCCATTTTTATTGATGGCACCAAAATCGAAGCAAATGCCAACAAGTTTACTTTTGTATGGCGGAAGTCCACTGAGAAATACAGTACGCAATTGGTGGAAAGATCGGCTCAGATGTATGAAGAACTGTTGGAGCAGGAAATTATCCCCGCAATCGAGCTGGAGAACCCCGAAGCCCTATCGGGCGAAGAGTTAACAAAAGTAGCAGAAAAACTGGACGAAAAGGTGCAGGAATACGATCGCCGCATAGAAGCAAGTGATGATACTGCCGAACGCAAGCAGCTTCGTTCCGAACGTAAAGCACCAAAACAGTACCGAAAGCAAGTCAATGATTTCATTAAACGGAAATCAAAATATCAGGTCGACATGGAAATCTTCGGAGACAGAAATAGCTACTCCAAAACTGACCATGGTGCCACTTTTATGCGCATGAAAGATGATTATATGAAAAATGGCCAACTTAAACCTGGGTACAATGTGCAGCTGGCTACTGAAGGTCAATATGCCCTGGCCTATGATGTGTTCCCGAATCCTACGGATACGCGAACTTTCATCCCTTTCCTTGATAAGATTGAACGGGACTTTTTTGAGCTGCCCGACTATATTGTCGCGGATGCCGGATATGGCAGTGAGCAAAATTATGATGATGTGGTAAATAATCGGAAGCGCATCCCTCTCATCACCTATAATCACTACCGAAAAGAAAAGCAAAAGAAATATAAACAAGATCCTTACCAAGTAGCTCACTGGGATTACGATGCCGAAGGCGACTTTTTCACTTGCCCGAATAACCGGAAATTAGCGTTTCGGTACCTATCCGAAAGATGCGACAAATTTGGATTTAAGCGTCATTATCGCGTGTATGAATGTGACGATTGTACTGCTTGTCCCTTACGTGCAGAATGTACGAAAGCGAAAGAAGGAAACAACCGGAAAATCTATTACAACGAAAGATGGGAAAAACAAAAAGCATATACCCAGCAATTACTCAGCGAAAAAGAAACAGGGAAAATTTACGGAAAACGTAAAATAGATGTCGAGCCAGTCTTCGGATTTCTGAAGGCTCATTTGTGTTTCACTCGTTTCTCGGTACGAAGTAAAGAGAAAGTGGAAAACGAATTAGGATTCGCCTTCATGGCGGTGAACATCAGGAAGTTCACCGCCAGATCAGCAAGTATAGTAAGGAATTCAAAAAATATCAGATCAAAAAAGATCTCGGTCACCATTTTCCTGGTGACCGAGATCTTTTTTGTGTCAGAGAGGAGTTATGTCCCGCTCTCTTTTTTCATACCCACAAAACGCGAAAGTGTGTGCCGCCCATTATATAGTACAAAAGCGGTAAATCCTCACCGACTACCTGACCTATCACATTGACCTTATTGTCCTGTAGCAACGCACGTCTAGCAATTTGAATCTCGCCTTTATAGCGCAGATACAAATCATTGTCGATTGTAATAGCACCCTTTCTTCGCTCTATACAATTGGAGGGCTCTATCTTTATATCCCTGAACATCCCACTCATACGAGATTCCTCCGAACGAATAACATCTCGCGCATTATCAGGGCGGTTATGTGTCCCTTTACCAAGCAGCTGATGCGCTCTGTTTCTATCACCAAAAGCATGTGCGCGGAGTGTAAGAATTCGCTCGGAATCTGTCAGCTGTTCTAACGCCTCCTCCGAAACATCTGAATCACCAATCAAAATCTTATCTACCCCATATGCTTTCAATTCTGTATAAGCAGCAAACGTACCATACGTGCGATGCTGCTCTAATGTTGGCAAACCCTGATACAGCGGACCACGTCGGTTGCAATCACCCGGAATAAATGCTTGCACCTTTAGTCCGTGCGACTGAAACATACGATTTTTATCTAAAAAGTCACCAAGAGACAATCCAGTTTCTGGTCGGGGATAAAAATTATGCCACACTTCTGTATGTGCTGTAGATAACCCATTTTCCAGTAAACGAACTAATTGTGCTTCCGTCAGCGTGCTTGCGTTCAGTGCAATTGTCATCTGCTTCGATAACCGGACAATCACATCTTCTTCCAAGCCATAATCAATTCGCAAGCCCGTCAATCCCCAGTCCAATACTTTGTCGGCAGATTGCCAATCCAAACCGAGTTTCTCCATGCTAGCTGCAGAGATATCAGCAATAAACTCCATATCAAGTGACGAAGCAATTGATCCGATGGCCTGCAATTTCGTTCGATACTGTGACGCATCGTCTTCCGGTATGTGCAAGGAAGTGAACATGCTTCGAAATCCTGCAGCATAATACTTTTTGATTGTTTCTATCTCTACTGAATCATGTAAGTAGACAGCTATCCCTAACATCTTCGCCCTCCTATGTAGAAAAGGCGCCAGCCGACGCCTTTTACCTCAAATATCCTTTGCCATCTCTTCTTTAAAACCGAAGAAATAGGTGAAAAGAAACCCAGCAATGTACGCAGCAACGATTCCGATAATATATTGCAGATATTTTCCTTCTGCAATAAGGGGGATTAACGATAATCCCGATACCCCAATGGCTTTTGCACCTGTAGCAAACAAGGCCTGAACGGCACCGCCGACAGCTGCTCCTAAGCAAGCGGTTACGAATGGCCGGCCGAGTGGCAGTGTTACGCCGTAAAGCAGCGGTTCTCCAATCCCAAGAAAGCCAGCAGGCAGTGCGCCTTTAATAATGTTTCGTAGACGTTTGTTGCGTGTTTTTACAAAAATGGCAATCGAAGCACCAACCTGCCCGCCGCCAGCCATCGCCAATATCGGAAGTAAAGCCGTAAACGTGAATGTCTGAATCAGCTCAACGTGAATCGGCGTCAAACCGTGATGCAGTCCGACCATAACGAGCGGCAGGAAGAACCCAGCAAGCAATGCACCAGCGACAACACCGCCCACATCCAAGACAGCATTAATACCAGTAGTAATGCCATCTGACAATACACCGGCAACCGGCATAATCACAAGCAAAGAAGCGACTCCGACGAACAGGACAGTCAAAATAGGTGTAAAAATAATATCAATACTATTTGGCATAAACTTGCGCACACGCTTCTCGATAAAACTCATCAGCCAAGCAGCGAAAATGACACCAAATAACCCGCCGCGTCCTGGTACAAGTGCCTCTCCGAATAACGTAATAGTCGCGAGAGCCGGGTTAAAGAGAATCATCCCGGCAATAGCTCCGAGCACTGGTGAGCCGCCAAACTCTTTGGCTGTGTTCCACCCGACTAAAATAGCGAGGAAACTGAATAAACTGCCGCCGATGAGCTGAAGAATCTGTACAATAGCAAGTGTCGGATCAGCCCCTGCATTGACCGCAAAGCTCACCCCGCCATTGATGATACCGGAAGCAATCAACCCAGGAATAAGCGGAATGAAAATATTTCCGATACGCCGCAGTAAAAACTTAAGCGGCGTTTTATTCTTTTCCTTCATCTTTTCGCGTTTGATTTGCGCCTTTTCTTCAAATGTCAGATTGTCCATATCAGCAGCTTCTTCTCCAACACCAAGTCCGGTCATACGGCTGATCTCATCTGTCACTTTATTCACAGTTCCGGGACCGACAACGATTTGCAGCGTATCATCTACGACAACACCCATGACGCCATCAATTTGTTTCAATGCATCAAAGTTAACTAATGCGTCATCCTTCACCCGCATGCGAACACGTGTCATACAGTGCGTTAAAGCAACCACATTATCCGAACCGCCAACCTCGCGCAGAATCTGCTCCGCCAATTGATTCATCTTCGCCATCCTGATTCCCCCTCTTTACGCTTTTATCGCTGACCGAACAAACCCTCCTGCTTCTGCTAGCTTTTGTGCAGCATCTTCCTTTGACAAATCAAGCAGCAGCATAACAATAGCTGTTTTCACATGACCATCCGCTTTATGGAATGCATCTTCCGCAAGGCTGTAAGCAGAACCCGTCGCGTCCATAATGATTCGCTTGGAACGCTCCTGCAGCTTAGCGTTGGTCGGTTTTACATCGACCATTAAATTTTCATACACTTTTCCGATGCCGACCATACTGGCGGTCGAAATCATATTCAGCACCAGCTTTTGTGCTGTCCCAGCTTTTAATCGTGTGGAGCCAGCCAGCACCTCGGCGCCCGTTTCCACTTCAATTGCAATACGAGCGTGCTTGGAAACGGCCGCATCTAGATTACAAGCAATGCTGACTGTAGAAGCGCCCACAGCTGCTGCGTAATCGAGTGCACCGATTACATAAGGCGTCCTGCCGCTAGCTGCAATGCCAATGACCGTATCTTTTGCACATAATCCTATTTCCTCTAGCTCTTTTGCTCCAAGACTAGGATTATCTTCAGCTCCTTCTTTTGCCTTCCGAAAAGCCGACATTCCGCCTGCCAGCAAGCCTTGCACCATGTCTTCTGCTGTGCTGAACGTTGGCGGACATTCAACTGCGTCTAAGATACCAAGTCGGCCGCTTGTTCCCGCACCAGTGTAAATCAGTCTGCCGCCTGCCTGGAAAGTGCTAATCACTTGTTCCACTGCTGCTGTGATTTCTGGCAAAGCCGCTTCTACCGCTAGCGGTACCGTTTGATCTTCTTTGTTCATAAGCTGCAATACTTCTTTTACAGAAAGCTGATCCAGCTGCATACTGCTTGGATTCCGTTTTTCTGTCGTCAATTTATCTAGCATATGCTTCCCTCACTTTTGTTCTGTTTGGAATGTTTGCTGTATTGCCTGACGTGATTTTTCGAGTGCTTCGATAGTATGGTTATAATTTCTTCCGGCTACAGCCGTGTACATAATGTCCATGACGTACATTTGCACAATGCGGGAACTTGTAGCTGCACTGCGGATCTGCGCTTCCCTGGCAACAGTAAAAAGCTTGATATCTGCTAGCTCCTGCAGCCGATTCTGCCCTACTTTCGTCATTGCAATCGTTGTGGCACCTGATTGCTTTGCCTGCTGCAAAACCGGAAGCAGCTGTTCTGTCTCCCCAGAATAACTTATCGCAAAAGCAACATCATCTGCTGTTAAATTGGCAGCAGATGCCAGTTGCTGATGCGCATCACTATACGCCGTACACCATTTGCCAATCCGGCCAAATTTCTGTTCTCCATCTTCTGCAACTAAATAAGAAGCACCCACACCATAAAAATCAATTTTACGCGCATGTGCGATTGCCGATACCACCGCTTCCATCGCCGCTTCATCATTAACCAGCAGCGTCTTTCTGATCGACTGCGTATGCTTCTCCGCAATTGCCTCCATTAAATGCGCAACCGTATCATTCGGCTTGATTTCATGGAACACCCCTTTGTCAGCGCTTACATTTTGTAAATCACCAACAATCTTCAACTTCAAATTTTTGTATCCTGTTACACCAATCGATTTACACAGACGGATAACAGCCGCTTCACTTGATCCACTCCTATCTGCCAGCTCCTTCACCGTAAGCTGGACCACTTCAGCAGGATGTGCAAGTATGTAATTGGCTGCATGCTTTTCAGAAGGCTTAATTCTTTGCAAATTCTCTCGAAGCAGTGTTAAACCGCCCTTCATATAGTTCACCTTCCTCTTTTTTAAAATTTAGATTCATAATTAGAGTATATTACTAAAACAAAATTTCATGAAGGTGTTTGAAAAGATTGTTTAGTGAGTTTTTGATTGATGATTGAGATTCAGTTGATGTGGATAAAAAAATAGCTTTATCATATGTAAACGAGAGCGTTGAACTAGGTAAATAGTTTTAGCAAGTGACTTCTAAACTATAAAAATGGGTTATTTCTTCCTGTTCATAACAGCATTTACCATCTGGTATCATAACTATAGTAATACTATAATTTACCGACAGTAGGTGTTTGCTTTGTCTTATTTGGCATCTTTAATGACAGGACGTACTGAAAAATTAGAACAGCTTTCTCGACTCCGTCAAGCTAAATCCACTTTAGAAACTCTTCAAATGGACATGGTTCAACATAGCAGAGATATTACAGAACCTGAATTACCTCCTAACGCATGGAAAGGAACTACGGCAGATAAGTTTGAACAAAAACGTGATGCAGCTCTCCGCTCTTATAAAGACATCTCACATAACAAAATGGATGATGCCGTGCAATTAATCAGCAGTAGAATGGGCGCACTACATAACAGCGTACAATCAACTGAAATACGAATAGAGCGGGAAAAGCAACGTATAAAGGACGAGAAGTGAGGGAGAAAACATTATGAATGGAGAAATAAAAATAGCATACGAGGAGGCAAGTAAGTTAGTTAATAAGGTTGAAAAAAACATCGCTAATATTGAAGCTGACCTCCTACGTTCATTTGCTGATAAAAATGAACTAAACACTGTAAGAAAGATAAATGAATTTAATAATGCATTGGCCAAAGTGACAGAAGCTTATAAGCAGCTACTTATTAAAAATAACGAAAGTGTTCTCCAAACAATTGAAACTTTTCGCGAGATGGACAACTCTCTATCTAATTCATTTAAGGGAGAAAAGAAATGAAACAATTACATAATCAGTCCCTTCATGCTGATATCAATCAATTGCTAACCAAGTTAGATACAAAATTAGACCAAATGGATCAACTTAAAAATGCTATAGTAGATTTATCTCACAGTCAAGATTCTTTCACTGGCGCAACTGGTACTTCAATAAGAAGTTACTATCAAGATATTCATCAAACTTTTATTTCATTTTATTGTGAGTCGATAAAAGGTTATAAATCTCTGCTTAAGAATTTGCGAGATACCTCGTTAGATTTAGAAGTTGATAAAACTGGGAGAATAAGGCAAGATTTCTTAGAAGGAGAATTGACCGATAGCTTGGATAGATCCAAAAAAATGACTATCGATAAAGTAGAGGAAGCTAATAATATATTTAGTTCAATTAATGATATTATCCATCTTAGTAATTTAAATGCTGATGCATTTACTCATAAAATAAATGATGCGCAAAAGGTAACAAACGAAACAATAGAGGATTTAATTGAATTCGATACAAAAAATAATAAAGGATTAGAAACTTTCGGTGACGATATCCAATTGATGAAGCAGTATGTAACCGAAATGGAAAGTATGATTAAGGACGGCAATTTGAGTGTTGAAAATTATTCACCAACTCAATTGAATCTATCAATACCGTACCAGGCAGCAAAGCATTCATTGGAAACCAGATCAAATACTGATAAGTTCTCCAATCCTACTCCTCATGATCTGGTTAAAGAAATTATGGAACTTGATATGACTAATAGTTCTTTATCTATTGGAAAAAAAGGAAACGCTGTATCAGCATACAAAATCTCTACTCAACCCAACAAAAAATATGAACGTGAATTCAGTACAGAAGACGGCTGGGAGGACGGAGTTGGTAATGTCAGTTTATTAGCAAGCATGGATTTAGATGAGAAATATATTAGATTGGACACATCTGGATCAGTGGTTGATACAAAATACAAAGAAGAAGGTATAGATTCTCTTAGAGCAAGGGCTATCTATGGTGAAACTAAGTCTTATCTGCCATATGGATTAGACACGTTAACGAGCAATATTTTGTATGGACAACACATAGGAGCAAAAGTCGAAGCTGGGATTGGCAAAATTGAAGCTACTCATGAGAACTCACCCCTATCTGGCACTGTGAACTTCGGACAGGCAGAAGGTAAAGCTAATTATGAAGATTATACAGTAAGTGCAGGTTTAAATGCATCAATAGCTAAGATAGAAATTAAATTAGAACCATTTAATTTCTTTGGATTTGAACCATTGGAAGAATGGTTTGGCCTTAAGAAAGATCCATACGTAGGCTTTGATGTTTTACTTGGCTCTGTGGGTGTCGGTGCTTCAGTAGGACAAGAAACCGGTGCCTATGCATCCTATGGTCTCGGCTATGGAGCAAAAATCGGCTTTATGCCAGAAGAAGACTAATAAAAAGGAGCATAATGTTCTATGTTACAAAATAAACAAGATATAAAGAAAATTTTACGTATTTCTTTACTATTATATAGTATCCTTATTGGATTAGCCGGATCTGTGAGTATCATAGCTGCTCTTATACTAATTCCAAAAGAAGAGTTACAGTATTTTATTGAACCTTTTATAGTGTTGGGGTTATTTATATATGGTACCTGTGCTGTGGCATTATTTATAAGAACAAAAATTTTCAAGGAGAAAAAAAATGAGTAATTCTAATACCACATTAATCCCAATTGGAAGTGTAGTTAAACTTAAAAAGGTTGAAAAGCCCGTCATGATTTATGGAAGACATCAAATCCAAACTAGTTCAAAAAGAATATTCGATTACATAGCAGTCCCTTATCCAGAAGGAAACCTAACTGACGATTTTAATGTCTTTTTCAATAGGGAATCAATAGATAATATATTGTATAGAGGATACGATTCGCCAATAGAACTAATACTTAGAGAACAAGTAGAAAAGGATCTAGAAAATAGCAAAAAGAAAGAGAAAACTGATGAAATTTAGAATGACTACAATCCACCTTATTTTAATTTCTACCCTGCTTCTTACAGGCTGCAGCTTTGAAGTGAGCTCTGGATCAGATAATACAACGGAACCAACAGAAACGACAGAAAATATCAATACAGATAAACTTATACCTATAGGATCCGTTGTGAAATTAAAAAAAGCGGAGAAGCCTGTTATGATTCATGGTTACGAACAACAGGAGGTTGGCACCGAAGAACTCTACGATTATATCTCTGTTCCATATCCAGAAGGTCATATCAGACCAGATTACAGCATCTTTTTTAATCGGGAGGATATTGAAGAAGTTCTGCATGTTGGCTACTCCACTCCAGAGGATAAAGAACTTCGAGAAGAAGCTGATAGCCGGTTAAAAGACTAATTCTGTTACTTTATAGGAACAAAAATCTGCAATAATTGTATTGTCAATAAAAGAAGGTGCTCATATGTTTCCGGAAAACTTAGGATTCCATACGGTAATACGTTTTGGTCTTTTTCTTTATATTATATTTGCTAGTATAGGCGGAACGATACCAGTTGCTACGATACTAATGTACGAACCGCCCAATGTTGGTTTTCTAAAAATGATTGCATTTGTTTCATTATTATTAGTACCTCTATACAGTTCATGCCTCATTGCTTGGTGGATTAGAGCAAGATTTTTCAAACGACCAGCGACAACACCAGACATAGATATTCACATTAAAGATAACAAATCTGTCATACAGCTGAAATCCTTTGTTAAGAAGGCTCTGCGGATTATCCTTCTTATTCATACCATCGTATTTAGTGTCTTTGGCATCGTCGTATTCCCCTTGTTTATTTTCTGGGTTATTCCGAATGGTTCTCTAGACACAGAATTAATGCCATTATCAATTGCTGCTTTCCTGCACTTTGGTACTTGTGTTTTGGCTCTTTGGTATCGATCTATGGTGCCTAAATATTAATTCTTTTGTACTTTATCTACTTTCCGTCTGACTAATTCAATGATCACTATTAGTACAAAAGCGGATACAGGTACTATGTCTTTTAGTACCGTATTTTCTGACACTAGACCTGTAACCGCTGATATAACCAGTAAAATCAATATAAGACTATAACTATGTTTGGCTGTTAACTTCAAAAAAATCTCCTCCAAACAAGCATGCATATGTTTAATTCTCCTCACAAATGATTAGAATTTTAATGAACGGTCATTTCATATAGCTTTCAACTAGCTCATAGCATCTTTCTTTAGTTATAGTTGCTTTCGTCGCCACTAATTCTAACGTCTCCATCGTACCACCTTCATATTTTAGTGAAGCCTCTTTTGCTTCTGCGTCGCGTTCTTTGATCCAAGTTCGTTGATTTTCTTTTAACTCATTCATTTCGGTTGCGGACAATTGTTCATGAAGTACACTATATATCTCATTCAGTTTGTTATCCCATTTTTTATATTTTTCATTTGCTTGATCAATCATTGCTTGTGTTGTTGATTTAGTCTCTGCATTCTTATCTGCTTCTTCCATTGCTTTCAGTTCTTTGAGGTATTCGTCTTTCTTTGAAGCTTCATTATTTTCTGTAGCTGCGGCAGCCTGCAAATCTTCATAAGTCCCGTTTTGATAAACTTTATAATATCCTAGGTTACCAGTTTTCCCAGAAACTCGCAGAGATACATCAACTAGTTGTATGACATAATAAGAACCTTTCTGATCGGTCAATAACTTTCCATCTGTACCAAAAGATATATCTTCGTCTTTTCCCTCTTCCATTTCTTCCTTCAGAAATTCTACAGCTTCATCTCCGCTAGAGATTTGAGCGTTATCTTCAGCAGATGTGGAACTTTTCTTTTCAGACTCGTTTGTACTCGCTTCATCATTTACTGAACTGGTATCTGTTAAATTAGTTGATTTGTCTTGTACAGAAACATTGTTTGTTTCAGCTTCCCCACTATTTGATGCGGTCTGTTCATCTGCCGAACCACAAGCAGTTAATATAAGCATAGCTACAACAGACATTGATACAAAAATCACTTTTCTATTTTTCATCTTCATTCCCCTCCTTTGAAAATATTACCATAATCACTATGATTTTTCACAAAGGAGCCCGTTAGCTTAACTTAAATTTGTAACCACAAAAAGAGCACTTGCCGAGGCAAGTGCTCTTTTATCAACTCCACCACATCGTCGTAGCAGGTTCTGTAATCACAACGTTTTTCAAATTATCCACTGCTCGCTGAAAGCCTTCTTCGATGGACATGAGGGAATCTTCATGCTCGATGCTTACGACATAGTCATAGTCGTAGGTGCGGAGTGCGCTGATCATGTTATTCCATTCTTCTATGCTGTGGCCGAGTCCGACGGTGCGGAAGTTCCATGCGCGTGTTTTAATGCTGCTGTATGGCTGCATGTCGGTTAGACCGTACATGTTGACATTGTCGGGATCAATGAATGTGTCTTTAGCATGAAAGTGATGAATGGCGCCAGCTTTGCCGAGAATTTTAATGGCGGCGGTTGGGTCAATGCCTTGCCACCACATATGACTTGGGTCAAAATTGGCTCCGATCGCTTCACTTGTGCGTTCGCGCAGCTTGAGCATCGTGTATGGCGTATGCACAAGAAAACCGCCATGCAATTCTAAGGCAATCTTTACTTGATGCTCTTCAGCAAAGGTTCCGAGTTCTTTCCAATAAGGGACAAGCTTTTGTTCCCACTGCCAGTTTAAGATATCACCGTATTCAGTCGGCCACGCTGTGACTGGCCAGTTGGGCTTTGTGGCATTTTCCTCTGAACCCGCTACACCGGAGAAGCAGTTGACAACAGGAACGGCCATTTTGGCGGCAAGCTTGATCGTTTTACGCAACAGCCAATCTGATTCCTCTGCAAATGCTTTGTCCGGTGAAATTGGATTCCCATGACAGCTGAAAGCACCAATGGTTACACCGTACTTCTCAAATGTATCTTGGTATTGCTTGAGCGCTTCCTCACTTTCCAGCAGCTCATCAATCGGGCAATGCGCATTACCGGGATACCCGCCAGTTCCGATTTCCACGGTATCTAATCCAGCTTGTGTGACGCGCTTGAGCATATCTTCTAAGGACAACTCTTGAAACAGAACGGTAAAGACGCCTAGCTTCATGCTTGTTCCTCCTTTTCTACCGCTTCGCCCGTCAGAGAGATAATCTTTTTCGTACTGTTAGAATCTAATGCAGCAAGAATGACCGCTAGTGCAGAGCGTCCTTTTTCTGCGGTAATCGGACAATTCGAATTGTTCTCCAGCACACAGCCGGCAAACGCGTCTACCACGCCTGAATTTGTTTGGGCGTCTGCGTCATTCGTTTGAATTGCACCAAGCGAATGGTAGCTTCTATCGCCATTTTGATACTCGACTACCATGGAATAATCCGGGCTGTCTTCCAATCGGATTACACCTTTTTCGCCATAAATAATCGTAGAATTGTCTTCCTCTGCTACATACGACCAGCTTGCAGTGAGCGTTCCGATAATACCCGATTTGGTGCGCAGCACGGCTACTGCATTATCATCTACATTGGCATAAGGTTTTGCCAACGTGTCGACAAAAGCCGCTACCTCTTGAATGGGTTCATCCAGCAGGAACTCAATTAAGTGGGATTTATGCACGCCCAAATCACCTAGCGCGCCAATGTATGCTTTATCTTTCTCAAAGAACCAACTGTTTTTTCCATCAATACTCCATTGCTCAGGACCTCCATGACCAAATGTTGTTCGGAAGCTGTAAATCTTGCCAAGTTCGCCGGCTTTAATCAGCTCACGCGCTTTTTTATGGGAAGGAACAAAGCTTTGGTTATGTCCAATCAGCAGCAGCTTCCCGCTTTCCTTTTGCGCTGCAATCATGTCATCCGCTTCCGCAAGTGTCGTAGCCATTGGTTTCTCACATAGCACATGCTTTCCTGCCTGCAAAGCGGCAATGCTGATAGGCGCATGCAGATGGTTGGCTGCACAAACGATTACAGCATCAAGACGGGGATCTTCAATCAATTCTTCGTATTCGGTATAAGCTGTTGCTTGATAATCTTTAGCAATTTCTTCTGAACGGCTTGGCACGACGTCACAGACGGCAGTGATTTCGGTATGCGGATTTTGGTCCAATTCTGGCAAGTGGCGGTTGCGTGCGATACTTCCTAGTCCGACAACTCCTACGCGTAATGTTTTCATAAGTTAAACAATACCTCCAAGGTTATTATTCTTTAACAGAGCCGCTTGTCAGTCCAGCAACAATTCGACGCTGGAACAAGAGAACGAGAACGACGATCGGGATGGTCACTATAACGGTAGCGGCAGTAATATCTCCCCAAGGAACACTAAATTGACTTTGATAGAAAGAAATGCCGACCGGAATCGTACGCCAGCTATCTTCGGTATTAATCGTCAGCGCAAATAGATATTCATTCCAAGCTGCGATAAATACAAGAATAGCGGTTGTAAATACGCCTGGTGCAGCCAGCGGAAAGATAATTTTCCGGAAAGTCTGGAAAGGAGTTGCTCCGTCTAGCTTTGCCGATTCTTCCAGCGAAAGCGGAATTTTAATAAAGAATGTCGACAATATCCAAATTGCCAGCGGCAGACTGATTGTAATATACGGAATGACTAAGCCGAGATAGCTGTTGCGCAACCCTGCATCCGTAACGAAATTAAAGATTGGTGATAGAACGGCAATTTGCGGAAACATGGATGCTGCCAAGACGAGTCCGAGGATTAATCCTTTAAACTTAATTGGCAGCCGGGTAACCGCGTAAGCTGTAAAAGATGCAACAATAATAGAGATAATGGTGGTGAGTGATGCGACAACAAAGCTATTCAGCATGTACAGCAGCAGCGGCCGTGTTTCCAAAGCCGATACATAGTTTTCAAAAGTCATGTTACTTGAAAACCATTGGAAGGAAGAAAAGATTTCTCCTTGTGGTTTGATTGATGTGAGAAACACCCATATGAACGGAAACATGACTAAGAACACGAAAATAATCAAGAAAATGTAGAAGCCGATACCGGCACGTTTTGTCATTTTATTTTCCTCCTTTGTCTTATTGTTTTAACCTTCCGCTGAACAAATCAGAACCGATTAGCTTGATAAAGATCGTACTGAGCAAGGCAACACTCAAGAATACAATCACACTCAATGCAGAGCCGGCACCGAAATTCTGCTGTTCGAACAAAAGCTTATACGCGTAGACACTGATAGATTCCGTTGAGTTCGCTGGTCCGCCCCCAGTAAGAACGTAAATCAGATCAAACACACGGAAAGCGTCTAATGCGCGGAATAAGACAGCTACCAAAATTGCTGAACGAATCATTGGTAACGTAATGGAGAAAAATTGCTGGAACTTATTAGCTCCATCAACTGCCGCTGCTTCATACATCGAACGCGGGATAGTCTGCAAGCCAGCCAGCAGCAAAAGTGCCATATATGGCGTTGTTTTCCAGATATCAGCAAACATGACCGAAAACATACCGCCCGCTCCAGTAGAAAGCAAGACGCCTGGATCATCAATAATACCAAGCTGGGCCATATAGTAGGCCATGATGCCAGATTGTCCGTCAAACAGGAATGTCCACATCATTGCAGCAACTGCTGTCGGTATTGCCCAAGGCACTAATACAGCAGCCCGAACAAGTCCGCGTCCGATAAACACACGGTTAATCAGCAAGGCGACTAGCATACCGACGGCAAGCTCCACGCCAACTGTCACGACGGTGAACAACAGCGTGTTCAGCATTGCTGTCCATGTTCTGCCATTAGCAAGATAATCGGTATAATTTTGGACACCGACAAAGTTTGGTTCCAAGACGGCATTTTTCGTATTTGACAGCTGAGACTCTAAATCTGTCAGTGACTGAACGGCACCCTCGGGCGCATCTTCCCGCAATGCTTGAACAGCTGCGGTTTGCTCATCCAGTGTAGCAGTAAAGCCATCTGCCCATGCTTCCGGAATATCTGTCAGCCGGAGATCATCATCATTTACAGGCTGATAATTCTCCAGCATAGTGTTGACTTCTTCATAACGATCGGCAAGTCCTTCATCTGTTTTTAACAAAGTTTCGTGCTGTTCATCTAATGCGGAAGTGACGTTGTTTAATGTATTTGCTGCGCCGGGCATTGTATCTCTGACATCTTCCATCGTGTCATAAACAAGATAGCGGTTATCAGCATATGTTTCGAGATTAATACTTAAAGAGGTAATTCTTTCCGCTTTGGAAGGGTCATTGAGGCGGTAATCGAATAAGCTGTTCCACGCGGATAACAGGATAGGCCAAATGATGATAACTGCAATAAGAATAATGGACGGCGCGACCATCGCATAACCAAGCTGCCGTTCATTCAGCTGGAACCGTCTCTTTTTCGGTTGCTTCATACGCTCAGCTCCTTTATTGGTTTACGGATTCCAACGCAGCTTGCATTTTTGTCTCCATTCGTTCAACCGCTTCTTCTGCCGTAATTTCACCAGTTAGAGCACGGGAAATTTCAATTTGCATGATATCAGATATTTCTGGGTAGATTGGTGTAATTGGTCGGGGTATCGCGTTTTGCAAGGAATTGTAAAAGTCCTCACTAGCAAGTACTGCACTAACATCGGTAATCTCTTTATCATCGTATAAAGCTTCAAGCGTCGGAGCCTTGCCGCCTTCAAGCGCGCTGATTTTTTGGCCTTGTTCTCCGCTCATCCATTTCACAAACGTCCAAGACGCTTCGACTTCATCTGAGTAGCGGTTAATCATTCGCATCCAGCCTCCTAAAGCAGATGCATTTCCGTCACTGCCAGCCGGAATGGTCGCAATACCAACATTGCCCGCTACTTTTGATACTTTTTCGTCATTTGCTGTATCATTCATGTAAGGCCAGTTCCTCGCATAAACGGCATTTCCTTCGTTAAAAGAAGACTCTGTGTCAATTTCTTTGAAGTTAAGTACATTATTCGGAACAAAGTCGCTATTGGCTATGGCAATCATCTTATTAAGTCCTTCAATCGCTTCTGGGCTATTGATTACCACATTCCCATTCGCATCAAGCACCTGCCCGCCATAAGAATAGATATACTCAATGGCATTTGTTACAATCCCTTCATACTGTGCTGCCTGCATCAAATACCCGAATTCCGCTCCTTCTTTCCCCATATTTTCCTGTGCCAGCTGCTCGAGCTCATCCCATGTTTCGGGTACTTGATCGGTTATGTCTGTTCGGTAATAAAGCAGCCCTGCATCCGCATAACCTGGCATCGCATATTGTCTGCCATTATAACGGCCCGCTTCTACTGTAGCTGGGAAGTACGCATCCATATTAATTTGATCTCTTTCAATGAGACGATCAAGCGGCAGCACGTAATTTGCCTGACCAAATTCTGCCGACCAGACAATATCGGCATCAAACACATCTACTTCCGGGCTTCTGCCGCTGAACATTGTCACATACTGATTATGTGATTGCCCCGAATCGGATGGCATTTCTCGAACAATAACATCAATGTCTGGATGCTCCTTCTCAAACGCTTTCACTAATACGTCTGTGGCGCCAGTTGTATCTGTCCCCCTTGCATATGTAATTTGTACTTTGTCATCACTCGCGCCATCTCCGCTCGTAAAAGCAGAGCAGCCTGCCAGCCCCAGACCGGCCAGTAAGGCAACCATTAGAAAGCTTCGCTTCATCACAGTTCCTCCTCGCAATTTAGTAAACGCTTTCATAATACCCCAGTACCCTTAACCTGGAGACATTAAGCATGTTCCTTATACATTTCCTTTTATTTCAAATCACTTACAATGCAAAACCATTTATAAACACTATTCATATGCGGGTTAAAATGAATTATCCCTTACAGTGCCGGTAGACAAACTATATAGTTAAAGTAACGCCTCTCCTAAAATATTTTGCAGTTCTTTATCCGCAACATCGACATTTGTTAGCAGACTCGGTTGCTTTGCCCGAGACTTAACATAACTAGAGGAATCTATGGAAAGAAACAGAAAAAGAAGACTTAGGCTCAATAACTTAGCTCGAAAGTCTTCTATTATTTATACCGTTTTTTAAACGCTGCTGACTGCTTCATACCTTATTTTATATCTTGAACTAAAGTGACATGAAATTCTCCATCGTAAGAGACCCAATTAACGGATTCGATATGTATGGCACCATTTATTTCAGGTAAATCTCGTATAATAGCATTTGCCGTTTTATCCAGCTTGTCTGTTCTTTCATCTTCATAAAGACCTTGACCACTATGCATTACTTCGCTTATGTCATCACTATACTCCTTTGTATCAGGTAGGATGTTAACGATGTATTCTATTTTACCTGTTTCTTCGTTTTTCCAAGTATTTGTAACATAGTGGACACCTTCTATCGCATAGTTTTCGTCTAAATAGTTCTTTATAGCAAAGGTATTTTCACTAGTAGAATCCGTCTCCTCGTTCCCTGCTTTACTATCATCAAAAGACTCTTTATCGGATGCAGTGTGACTTTCATCAGATTTGTCTTCCGGGCTATCTTTATCAAATTCTGTGTTTTCATTTGTATCCACGGTTTCAGAAATTTGTTCTTCCTTTTCGCTATCTGCTTGATGATGCTCTTCCAAGTTAGATGAGCTTGAAGATACTGTCTCACTCGTCTCCTTTTCTGTGTCAGCAGCAGATGATTGATCATCGCTTGATCCGGAGCATGCTCCCAGTACACCAACAATGACTGAAAGAAAAACAGCAGCGAATAATTTATCTCTTATTCTCAAGAAATGTCACCCTTCCCTTTTATGGTAAATATAGCATACCATAACCAATTTAATAGGGAATATGTAAATTAGCTTATCCTCCGCCTATTCGACGACAATATTACCTCCCGATAAAAAACGAAGAGGACAAATCCTGATTCAGATTCATCCTCTTCGTTTTTGTCTATGCTTATTATTATTATGCAGTAACGTCATATCCTTGGTCTTCAATAGCTTCTTTCATTGTATCAACTGTTACGTTTGCTTCGTCATAAGATACAACGACTGTACCAGCTTCTAGATTTACATCTGCTGCTGATACGCCATCAAGTTTTTGCAAAGCACCTTCAACGGATGCTTTGCAGTGACCGCAAGACATGCCTTGTACGTTTAGTGTCTTTTCCATGCTATTTCACCTCCTTTAAAGTTGCGGGTTATAGTTTTGCCCGCTTTAACCGCAGGGCGTTTGCGACAACACTTACAGAACTCAATGCCATTGCAGCGCCGGCAATCCACGGCGCCAGTAAGCCGATTGCTGCGACTGGAATTCCTGCTGTATTGTAGCCAAAAGCCCAGAAAAGATTTTGGCGGATATTACGGATTGTGCTATGACTGATTTTTATCGCTTTCGGCAGAAGTAGGAGTTCGCCGCCAAGTATTGTAACGTCAGCAGCTTCAATTGCCACTTCTGTTCCTGTGCCGATGGCAATTCCGATATCTGCTGTCACGAGCGCTGGTGCGTCGTTGACACCGTCTCCAACCATGGCGACCTTTTTGCCTTGTGATTGTATTTCTTTTACTTTATCCGCTTTTTGTTCTGGCAGTACCTCGGCAATTACGTGGGTAATGCCAACTTGCTTGGCAATTGCCTGCGCTGTTCTTTCATTGTCTCCTGTCAGCATGATGACTTCCATACCGAGCTGCTTTAATTGCTGGATCGCTTCTGGTGCTGATTCTTTGATTGTATCTGCTACTGCCACAATACCGCGATAGTTTCCGTCAACGGCAAGTAACATAGCAGTTTTACCACTCATTTCGTAGCTGGTTAACGCCTCTTCAGCGCCTTCCATTGCAATATGACGGTCATACATTAATTTACGATTTCCAACAAGTATTTGCTTTCCGGCAATCGTCGCTTCGATACCATGCCCGGGTATAGCTGAGAAGTCGTCAACATCTAAGAAAGGAAGATCGTTCTCTGCAGCATGCGCGACGATTGCTTCTGCCAATGGATGTTCCGAGCCTTTTTCGGCACTGGCTAATAATTGCAATGCTTCTTTATCGCCAGTGAAATCTGTTACTTCTGGTTTTCCTTTGGTAATCGTCCCTGTTTTATCGAGTACGACTGCTTCTAATTGATGTGTTCTTTCTAAGTGCTCTCCGCCTTTAAACAGGATTCCGCTTTCTGCCGCTCGCCCTGTTCCTACCATAATGGATGTTGGTGTTGCTAGTCCTAGCGCACATGGACAAGCAATAACGAGAACAGCAATCGCTGCTACTAAAGCAGGTTCAAATTGACCTGGTTCGACAAAAGCAATCCAGATTACAAATGTCACAAGTGCAATCCCAATAACAATTGGCACAAAATAACCGGAAATTATATCAGCGAGCCGTTGAATTGGCGCTTTTGAGCCTTGCGCTTCTTCGACCACTTTGATAATCGATGCAAGCGCCGTGTCTTTTCCGACTTTTGTTGCTTCCATTTCAACGGACCCGTTTTTATTCAAGGTAGAACCGATGAGTCCCGCTCCGGTATCTTTTTCAATCGGAATTGATTCTCCTGTGAGCATCGATTCATCTACAGACGTTCTGCCTTTCACAAGGATACCGTCCACCGGTATTTTTTCACCCGGCTTTACAAGTAAATGATCACCCGCTTTTACTTCTTCTACAGGAATCATCATCTCTTTGCCATCTCTTATAACCCGTGCTTCTTTTGCTTGCAAATGCAGCAATTTGGATAAAGCATTTGTTGTTTGGCTTTTCGCTCTAGCTTCTAAATACTTCCCAAATAAAATCAATGTAATTAAAATAGCACTTGTTTCAAAATATAAATGCGGCATATAGCCAGAGTTTCCAAGGGTTTTCCCTGCTTCATACAAACTGTAAAAATAAGCAGCACTTGTGCCGAGTGCAACAAGCACATCCATGTTTGCTCCGCCATTTTTCAGATTTTTATAAGCACCTACGTAAAATTGCCAGCCGATAATAAACTGAACAGGCGTCGCTAGCGCAAATTGAAACCACGGATTTATTAATATGTCAGGCAAGCTGACGCCAAATAAATGAACAAGCATCGTAAGTAATAAAGGCGCAGATAGAACGGCTGAAATGATTAATTTTGTTTTCTTCCGTTTTAACTCTTTTTCTTTCTGCGTCCGACTTTCTTCTGCTTCTGCTTTTGGCTTGGCCTCATAACCGATATTGCGAATCTTTTCAATCAAAGCCTGCTGTTCGATTAAGCCTGCATTGTACTCGATAACGGCACTTTCTGTCGTTAAGTTAACAGATGCATTTTTTACACCATCTTGCTTGTTCAGCACTTTTTCAATCCGGGTAGAGCAGGCAGCACAAGTCATGCCGGTAATATCGAACTCGGCTTTTTCGGTTTGAACGCCATAACCGATTGCTTCGATTTTTTTGGTTATGTCCTCTATCGATGCTTTGTCTGTATCATAATCAACAGTGGCTCTTTCTGTTGTTAAATTGACTTGAGCATCCACGCCGTCCATCTTATTCAGCACTTTTTCCACTCGATTTGAACATGCAGCACATGTCATACCTGTAATACCAAGCGTTGTATGATTTGTTTCACTCACGATACTCCCTCCTTACTTGGAAAATTGCTTCATCACACTCATCAGTTCTTCAATTGCTTCTTTGCCTTCGCCTTTGGTAATCGCATCACTAACACAATGGTGCATATGGCGCTCTGTCACCGAGAACCCAACATTCTTCAATGCAGATTGAATTGCACTAAGCTGCACTAAAATATCCATACAATAACGGTCTTCTCCGACCATCTTCTGAATACCGCGCACTTGTCCTTCTATTCGTTTTAAACGATTTATTACATTTTGCTTCTCATCTTTTGTTCTAGGCGTACTTGGGTGATCATGCAGAAATTTATCCACATTCATTCCTCCATTTCGTTTATACATATACCATACCCCCCTACGGTATAAAAGTCAACCGATTAACTACTCCGCCTTTTCTTTCTGGATGTAGATACATATTCTTTACGTTAGATAGCACGTAACTTGGTATTATTTACTTTTTTATGAAATATCATCATGCATTCACTCGAATAATTGTATAAAATTTATGTATGCAGACTTAATGTGTAGTACTGGAGGATAACAAATGACTCACATCTTATATATAGAAGACGAAATGGAAATCGGCAGTTGGGTAACAGAGGAATTAACGGAAAGAGGATATAATGTGACATGGTTAAAAACTGGCGAAGGTGCGGAAAGCTATACTCTAGCTGCAGATATCGTTATCTTAGATGTCATGTTACCCGGTTTAGACGGTTTTTCTATTGGAAAACGGCTAAAATCCGCAAACGAAAATCTGCCTGTTTTGATGCTTTCAGCACGAACAGCAGTAGAAGATAAACTAGAAGGACTTCACTTTGCAGATGACTACGTAACAAAACCATTTCATCCAGATGAACTGGCGGCTCGTATAGAAGTATTGCTAAGAAGATTCCAAAAGCACGAGGACGTATTAGAAATTGGTCATTTAACAATTCGTACAGCAGATATGCACATCTTGGATAAACGAACAGAGAAGGAAATACTTTTAACAGGAAAACAGTACTTCATATTCCAATACTTTGTGCGGCACTTAAATCAAATTTTAACAAAGGAACAGTTATACGAAGGCGTATGGAAAGAGAGCTTTATAGAAGGTGACAAAACCTTAATGGTACATATACGGTATTTACGGGAAAAGCTTGAAGAAAACCCAGCTAAACCAGCTATAATAGAAACCATACGCGGAATTGGATACAGGGTGAAACAACAATGAATTTAATACGATCCTTGCAGGCGCGATATATGGTCATTATTTTATCGGCAGTGTTTTTACTATTTATTCTCCAACTATTCTCCGCTGCCTTAGGAACATTCCTGATGGATACGGCTGAGGAATCAGATGATCGAAAACGATCTGCGAAAGTTATAGAATCACACTGGCACAAGGAAGTACATGCACTGCAAAACATCTCGACTGACTCCGTCGAACAGCATTTCGCAAAATGGCAAGAGGCATACCCAGAGGCATCGATGTTTTGGGTAGATGGACAGGGAGAGTTAACGGAACAGCAAGTGAATGTTAACGAAACACTTCCCTCGACGTGGACATCCGCTTATACAGCGAAGTTTCTAAAAGACCATTATAATGGCAATCCTTTTACGGTAGTATCGTTTCTTGGAGACGATGAAAGTAACGGCTTTGCTGTATTCGAGATTCCAAGATCGGTTTTAGAGCCTCCGCTAATAAAAGTTTATGATCAATACAGCAATATCTTTTTCTTTGGTTCCGTGATATTTATTTTAGTATTTATCACAATCTCTTATTTATTTTTTCGAGGAATTAGAAAGCGACTATTACATTTACAAGAAGCGATGACCCTTCGAGATACAGATCATCTCCCGCTGAAGATATCTGTTAAAAAAGAAGATGAAATCGGTCAGCTTGAACAAAGCTTTAATCATATGGTGCATGAATTAAGAGAAAGTAAACAGCGTGAACAGGAAGAAGAACAACTGAGAAGAGAATTAATTGCTAACCTTTCTCATGACCTTCGGACGCCATTAACCAAAATAAGCGCTCAAACTTATTCCATCGGCAAGGAGAAATTATCCCCCTCAGCAAGCCAAGCTGTAAACGTATTAACGAAATCAGTTGAAGAAGTTGACAAATTAATTGAGAATTTGATGTCTTATACGTTATTGGCAGCTAGTAAGTTCAAATTTGAACAAAAGGAAATCCATGTTGTACGGTTTGTTCGAGAACATTTAGCTTCCTGGTATCCCGTTTTTGAAAAAGAACAGTTTAAGATAGAAATAGATTTAAATTCTTTTGACCGTACGACATGGAAAGTTGATCCCATTTGGCTAGGCAGTATTCTTGATAATCTTCTTCAAAATGTATTCCGTCACGCAAGCAGCGGTCGTTATCTGAAAGTGCAGACAGCATCTACAGATCAATATGATAGCATTATTATTGTCGATCGCGGCAAGGGGTGGAAGCACGCCTCCAAAGAAAAAGGAGCAGGGATCGGCTTATCCATCGTAGATATGATGGTAAAAGGCATGCAATTGGAATGGGATATTACGTCTAATACAGACGGCGCGACTATTATAATCCAGAACCCTAAGTGATGTGTGTGGATAGAGGAGTTACTTCCTGTATTCACACACATCTCTTTTTTTAAACAGATTTTAAACTTCTGCCTCCCCCTAGTTTAACCTCAAGCTTCTATGCTAGGTGCAGAGGTGAAGAAAAATGGAATATGTCGTGCAAACAAATAACTTAACAAAACGCTTTGGCAAGGAAACTGCTGTTACAAGTTTGAATATGAAAATTCCAAAAGGAGAGATATACGGATTTCTAGGACCTAATGGCTCTGGTAAAACAACCACCATTCGCATGTTATTAGGATTAATGAAACCTACGAATGGGACTGTTACTATTTTTCAAAAAGAATTAAAAAAAGAGCGCATTCACATATTGAGAAAGGTAGGCGCACTAGTTGAAAATCCATCCTACTATGCGCACTTAACAGCTTATGAAAATTTAGAAGCGCTGCGAAAGATCCTAGACGCACCAAAACAAAGAATCAATGAAGTTTTGGATATAGTTCGTTTATCCGATGTGGCCCATAAGAAGGTCAAAGGTTTTTCACTTGGAATGAAACAACGTTTAGGTATCGCTGCTTCCCTGCTTCACCAACCTGAACTGCTTATCTTAGATGAACCAACTAACGGACTGGATCCATCTGGAATTATTGAAATCCGGCAATTGATTAAACATTTGGCGTCTGCGCATGGGATGACCATCTTGATCTCGAGTCACTTGTTAGCAGAGATAGACCAACTCGCTACGACAGTTGGAATTGTCGCGAAGGGGAAGATGATCTTCCAAGATTCTATCGATGTGATGCGCAAGCTTGCGAAAAGTCATATATTGCTAAAAGTTAGTAATGGGCAGCATGCGTGCCGGACATTATTAGAAAACGGAATACAAGCGGAATACAATAATGACAGCCTTCTAGTAGCGGAACACGCCAATGAAAAAGTGGCAGAAGCAGTTAGCATTTTAGTTCACCACAACTTTTCGGTTTATCGTGTTGAAGAGGAAAAGCGGTCACTTGAGGAAATTTTCCTTCACATGACGAATGAGGAAAAAGCGTATGTTTAAACGATATATTTTGACAGACTATTTAAAGATAAAACGAAAAGGATTCTGGCTGTTAACCTTCTTAGGTCCTTTCGGTGTTGTGGCTATGCAAATGGTGAATTACGCCGGTGATCGTAAAACATATTTATTAAAGCAAAGCGAAAATGATTGGACGTATTACTTATCATATATAAATTCATTTGCTTCCTTTGCACTTGTCATTGGTATTGCTATTTTAACTTCGCTTATGGCCAGCATAGAAAACGACACAAATGCATGGAAGCAGTTACTCTCCTTGCCGGTTTCTAAGAAACATGTATACTTATCAAAATTTATGTTGCTAGCTGTTTTCTTATTGATGTCTTCCATTTTATTGTTTCTGTTTACTACCATACAGGGAATATATCTTGATTTAGGTGACAATATCCCTTTCTTTGAACTTCTAAAGTATAGCTTCTACCCTTACTTTGCGTCGCTGCCAATTCTAGCACTACAGCTATGGATTGCGGTTGTTAGTATAAATCAAAGTATACCAACCACAACGGGAGTCATTGGCGTTATTTTAACCTACTCTGCTGCTGATTTACCAGATTGGATGATTTGGAAATGGCCAACATTAGTAAGTGACTGGAATGAACCTGTCCTAAGCGTCATACTCGGCATTGCAGTTGGCAGTTTCGTGTATATACTCGGTATGATTGACTTTGTCAGAAGGGACGTGAAATAGATGTTTTCAATTCTCCATGCAGAATGGTTTAAGCTGCGGAAAACGAAGATAATCCCTCTCATTTTCGTCGGACCACTTGTTGGACTGGTTATTGGGTTCAGTTATAACTTCCACGATAGAATTGTTGAGGTTGTGGGTGATCAATGGATACTATTATCGATTACCATGAATTTAGTATATGCATTACTATTTTTACCACTGATAACAGGTGTTTTAGCGAGTTCAATCTGCAGATATGAACACCAAACTGGCGGATGGAAACAGCTGTTAACGCTACCTGTGACTAGGGGAAAGTTATTTATCGCTAAATATATATTATTGATGCTTCTTGTACTGGCTATGCAGTTATTATTACTTGCCACCCTATACATAATAGGAGCAATAAAAGGCTTCACCACTCCTTTTCCGTTGGAAGTCTTTTGGAAAAGTATCCTTGGCGGATGGGTAGCAACATTTCCTTTAGTCGCCTTGCAATTATGGATGTCCATTTTATTCAAGAGTTTTGCTGCACCTCTTACTGTTAATGTTATTTTTACATTGCCATCCGTATTAATTATAAACTCTGAACGTTACGGACCTTATTATCCATGGGCGCAGCCTTTTTCCATGATGTACATTGGCGAACATACAAACAACATCTTCTTTATTCCTTGGGAACAAGTAGTATTCATTGTTGGAGGAAGTTTTGTTTTGTTTTTTGCAGGCGGATACTTATATTTTCAAAGAAAGTCTGTTTAGCTCGTCCAATATTTAGCTAAATCACTACAATTCCATATATGATAAATAAGTCAGGCAAATAAATGAATTTGTCTGGCTTTTTTAGGAAGTAAGAAAAAGACTTAACAAATAACACTATAACTCTAGCAAAGCAATAAAAAAGACTGCCCTTAGGCAGCCTATCTTGGTTACGTTGTATGCAGCAGCATTTCCAGCAAATCATAATTTGGCTGCTTGTCGGTTTTTTCGTCCAGCATCGTTTTGAGATCTTTTTGAATGAGCTGATTAGATTTAATGCCGATGGCGTAGCCTGATTCACCTTCCATTAACATATGCACAGCTTTGACGCCCATTTTGTTGGCAAGGATTCGGTCAAATGCAGAAGGTTCACCGCCGCGCTGGATAAATCCTAATACAGTTGTTCGCACCTCTATGTTCATATTGTCTTCAATATACTGCTGCAGTTCATCCAGATTGTATATCCGTTCTGTCACGACAATAATATTATCATTCCGGCCTTTACTTCTTCTATCCTGCAGCTTCTCACAAATTTGTTCGGGGCTTAACTTGTATTCTGGTGTGGAAATAATATCGCCTTCTCCAGCGATTGCAGTGAATAGCGCCAAATCGCCGCAATGTCTGCCCATTACTTCGACAATTGTCGTTTTATTATGCGATAAGCCCGTATCTTTGATCCTGCCAATGGAACTTAACACGGTGTTTAGTGTTGTATCAAAGCCGATGGAATAATCGGTGTAATCCAAATCATTATCAATCGTTCCTGGGATACCAACAACTCTGACGCCTAATTCTTGCAGCTTTTGTGCACCTTGTAGGGATCCTTCACCGCCGATAACAATAACATCTGCGATTCCGTAATTGCGCAGCACGTCTACTGCCTGTTGTCTTCCCGGTTCATCCATGAAAGCTAGAGAACGGGATGTCTTTAGGATTGTACCGCCTTTGTTGGCGATTGTCTCGACATCTGGTGTGCGCAAAATGGACAGTTTATCTTCAATTAGCCCTTGGTATCCGCCTTCGACACCGTATACTTCAATATCGTGGTAGTTTGCACTTTTCACGATAGCACGTATGGCTGCGTTCATACCTGGTGAATCTCCTCCGCTCGTTATGACGGCTATCTTATGTATCATTTTATTCACCTCTCCACTATATGTCTTATCCTTATTATACAATAGTACAAGTAAAAAGAAGTACAAAAGACAGGCAATCTGCCTGCCTTTTGTTTATACAGAAATAACCAGTTTCCCAATCATGCTGCCAGCTTCCAGTCGCTTATGCGCTTCTTGAAGATTTTCCACTGTAAGACCTTTCAATTCTTCTGTCTTTGTTGTGCGCAGACGCCCTTCCTCGAGAAGCTCTGCTACTTTCGTCAAGATCTCACCTTGCTTATGTTGACTGGCTGTCTGATGCAGTGTACGAGTGAACATGTACTCCCATACAAGCGTCAAACTCTTCGAAGTCAAATCTGTCAGCTTGATTCCTTCAGCCGGCCCTGTAATCGCCGCAATAATGCCTTCTGGTTTGATTACCTCGATAATGTCATCCCACGCTTTGTCCAGCTGGTGCATACAAAATACATAATCGACGGTATCAATATCCAGATCTAGTGCTTCCAGCTGCGGATGAAGCGGTTCGTGATGATTAATTGTCCGTTCTGTTCCATGCTGATTGGCCCATTTTTCCGTTTCTTCGCGTGAAGCAGTGCCGACTACAGTCAAACCATGAAGTTTCGCCAGCTGAGATGCAATGGATCCAACGCCGCCAGCTGCATTTATCAGCAAAATTGTCTTCCCTTTATTTGCTTCGATATCGAGCGGAATCTGCATTTTCTCAAACATTGCTTCCCATGCTGTGAGCGCTGTTAATGGAAGTGCAGCCGCATCTGAGAAGCTAAGGTTGGAAGGCTTTTTCGCAATCACTTGATAATCGACAAGCTGGTATTCACTATTCGACCCTTGACGTGCAACAGATCCAGCATAAAAGACCTCATCGCCAGGCTGAAATCCTTGTACATCTTCACCTACTTCTTCAATGATACCAGCCGCATCGAAGCCAAGAATGCGGAAGTTCCCATCATCTTCTTTCATTTTTCGCTGCTTCGTATCAACCGGGTTCACACTTACTGCTTTTACTTTCACCAAGACGTCTTTGGCTTTTGCAGCAGGCTTGTCCACCTGTTCTTCGATAAAACAGTTATCCTCATCCACAGATGTGTTCTTATAAATACCAATAGCTTTCATACTGATCTCCTCCTTTTTTCTGTCTGTTTATGTAAAAGCCGTCATCGCATCCGACGGCTTTGTACGCTCATTTCTTTGCTAAGCGCAAGATTGGCTCGAGGGCTTCTGTATTCCCGTAATTAGGAACTACAGCTGATGGTGCTGCTGCCCATTCCACAGCGTTACAGATAACGGTTTGCACATTTTTATCGTAGTAAGTCGGATACGTTTCATGTCCAGGCCGGAAGTAGAATATCTTCCCTTTTCCTCGATTATACGTACAGCCGCTTCGGAATACTTCCCCGCCTTCAAACCAACTGATAAATAACGTGTGGTCGGGTTCGGGTATATCAAAATGCTCGCCGTACATCTCCTCTTGAGGAAGTTCAAAATACTCTTCCAGTCCTCGTGTAATCGGATGACTCGGCTGCACCACCCAAATCCTTTCTTTCTCTCCGTCCTCGCGCCATTTTAAATCACAAGTTGTTCCCATCAAGTTACGGAATATCTTACTAAAATGACCTGAATGCAGCACGATTAATCCCATGCCTGCCAAAACGCGCTGCTTCACACGCTCGACCGCATGATCATGCACTTCTGCATGGGCTTTGTGCGCCCACCAAATCAGTACATCTGTTTGCTGCAGTGTTTCTTGATCCAATCCTTGCTCAGGATCATCAAGTGTACGAGTTTGTACTGCATATCCTGCTTGCTCTAAAAATTCAGCAATTGCTCCATGAATGCCTCGGGGGTAGATGCTTTTTACCGTGTCGTTTTCCTTCTCATGACGAAATTCGTTCCATATGGTAACGCGCATAAGATGCTCCTTCTTTCTTTTTTTACTCCTATTCCCCTTGCTAAGTAGCTACCCTGTTCTTTACTAGATTATGCAGGGAATCTCATTTTACTAATTACATTAGCCCTTTTCCCGCTAACTCCTGCCTAGAGAAAAAAATCCTGCTAAGATTTCAGCAGGATCTAACCAATTAAAACAGCACCATATACAAGCGCCCCTAAAATCACAAAAGCCGGATGTACCTTCCATCTTTCCATAAGTAAGTAGCTTGCCACCACCAAGATGACAGTATGTATCCAACCCGCACTTTCATAAGACGTGTGGAAAAAGCTGATTGCCATACCAGCGAGTAATACGGCAATTGTTGGACGAATATAAGCCGTCATTCTTTTAACCCGCGGAGAGTCTTTGAACTTCGCCAACAAACTTAGCAATCCAATCATTAAAATAAGCGACGGCGCAACAGTGGCAAACAAACCAATCGCCGCACCAAGCACGCCTGCCTGCTGGTAGCCAATCACACCAGCGAGCTTCGTGGCAATTGGCCCTGGAAGCGCATTTGCCAAGGCTAGCGTCTGGCTGTAATCAGCGGTAGACATCCAACCATATCTGTCTACCACTTCATTTTCGATGAGCGGAATCGTAGCAGGACCGCCGCCATATCCGATAATCCCCGGAATAAAGAAAGCTAGGAAAACCTGCCAGTAAATCATGCGCCTTCCTCCTTCTGTTTCTCCGGTTTCAGCAATGCTAACAGAAGAAGCGCCAGAATAAGAAAGGCTGGGTGAATGTCTAGCAGTTCAATCAGAACAACTGATACAACTAACAGCATGACAATTTGCCAGCTTTTCAGTCCATTGCGAGATTTCTTTAGAAAATCAATTGTCATGACCGCGAGCATTACACCAACAACCGGAATAACAGCAGTTGTCATCCCGCTGATCCACGGCTGATCGCTCAACGCCTCCACAAAAGAAAATAAGATAATCAACAGCACAACAGTTGGGATAACGGTAGCGACAAGTGCACAAATCATGCCCACCCAGCCGCCAACTCTGTAGCCAATATAGCCGGCCAGCTTCGTTGCAATTGGACCTGGCAAGCTGTTGCCGAGTGCCAGCGTATTGCCGAATTCCTCATCATCCATCCACTTGTACTGCTGTACGACTTCCTTTTCCACAAGGGGAATTGACGCTGGCCCCCCTCCGTATCCCAAAATGCCGACACGGAAAAATGCTAAAAATAAGTTCCAGTAAATCATGTTGTTCAACCTTTCTAATACGAAGCAATACTGCCATCTGCTCGTGCTTCTGTTCCTCCATATAATGTACCCGTTTCAGGATCGCGCCAAATGATTTGGCCGCGGCCGAATGTAGACCGGTCTGCTTTGACCTCAATGTGATGCCCTTTCCGTATGAGCGCTTCGGCGATATGTTTCGGAAAGTCCGCTTCCACATGAAACGTTTTGCCTTGAATCCACTGCCAGCGCGGTGCATCAAGTGCGGTTTGCGGATTAAGTCCGAAATCCAGCATATTCATCACTACCTGGGCATGTCCTTGCGGCTGCATAAAGCCGCCCATTACCCCGAAAGGACCAATTGCTTGCTTATCTTTCGTCAAAAAACCGGGAATAATCGTATGGAATGTTTTCTTCCCGCCTTGCAGACTGTTTGGATGAGCTGGATCCAGACTGAAATTATGTCCGCGATTTTGCAGCGCAATACCTGTTCCGGGCACCACCAGCCCCGAACCAAAGCCATGGTAATTACTTTGAATAAAGGAAACCATATTCCCTTCTTGATCCGCAGCAGCCAAATAAACCGTTCCGCCTTGCTTCGGCTCTCCTGCCTCCGGCTCGTTGGCCAGCTCCCCGATTTGCGCCCGTCTTTGCGCAGCATACGTATCAGACAGCAGCTCCTCCACGGTAACGGGCATATGCTTTTCTTCTGTCAAATAAGCATGACCATCAGCAAACGCCAGCTTCATCGCTTCCATTTGTTTATGATATGTATCAATTGATTCTTTTTCATGGAAGGTAAAGCCTTTTAAGATATTCAGCGCGGACAGCGCAACCAAGCCTTGTCCGTTCGGTGGTATCTCCCATACATCATAGCCACGATAATTCACCGAAATCGGCTCTACCCATTCTGGTTCATATGCAGCCAAATCGTCTGCTGTTAGGAATCCGCCATTATCTGCAGAAAATTCCGCTAATTTATTCGCTAGTTCACCGTTATAAAAGTCCGCTGCATTTGTGCGCGCAATTTGACGCAGCGTTTCTGCATGGTCAGGCGACTTCCATACATCGCCGATTCTCGGATAATCTCCATTAGGAGCAAATGTGTCAAACCAAGCTTTATACATATTATCGGTACACGTGGTACTGAACTTCTTGTAAGCACGCTCCCATAGCTTGGCAACTGTTGGTGTTACCGCGAATCCATTTTCGGCATAGTAGATAGCCGGCTGCAATACGTCTACTAAGGAAAGCTTGCCAAAACGCTTACTAAGCGCAGCCCAACCGCCTGGTGCGCCCGGAACGGTTACAGGAATGAAACCATGCAGCGGCATCTCTTCATGGCCCAGCTGCTTTACTTTTTCAATGCTAATAGATGCTGGTGCGGGTCCGCTGGCATTTAATCCATACAGCTTGTCCTTTATCCAAACAAGCGCGAATGCATCGCCGCCAATTCCATTGGAAGTTGGCTCCACAACGGTAAGCATAGCAGCCGCTGCAATCGCTGCATCAACGGCATTGCCGCCTTTTTTCAACATATCCAGCCCTGCCTGTGCAGCAAGCGGCTGCGAGGTGGCAACCATCCCTTGCCGGGCAATTGTTGTTGTACGCTGTGAGTGATATGGGTAATACAAATGATCTGTTTTCATTCTGTTTCCCCCTTATGTAGGAAGCCCGGAAAACCGGGCTTATGACCATCCTAGCAAATAGTGGATTGCTTTTGCCACCCCATCTGCTTCGTTTGTATCTGTCTGGTAGTTTGCTACTTCTTTCACCGCATCTTGCGCATTTCCCATTGCTACACCGCAGCCCACTGCTTGAATCATTTTAATATCATTCAAACTATCACCCATAGCAATAACTTGATCCATATTGATGCCAATACGGTCGCATAACTTTTGCACTGCTTCTGCCTTATTAATGCCCACAGCATTGACTTCAATATTTGTCTCACTGGAGTTAGAAAGTTCCAATTCATTTTTGTCCGAAAGCGCCTTAACGATTGCTTCACGCTTGTCATCATCGGGAGTGTCAAAACCAAACTTAAGCCAATCATATTTCTCCATATCAGCAGGGAAGTTACCGCGGAATACATGCTCTGTACTCACTGCCCAATAATGTGTCTCATACTTGTCTGCCAGCCGTTTCATCTTTTTAATCAATTCATCCTCAATCAAAACACGCTCTAGCAGTTCTCCGTCTGCAGTCCAAATTTCACTGCCGTTAACCGTTACAAGATACGACTGTAAACCAAGGTCGTCTGCATAAGGCTTACAAGTCCGGATACCGCGTCCTGTACTAAGGATGACATGCACACCTTCTTCCTGTGCACGCTGAATCGCTTGTTTGTTTGCTTCTGAAACTTCATCCTGCGGGTTGAGCATGGTACCGTCCATATCGAGTGCAATCATTTTATATTGGTGCTGTTTCTCTGACATCGTATTCGCTCCTTATGTATTTGCTTCGTCTTTATCTAACAGGCTACTGCTGTCTTCCCTTTGTTTCTCAGATGGTTTACAGTTCGCAGCAAGCGCCGGTAGTACACGCCAATTGCTGAAGCTTGGTACACCTTCTTGTTTACCCCCAAACAAAACTGGCTGCAGTCCAGCATTTCGGCTTCCAATGACGTCATTTTCAATATGATCTCCGACGAAAAAGGTTTCCGATGCACGTGCTTCCACCTCTGCTAATGCCATTTCAAAGATAGCCGGATCTGGTTTTTTCAGTCCAACTGCTTCGGAAATAACAAGACTTTGACAATGCCAATACAATCCAAGCTGCTCAATTACTTGCTGCTGCAGCAAAGCTGGTCCATTCGTAACGATGCCCAGTGTATACGACATACTCAATTCCTGCAGCGTTTCCAATGCATCCGGATAAGCAACCGCAAACTGCGCCACACGGTCGAAATAATCCGCTGTCAGTGCTGGCTCTAAATTCGTATCCAAAGCGAATTGTATTAGCAGCTCCTTATAAACAATAGGCTTCTCCACATACCCATGCTGATCCAGGGCAACAAAGGCCTCCTTAAATGCCGACAGATCAACACCAGCCAAGTCATTCTGAAACTTATTATATTGATCCTCTAAAAACCGCTGTAATGTTGTCTGCCGATCATGAATAGTCCCATCCAAATCAAAAAGAATTGCTTTCATCCTGTCGCTCCATTTCCTTTTTCTCCATCATACGCTTTTCAGATAGGAATGTCAGTAATTTGGTATACTTGAAAATCACAATATCAATTTATCAGGAGTTTCATTAAGGGCGCTAGTCTAAGACATCCTATGGGCATTGGCATCCATTATCTTATCCCCTATTTCTCAACTGGTTAAATCCACTCAAGCTGATATCCCAGTATCCCTCACCCCAGTTATAAAAAAAGTCGCCAATGTCATGACATTGGCGACAGCTTACAAACTTATGAGAATCCTAAAAGGGATATTTAAATTATAGAAGTAACTAATCTATCAGATTTCCAGCGCATGTTAGTTTCCTACAGCCGTAATCTCAACTCCATTTACGATACCTGTCGATCCTCCAAAACCAAAGTTAATCTGGCCATCCTCAACTAGAACTTCCGGTACAACCCTCGTAGTGTAATTGTTTCTAGGGGCTGAAACCTGACCATAGTCTTGCCCCTCAATAACTAAATTGGTTCTTGCTGAACCCGTCATATCTCCAACATATATCTTTACCGCATAAATACCATCAGGCACATCGACGTTAAATTCCCATTCGCTTGCAAAATAACCTAACCAATCACGTACTACATCGTCTCCGATATTGCGATCGCGTCCAATCATGTTTTCAGCATTAACGATTCCGTATCCGCGTTCAGCTGTATACAATGTAGTCAAATTAACCTCCTGAAAACCTTCTTTCACTGGATTTCCAGTTAAGCCGAAATCAAATTTCTTCATCGCTTTACTTGTCGTAAACTGCTTTGTCTTCGAATGTGCCGATTCTCCCTTTCCATTTACTGCTGTCACATACACATCGTAGCTCGTTTCTTCATCCAAGCCTGTCAAAAAGAGCTGTGGAATTGTTGACGTACCAACTAATTTGTACGCATCACTGGTTGAAGGCTTGCTGTAAATCCGATAGATATCCGCCTTCTTGGATTTTTTCCAGGAAACAAGAGCACCTGCGTTACTAATTTTACTGATTGTTACCTTTGAAGGTTTGGCAGGAGCCTTTTTAGGAGCTTCTATCTTTTTTACATGCTCCGATAATGGAATATCCAGGTTGCTTATTTCATCTGCTACCAAACGCGCCAGCTGAATAGCACCATATTCCTGAAAATGCGTGTTATCTTTTGAACCATTTGGAAAGGCAGGATAAACACCAGGATCTGTATACAAGAACACAGAAAGCGTTCCTTCTGGGCCAATGCTATTATAATAGGCAACACTGCGTGCACTTAAGTCAATAACTTTCACATCTAATTCTTCTGCTACTTCTTGCATTCCTTGCACATACTCTGAAAAGCTGACACGGAACTCGCCCGTCTCTTCGTTAAAATCTCGTCTGCCCATTGGCGTGACCAAAATCGGTATAGCGCCCCTTTGACGGGCTCCTAACACATAAGACTTTAAATATTTTTTATAATCCGGTACAGAAGCATATCTTTCGGGAACACTGATTGTTGCATCATTATGTCCAAATTGAATCAAAAAGTAGTCGTTCGGTTTTATTACCCTTAATATTTCATCTAGGCGTCCTTCTTTAATAAACGTCTTTGAACTTCTTCCGCCAATGGCGTGATTTTCAAATTCAATCTCGGAGGTAAAAAAACGCGGAATCATTTGACCCCAACCAGCTTCTGGTCTCCAATATTCATCATACGTCTGTACTGTAGAGTCTCCTGCCATATAGACAGTCGGATTATCTGCTTCCGTTCTTTCTGGAATTTTCTCAATAATTATTGCATTTATCTTGGAGTTTGCTTCTGTAAATGTAAAGTTTAGCTGTCCATCTATAAGTGAAATCTCGAATTCCTGCTCCTTGTATTCTCCACTGGCTAGATGGGTACTTTGCACCTTTTGAATATCCTCTACTTGAATACCGATGTTCGTTCCTGCATCCTCATCACCAGAGAGAATTGTAACAGTATAATCTCCATATGCTACATCTACGTTAAAGGAAGTATCACTAACGGAAACAAAGTCAGATTTCAAAGGATCTGACGTTTTTCTGTCTATTGCGCTCACTTTTGATATATCTTCAAAACCATAGCCAGCTGCCTCCGAATATGCCGTTTCAGGAGTGACAGCTGTATACCTATCTTGTACAGAACTTGCAGCAGTTCCAAAGTCAAATTTTAGAATGGGGGCATCTGCTGCAGCCTCCGTTTGTAAAGGCAAGGTACAAAACGAAGTAAAGGTAATTAAAAAGGCAAGTAATAGGGGCAATACTTTCTTTCTCTTACATTTTCTCATTAATATCTCCCTCTCTCCTTTTTTGATAACGCTTACATTTTATCTTACCTTCCAGGCTGCATTACAAGTAGAAGAAAAACAGACTATCCTGTTTAGTAATCAGTGTCATTTACTACGTTAAAAAAACGAACTCATGCAAATTCTAATGTATGAATTTGCATGAGTTCGTTTTTATGGTATCTTTTATTCTTATCTTTTCTGCAGCTTTCCGTAGGATTCATTCGTAGCGTGGTATCCACTGTCTTTACCTGTAAACCTTCCAAGCTCGTTTCGTTCTTCTTCTGTCGCTTCGCCGCGAATGGAGAGGAAGTAGAGGGCACTGACACCAATATCCTTATCTTCTTCTTCTCCTTCTGTCTCGCTTTGATGCGCACGAAGTTCTTCTGCATCTGCTGTCATGCCCCACTTGATATGGTGATAGAAGTTTTCGAACGTTCTTTCTGCTTCCGGGGTAATATTTTCTGCCATGTATTCTTGTTTTACTTGATCCAGGTCATGCGAGCTGATAAACGCAACAAAGTCCTTTCCATCACCATACTGGAAGAATTCTCCCCATATCTGTGGTGTGCGTTCACCTAATTGAAAAAGCATCAAATACTTCACTTCGAACCGCTCTCTTTCTTCTGCATGGCGCTCCCCGCGTTCTGATGCATCCTCAGTTATTTCACCATTAAAGAAACGAATACAAAAATCCTTGTATTCTTCTTCAAACCGACGCATTACTTTCCATATACGGTGAATGTCCTTATCAAACAGTTCTTTGCTGCGGAAAATAGATGCCAACAAAAAGAAGCGGAACATGCCGCGGAATTGGGTGTTAATTTTATATTGGCTCCAATCATAATTCTCTTGCCGGAATGCGTCATTAATTTTTTCTAAGTAGGATTGGTCCAACGCATCTTTGAGACGTCCAATATGCTTTTCGTCCACTAAAGCAGTAGGTCTTACTTTCAGTGTATCCCACTCCATCTTTAGCTGTTCTCGGTGCCGATCAGCATTCTGCATCGGACGCTTTCGTGCTCCTGTATTATAAAATATCGCGATAGCTATCAGTATGATGACGACGCTAATCCCGATTATTGTTAATAAATTATTCAACTTTTCTCCTCCTGCCTACTACAAAATAGAGCTGACGAAACTGTCAGCTCTATTATCTTCCTTTATTCTTGCAATACTCGTACTAACTCTGTATTGAATTTTTCTTTTTCATCGAACAGCAGTCCATGTCCGCTATGTTCGAATGGAATAACGGTGGAGTTCACAATTCCGCCTGTCATTTCATTAGCGAAGTCAAATGGACAAATTTCATCTTTCTGTCCATGGAAGATATATGTCGGTGCACTAATATGCACAAGTTCATCACGTAAGTCTTCATCGCGTAATGCTTCCATTGCTTGAATCGTCCCATGTCCGCTGGCAACAAGACCGAGATGGAAGAACCACTGCATAAACGAATCAGAATGTTCTTGTGCGAAGAACATTTCACCAAAATTATGCAGCGTTTTCGGACGGTCGGTTTGCAGCTGGGCGATCATATCGTCTGCTTCTTCCTTCTTCATACCAAATGGATAAGCATCACGCTGTGTAAATACAGGAGCTGCTGCGGATACTAATAAAAGTTTATCTACTTTTGCAGCGCCGTATTTATTTGTATAGCGGATAGCGATTGGTCCGCCCATGGAAAAACCGACTAAGACGAAATGATCCAATCCGAGGTGCTCAACTACCTCATGTACAACCTCTGCTTGTGCATCGTATGTGTACGTATTCCAAGGTTTATCTGATTTTCCGAAACCAAGCAAGTCAATTCCAATAAAGCGATATCCTTGCTTTGGCAGTTCATTCATTTGATATTCAAACATTTTATGGTTTACCGGCCAACCATGCAGAAATACAACTGGTACGCCTGATCCGATATCTTCTGCGAAAATAGTATGTCCTGTTCTTGTTTTAATGTTATGACCCATGATTAGCTCTCCTCACTATTATAATCTCTTTCTCTCGGCTCCTTCTTTTCTCTTGCTCTTAACTCACGGAATAAGAAGAATGCACCTACAACACCGGATAGTACAGTGAGTAAAAGAAACACTGTATTGGCGGTGAAGGCATAGAACAGTAAGAAAACAAGCGCCAGGATAAAGAATCCAAAGTAGCCTGCCAGCTTCATTTAGCCTCACCCTTTCCTGTAGTCTACTTGTTATATACCCGCTAGACGCCTTTCTTAAGCAAAAGAAAAGAGCATGCTTCTTTTTCGCATGCTCAATGTGTATGCATAATTATACCTTCAGAATTGAGGAAGGCAATCTCCAGCTCGATTTCCCGGTTAATATCATCTTCTAAATCATGCGCTTCCAGCACATCCGCTGCTTCCTCTTTCACTTCTTCCCAAACAGGCTGCATCGCATGATCAATCGTTTCCGCTTCTATTTGGATACGCAGACTGATAATACCCTCCGGCTCAAACCCAGCGCCTAATACTTCATACGTATCATAAACAGCCAGTTCTTCCACCGCTGTATTATTCACTTCTTCCAATGCATGACGAATCATCTCTTCATGCACATCATTATACGGAACAGGATGAGTAGAGCGACCGGCAAAGAAAAACAACAGCCCAGCCATCACCATCGTCCCAGCCAAAACGAGACGCAACCCAAAGCTTCGTTTCATCCGCAAACCTCCATTCCCTGCTACTATATGCAAGCAGACAAGGAAACTTGTCCATAAAATAGAATAGGAAAAGTAACAACAATCCATTCAAAGAACCCACTATTACAATTTACGAAGCGCACAGTGCGTATACTGTTGGTTAGCAAATCTCATCAGACTGGTTGTAATTAGCTGGCTACAAAGGCAGAAACTGCGGTCTTTAGAGCTTTCCGTTTGAAATTCTATTTCTGCATAATGTTCAACTTTTGCTATTTCTGTTGAACAAGTAAAATTCAGCAAGACATCCGCACAGAGAAGATTATTTTTTTAATAGAGAAGGCGCTGTGTTCCTTCTTACGCTCGGGTAGGCTTCGCGTAACGTAATTTAGCGCAGGAAAGCGGAGTGTATTTCCGAAGCAGTGCTCTCATCTTATTTTCTTTCTCATGCAAAAAGATCCAAATGTACTGCTATAAACCGCAGTATCATTTGAATCTTTAACTAGCTAAAAACATTACACTTTCAGCCTCTTACTTCTTTTATTCGTCATTTCGCTTCCGTTTAAACGGCCACCAGTTCAGCTCACCAAGTGTGACGGCGATAGCTGGGATAAGCAATGGCAGAATAACCAGTCCGTACAGAAGCAGACCGATAATGATAACAGTAGCAACCTCTAGCAGTGTTAATACACCAGATGGCATCATCGCAGCAAAAGTACCTGCCAAAATGATGGATGCGGTAATGATAACCGATCCCATCTTCTTCATCGAGTGAATCATACCTCCGTTCAAGTCGTCACGCGCTTCTTCCGTGAAACGATCGAGCAAGAAGATCGAGTAATCCACTCCGAGAGAAATAAGAATAACAAAGCTAAAGAATGGTACCGCCCAGCTCACACCTGCGTAATCCAAGCCGTTTACAAAGATCAATTCAGTAATGGATATCGCCGTATAGTAAGTAAGCAGCAACGATCCAATCATATACGCCGGAATGATCATCGAACGGAATAGCAAGGTTAAGATTAAGAACAAACCAACCATCATAATTACCATGGTCCGAGAAAGATCCGTCGTAGACAGTTCCTCTAAATCAGCGTTCGTACTCGTTACGCCGCCATACACAATTTCCGCATTTTCATACGGGGTACCTTCTACTTCGGCACTGACACGCTCTTTAATCGTATCCAATGTACGAATTGCTTCCTCGGAATACGGATCTGTGTCCAAAACAACGTCAATCGTGACGCCTTCTCCATCATTGAATGCATACGTATCGATACTTTGCTGGAACTCCCCTTCTAGCGCATCTTCCGGAATATACATGCCTGTATCGCGTACAGACTCACTTTCACTAATCGCTTGCAGTGTATCCGCAGCTGTTGTAAGCCCGTCGGAAACTTGCGTTAACCCCTCATTGGCAGAACCAACACCATCAGCTAACTGCTGCAATGAATCTGTTAGTGTGCCTACTTGCTCCTGCTGTCCTTGCAGCTGCGTATTCGCCTGTTCCAGACCAGATTGAATTTCTCCGAGCTGCTGGCTGATTCCTGTCAGCTGAGCAGATGCCTGCTGCACGTTGCCTGTTTGCTGCAGCTGTGTGGAAACTTGCTGTAGTGCTGTATTGACTTGGCCCAGACCTTCTGTTGCCTCAGACAGCCCGCCGCCTGAAGAGCCGCCAGCATTCCCTGTTTGCCCAGTAATTTGGTTCAATCCGTCTTGAACCTGTGTCAAGCCATCTTGCACATCGCCAATTCCGGTAACAGCATCGTTGATACCATCCGCAATTTGGCCGTTCTGAGCATCCACATATAAATCATCAATTTTATCGCCTGTCGGCTGTGTTGCAGTTCGAACTTTTTCTACATGATCAACTTTGCTGATTGCATCGCTCAGCGGATCGAGATAAGGTAATGTATTGCTAGTTGTAAGATTCTCATCATCTTTTATCACAATTTGAATTGGCATTGCTTCGCCTTTGCCGATAGCATCACCAATCGCATTCAGCCCTTTAATGGACTTGTAATCACTGCTGATTTCCTCTGTTGAGTTAAAGGAAACTTGCTCGTCATAAGTTAATACAAACGGCACCGTAATTACAGCTGTAATGGCCAAGAACAACACCGGTCTGGCAACGGAATGACGACCAAGGAAATGCCAAAGCTTATTATCTCCATGAGAAGCTGCTTTTTTCGAAGGCCAGAATAACTTCTCTCCTAGCGTTACCATAAATAACGGCAGCACGGTGACAAGCACAATCAACAGCACAGCGACGCCGACTGCCACACCTACAGCAGATTGGAAAATCGCAAATTTCGCAAAGAAAATGGATGCAAAACCTACAAATACCGCGATTGCACTGATAAGCAACGTCCGTCCGGCTGTCCGGTAAGCTGTGACAGTTGCCTCGACCTTACCATGTCCGTTCGCCAGCTCTTCCCGGAAACGGCTTAGCAGCAAGATACAATAATCGGTACCTATACCGAACAATATTGCCACTAAGAACGTTTGTGTAAAGGTGGAAATCGGGAAGTCCAGCGTATCTACTAAGATAGCCAAAATGCCCTGGCTAATTAAATACGTTATTCCGACCGTAATTAATGGTACAAACGGCGTTACAATGGAACGGAATACAATTAACAGAAGCCCTACAATGATGAAGACGGTAATCAGCTCTGTTTTCTTCAAGCCCTCTTCTGATGTATTAGCGAAGTCTTGGTTGATTAACGACGCACCAGTTACGTATGCAGTCGTATCTTCTGGAACAGCTTCATAAATTTCATCTGTAATTTTTTCTATATCTTCATCTGATCCTTCGACCGTGATCGGCATCATGACAGTCTTTTTATCTTCAGACGTCATTTGATCCTGGATGTCTTGGTTGTCAGTCAGCGGTGTTGTAATCTCGCTCACACCGTCAATTTCTTCAACCTTATCAATAACTCTCTGAATCATGTTCTCACTGTCTTCATTTAATGCTTCATCAAGCACAAATACGGCACTTAACGAGTTACTGTTCTCTCCGGCATCTTCAAGAATCTCGCTTGCCCGGATCGAAACAGCATCCTCTGGCAGCTGCGTTTGCCCTTTTTCAGAGGCAAGCTGCGTCAAATTGGGCGAAAAGATGGTTAGTCCTACTGCGACCAGGAGGACTGCAACTGCAATGAGCCACTTAAAACGAATAATTGTTCTCACGTTTCCTTCTCTCCTTTTTTCAACTGTTCTTTTACATCGGTAAATATGCGGATAAACGCTTCTACATCTTCACTGCTAATATTCTCGAAGAGCGTGCAGAATTTATCATAAATGGCTTCTTCTGCTTGCTGCAGCATGCGCTCCCCTTCTGCGGTGATTTCAACAAGTTTTGTTCGCTTATCTCTCTCTGAATCAATCCATTTTACAAACCCCTTCTCATACAGCTTTTTCAGACGATTGGAAATTGCACTTTTATGTACTTGCTGCACAATCGCCAGATGACCAGGAGAAGCAGGACTGGATAAACTTAAAAATTTAAGCAGTTCTACCTGCTGAGGTGAAATATGCTGGAAGATATCATGTGAGGTACCTTTATGAAAAACCTCTGTAGCCATGAAGGATACTTCATGGAACAAATCAATTGCGTCCTTTAATCTGTTCAAAATCGTTTACCCCCTATACCAATGTAGTTTATACCCTAAACTACAAGCAGTCAATCCTATTTACCTAAAAAATGTTGTAAATCTCCGGGTTATTGAATCAAAAATACTGATAAGGGTCGTAAGGTGCAGGTAAAACAACGTATGAACCAAGAATCTGTCCACTTTTATCCAATAGGTAGGCTATTGTGCTGGAAAGAATATATTGCCATTACAGGGAGATGACAAACATCGGCAGCACGTACTGTATATATAGAAGATTTCTCCTTTCCCTAGTGTATAAGTCGCTCAAATTACGGAAAGTGAAACAAACAGTTTCGCTTATTTCCTTATAGTGCCCGATTCCGTAGCATTAAACGAGGCACAGACGCCGCCACGTCTGTCAGCATTTATAACTTAAGGAGTGGTATTATTTTGCATCGTTTTAGACGCTTACCTATTATTGGATTTATTGCTGTACTCTTAGCGGGTTTGCTTGTTCTTCCATTCCAAGCATTCGCAGCTGATACATCAGCAAAACCTTGGATGGATGAGAACGCATCCCCAACAAAACGAACAAATCTGTTATTAGATGCCATGTCATTGAAGGACAAGGTAGATTTGATTACAGGAAACGTAAACAATTATTATGGCTTCTATAACAAAGCTATGGAGAAATACGATATCCCTGCATTGAAAATGGCAGACGGTCCTGCCGGTGTCAGAATTGCCAATCCGGATATTCAAAACAAACAATCTACTGCAATGCCTGCTCCCATTGCACTGGCTGCATCATGGGATACCGAGGCAGCAGAGGCTTATGGGGATGTGCTCGGCAGCGAAGCTTTTAACACAACTCATAATGTCTTGCTAGGACCTGGCTTGGATATTGCGCGTAACGCTTTTGGTTCCCGCAACTTCGAATCTCTTGGAGAAGATCCAGTCCTGCAATCTCGTATAGCCGTGCCTTACATAAATGGAATACAAGATAATCATGTTATGGCAACAGCCAAACATTATTTACTGAACAACCAAGAAACACTTCGATTCACCAATGACTCACAAGCAAGCGAACGAGCCATCAACGAAATTTATGCTCGCCCGTTCGGAGCTGCAATAGAAGACGGAAAGCTAAGCAGTGTGATGTGTGCTTTCAATAAAGTGAATACGGTAGCAGCTTGTGACAACAAAGAGCTGATGACAGACCTGCTTCGCGATCAGCTTGACTTCAACGGCTTTGTCATGAGTGATTACGGCGCCAACTTGAGCACCGTAAAATCCATCCAAGCTGGCATGGATCTTGAAACACCAGGAGAGCCTTATGGAAAATGGGGAGAGCAGCTTCTCCAAGCGGTAAACGATGGCCGTGTTAGTGAAGATACCATCAATACGAGTGCTTTCCGCTTGCTGTATCAAATGTTCGATAAAGGACTGTTTGACAACCAAACACAAAACCAGCAAATCGATACAGCTGCACATGGCCAAATTGCTCGTGAAATTGCCGCTGACAGTATGGTCCTATTGAAAAACGAAAAGAATGCCTTACCTATTGAAGATAATACAAATTCTATTGCTGTTATCGGTCCAGATGCAGATAATGCCTCTGCTGCAGGCGGCGGAAGCTCTCTCGTTAACCCGATGTATACAGTAAGCCCGCTTGAAGGGATTAAAAATCATGCGACAGATGATACAAAGATCAGCTACACAGCTGGTACCGATCCAATTAGTGCTGGAGATGTCATGCCAGGACCAGACGCTGTTCCATCTTCCTTGCTTCATCCATCTGCAGATGCCGAGCAAAATGGAATGAAAGCGGAATATTGGACCAATACAAACTTCGAAGGCAATCCGTCACATGAACGGACCGACCGACAAGTGAATATGAATCTTGGTTTCTATAACTACGAAGGCTTTAACGCACAATCAACGAAACTGGAAAAACTGCCGACAAACTTAAACGGCATGATGTCTGCCCGCTGGACAGGTGTAATCGAGGCGCCAGCTGACGGCACGTATAACCTTTCCACTACTAGCTTTGGGACAAGCAAACTTTACCTTGATGGCGAGCTTATCATCCAAAATGCTGGTGAAACGCTTGGCACGAAAACTGTTGAAGTCGATTTGAAAAAAGGTGAACAGCACGACATTAAGATTGAATACCAAACAGATTACCCGAAAGAAGGCGGCCGTGATTACGGCGGACAAGTACGATTTGGCTGGGAACCTGCCGATGGTGCTGTAGATGCACAGATTAAAGAAGCAGTAACAGCAGCGAAGAAAGCTGACAAAGCTGTCATCGTAACTCGCACGTATGATAGTGAAGGTTATACAGACCGCTCTGATATGGAACTGCCAAACAACCAGCAGCAGCTCATAAAAGAAGTGGCAAAAGTAAATCCAAACACAATCGTTGTAAACGAAAGCGGCATCGCCATTGAAATGGGCGATTGGGAGAAAAACGTAAAAGCAATAGTTCAAGCATGGTATCCTGGTCAAGAACAAGGGAATGCTATTGCTGATGTACTCTTTGGACAAGTGAACCCTTCTGGTAAACTGCCAGTCACATTCCCGGTAGATGAAGATACAACACCTACAAATGCTGCAAGCCAATTCCCTGGTACAAATGGTGTGAACAGCTACTCAGAAGGTGTATTCGTCGGCTATCGCGGCTATGATAAACAAAATCTGCAAGTCGCATATCCATTCGGATACGGGCTGTCTTATACAGACTTTAAATACAAAAATCTTCATAGCAAAGTAAAACAGAAAAAAGGCGATACATCGATTGAAGTAAAACTTCATCTTCGCAACACAGGAGATGTACAAGGCGCTGAAGTTGTCCAAGTATACGCTGGACAATTACCAACTAACGCTGTCGAAACGCCAGAAAAACAACTAGCTGGTTTCGAAAAAGTAGAACTGAAAGCCGGTAAACAGCAGCCTATAAAAATCAAGCTTGATCCAAAAGCTTTCTCTTATTATGATGAGGAACAGAATGAATGGGTAATGCCTTCTGGTGAGGTGCCAATTTATGTTGGCAGCTCGTCCCAAGACATTCGTCTCGAAAGCACGATTACGCTGCCATAACACATTGAAAACATCCTGCAGATTACCTGCAGGATGTTTTTGTAAAGGAGATACAGATGAATAAACTTCTATTATTTATCTTGCTTGCACTCTGTGTATTCCTGCTGCTATTTCGTTTAGAAAATACGCCTCCCGCAGCGCACAGCTGGCTCACAACCGGGGATGAACGGCATCTTCTGGAAAAACAGGCCGACAAGCTTTTACAAGATAAACAGCAGCACATACAAACAATAGCAATCGACAAGCAGAAAACGTATCAGCAGATGGAAGGCTTCGGCGCCGCCATGTCCGGCTCAAGCGCATATCTGCTTTCAGACAAGCTTTCTGGTAAAGCACGTGATGCACTCTTCGCTGATTTGTTCACAGAAAAAGGCATTAAGTTATCTTTTCTTCGTCATACAATTGGCGCGTCAGATTATAGCGTCGATGCTAACGGAAATCCAGCAACCTATACATACGCCGATCAGCAAGGTCCGCCAGAAGAACCGCTGCGTTATTTCTCGACTGCGCGAGATCAAACAGTTATCACTATGCTGCAAAAAGCAAAACAGCATAATCCAAGTCTGCAAATTATGGGCACACCATGGACGGCACCGCCATGGCTGAAATACGGCGAGCAGACTTGGAACGGCTCCTATCTGGATTATACGAACCAAAACACCTATAAAATTTATGCTGACTACTTCGTTCGGTATTTGAAAGCTTACAAGCAAAAAGGACTTCCCATCGACTTTTTATCTGTGCAGAACGAGCCTTTATTTTCTACAGATGCTTACCCAAGTATGACGATGAATGCAGCTGAACAGCGTCACTTTATCCAAAACTATCTTGGACCAGCTTTGCAGAATGCTGGATTAGATACGTCAATACTGGCTTATGACCATAATTGGGACAAAGGTAAATCGTATGCAGAGACCGTATTGAACGGCGCTTCTGCATACACAGCTGGAACTGCGTTTCACTGCTATGAGGGTGACGCTGAAACCGGAAGCGACGTGCATCAGCTGTATCCGGAAAAAGGAATTTACTTTACCGAATGCAGCGGTGGTGCGTGGAGTACGGACTTTGGCAACAACTTAAGCTGGCTTATGGAAGAAGTGATCATTGGCGCAACGAGGAATTGGTCCAAAACGGTGTTAATGTGGAATATGGCGCTGGATGAAAAGAACGGCCCTGCAAATGGCGGATGTTCCAATTGCCGCGGCGTTATAACTGTTAACAGCCAAACTGGAGCTATTACGAAAAATGTAGAGTATTACGCACTCGGCCATCTTAGTAAGTTTGTTCAGCCTGGCGCTGTACGTATTAGCAGCACCCAGCTGCCGAACATACATACAGTTGCTTTCTACGATAAAGAAGCAGAAGAGATCATATTGTTAGCAGCGAACACTAGCAATAAATCGGAGAAGTTTCAACTAGCGGAAGGAGCGCATTACTTGGCCTACACGCTTCCCCCTCAATCAGCAGTTACAATTACTTGGAAAGCGTCTGAAACTAAGTAGAAATACACAAGCGGATCACCTTCGAAGCTGCGGGAAGAGAGCACCGCTTCGGAAATACACTCCGCTTTCCTGCGGGCGGCTGGTGAGCCTCTTCGTGCTAAAGCACGCAGGGTCTCACCTAGGCCTTTTTCCCGCGGGAGTCTCCGTGTATTTCCTGCGCTTATTTTAGTTACGTGGAACCAACTAAGCGCACAGGCAGAATGCGGTGCCCTTTGCTGCTGTACAGTCAGTGAGAAGGTTACTTAAGTGAAAAGATCTCAACTAGTGCAGTATTATTCGAATCTCTATAAAGCTAAACGATATTACCTCCGTCTCTGTCCTCTCCCATCAACGCTAAACTCCGCTTCAGCCATTGTATATACCCTTTTTCTCGTTCAATGGCTCTGGTAAGTACTAAATAATGGCCAAATTCGGGAGAAGAAAATTGGATGGGGGTTTTTTGTTTTGTTTCTAGTTCTGTTAGGATGTGCTCCAGTTCGCTTAATTTGTGCTGTCGGCTGTTTAATTGGTTGGAAAATAACTGCTCTGCTTCTTGCTTGTCCATGGCTGCGATAAAGTATGTTTTTAGCATAAATTCATCTTTATTGGAGACATTGACTGCTTCTACCCGCTGGATCCAATCCATTAATTCTCTGATTCCTTTGCTTGTTAACCTATACAGTTTCTTTTCTAGCTTTTCCCCTTGAATTACTGTTTCAAATTCAATTAGTTCTTCCGCTGCTAATTTCTTTAATTCCGGATAAATCTGGCTGTGTTTGGCACTCCAAAATTGCCCGAGTGCTCCCTTAAAAGCTGCTGCGATATCGTAGCCAGTCATTTTCTCTTGTTCCAACAATCCTAGAATCGCAAATTTTAATACACGCATACACGATCTCCTTCTTGATGATTTGACAGTAGTATAACACAGCGTTACGCTTAACATGTAAATAGTTACATGTTTAAACTTACACTATTAAGGGGATGTACATCATGAATCCTGATTTAGAGAAAATCGCGACACTCACTATTGATGTAGCCAAACCAGTCAGTGCTGGCCAAACAGGTCTTGGATTACGTCGGTTAATTCCCATTGAATCCGGGACAGTTACGGGAAAGATTGCAGGACGTATTTTGCCTGGCGGTGCCGACTCGCAAATCATTCGACCGAACGGACGGACAGATTTATCTGCTCGCTATCTGATTGAAACAGAAGATGGTGACGTTATTTATTTAGAAAATAACGGTATCCGCCAAGTTGACGCTAGCTATCGCAAGCGCGCTGCCCAAGGAGAAATCATCCCGCCGGAGCATGTGTATTTCCGGACGGTCCCTGTTTTTGAAACGAGCAGTGAAACATACAGCTGGCTGATGGACAAAATCTTTATCGGAGCGGCAACGCGACTGGAAAATCAAGTATTACTAGAAGTCTATCAAGTTAATTGAGGAGGAGTTAAACATGCAAGAATTTGTTGGCAGTCACATGATTTATACGTATGAAAACGGCTGGGAATATGAAATGTATATTAAAAATGAAGATACGATTGATTATCGAATTCATAGCGGCATGGTTGGCGGACGCTGGGTAAAAGATCAGAAAGTTGATCTGGTTAAACTAACAGAAGGCGTCTACAAAGTTTCTTGGACAGAACCTACTGGCACAGATGTATCATTAAATTTCATGCCAAACGAGAAAAGAATGCATGGTATCATCTTCTTCCCTAAATGGGTCCATGAACATCCGGAGATCACGGTCTGCTATCAAAACGACCACATTGACCTGATGCATGAATCCCGGGAGAAATATGAAACGTATCCGAAACATGTCGTACCGGAATTCGCGGATATTACTTATCATCATCAAGCTGGTGTAAACAATGAGAAAATTGTAGCTGAAGCACCTTACCCAGGTATGACGGACGACATTCGTGCTGGGAAATTACAATAAAGTAAAAAAGGCGGGCTGCTAAATTGCAGCCGCCTTTTATGTTTTTGCTGGTGTTCCTTGATGGAAGAGCATCCGCCAGCCTCCTGGCTGATAACGCCAAATGGAGCTGCGCAGCTGTTCATGACCCGAAGCTGTGTCGTACGTCCGGAATGTTGCTAATACAGTATCCTCAGATAAGACGCGCACATTAAAATCTTTAATAGCGAGCTGAACAGAATCCAATCCGTCTGCTACGAGGTCCTGCTTCGTGACACTGCGGCCGGACGAGCCGTGCTCCAGGAAATCATCCGTTAATAGATTGCTAATCGCTTCGGCAGATAATCTTGTTTCATCTGCTAGCAGCAATTGTTCCATTTTAAGAATTGTTTCTCTTACTTGCAGCTGTTCATCCATATTTCTGCCCCTTCCTTTCCTACAATAATACGCTTACGTCTAATCTATGAAAAGGGTTTCAAAATAATCCAAAAAAGACGCAGAAATCTCATTTGTATACAGTTATGAAAACTGGTACAGTATTAAAAAGATGAGGTGACCAAAATGGAATTCAAAAGAACGCCGCTCATAGCGGCTGTGTTGAGCTTTCTATTTACTGGCCTAGGTCAGTTTTATAATCAGCAGCATCTGAAAGGTACAATCTTTGTTCTAGTCAATCTGCTAAATTTGTTCTTGATGTGGTTTGTGGTCGGGTTGTTTACCTTTTTCATTTTTTGGATTTACAATATTTATGATGCTTATAAAATGGCGAAACGGGCAAACATGAAGCTTGCTCGCCAAAAAGGGCAAGTAAAGCCCTCTCCTAACTAAGACAGCTGTCCGATCTGACAGTTGTCTTTTTAGATAGAGACAAGGGTATGATGAAATGCTTCATAAGTGTTTGCCTCCAGCAAACGCTGTACATGATCAGGATGCTCGATAATTCGAACAAGCTGCTGATACATACTGGTAAAATCTTCTTCGCTATCTTTTTGAATGCATAACAGACAGACAAATCGCACCGGCTTGCCGGACCAGTCGATGGGTTTTTTCAAGGTGCAAACGACCCACAACGTTTCCTCCACTTGCGCTTCCATTGGATGCGGAACAGCTACCAAGTTGCCAAAACTAGTCGGCGCCACTTTCTCTCTTTCGTACACGGCTTGAAGAAAACCTTCTCCTACCTTCCCATCCAAACGTAGCATTTCCGCCATCTGCGCAAGCACTTCTTCCTTACACGTATATTCCTGCTGAAGACGTACGTAAGCCGGCTGAATATAGCGTATTTCTTGTCCGGATTTAAAAAAGGCTTTTAACTTCTCAATTGCTTGCGTATCCAAGATGACTGGCACTTGGATAACTGGCAATGGCGAAACATCCGTCTCCACCGGTACAGTGCTGATTACCACATCTGCGTCCCAGCTCTTGTTCGAGATTAATCGGTAGTATTCAATCGTATCAACGATTTCTAATTTATCTGGAAAAAGAGATTGTAATTTATAACGCAGCAACTGCGCGCTGCCATGTCCCGTGGCACAAACCAGTAAACATTTTGTTTTCCGTATCTTTTGCTGCACTCTCTCCAAAGCCGCGCCAATGTGCAGCGCCAGGTAGCCAATCTCCTCTACTGCCAGCTGAATCCCCATTTCCTCCTCCACTGCACACGCCCCGATGACTGCCGCTTCAAATGCAAGTGGATAATGCTGCTTAATGTCTTCCAATAAAGGATTCCGAACATTCATATCATACAAATGCCGATGAATAGCCGGCTTGAGATGCACCGCCAAGCCATGAAGCAATTCCAGATCATGACGAAGGTCCAGCTTCGTCTTCTCATGTATTCTGGCTACAATTGCTGCTGCTAAATCCGACATTCCCATATACGTCTGCATTTTCCCTTGTACCCCGTATTTTGTACCCATCAAATGAATTGCCATATACGCCACTTCTACTTGCGGAAAAAACAGATGCAGTTCTGCCTCCAGTGCAGCAGTGAGTTGCGCCGCTTCCCGAAACGCCGGCTGCTGGATCATATCCTGCATCTCATCAGGAGCAAGCTCTACATATTGTTCATCTCTGATCCTTCTACAAGCAATCGCAATATGTGTCACCAAGTTTTGAACCGCCACATCAGACAACGCGAGTTGCTTATCGTTCACAAAACGGTGCACGATGTGATGGACAGCTTGAATCTCACTTTCTGATATTATCGTATCGGGCAAATTGTAACCATTTTGCCACCCTGACTGATGGGAAAAGAATGCCGACAAAAAATAGCGCTTCTCCGTCTCTGTTCCTTTAATTCGAATACCGTACTTCGGTCTTTTTTCTAAATCCAGCCCCGCCTTCTGCAGCAGATTCCTCACTTGTTTGAGATCATTTTGCACTGTCGGAAAACTAACAAATACTGCGTGTGCCAAGTCTTCCATCTTCTGATAACTGTCAGACAAGAGCAACAGCTGCAGCAGATGGTTGACTCTTTCCGCTGGTGTCTCCACTCTTGTATACAGACGCTTCTGCCTTTCTTGAATTTCTTTCTGCAAGTACTGCTGAAATCGCTTTTCGTCCGCAACAATCAGCTTATAACCTTGTCCTCTAATTGAAGCGATGACCGCAATCTCCTCAGCAAGCTCCTGCTGCAGCACCTTTATATCGGAGCGAATTGTCCGTTCCGAGACTGCTAATTTTTTTGCTAGTTCTTCCGCTGTTTTTATGCTTGCTTCAGAAGCTAGGAATGTTACTACATCTAAAAGCCTTGGCTGCAGCATAAGCCACACCTCCATATTCACATGCTATGCAAAAAAGGCGATCAGTTGACCGCCTTTAAAACTTCCTTAATCGCGAGCTGCAGCTTGTTTTGCTAATGCTTCGTGCAGATGAATGATTTCTTCTGCCATTTCTCTGACCGTCATGGCATTCATCAGATGATCCTGCGCATGCACCATCAAAAGACTTACCTGTGATTGCTGTCCGCCTGCTTCTGCGGTGATAAGTTCTGTTTGAATATGATGTGCCTCATTGATTGCTTCTTTGCTTTGCTGAATTTTCTGCTTTGCATCTTCAATCTTCTGCTGCCTTGCCAGCGTCATAGCTTCCATTGCATAACTGCGGCCATCACCGCCATGTAAAATTAACTGAAATGCTTTCTCTTCTATATTCATCGCTGCCTCCTTTGGCTGCTATATGGATTGTTTACTCGTCTGTTTTCGTTGCAGCCAGTTCACGTTGTCTCGCTTCCTCTTCCTTGATTTGATTTTTCTCCAAAACACGGAAGAAAGGGTAATAAACCGCCATGGCAATCACCAAGTTAATCAGCTGCAGAACAGCCCCTGAAATCTTTCCGCCCGTTGCCAAATATCCCGATATTAATGGCGGCATCGTCCACGGAACAACGATACCTGCAGGTTTTGCTACGAGTCCGGTACTCATGCCAATATATGTTGTGATAACCATAATGAGCGGTACGGTAATAAATGGGATAATCATGAGCGGATTCAGTACAATCGGCAATCCGAAAATGATTGGTTCATTGATATTGAAAATTGCCGGACCAGTCGCAAGTTTACTAAGTTGTTTATTTTGCTTCAGCTTCGCTCGCCAAATCATAATCAAAACTAATCCGATTGTTGAACCTGAACCGCCGACATGAATGAATACTTCAAAGAATTGGGCAGTGAATATATGCGGCAACTCTTGGCCTGCTGCAAAAGCTGCTGCGTTTTCAGCAGTTGCTTTCAGCCAGATTGGCGACATAATACCACCTACAATATTCGCACCATGAAGACCGCAAACCCAAAGCAGCACAATCATCAACTCTGCAATAAAACTCCCGATAAAGGATGAACCAACTAATGTAAGCGGCGATCCAATTACCGTTGCAATCAAATTATGGATATCGCCAAATGATGTCGCTTCAATTAGCAATCGAATCAGCCAAACAAGGATGATAACAGCAAATCCAGGAATAAGTGCTATGAATGACCGAGATACCGCTGGCGGCACACCGTCTGGCATACGGATAACGATATTTCGTTTCACAATAAAGCGATATACTTCTGTCGCAAGCATGGCTACCAGCATACCGACAAATAGTCCGCCGCTTCCGAGCAAGGACACCGGCACGAAGTTAGCTGCAGCACCATCTACTTCGAATGGGCTAAATGGCGTTGCCAGCAAAAAGGCAGCCAAAGCGATGGCACCAGAAGATAAGGGATCTACGCCATCTGATTCATAAGCTTGCGCCAGTCTGTACGCGATACCAAAACAAGCAAAAATCGCCATCACATCAAAGGTAACATTTACCGGATATTGCAGCTTCGTGTTCCATGAGTCACCGAAAATATTCGCCATAAAATCGGCATACCCCGGAATAGGAAGGTTTCCAAGAATAAGGAATAAGGAGCCAACAATTATTAATGGCATTGTCAGGATAATACCATCGCGCAGTGCCACGAGATGCCGCTGTGCAGCCAGTCGGCCGGCAAACGGCATCACTTTCATTTCAAGAAAGTCATTGAATTTGCTCATGCTCTTCACCCCTTCTTCGCAACAAGCGACTCAGCATGATGCAGCACATTCTGTCCATTACCAGTTCCATAATCTACACTGTTGATGACCTCCACTGGAATCCCGCGTTCTGCGCCTGCCTTTTTCATTTGTGGCAGCATATAGCGGATTTGCGGTCCAAGCAGCAACACATCTGCTTGGTCAATATGTTTTTTCGCCTGATCAGCGGATACAGCTTGAATGTGGTAACCTTTTGCTTCAGCTTCTGCAGCTTTCTGCATTTTGGAGACAAGCAGACTAGTAGACATGCCAGCGGCGCAAACAAGTAAAATATTCATTTCGTTATCCCCCTTTTTGTTCTTGCTTTTACTATACGATGAAAGCGTTTACATTTCCTGCTAGTCTTTTGCCGTTTCGCAACGGAAACATATTTAAATACAAAACACCAGCATGCAGTTTTCGCAGCCGGTGTTCTCCTATAATACTTTTATATCCAATAATTGTGCTAATTCTGTACGCAAGCTTTCTAATTCACTAATTCCTTTAAAGTTAGCGAGTAACCCTTGAATAAGCAGCTTCTTAGGTTCCTTTCCTCGCATCTCTTCTTGAATTAACTCCACTACCCCTTGGAGTTCTTCTAATTCACTATGTTCAGGACCGAGCTTCAAGATGACAGCTTGCATCCGGTGCAGCACTTGCATGACTTCTTGTTCTCTTAACTCTTTCTCAAAAACTGAGGATGCAACAGGTGTATCTTCCGTGACTAGCGGTTCTGACTTCCGCTTCAGCAAACCAGCCACCATATCATCCATTCGTTCCAGGATGTACGCTGCCGTCCGATCCAAATCAAGCAGCAGTCCGTCAAGCAGCATATCGCCAATAAACTGATACAGCATGCCTTCCAATAGAATTCGCAAGTCTTTTAAATAAGGCTTACTTGCATCCCCATACACATCTAATAAATCTAATTCAGTCTTCCGTCTGCCCGTCTCCCTCACTTCAAGGAAAAACAGCTCCATTTCTTTTCCTATATCTGAATCAATCTCATGCCGCTGCATGACAATAAAATTTCCCCGTTTGACCATTTCCCGCATAATCGTAGCAAGCTTCAATTTTGCTTTATCACGGCTATTGTGCATAACTTGCTCATCTACTTTTTCAATTTCCTCGGAAATTAAACGAAAATGATACCGAACAATCTCTGCCAGCAATTCGTCCTTTGATTTAAAGTAAGAATAAAAAGCACCTTTAGAAAGTTTGCTTGCCTCCGCAATTTCTTGAATGCTGGCAGCATGATACCCTTTTTTAGCAATAATCTCGGTTGCACGTTCAATGATGATTATTTTTTTCTCCTGCATATTGCTGTCCCTTTCGACTGACCAGTCGGTCATGATGTATTAAAAGTTCATAAACATTTCATTAAGTCTATGATAATAGCATGAAATAAGCTATTAATCTTTATTATAAACCTGTTATAATTGTTGCATTAACTGGGTGATACTACTATAGTATAGAGGAAGAATGACCAGTCGGTCAAATAGGGAATAGAGGAGCTGAACCGTGAGAAAGTTTATCAACTTTTCGTTAAAAAACAAAGTTGCCGTATGGTTGCTGACCATTATGGTTGTCGTGACGGGTATCTATGCCGGCACGAATATGAAATTGGAAACACTGCCTGATATCAGTGTTCCGGTACTCTCTGTAACCACTACATATCCTGGCGCACCGCCAGAAGAAGTATTGGAAAATGTAACAGAGCCGCTTGAACAGGCGGTACAAAGCTTGGATGGTGTAGAGAACTTAAGCTCCACATCCATGCAAAACGCTTCCACTATTCAATTAGAGTACGCGTACTCGAAAGACTTGGATGAAGCAGAAACAGAACTTAAGGACGCACTGGAAAAAGTGCAGCTTCCAGATGATGCAGAAGAACCAGCAGCATCACAGATGAGCTTTGACGCTTTCCCAGTTATTACGTTAAGTGCTTCCAACAGCAATCAAAGCATTGAAGAATTGACACAAACAGTTGAAAGAGACTTACAGCCTGCACTAGAAGGCATTGAAGGCGTCGGTTCTGTAGGAATCTCCGGACAGCAAGTGCAGGAAGTACAGATTACGTACGATGAAGATGCACTAGCTGAGAACGGTTTAACACAGGATACAGTCGGCCAAATTATTCAAAACAGCAGTGACTCTTATCCGCTTGGACTGTACCAATTTGGAGACAGTGAAAAGAACGTCGCTGTTGATGGAAACATTATTAATCTAGACGATTTGCGCAACCTAGAAATCCCGTTAACTGGCGCGGCAAGCGCACAGCAAGCAGCGGGTGCACAAGGCGGGCAAGCAGCCGCAGCTGCACAAGCTGCACAAGCACCGACTGAACTTCCAACTGTTCAGCTGCAAGATATTGCAGAAGTGGAAGTAGTTGGCGAAGTGGAATCCATCTCTCGTACTAACGGAGAAGATTCCATCGGGATTGACATTACAAAAGATCCAAACGCCAACACAGTAGAAGTTGTAAATGCTGTAAAAGATCAAATCAAGCAATTTGAAGAAGATTATGATGGATTGAGCATCACATTAACGATGGACCAAGGAAAACCGATTGAGGACTCTGTCCATACAATGGTGAACAAAGCCCTCTTTGGAGCTATCTTTGCCATTATCATTATTCTCTTGTTCTTGCGCAATATCCGTTCTACGATTATTTCCGTCATTTCGATTCCACTATCGATTTTAATCGGATTAATCTTCCTCTTTGCAATGGATATCAGCTTGAATATCATGACATTAGGTGCCATTACAGTGGCGATTGGACGGGTAATTGATGACTCCATTGTTGTAGTGGAGAATATTTACCGACGTATGTCCTTAGCAGATGAAAAACTGCGCGGAAAGGAATTAATTATCGATGCAACACGCGAGATGTTCATCCCGATTCTTTCCTCTACTGTTGTTACAGTAGCCGTATTCCTGCCGCTTGGGTTGGTAGAAGGACAAATCGGAGAATTGTTCCTGCCGTTTGCATTGGCAGTTGTATTTTCACTATTGGCATCCTTACTTGTTGCCATTACCGTTGTACCAATGGTCGCTCATACGCTGTTCCGCAAACGTTTGGATCGCGGTATTACAGCTGAAGAAGCGAAAACGTACCAGCACAAAGAAGAAAAACCTAGTAAACTGGCGAACTTCTACAAGCGAATCCTGAACTGGACGTTAACACATAAGATTATTACATCTGCTATTGCAGTTGTTTTACTAGTCGGCAGCTTGTTCTTAGCCCCAGTCATCGGTGTCAGCTTCCTGCCAAGTACTGGTGAGAAGATGGTAGTAGCATCGTATTCTCCAGAACCAGGCCAAACACGCGAGGATATTCAGGCAATCACAGCGGAAGCCGAAGACATGCTGCTTGATCGCGAAGGAGTAGAAACACTTCAATATACAATTAGCAGCGGCGGAAATCCAATGGCAATGTCAGCTGGTGACTCTGCGCTCTTCTACTTGGGGTATGAAGATGACTTTGAGGATATCCAAGCAGAGACAGAAGCAGTTGTTGAAGAGCTGCAAGGAATGACAGATCAGGGCGAGTGGGGATCAATCGACATGACAGGTACTGGCGGCAGCAGCGCGCAGTACTACGTGTATGGTGATAGTGTCGAAGATATCCAAACTGCATCACAGCAGATCATGGACGTTATGGAGAACAATGACGACTTAACGAATGTCGATTCGGATGCTTCCGAACAATATGATAAATATACAATTGTAGCCAATCAGGAAGAACTGGCAACACTTGGTCTGACAGCAGCTCAAGTTACCGGCCAGCTTACCAATATTGGCAGTCAGCCATCACTTGCAACCATTCAAAATGAAGATGGCGAATCATTGGATGTTTATGTCCAAGTAGCGAACGAGTCATTTGAAAATAGAGAAGACCTAGAGAACACAACCATCCAGACTTCCCTAGGTACGGAAGTTGCTTTGAACGAAATTGCAGAAATTGAAGACGGCCAGTCTCCAAATACATTGCAGCGCCGTGATGAAAAACTTTATGGTACGGTATCTGCCGATATTAAGAGCAGCGATGTGGCATCCGCTACTGCAGCACTGCAAGCAGATATTGATGAATTGGAACTGCCAGATGGCGTCAGCATCGATCAAGGCGGAACATCTGAGCAGATTGCCGAATCATTCAAACAGCTTGGCCTTGCTATTCTAGCAGCCATTGCGATTGTGTACTTTGTTCTTGTGCTGACATTCGGCGGAGCACTTGCACCGTTAGCAATTCTGTTCTCCTTACCGTTTACGGTTATTGGAGCACTAGTAGGATTATTTATCGGCGGCGAAACTATCAGCGTTTCTTCCCTAATTGGTGTGTTGATGCTGATTGGTATCGTTGTTACAAACGCAATTGTGCTCGTTGACCGGATTATTCATAAGGAAAAAGAAGGCCTCACGACTCGGGAAGCAATTCTCGAAGCCGGTGTTACACGCCTTCGTCCTATCCTGATGACAGCCATCGCAACAATCGGTGCACTAGCACCACTTGCCTTCGGATTTGAAGGCGGCGGTTCGGTTCTTATTTCCAAAGGACTAGGTATTACCGTTATCGGCGGTCTCATCAGTTCTACCTTGCTGACACTTGTTATCGTGCCAATCGTGTACGAAATGACAACACGCTTCAGCCTGCAAGAGCATCATAAAGCAGAAAGACAGCGCCGCAAGGAAAGAAAACAGGCAAAAAAAGATGAATAACTAAACAGAAAGGCCTGCAGTGCATCACTGCAGGCTTTTCCTTTATATGGAGGTAAGGATAATGAAAAAGAAGAAAGATCGTATTTTGTATACAGATGCACCTGACTCCCTTAATTTCCTGCAGTTTGTCCATAATTATGCCAAGCAAGAAAGACACTCATTTCCACAAGTTCCAAATAACCCATGGAAAGTACAAGAACCAAAAGTACTCATGCCGATGCTAAAACAGCTATGGAACGAAACACTTCTATCACCTATCCCCTCCATACATATGTACAATCATAAAGAAGATTTTCAAGCACTCTTTTATGATGAAGATAGCTTTAACAGCTGTTTGGAAACTTTCCAAGCATGGTGGGGAAACATGGTTGGAAAGATGGCCGTTGAACGGTATCTCGGGATTCAAAATGGCAACTCTTTGTACACCTTTTTCAAAAGATAATCTTGCCATACATCTAACATATGAAAATGACATTCTAGGTAACGCTTCGGTCGATGGCCGTATTGTACTGACGTTAAGAGAAACACTCATACAAGAGGAAATGCTGCGCATTGTGCAAGAGCGCTTCGTCTGACTTCTCCTTTGCACTTTCACCTGGCCTTAAAGAATAGGTTGGGACAAAACTAGATTAATTCATCCTAAAAGCGAACGATGACTAGATCCATACTTTTTAATGCAGCCCTCTAACGGCTGTTGCTCTCCGAATCTAGCTGTTATCGTCGGACAAGAATGGCATTTGAAGTAGACGCCGACAAGAAAATTGCTTCTTATTTTCGAGGAGTCTACGTATTCTATCTACACGAGTGAAGACTTCTATAACAAAAATCAGCGTAGGAAATACACGGAGACTCCCGCGGGAGGAAGGCTAGGGGAGACCCCCGCAGTGCGTATTTTGCACAAGGAGGCTCCCCAGCCGCCCGCAGGAAAGCGTAGTGTATTTCCGAAGCGATGCTCTCAACTAAATTCCCAATGCAAAAAATCCAAACAATGCTGCATTTAATTGCAGTATTGCTTGAATTTTTATATATCTTAAACAGTTATGTCTCAGCCACGCTTTCTAATGAGGCATTTTAAATCAAGTGCTTCACACTTATTTATTCTTTTTCCTGATTCCTTTTCGCTGTTAGCAAACTCACAACAGTCATCACCACGAGATTCACTACCAACGCAATAATCCCCGTATTTACATCATTCCATGCTCCTGACAAGAATGGGAATAAATCCACTAGTGTAGTATGCGTCAGCGTAATATATGCGACCGTAGCTAATCCAGCAAGAATCCCTGCGCCTGCGCCGTACTTGTTGACGAAGTTCTTTTTCCCGAGACTAAAGAACAACGATGGAGCCAGCTGGGTCATTAAGCTGTAGCCCATTAAAATAATATTGGACAATGTTGCTCCGCCATGCAGGGTGAACAGAACAGCGACTAAGCTGACAACAGGAACAAGCAGCCGTGCTAGTTTCCCGATGGTTTGTTGTGATGATTTCGGAGCAAATACGTTATAAATGTTCTTTGCTAGTAATGTGGCTGTGCTCATAATCAGCAAAGAACCAGGTACTAAAGCTGTCAGTAAACCCGCTCCTCCTATCACGCCAATCACCCAAGGATCAAAGGTTTCCATAGAAATCCGGATTAAGGCAAGATCCACATCTTCTCCTTCCAATCCAGGCACTGTTAAAATGGCGGCGGTTCCTACGAAAAAGACGAACAAAAGCATGAGTGTATACAGCGGGCTGATGATCGCGTTTTTTCGGAATACACGTGCATTTTTCGCCGTGTACGTCGAACTGAATACTTGCGGCCACATGTAAAATCCTAAAACAAGCAGCAAGACGGTCGAAATAACCCAAGTGACGCTGTTGCCATCATCCGGGAACCGCAGGAAGTCTGGATTGGCTGTGTGAACCGCTTCGAACATTGGCTGAAAGCCGCCAAAATAATGTAACGGCAAATAGATACCAAGAAAACAAATAACAACGACCATTACAATATCTTTAATCAACGCAGTCCATGCTGATCCGTGCACGCCGGAAAGCATGACGTAAATCGTTAAACTGATGGCGCCAATCCATACAGCTGTTTCCATGGAAATAGCGCCGTACGAAGCTTGGGACACGATAATTCCTAAGCCCTTTAGCTGTACGACGATAACAGGTATCATGCCGATAACGCCAACTAATGCAACGAGCACGCCAAGATACGGGCTGTTGTATTTTTTCACAAAAAAGTCAGACTGTGACACCAGCTTGTGTTCTTTTGCATACCGCCAAATGACCGGTAACAGCCAGTACGAGACAACATACGACAAACAGATATACATTAGTACATATAATGCTGGTGCTCCTTTTCCGTATGCCCAGCCGCTGCCGCCAAGGAAAGAGAACGTTGTATATATCTCTCCTGCCATGAGCAAGAAGACGAAGATAGCACTAAACCCTCTTCCACCGACTGTCCATTGCTCGAGGTCCATCTGTTTTCCTTTGGTAGATCGAATGCCTAAGAAAACAGCTAACAGCAGAAATCCTAATATGATAATAAGTGCACTATTCATTGTTCTTCATCCTCTTTATTTCGTGGGTCCAGCTTGTAGATAACAGCCAGAATAATACTAGTAAGTACAGTCCATAAAACAATCCAAAACATAACAAACGGCATGGACAGTACAAATGGCTCCACTCTGTTCACGAGAGGAAGAAATCCTAACATCCCGACAAAAGGCAGGATCGTCAGAAAATATAATCGTTTCATGATGTGATCACCTTCCAAGATAATGAGAACCTATAAAGTTCATGAAGCTATCATATGCTTTCTTTCGACAATTAGCAAAGACCTTATCTGCATGAAGGCATAAAAAACAGAGAAAACCGAAATTCGATTTTCTCTGTATCGTTTACTAGATATGCATTAAACAAAGAGATCCATAATCAATACGCCGCCAAAAGCAACAAATGCGAGAATCGTTTCCAGCACGGTCCATGTGCGGAATGTCTCTTTCACCGTTAAGCCCAAGTATTCTTTGACCATCCAGAAACCGGCGTCATTGACATGAGATAACATAAGAGAACCTGCGCCCGTTGCAATAACTAGCAACTCCAAATTCACACCGCTCATATGCGTAATGATTGGCGATACAATGCCTGCAGCTGTTGTCAGCGCCACCGTTGCAGATCCAGTTGCGACCCGAATCAGACCAGCAACAAGAAATGCTAGCACAATTGGAGAAAGAGATAAATTCGTCGACATTTGGGCGATTGTGTCACCAACACCACTGTCGATGAGTACTTGCTTGAATCCGCCGCCAGCTCCGATAATTAAGATGATAGAACCGACAGGCAAGATGCACTCTTCTGTCATTTTCTTTAATCGATCGCGGTCCATTCCCTGACGGAAGCCAAGGAGATAATAAGCGAAAAAGACAGCAACCAATAATGCTACTAATGGACTTCCAATGAAAACGAGCAGTTCTTCAGCCAAATTAGGCAGCCACCGCAAATACGGACCAATCGCTGACAAAATCATGAGTAACACCGGCAGCAAAATAACAAAGAAACTAATGCCTGTTCCCGGCATGCTCTCCGGCTGCGTCACTTTAATGAGATTCGGCTCGCCTTGCGGAATAACTCGCTTTTGCACCCATTTTGCAAATACCGGACCTCCAAGAATACCAGCTGGTATCGCAATAATAAGGGAATACAATAACACCATGCCTAGATCTGCTTCATAAATACTAATTGCGGCAAGCGCTCCTGGATGCGGAGGCACAAGGCCGTGCACGATTGAAAGACCCGCTATGACCGGCAAAGAAATCAGCAAAATGTTTTGCTTGGTCGTTTTATAAATACTAATCACCAGCGGTAGTACGATTAAGATACCTACTTCAAAAAAGACCGGGATTCCAATAATAAAACCGGCTAAGAACATAGCCCACGGCAATCTTTTTGGTCCAAACTTCTCGACAAAGAAATTCGCTACTTGATTACCAGCGCCAGAATCGGCCATCATCTTACCAAGTATTGTTCCTAATGCCAGAATGCCGACAAGGTGGCCAAGCACGCCGCCGACTCCGGTTTCATAAGCTTTTACAATTTCATCAAATGAAAGACCTGCCGTAATGGCCAGGAAAAGACTTGCAACCGTTAAGCTGATAAACGCATGCCATTTGAAAACCGTAACACCAATAATAACGATAATGATAGCTAATAAAGTCATAGATAAAAGATAGATATCCATCTCGTTTTCCCCTCTTCTCTGTTGTATAAGCGCTTTCATGCCTTAAAGCAGAGAAAGCCGCATTATTGCAGCATTCTCCGCTGGAAATCAGCAATTCGTGCATATTCTGTTTCGAAAGTCCGAGACAACTGAATATAAATGCTCATCAGCTCTTGATAAACATCTACACATTCTGGATTTGGCGTATGGTGGTGTGTGTGTCCAATCATGTCATTGACAACAGCAAATGAATCGATATCACCGAGGCTGTACAAACCAAGTACTGCCGCTCCGAGACAAGAGCTTTCATAGCTTTCCGGAATATGCACATCTTGGTTAAAGATATCGGCCATCATTTGTCTCCACATGCTAGAACGCGCGAAACCGCCAGTTGCTTGAATCTTTTTCGGACTGCCTGTCAATTCGGTCAACGCTAACAGTACTGAGTAAAGATTGAATAAAACACCTTCCAGAACTGCACGGATCATATGCTCTTTCTTATGATGCAGTCCCAGTCCAAAGAAGGAACCGCGGGCATTCGCATCCCAAAGCGGGGCGCGCTCTCCGGCTAAATAAGGGTGGAATAACAAGCCATCTGATCCTGGTTTTACGAGTGATGCAATCTGGGTGAGCACTTCATACGGATCAATACCGAGCCGTGCCGCCGTTTCCGTTTCGGCTGCACCTAGCTCATCACGTACCCAACGAAGTACAACACCGCCATTATTGACCGGACCGCCAACGACCCAATGATTCTCTGTCAGCGCATAACAAAAGATACGGCCCTTTGGATCTGTTGTAGGCTTGTCTGTAACGGCTCGAATAGCTCCGCTTGTTCCGATGGTGACGGCTACAACGCCTTCTTCTACTGCACCTACCCCAAGATTGGACAAAACACCGTCACTTGCCCCGACGATGAACGGCGTTTGCCGCAGCACGCCGAGTTCTTCTGCCATCTGTTCTGTCAGACCGACGAATTGATACGTCGTTGATACCGGTTCGGATAGCTGATTGGCGGTAACACCAGCAACTGCTAGCGCTTCCTCATCCCAAGCGAGCTTCTCCAAGTTGAACATGCCTGTTGCAGAAGCAATTGAATAATCGACTTTATAGCTGCCGAATAGCTTGAAGAACACATATTCTTTTATGGAAATGAATTTAGCTGTTTGTTCGAAAACCACTGGGTGCTCTTCTTTTAGCCAGCGCAGCTTCGACAGTGGCGCCATTGGGTGAATCGGTGTGCCAGTACGCTCATAAATACGATGACTGTCTGTTTCTTCCTTGATTTGCTCCGTCCATTTTGTTGCTCGGTTATCAGCCCAGGTGATACATGCTGTGAGCGGTTTATGGTTGGCATCGACAGCAATCACGCTATGCATGGCAGAACTAAAGGAAATGCAGCGTATCGCTGCCGGGTCCACGCCGCTAATACGGATTGTATCTTGAATGGTGGAAATGACAGCTTGGTATATTACTTCCGGATCTTGCTCAGCTGTTTCCGCTGTTGGCGAATGCAACGGATATTCGATACCTTCCTTTGCAATTACTTCACCAGTTGTTGTGAACAGGACGGCCTTCGTACTCGTCGTCCCCATATCTACGCCGATCATATAGGAAGCTTGCAACTTCTTCCCCTCCCCTTTTGTTAGCGTTTCACCACTGCGTGACCGCCGAATTCATTTCGCAATGCTGCGACTACTTTTCCAGAGAACGTATCTTCATCTAATGAGCGATAGCGCATCATAAGTGACATCGCGATTACAGGTGTTGCTGCTTGCAGCTCAAGTGCTGTTTCGACTGTCCATTTACCTTCACCAGAAGAATGCATCACACCGCGAATGGCATCAAGATTCGGATCTTTGCTAAATGCGGATTCAACGAGTTCCATCAGCCAAGAGCGAATAACTGAACCGTTGTTCCACACTTTCGCAACATGCTCATAATCAAAGTCAAAATCACTTTTTTCTAGTACTTCAAAGCCTTCTGCAATCGACTGCATCATGCCGTATTCCACGCCGTTGTGGACCATTTTCAAAAAGTGGCCGCTTCCGCTTTTGCCAGCGTAATGATAGCCATTTTCCACACTGATTGCTTGGAAGATTGGTTCAATTGTTTTGAACACTTCTGCGTCTCCGCCAATCATCGTGCACACGCCATGACGCGCTCCATCTGTTCCGCCGCTTGTCCCTACATCAAAGAAATGAATACCATGTTCAGCAAAAGCTTTTGCACGTTCTACCGATTCTTTGTAGTTGGAGTTTCCGCCGTCCATCAGAATATCTCCTTCCGATAGATACCCCTTTAGCTCTTCCAGCACTTTTTCCGTGATTTCTCCAGCAGGAACCATTGACCAGATTATCTTCGGGCTTGGCAGCTTATCCGCTAATTCTTTCAAAGAAGCAGCTGCTTCTCCCTTTGTCTCAGCAAATTTTGTGCGCGCTTCTTCATTTACATCAAAAGCAACAATCTCAAAATTATTGTCTAGCAAGTTCAAACCAAGATTGAATCCCATTTTTCCAAGACCGATTAATCCAATATGCATGATATATATGCTCCTTCAAAATAATTTTCAATTTATGATACCATAATAAGAAAATAATTTTCATATTGCAAGCGATTACAGTAAATTAATGCTATACTACTCCTAACAATTAAGACGAAAGCGAGCTGATTTTCTTGGCACAGCAAGGTTTAGCGGGCATTCGCTCTCACTACCCGAGACTAAGTGATAAAGAAAAAAAGATAGCCGATTTCATACTCAAACAGCCCGAAACAATCGTACACCAGACAATTAGCCAAGTAGCCGACCACTTAGATGTAGCAGATGCTACAGTATCCCGTTTTTGTAAGCGCATCGGTTACAAGGGCTATCAAGCATTAAAAATTGCATTAGCGCCTGAAATTATGGCACCGAATGACATGCTGCATGAAGATATTACAGACAGTGATGACGCAAGAATGGTAGCTGAAAAAATTTTTCAATCCAATATACGAACGTTGGAAAACACGTTGCAAGTACTCGGTGAAAAGGAGCTTGAACAGGCAGCCGAACTGCTACTTCATGCCAATAGAGTAGAGTTTTATGGCTTTGGCGGGTCCAATACGGTCGCAATGGATGCGTACCATAAATTTGTCCGCTCAGGCGTACCTGCTTTCGCCTTTCCTGATGGTCATTTGCAGCTGATGTCTGCTTCCCAGCTGTCTGCTGAAGATGTCGCTTTTATCTTTTCTCATTCAGGTGCCAGCAAAGACGCTTATCAACTGCTTCAAACAGTGAAGAAATCCGGAGCCAAAACAATCGCCATTACCGGCTTTCCAAAATCGCCTATCGGCCAGCAAGTAGACGTTGCATTACATACAAGCTCCGAAGAAACAGCTTACCGATCGGAAGCACTTGCTTCCCGCATTGCACAGCTAAGTATTATTGATGCTTTGTATGTCGCAGTTATTATGCGCCAAAAAGACAAAGCCCAAGCATCCGTAGAAAAAGTTCGGAATGCAATCGCTGCAACAAAAATGTGACCCTTCGGAAACAGGACAGGTCACATGAAAAAGTGCGGGAGTATCTGCTAATAGTACGCATGGAACGTTATCTCTATCAAATGACTTTCAGTAAAACAGCATCTATAAAAGAGCAAGCGCTTCCGTTCTTCAGGAGGGATGATGTTGCAACGAGAAAACATTGGCATTCTAGTACCTCTCATCATTGCTTCTTTCTGCTAGCACTTTTGAAGTCTATTATGAAAAGTAAGCCGTACAACGGAAATAGGAGTTCAAGTTTTCATGATGCAAAAAATCCAAACTCTTCTGCTATTAACTGCAGTAGTGTTTGGATTTTTTATAGATAAAACAAGATTCATATTATGCCCTTTTAAAACAGTTCTAAATCAATCCTTCCCTCTGGTCATCAAATCCAGCAGCAGTTGAAATTTCTGCATCACGTCTGTCATATCCAGCTGAAGCGCTTCATTGATTTGATTGATTCGGTAGTTGACTGTGTTTGGATGAACAAAGAGCGCTGCCGCAGTTGGCTTGATTTTACAGTTATGCAGCAAGTATAGTTCCAGCGTCTTGAACAATTCTTTTTTATCATTCGGATCAAGTCTTCGTATCTTTTTTAAATCTTCGCTTTCATAGCCAAGTTCCTTGTTTTTATCGGCAATGGCTTGCAGATAACGGCAAACATGCAAATCCTTATAATACAACGGTACTGGCCGATGCGTGAGTTTTATCGCTTGAATTACTTCTCTAGCTTGTGCGGCGCTCGTTAACATATCAATTGAATCTTGGTAAACACTGCCGACACCGCTAAGAATACAAGCTCCTTTGTCCTTCGCATAATCGCGAATCCTTTGAATGACTTCTCTGGCTAATGTTTCGATTGGTGCATCAGCTTGCTTACCGCCATGAACGATTAGTAATGTATCATCCTTAATCAGCACATGATGTAATTTATCCTCTAGCTGAAGCGATGTTTGTGCGACTTGCTGCAAATCATACAGCAGCTTCTCATCCCATTGCGGCAGTTCAACAGCCGCAACAGCAAAATAATCTGGCAGGACGACACCAAACTCCTTTGCCCCCCATTCTAAATCAGAAGAGCGCTTATACAAATTATTGAAAATATTTCGATAAAATTGATCCTTCTTTTCCTCCTGCTTCAGCTTCGATTTTTGGATGTCATAGATGAGCCGACCGATATGGAAAGAAATCTCGTAAAGAAAATTAACATCTGATGCAGACAACGGCTGCTCCATCTCCTGAATCCAGACATAACCCATGACACGTTCTTCATGCTTTGCGCTTACCACAATCCTAGTATTTAACCCAATCTCCGGCATCGCTAAAACAGTGAAAGGACGTTCGTAAGTTTTCAGCTTGTTAACGATCCCCGCTTCAATAAATCTTTCATAAATAGGCAGTGTCCACTTCTTTGTGAATATTGTCTGCTGATTTGCATCATCAAAATGATGTACATAGTGCGAATTGTACGCTAGCAGCGTATAATCAGCACTCTCAACGATCACTGGTCTTTCCAGCTCAAAGCTTAGTAAATCGATGACAGCATCCAAATCGTTGATGGATAAAACACGATCGAATAACTCCATAACTCATTTCCCCTAAGCATTTTCTTCTATCATAACGGACTCCATACATTTTGCCTAGTCTCTTCCAATTTTTCCATGTGATATATAAATATTATTACTAAATTTAATTAGAAAGCGTTATCTTCTTGTTTTATAAAATTTATAGCTAAAATGTACTACATAATCCCTTCTTCCTACCGATAATAATGTGTAGCCAGTAATACAGCACAGAGAGGAATAAAGTATAGATATGGAAGAAACAAAAAAGAGAGGTAATTTCTTTACCCGAAAAATTTTACGCAAAATCATTTACCCGATTGTTGCGATGTTTATTTTATCAGGACTCGTAACCGCCTACTTCGGTTACCAATTCAGCCGCACGACGATGTTGGAATCTCAAACAGAACAAATGAAAGATCAAACGGTTGTACAGCTAAACAGTATTTATGACTTATTCCTTGAGAATATAGAAAATAGTCTGGACAGCATTAGTAAGATGCAATCACTACGAAATAACAATATGGACCGATTGGGTGCAACATTCGAAAGTTATGCAAAAGATAATGACAATATCGAATCCATTTTCTATCAGCCAATGGAAGGTGAAATGCTATCTTATCCAGAAGCTACTCTTCCGGAGGATTTCGACCCAACAACACGGCCATGGTATAAACTTGGTTTAGAGTTACAAGAAAACCCCGGCTACACTGACCCATATGTATCAACAACCACCGGCGAACAAGTTGTCGATGCAGTACAGCCTATCTTTGACAATAACAACGAGTTAAAAGGAATGCTGATTGTTGAATTTAGACTTTCTTCATTAAAAGAGCTTACCGAGCAAGTGCAAGTAGCAGAGACAGGCTATGCTGTTGCTTTTGATTCATCAGGTCACTTCCTATCTCATCCGAATGAAGAGTATCTAGGAACAGATGCGACGGAAAATGAGTTCTGGGAAAAAATGATGGCTTCAGGTCGCTCTGGAATTGTCCATTATGAATTCGAAGGCGAAGATCGCGCATTAGCCTTCACAACGAATGACCGTACTGGTTGGACAATTGCAGCAATTGTTCCGACAAAAGAATTCAGCGACTTAGCGAGCGGGATCATCCTGCCTCTTTTAATCACTGTACTCGTCGTTCTTGCTATAGCAATTCTTGTTACCTTCTTCGTTGTTAACTCTGTCGTACGACCAATTCAAGTACTTCGAGATAAAATGAAGCATGTAGAAGATGGTGACCTGACTGTTCGAATGGAAACAAAATCAAATGATGAGATTGGCGATCTATCAAACAGCTTTAACACAATGATAGGCAACATACACGACATGATGCACCATAACACGGAGATTTCTGCAAATGTTCAATCTGCATCCCAAGCTTTGTCTGCTAATGCCGAAGAAAACGCCGCAACGTCTAGTGAAGTAGCAGCAACAATGGAAGAGATTTCTGCTGGAACACAAAGCTTAGCAGAAATTATGGAACGCAATGCTGTTGCAACAGAGGCTCTATCTCAGAATATCAAACTAGTAGATGCACACAATCAGCAAGTGTATGAAGAAGCGCTTGTCATGACAGAATCCGCTAAAGTAGGCGGATCACAGATGCAAGACTTGATTGAGCAATCGAAGGATGCAATTGAAGCTACTGGTAAGATCGAAGCAGCAGTCAAAAGTCTGCAGCAAAAATCCAGCAATATTGGCGGTATTGTGAATACTATTACCGACATCGCTGGACAAACGAACTTGCTCGCTCTTAATGCAGCAATTGAAGCAGCGCGTGCTGGCGAAAGCGGCAAAGGCTTCGCTGTTGTAGCAGATGAAGTTCGCAAACTAGCTGAACAAACGGAAACAGCATTGCGAGATATTGCAAGCATCGTACAAGAGATTCAATCAGAAACAGCCGAGACAGCAGCATTTGCCTCTAAAACAGGTGATGTAGTAAGAGGACAAGAAACGGCTGTTAATAGTACAAAAGAAATCTTTATTCAGATCCAAGAGGCAATCACCCACAATATGGAGCTGACTGCTCAAACGAAGGAAGAAATGAAATCCATGATGGAGCGAGAAGCAACGCTTGCTACCAATACGGGTGAAATTGCAGCAATCAGCCAGGAAACGGCAGCCGGCACAGAAGAAATAACGGCTTCTGTAGCGGATCAAAGTCACTCTATGGAACAATTGAAAGAACTGGCAGAGAAGTTAGAAGCAGATTCTAATACGCTGCAAGAGCAGCTGCAGCAGTTTAAATTGTCATAAAAGAGATCTATAAAAATCCAAACAATACTGCAATTATAGCAGCATTGTTTGGATTTTTTGCATTTGCATTGGAAACGAAGATGAGAGCATCGCTTCGGAAATACACTCCGCTTTCCTGCGGGCGGCTGGTGAGTCTCCGTGTATTTCCTACGCTGTTTTTTGTTATGTGATACCTTCACTCGGGGAGGTAAAATACGTAGACTCCTCGAAAATAAGAAGCGATTTTCTTGTCGGTCTCTTACTTCAATTGCTATACCTGTCCAACGGTAACAGCAAGAGTTGAAGAGGCAGCGGCCGTCGGAGGAATGCAGTAAAACAGTAGGCATGTATGAATCGTTCGCTTTCAGGATGAATTAACCTTGTTTTTTATCATTTGTCTCCGAACATTATCTTCCGAATTTGTTCCACCGGCATGTCTTCTCCTGTAAATAACTTATACGCTAATGCGCCTTGCCAAAGAACCATGCCTAAGCCGTTGATAGCTTTAGCTCCAGCTGCTTCTGCTTGTGCGAGCAATTTGGTTCTTATCGGGTTGTAAACGACATCACTTACCGTCAAGTCGTCACGCAGTACATCTAGCATGCCATCCAAGATACTAAAGTTATCGTGTGGCTTCATCCCTAGGCTTGTTGCATTTGTGAGCAGCGTACTTTCCGAGATTTCGTTTCGAAGTGCGTTTTTATCTTCAAATGGAAATACATTAGCCGTTACACCGTACGCTTTCATCTCCCTATTGATAAACGCCACATTCTCTTTTGCATTTGCAAAAAGATTATCTTGTCTGGCAAATACACTTAGTTCTTTAATTCCTGCTTGTACTAATTGAATGGCGATTGGAGCTGCCACACCGCCGGATCCTACAAGTGTTACCTTTATCCCTTCCAGCGGTACACACTGTTCTTTTAAATTCATCACATATCCAAGGCCATCCGTATTATAGCCAATCAATTTTCCATCTTGATGAACAACTGTATTGCTGGCACGAGCCAGTCTTGCCGAATCATCCAGCTCGTCCAAATACTGCATGATTGCTATTTTATTCGGCATGGATACATTAAAGCCTGCTGCACCTAACGCTTTCATACCTTTTACAGAAGCTTGCAAACCTTCCGTTCCAACATCAAAAGCCAAATACGCATAATTCAGACCACTGATGGTGTAGCCTAAATTATGCATGGCAGGTGTTATACTATGCCCAATCGGGGACGCAAGCAATCCTATTAACGTCGTCTTGCCGTCAATTTGGGCAAGGTTTTTATCTTTTATGGTCACTTTGAAACCTCCAGTCTCAGATAATAGCAAGTCATTACTTATACCCTATTATACGGAGGTTCCGCTCATGACCTTGTAAACAAAAACTGCTAAACAAAAGCAGGCAGCGGATCTTCTAATGCTGTGAAATCTTGCTTCATTTCCTCATCTGTTACTAAACACAAATCTAGCTCGTGGGTCATTTTCTCTTCATTCATCTTCATGCCGATAAACACAATCTCCGTCATTCTGTCTCCATAGTCAGGATGCCACCTGCTATCCAAATCGGGATCCTCTGCACGCAGCTGTTTTTGTTCTTCTTCCGCGTACGTCACCACCCAGGGACCGGCAGCTTCCAACGTCAGTGACTGGCCAGCTTGTGATAGTAAACCGCTCATGTCCGGGCGTGATGCCAGCCAGAAAAAGCCTTTTGATCGCACCACTTCTGCTGGCCATTGCTCCAGCCATTTCATCCAGCGTTCTGGGTGAAACGGACGTCTGCTTCGATAAACAAAAGATGCAATACCATACTCTTCTGTCTCCGGAATATGTTCATTGTTCAGTTCCTTAATCCAGCCGGCAGACTGACTTGCTTTTTCAAAGGAGAAAGTGTTGGTATTAAGCACCAGTTCAGGGCTAATTTTGCCGTATGTTGTTTGGTGGATGGCTGCGTCTGGATTCAATGTGTGAAGCAAGCTGTACAGCTCGTTAACTTTCTTCTGTTCTAGCTGATCAATCTTATTTAGCAAAATGACATCGGCAAATTCAATCTGATCAAGCAGCAAGTCGGAAATCTCCCGCTCGTCTTCTTCGACTGCTTCTTGCTGTCGATCTAGTAATGTTTCTCCTGATTGATAGTCATGCCAGAAACTGCCCGCGTCCACAACTGTTACCATCGTATCCAGACGGGTTTTGGCAGACAAATCAATGCCTAGCATATCCTCTTGCAGCGTAAAGCTTTGCGCGACAGGAATAGGTTCAGAAATTCCCGTAGACTCAACAATAATATAATCAATATCCAAATCTGCCAGTTTATCAATCTCGACAATTAAATCCTCTCTCAAGGTACAGCAGATGCAGCCGTTTTCCAGCTGAATCAGTTTTTCATCTGTACGCTTCAGCCCACCTTGTTCTACGAGCTGTGCATCAATATTGATTTCACTCATATCATTGACGAGCACACCTATTTTTACGTTTTGCTTATTAGAAAGCAAATGATTTAACAGGGTCGTCTTACCTGCCCCTAAATAACCGCTCAGCACGGTTACAGGTATGTTCTGTTTCATGTGTTACCAGCTCGCCTTCTTCACGCCCGGAATTTGCCCTTTATGTGCATACTCACGAAATTTAATTCGACTCATCCCAAATTTACGCATGTAGCCGCGCGGACGTCCGGATATTTCACAGCGACTTTTTAATCTGGTTGGAGAGGAATCACGAGGAAGCTTTCGCAATGCTTCATAATCTCCCTTTGCTTTTAACTCTCTGCGCAGCTCGGCGTATTTTGCTACCAATTCTTGTCGCTGCTTCTCTTTTGCCACTTTTGATTTTTTAGCCATTGTTATTCCTCCTAAATTAGTTTGCGGTTTGGATGTTCCATTGAAATGGGTCTTGCAGCTGTGACCAATCACTGGCAAGTTCGGTTTCAGTCAGTAAACAACGGTCTAATTCTTCTGTGATCGCTTGCTGGTCCAAATCGGTTCCGATGAAAACAAGCTGTGTCATGCGGTCGCCATATGTTGGATGCCAGACTTTATCCAACGAAGGATTTTCCCGACGTAAAAATGCTTGCCGGTCTTTATCCAGCGTCGCCACCCAGTAAGAAACCGGCTCTATATTTGCTGCTGGTCCTGCCTGAGAGAGCAGCAAAGCAAATTGATTGCGAGTCGCACACCATGTAATGCCTTTCGACCGGACGATGTTCTCCGGCATTGTCTCGACAAAGTGCATAAAACGCTGGGAGTGGAACGGATGTTGACGGATGTAAGTAAATGATCCAATCCCATATTCTTCGGTTTCTGGCGTATGCTGCTCTGGCCCATTTTCTAGCTCTTTCAGCCAACCAGCGGAAGCACTGACTTTGTCAAAATCAAAGGATGCTGTAAACAAAATCTCTTTCGGGTCGATTTGCCCGTGGGTTGTTTCCATAATCTTTGCTTCTGGCTGTAATAGACGCAGAACATGTTTCAATTGTTTAAGTTGTTCTGCTTCTACTAAATCGCATTTGTTTAAAATTAATACATTACAAAATTCGATTTGATCGAGCAGCAAATCAGCAATTTCTCGTTCATCGTTTTCTGCAACCTCCTGCTGCCGATCCAGCAGGCTCTCACCAGAACCAAAATCATGCCAAAAACGATTGGCATCCACTACTGTTACCATCGTATCCAGTGTCGTAAAATCGGACAGGTTGATGTTCGACTGTTCATCAATATACGAAAATGTCTGCGCAACTGGTACCGGCTCACTTATCCCGCTAGATTCAATCAAGATATAGTCGAACTTGCCGTCTTTCGCCAGCTTTTCTACCTCAACGAGTAAATCATCACGTAACGTACAGCAGATGCAGCCATTTGACATCTCGACTAGCTGCTCATCAACACGTGACAACGTGCCTTCATTCTCCACTAAACCAGCATCAATATTGATTTCACTCATGTCGTTTACAATCACCGCTACTTTTAATCCATCACGGTTATGCAGCACATGATTCAGCAATGTGGTTTTGCCAGCACCTAAATAGCCGCTCAGCACAGTCACGGGGATTTTCTTTTTCATATCTTCACCTCAATATGTAATAATTACGATTTAAAATCAGCTAAATTTTTTTACCTGTTCAAGCACCTTTAGATTGAAACTTGTCCACCTCACCAAGACAAAACGCAAATCCTGTCCGCAATTCTTCCTCATTCAAATCCTTGCCGATAAAAACAAGCTCGTTTTGCTTCATTTCTCCTTGCTTCCACTCCCGATCTATAGTGCTGGCAAAAAGCATATGTACACCTTGGAACAAAACCCGGCGCTTCTCTCCTGCCACATGAAGAATCCCTTTATACCGGAAAAGACTTTCACCCTTTACCTGTACCAAATACGAAAACCACATATCCAAACGTTTGGCATCCAGTGGACGATCGTCTCTTAATACGATTGCCTGGATATCGTCATGATGATGATGGTGGTGCTGCTCGAGAAAATCAGGACGAATACGAAGCGTATGATCGAGTGAAAAACTGTACACATGCAGCAGTTTATCTAACGGTACCTCACTATCTTGGACGTTAAATATCTCAGCTTCTGGGTTCATTTGCTGCATTCGCACAATCAATGCATTGCGTTTGTCTTGTGAAATAAGATCTTGCTTATTCAAAATAATTTGATCGGCAAATGCAATTTGTTCCCGAGCAATTTCATGTTCGGAAAGCTGCCCGTCTATATGCAAGCTATCTACTACCGTACTCACACAATCAATCTCAAACCAATAGCGCATCACATCATCCATAAGAAATGTTTGTATCACAGGAGCTGGATTGGCTAATCCGGTTGTTTCTATTACTACCCTTTGCAGCTGTGTTCCTTCTTTATGTGCACGTACAAGCAAATCTTTGAGTATTCTAATCAAGTCACCACGCACATTACAGCAAATACAGCCGTTGTTGATTTCAATAATCTCTTCTTTTGTTTCTTCGACAAATTTACCATCAATGCCGGTCGCACCGAACTCATTGATAATGACTGCTGTATTGCTGCTGCGCACATCACGCAAAATTCGATTTACTAACGTCGTCTTTCCAGAACCAAGAAACCCAGTAATAATGCTGACTGGTATTTTCTTTTGCTCGTCCGTCATGTTACACCTCACATTTATAATTCGTAACGGTTACGATTTACATCATACAACAAGCACTCCTGGTTTGTAAAGTCACAGTCAAAAAAATTGTATGTAAGATAAGTTTACAAAGTGTTTGTTAGATTGATGAAGAGTCTGTAAAATTGGTTTCAATATATCCTACCCCGGGTATAATCAAGGGTGACACCACGAAAAGGAGAGAATAGAAATGAAAAGCAAATTAGACGAAACACCGAAAGTAATCCATTGCAAAGACGATGCCGAATTCAGAGATTGGCTCACAAGATTGAGTAATGATCCAGAGAACGAAGAAGAGCTAGACGGTTAATTCCTTCTCCTCTATCTTCCTTCTTTTTTTATATCCTCGAAAAAAGCGTGCCTATTGGGCACGCTTTCCTCGTTTTTGGACAGGTTTGATTTGGTGATGTTCTTTATAGCTCCGAAAACCAAAAACGGAGCGGTCTTTTCCGCTTTTCTTATTGTCCAGCTACAGAAGCCAGGAACTATAGGATAAGCGCTAAATCCCTGCGTAAGGAAATTCACCTTACTCCGGGCTTTTTCGCTTATCCTTACGTTCCTAACCGGCTTCTTTCGCTTTTCTTTGATGTCTAGCTCCGAAAACCAGAAACTGCGGTATAAGCGATGAATCCCTATGTGGGGAAATTCACCCACTCCGGGCTCCCTCGCTTATTCCTCCGTTTCTAAACGGTTTTCTCCGCTTTTCTTCATGTCTAGCTGCAAAGACCAGAAACTGCGCTGTAAGCAATGAATCCCTATGTGGGAAATTCACCCACTCCGGGCTCCCTTGCTTACCGCTTCGTTTCTAAACGGTCTTTTCCGCTTTTCTTAGTACATTTCACTGACTGTCTTTGCTAGCATATGAAGCTGTAGGTAGTCTGGGCCGCCGGCTTTGGAGTCGGTGCCTGACATTTTGAAGCCGCCGAATGGGTGGTAGCCTACGATGGCGCCGGTGCAGTTGCGGTTGAAGTATAGGTTGCCGACGTGGAATCGTTGTTTGGCGTATTCGATGTGGTCGCGGTTATTTGTGATCACCGCCCCAGTCAAGCCATACTCTGTGTTGTTTGCTATATCAATGGCTTCTTCAAAGCTGGCTGCTTTTGAGAATCCTAGTACTGGTCCGAAGATTTCTTCTTGCATCAAACGGGATGTTGGTGACAAGTCAGCGAAAATGGTGGGCTGGATAAAGAAGCCTTTACTGTTGTCACTGGATCCGCCGCTGACAAGCTTTCCTTCTTCTTTGCCGACTTCGATATAATCTGTAATTTTATCAAAGGAAGCTTGATCAATGACTGGACCCATGTACACATCGGCACTTTCCGGAGCTGCCGTAATACGAGACTCCGTAATTTCGATGACGCGCTCCAGCACAGCGTCATATACTTTTTCATGCACAACCGCTCGTGAGCCAGCCGAGCATTTTTGACCGGCGAATCCAAATGCTGATACAGCAATGGCATCTGCTGCTAGTTCAATATCTGCATCTTCATCCACAACAATTGTATCTTTTCCGCCCATTTCTGCGATAACTTGTTTTAAATGCTGCTGTCCTGGCTGCACTTTGGCTGCTTTTTCAATAATACGTGTGCCAACATCACGTGATCCAGTGAAGGTAATGATACTTGTTTTCGGATGCTCTACTAAATAATCGCCCACTTCGGAGCCGCTTCCTGGCACAAAATTGATAACGCCCTTCGGCACACCTGCTTGCTCCAGTACTTCGACAAACTGTGCCGCAATAACTGGTGTAGCACTTGCCGGCTTCAAGACAACGGTGTTACCTGTTACGAGTGGTGCAACGGTTGTTCCTGCCATGATTGCGAACAAGAAGTTCCACGGCGAAATAACGACTGTAACACCAGTCGGCGTATAAATATAGCGGTTCGATTCTCCCTCACGAGAGAGAATCTCTTTGCCCGGTGCAAGCTCCATCATCTGACGGGCGTAATATTCCATAAAGTCAATTGCTTCGGCTGTGTCGGCATCTGCCTCTTTCCAAGGCTTGCCGGCTTCCTTCACAAGCAGCGCTGAGAAATAATGTTTCTTACGGCGAACGATGGCTGCCGCTCGCATGAGAATGTGCGCACGCTCTTCTGCTTTTGTATAACGCCATGTTTCAAATGCTGTTGCAGCTGCTTCAATGGCACGTTCTGCATGTTCTTGAGAAGCTTTCGACACTTCCCCAACTATTTCTTCTTTATCTGCTGGGTTAATGGAGACGATTTTGTCATCAGTCGTTACCTTTTCGCCGTCGATTACAAGAGGGTACTTGTTTCCCATCACATGTTGTACCTGCTTCAGTGCCTCTTGGAAAGCCTGTTGCTCTTGCTCCTGTGTAAAATCAGTGAACGGTTCGTGTTTATAAGGTGTTGTCACGATAGATCGCTCCTTTTGTTTATTTTTTGGTCATACCTTTCCATGCAAATGCAATATTTGCTGGCCGCTCTGCCAGCCTGCGCATAAAGTAGCCGTACCAGTCATCTCCATAAGGCAAGTAAATCCGAACCTTATAGCCTTGCTTGACGAGCTCTTCCTGCAGCTGCTCCCGCATGCCATACAGCATTTGAAATTCAAATTTATCTTTTCCTATTCCTTTTTCCAGTGCATAATGTTTAGCAAAGGAGATCATCTGCTCATCATGCGTAGCGATAGCTGTATAGTTCCCGCTATCCAGCTGTTTGGCGATTAATTTACGATAGTTGGCATCAACGTCCCGCTTTTCTTGGAAAGCAACCGACACCCGTTCCTTGTAGGCGCCTTTCACTAAGCGAACGAATGGCTGCAAATGCTGCATGCTCTCCAAATCTTCATCACTTCGGTAAAGATACGCTTGTATGACAGTGCTCACATTTTGGTACTCAGCCTTCAATTCTTGAAAAAGACTTAATGTTTGCGCACATCGCGTTGCATCTTCCATGTCAATCGTCACCATGACATCGAGACGATCCGCAGCTGTCAAAATCCGGCGCAAGTTCAGGCGGACAAGCTCTTCACTAATGTCCAGCCCAAGCGAGGTCAGTTTCAATGAAACATGCGCATCCAGATTTTCTTTTTGATCATCTCTAGCGCTGCGACAATTCCGCTTGTACGCTCTAGCGTCGTTAGTGGATCGTCAACATACTCACCTAGGTGATCCACTGTTACACTCATGCCGGCTTTGTTTTGTTCCTGTATAAATGGAATGGCTTGATCGAAGGATACACCGCCAACGATTTTTCCTTTTACCATCTTAATGCCATATTGGCTGGCCAATTTGTTCAACTGCTGGTTCTTTGATAAATACAAGAAAAAATTGCGAGATAAAGCTTCCAACTGTAACACCTCCCAATTCACTTGCACATGTGCTATATGTTCATTGTAGTCGGATAAGAAAAGGCTTACAATATGCAATAATGACAAACATTTCTCCTGGTTTTGTGTGTTTTACACAAAGATTAACTAGATGCATTATTATTTCCGCTTGACTGGTTTACTTGTTTGTTCTTACGGTAACATGTACCTATTAATGGTTCGATTTACATCATATGACGAACCAATGTGGAGGGCTTTTCATGAAGAAGCGTAAATGGATCTGGATTGGAAGCGTTATCCTTCTAATCGGGATTGCACTAGGAGGGTATTTGATGGAAAGACAAGCTTTGGGCAAACTCGCAGACGATGAAGATTTACGTATTGGCTCTTCCATTCTGTATGATGCACTAATGGAAGATAAAGACTACCAAGACCTTGCAACGACTGAATTTTCCAGCTGGACGATTGAAAATGAAATGAAGATGGATGCCATGCAGCCCGAGGAAGGTGCTTTCAATTACGTCAAAGTTGATGAAATGGTTGAGATGGCTCAGGAGCATGATATTGCAATCCGCGGTCATGTACTCGTTTGGGGAGAAGCACTGCCAGCTTGGGTACAAGCACAAGCCGTCGACCGTACGTCAGCTGAACGTATACTAAAATCGCATATTCAAAGCATCGTCACACATTATAAAGGCAGCATTGATACTTTTGACGTTGTAAATGAAGCGTATCACGATAATGGTACGCTCCGGGATAATATATGGCTGCGTACAATCGGTCCGGATTATATACCGCTTGCTTTTCAATGGGCGCACGAAGCCAACCCCGATGCTAAACTTTATTACAATGACTTTGGCACAGAGATGTCTAACGAAAAATCAGAAGCTATGCTAGAGGCATTAAGTGCTTGGAAAGAAGAAGGCGTTCCAATTGATGGCATCGGCACACAGATGCACATAGACGCAGCTGATCCCCGCTTTTCCAAGGAGCGTATCGCAGAATGGTTCCAACGGATTGAGAATGCTGGATTCCAAGTAGCTGTCACAGAGATGGATGTGAAATTGCAGAATCTCAACAATGGAGATGCGAAGAATATCCAAGCAGAGCGGTACGGAGATGTTATGGAGGTCTGTCTGGATACAACAGCTTGTGAAGCATTCACTGTTTGGGGCATTTCCGATAATTATAGCTGGGTTACCGAAAAAGAATCACCTGATGGGAAGCCATTATTATTTGATGAAAACAGCCAGCCCAAAAAGGCCTATCACACAATAAAACGGAAGCTGTTATTTTAATTAGCTTAGGAGATAGACTACTGCCGTTCGTGGCATAGTCTATTTTTTATGCTTATTTTCCTATTCATCCGCAATTTATTTCTATAACTTATGACATAAGCAGAAGGAATTAAGGGAAGAAGAAAGACAGGCTCGATTCCTAGCAATGTTCGATAAATACTAGAAATAAAGGAAGTGATGGATGGTGCAAACGTCAGAAATCATTTGGCTGGCTGCTTCCACAGCCGTATTACTTATCTTGTATCTATTTGCCCGAAAACACCTATTCGCCAAATATGTATTGCTGGCAGCCTTTTTAGGGTTAAATCTTGTTTATCTTATCTGGCGGACCGCCTTTACGCTTCCGACCGTTGGTATTATCAGCTTGATTGTCGGCATTTTACTGTTAATTACCGAATGGGCCGGGTATTTGCAGTCCATCGTCTTTACGATTCTGTCTTGGAAACCGTTCCAGCGGAAAACCATTCCGCTGTCTGCTTTTGAAGAACTTCCAACAGTGGATGTGTATATTGCTACTTATAATGAGCCAAGCGATCTATTAAAGCGGACTATAGTAGCAAGCCAGATGATGCACTACCCGAAGGACAAGCTGAACGTTTACGTTTGTGATGATGGCAGACGAACAGCTATTCGCGAGCTGACAGAATCATTGGGCGCTTCTTATTTAGACCGCCCAGACAACAAGCATCAAAAAGCCGGCAACTTGAACGCGGCTATGAAAAAGACAGATGGCGAGATTATTGTCACAATGGATGCAGACATGGTTCCGCGTGCTAATTTTCTGGAGCGGACTCTCGGTTATTTCACAGACGAAAAAGTCTCCTTCGTGCAAGCACCACAAGTGTTTTACAACTCCGACGCATTTCAATATAACCTATTCTTCGAGGATAACATCACGAACGAACAGGATTTCTTTATGCGCCGTCTGGAAGAAGGCAAAGACCGATTTAATGCAACGATGTATGTTGGCAGTAATGCTCTGTTCCGCCGTTCTGCTTTAGAAGCTATTGGCGGTTTCGCAACAGGTGTCATTACCGAAGATATGGCTACCGGCATGCTGCTGCAAACAAAAGGTCAAAAAACGGTGTTTGTCAATGAAACGCTGGCTGTTGGGTTATCCCCCGAAACGTATGCGGATTTGCTGAAGCAGCGTGACCGTTGGTGCCGGGGAAACATCCAAGTCATCCGAAAATGGAACCCACTTACAATCAAAGGGCTAAGTTTTATGCAGCGTCTGTTGTATATGGATGGTATTCATTATTGGTTTTTCGGCATTTATAAAATGGTCTACTTACTTGCTCCGCTGTTGTTCCTGCTGTTTGGTATTTATAGTTTGCAAACAGATTTCTCCACCTTGGTGTTATATTGGCTGCCGGCCTTTTTGTCATCCCAGCTGGCTTTCCGCCGGATGGCAGACAACAAACGAACAACATTATGGAGTCATGTTTATGAAGTAGCACTTGCACCTTACATGGCTTTATCTGTTCTGACAGAGATCTTTTTACGAAAATCAATTACATTCAATGTCACCCGCAAAGGAATTCTCAATAACCGACGTCATTTTCTATGGCGCACGAGTACGCCGTATATCATCTTGCTCGCTATGAGTCTTGTCAGTGTCGTCATGATTGTTATTGATTTATTCACACCTATTCAGCTGTATCATAATGTCGAGATGCTATATATCAATATCTTCTGGGTGCTCTATAATGCTGTTGCACTTGTGATGGCACTTATTATCGCAGTGGAACGCCCGCGTTTCCGAGAAGCCGAGCGTTTTGATGTCACAATAGAAGCTCAAGTGAAAAATTCACTTGATGGCGCCTCTTATCCAGCAAGAATTATTGACTTAAGCGAATATGGCGCTCGTTTAGAATTGCTTGATGTCAAGTCTGCTCATATGCTCTCAGCTGGTGCTTCTCTCACATTATGCGCCGGACCGCTTCAAGACGTGCAGCTGCGAAAACATTGGGTATCCCAGCAAGGGACAAGCTATTATGCCGGCATTTCGTTTCAGGATGTTACCCAGGAGCAATACCGTTCACTCGTTCAGATTTTGTTCGTGGACGCAGCAGATATTTACTCTAACCGAGAATATGTGAATTCCACACTTTGGCGTGCGGTATCGCGCTTCTTTCGACAAACTCAAGCGGCACCGAAACAAGCGGAACGGCAGAGTATTCGAGAAACTATTTCTGTACCAGCCATCTTGCAACCCGACAGTAATAACAAGATAGAGACGACTTTAGTGGATTATAGCTTGAGCGGCTGCCAAGTAGAGCTCAGACGATCACTAAGTCCAGGACAGATTTTGCGCTTGTCCACAAGCCATAATAGTTTCCGTGATAGTGATGTTCGCGTCCAATGGGTTCAAAAACGCGGTCGCAGCTATATAGCCGGCCTGCGCTTCCTGACCGAAACTGCTGATTCAGATACTGCTTAATACGTCTCCCGTTTCTGTTACTCGTTTTCTTGCCAGTAAACTCAAAAATAGAGCAGAAGGAGTATAACCTTCTGCTCTTTCTGCGATTGCTCATCCCTTTATATATTCATACAGTTCCTGTGTCTCAGCCTCTGCACCGAATGCCCGCGTTGCATCCCATATCTTGTCCACGTCTGCTCCATTGATTTCTGCATCTAAGTCATGAAAGATGCGATGCACGTAGCGCAAGCTGTTCACATCTGCACTATCCGTTGCAATGCGCATGAAGGCTTCTGCATTCCACATATCGTTTACCGCTTCAGAATCTGCAAAGCCTTCTGTGCGCAGACGCTCTACATCTTCCTTCAGCTGTTTCCATTCTTCCGATTGCGCCAAATAATCAATATCTACGCTGTTAATATGGCCCCATCCGGTAAGATCGTTCAAATAGGCATGCTGGTCGCTAATAATTTGTTTGGCGAGCTCTTCATTCTGATAGGCCACTGATGTATCATAGTTCTCGTACGTTAGGGTAGAAAGAAAATCTTTTGTATCGCCTGAAAGCTCTGTAAACTGTGATGCTCCCGCTTCTTTTCTTTCTTCTGCTGGCTCAATCTCCACTACCTCTTGTTCCTCTGCCTCTGCTGCCTGCTCAGCAACCGACTGCTCCTGCTGTTTTGAATCTGCACTGCTTCCGCCATCACTTGATAAGAAAAAGTAAGCCCCTGTACCAATGACAGCTACTAGAACAATACTTACTAATGTAAGAAAAAATGCCTTCAATGTATTGCCTCCTTGTTCGAATCATATGACTATTATAAAAATTGCTAGATTCCATTATAACAATACTTACCAGTAATTTTTGTCGAAATGTAAAAACAGGACGCAATCAGCGTCCTGTTTTTCTATTCTTCATCCTCCATCATATACCGATATGCTTCTGCGAATAAGGTCATCTGGCTATCTACCAGTTCTTCGTTATCCCCTCGCGTTACATAATGATAGACGCCGAATTCATCTTGCTCTCTCGCTTTGCTGTTATCTTGCAGCATTAAATCAAGAATATTGCGAATCCGACGTTTAATCGGACCGTCATAGATTGGGAATAAGATTTCCACTCGCTTCTCCATATTCCGTGTCATCATATCTGCTGAAGACAACTGAATTTTCTCTTCCCCATTATGATGGAAATAATAAATACGTGTATGCTCTAAATATCTGCCAACAATGCTTCGGACGCGGATGTTTTCACTGATTCCTTTGATTCCCGGACGTAAACAGCAAATTCCTCGAATGATCAAATCTATTTGGATACCCGCAACCGATGCTTCGTACAGCTTCTGAATAATTGGTTTATCCGTAAGGGAATTCATTTTCATAATAATGCGTCCATTGTTATAACGCTTATGCATCTGGATTTCATCATCAATCATCTTAATAATATCAACTCGGATGTCGAATGGTGCTACCGATAAATGATGGAACGTCGGCTTCTCGGTATATCCGCTCAAATAGTTAAAGAAATTCGTCGCATCAATACCCATCTTCCGTTTCGAAGTGAACAGTCCCATATCTGTGTATAGCTTGGCTGTCTGATCATTATAGTTACCCGTACCAAGATGAACAAAACGCTCAATTCGGTTATGCTTTCTTCGGACTACTAAAGTTATTTTGCTGTGGGTTTTCAGATGTGTCATACCATAGATAACATGACAGCCCGATTTTTCCAGCTCCTTCGCCCATTGTACATTATTCTCTTCATCGAAACGTGCTTTCAGCTCAAACAAAACAGTCACTTGTTTGCCCTTTTCGGCTGCTCGTTTTAACGCATCAATAATTGGCGAATCACCGCTCACTCGGTAAAGCGTCTGCTTGATTGCCAACACATCTGGGTCATCGGCTGCTTTGGACACAAAATCTACAATCGGCTCAAATGACTCGTAAGGATGATGCAGGAAAATATCGCGGTCATTAATCGCATCAAATAGATTTTCATCTGTCTCAATCTCTGCCGGCGGCTGTGGAATAAGCATTTCGTATACAAGATGTTCTCGTTTTGGAGCAACTAATTTATAAAACTGCATCATTTTTGTAAGGTCAATTGGTCCATCAATTTCATAGACATCTTTTCGGTGAATGTCTAATGTCTCCGTTAGGAAGTTAACCATGCTAAGGTCATATTCCTGTTTTGGGATTTCGAGCCGGACAGCTGCGCCCCATTTACGCTTTTTCAGTTCTTTCTCGATAACCTTTAACAGATCACGAGCTCCCTCTTCATGAATTGTCAAATCTGCATTTCGGGTAATGCGGAATACAGTGGATGATTTGATTTGATAACCACGGAAGAGCTTGTAGATATAATAGCTAATCACATCTTCCAGCAGGACGAAATGCAGCGCATCTTCGCTTGTATCTGCCAGCGGAATAAACCGATCCAGCACGGCAGGTACTTGTACAATCGCTCGCTTATGCTGCTTCTCCTGGTCAAGCTCTCTTTCATCCAGTAAGGAAACAGCCAAGTTCAAGCTCTTGTTCAGCAGCATCGGAAACGGCCGGTAGGCATCGACTGCCATTGGTGTGAGAACAGGAAAAATCTCTTCTTCAAAAAATGTTTCCAACCGAAGCAGCTGCGCACTGGAAAGCTGGTCCATCTTGAGCAGCTCCACCTTTTCCTCACGCAGTTCTGGAATAATGCTCTCTTGAAAAACATTATTTTGTACTTCTACAAGACGATGTGCCTTAGCACCTATTTTCTGGAGCTGCTGCTTCGGTGTCATGCCAGCTTTATTCTCTGGCCGATTGAAACCAGCTTTCACTTGATCCTTCAGACCCGCTACGCGCACCATAATGAACTCGTCCAAATTGGAACTGAAAATTGACAGAAACTTTAGTCTCTCCAACAAAGGGTTGCGCTTATCAAGCGCTTCTTCCAGCACTCGTTCATTAAAAGCAAGCCAACTCAACTCTCGGTTATTGTAATACTTCGGGTTGTTCAATTCTACCCGCAACTGTTCCTCTGTTCTCAATTCCACGCACCACTTTTCGACAATATTCTTCGCTTTTATTATAACAGCTGCGTCTCTTCCAGCAGTAAAACAATTGTAAATTTTGTGTAAAGTTTAACTTATATAGGAAGTTGCGTCTTCTTGGAATGCTAGCTGGATAGTGCGGCGCAGCTGCTTTTCAAGGTGTTTTTTCTGCTTTTCCACTTGGTAGCTTTCCGCGCGCCAATCTTCTTTACATGTAACTGTTAAGATAAGTTCCTCCTCTTCTTGCCGCAAATCAATCGCAGATACGATATTACGCTTTGTCGCATGTAAACTATTTGCTAGTTTAATCACTGCTCCAAGCAAACGATAATGAGATAGTTCTTCTTCCTGGAACCATGTTTGGAACACTTCTGCATTTCGGTTGTAGAAAGATTTATTTTTGAAAGATGCGAGCAGCGCTAAAATTATTCGGTCTTTATGCAGCAATCCATCAATTGTACGATTGGCCAGTAAATAAAATGAATGCTGGTTGCCTGATTCTGTATCGATGTACGCGCCAATGTTGTACACATACGCTGCATATCGCACTAAGAAGATATCGTGGTCCGTTAGCGTTATCAATCCTTGCTTCTCTACAAGCTTCGCCAGCTGCAGTGCTGTTTCCTGCCGATCTGCTGCCTTGTTCACATCAACCTCAAAATCCTTCGCCAATTCATCAAAGCTGCGCTCGAGCACATCTGTAAACAGTGTCATTTCTTCTCGGCGATGCAGCACTTCAAACAGCAGTCCATCCCGAAGCCCTTTTCGGCTTAGTACAAAATCACTTGTGCCTACATAATCAAGCAAGCAGCGGAACACTTGCATAGCCGGCAAAATAATATCAGCTCGGTCTTTGGACAATCCATCGACTTTTTGCAATTCTGCAAAGCTGAGCGGTGCTATCTCTTCTTCTATGTTTTCGATATCCTGCTTGGTCATCTTGTATTGATGCAAACCTGCTAATGGATAGCCGACTTCTTCTTGGTGCATTTGCACGACATTTCGCGCGCTGCCTCCGATGGCGATAACTGGCAGCTGTTTGTTTTCCAGCCACTCCAACGTCCGGAGCTGCTCACAAACATACGCATGAATTTGTCTAAGTTCCTCTTCAGTCGGCTTTTCTCCAGCTACAAACTGCCGCTTTAATGACAAAGCCCCGAACGGGAAACTATGATAGAAGCGCAATTCTTTATTTTCAAAATATGTGAGTTCTGTACTGCCCCCACCGATGTCAATTGTAATCCCATCGCGGAATGGTGTGCTGTTTGTTACTGCCAAATAGCCAAGATAAGCTTCTTCATAGTCAGACAATACTTTGATACGGAAATCGGTCTTCTGCTCTACTATATCTACTATGTCTTGCTGGTTTTTCGCGTGACGTACAGTCGCTGTCGCAACGCATGTGGTTGTCTCCAATTCATAAAAGCGCGTCACTTCTTGAAAACTTTGCAGCGTCTTAATCAGTGTCTTGATTCCGTTCTCATTCAGCACACCCTCTGTATCAAGATAGTTTCTTAGACGTGCGACAACTTTTACATTTTCTCTTTCTTTAATGCGACCGCTCTTATCCCGTACATACACAACGAGCCGCATCGTGTTCGACCCAATATCAATAATGGCGTAATACTTTGTTTTCATTCTAAGTCCCCTCACATCTTCAGCCTTTTTCTCCATATTACCCAAAGTAAGCCTTACCTAACATTTTGCCTAAAAGAAAAGCCGCACATGTGTACTTGTGCGACTGGCAGACATTATCCTACTGCCTTAATTTCCTTTGTCTCTTCTTCTGTTTCTTCGTTTTTCTCTTGATCTGGTTCAGATGCCGGTTTCTCAGGTTCTGCCTCAGGCTCGGTTGTTTCTTCCTTCACTGGTTCCGGTTCATCTGCTGGTTCCTCTGGTTGCGGTTTTGGTTTTGGTTTTGGTTTCTTTACTGGCTTCTCTTCGGGCTCTTTTTGCTTTGGCTTTTCTTCAGACTTATATGCTTCCTCTTTATTGCTGGATGAAGACCCACCACTCGTACTGCCGTTATTGCTGTTTCTGCTATAACTTGATGAACCACTATTTCTATAGCTAGAGGAGCTGCTGCCAGAAGAACTGCTCGATGGAGCTGTGTAATTGTATACTGGCGTATCGTCATCAGAATTCGTGCTGTATGTATCGTCTGCTGTTTCTTCTGTCTCGACCATCTCTTCTGTTGTCAAAACATCTTCTTCCGTATCAGCCTCTTCTTCAAGCAATTCAGATTCTTCCTCATCTGCAATCAATTCTTTTTGGAGAGCGAATTCACCATCGATATGTTCAATCTTTACTTCTTTTGGTGCTGTTGATAGTTTCGCCTTCACCGCGAGAGACTGCTCTTTTTGTTCATTCGCTTTTAAAGAGCTGTTCGTAACAGACTTATTTTGTATGTAGAAGAAAGCGGAGACCGCAACGCCAAGGAAAAGAATGAACGTACCGATTAACAATGTTTCTTTCTTCACTTCGCTTCTCCTCCTTCTTCATACAGCTCAATCGGAAGTCCATCTGGATCCTGGAAAAAGGTAAATGCTCTCTCCGTGAAAGGATCAATGCGGACCGGCTCTGTTTTGACACCCATTGCTTCCAGACGTGCTGCCTCTTGCTCGACATCATGAACGGTAAAAGCTAGATGTCTGAGACCAGTTGCCTCCGGATAGCTTTGCCGGGCGGGTGGATTCGGGAAGGAAAATAACTCAATCACATAAGTATCTCCCAATGCGAGATCTAATTTATAAGAATCTCTTTCTTTCCGATAAACTTCTCTAATACATTCCAACCCTAATATCTCTGTATAAAAACGCTTGGATTCTGCGTAATCCGAACAAATAATTGCAATATGATGCACAGCTTGCAGCACAGCGCTGCCTCCTTCCGACATTTCCATTTCTTCCATTCTACTACAAAAACTTCCTCTAATCAGCATATTCCGCAAAAGATATGCGCAACTTTACAATATCTCAGAATAATCTAAACCTGCTGCAATTTCCTTTGCCTGTTTGCGATTTTTAACCCCAAGTTTATCGTAAATACGATGGAAGTAAACCTTCACTGTGCCAAGTGATAATGTCAGCTCTTGTGCTATCTCATTGTTACGTTTTCCTAACTGCAGCTGATAAACAAGCTGCAATTCTCGTTTTGTCAGCTTACTTTGCAGCCGTTGATTTTGCGTGTCGTTTGACCAGTAGGCAAGAATTTGTTCGATGTATTTGATTTGTTTTTTTGGTATTTCTTCTAATCGGATCAGCTCTTCAATCATGTCTCGTACTGTTTCTCCGCCTAGCCAGTACGTACGCAAATATTTAGAATCCACACTAAGTCGCAACGCTTGTTTGAGTGATGCGAAAGCTGCTTCTTTATCTTCTGTATACAACAACACAGCCTGTGTAACAAGCAGGTCAATTTCCACGCTTATCCGCCCTCCAAATTTTACGAAAGGCATCAACTTTTTGATGTAACGAAGCGCAGTTTCCCTTTCATCTAATGCCGCATAAGCATGGACAAGGGTGACATATTCATACAAGCTTTTCTGTTGGACCGGCAGCTCTTGGAGTACAAATAACGACAGCCAATTTCTTATTCTGTTTTCATCTTTTTGCTGAATAGCAATCTGGATACGCGCAGCTTCTGCTTTTTTAAACCAATCGGACGGCGCATTGCTCGTTGTAAGCATATCTTTTAGTGCATGCAGTGTCGCTTTTGCTGCTTGTGCATTTCCTTGCTGCTCTATCTCCAAACGCGCCTTTAATAGATAAACAGGAACGAGCAAACCTGGAAGGCCAAACAAGTCCGCAATCATGAGTGCAACATCCAAGTGACGCTTTGCTTTTCCGGGTTGCCCCCATTCATACGCAATCTCCGCTAAACAGATATTGTAGTATCCGCTGAATACAGATTCTTTTGTGATTTTTGGTGCTAAGCTTTCAAATAGACGATAAACAGAACGCAAGTCCCCTCCACCGCCAATGGTAGAATGCAAGATCGTCGCGTCATGACGATTGTAATCAAACGAATGAGAGAAATATCTGCTCGTAATCGGGCTATACACAAGTGCCTTATTGGCATTGTTAAGTGTACTCTTCGCATCATCCTGCAGTATCGAAATGAACGTCTTCAATGTATACACATCGGTGAAATATCGCTTCTCTTCCTCTTCCGTCAGCTGCAGTTCCCGACGGAGCAGCTGCTCCTCCATCATATGTGCTTGCCGCTCAGCCAGCTCTGGCTGAAAACGGAAGCAAACGACCCATCCATAAATGATGCCAAGCTCCAGCTGATACATATACTTGCGCGGAAGTATGCTGATCCATTCCTGCAGCTGCGCTATACGACCTTCTTGCAGAAGACTAGGAGCCGCTTTAATTATCAACCGCTTCAGCAGTTCCTGATCACCAGCCTTTGAGGCATAATGAATGGCCATAACCAATGTCTGCTGTGTTTCATACCAGTCACTTGCCCGTTTATAAAGTTCCTTGACATCAATAAGATCTTGCATATCAAGCATCTCTCTTAAATAGTTGCGTAGATGCCTATTTAAGCTAAACCAACCCGTTCCTTCTTGTCCCTCAACGAGGAGTCCTTGTGTCTTCAATCGTCTAATGATGACACGCCCGCGCCTTGTACCTGCAAGGTGATCACACAAGCGAATATGCATTGTATTGAGCACAGCAGAACAAAGCAAATAATGCTGCTCATTTTCCGATAAACTATACACAATTTCCTGAATCAGCTGACGTGCTACCGTCACATTAGAAAATTGTAAATCAGTGTAATCTTCACGCAGATGCTCATACATGTGAACTAACTGCAGCCCCGCAGGCCAGCCTTTTGTCTGCTGCATGATGTTCGCTACTTCCTCTTCAGATGGCTCTCGGTGAAGATAGGTTACGATATAATGCTGCAATTCTTCTGTAGTGAAAACAAGATCTTGCTTGGTAATTTGCAGTACTTGCTGATGACGCAGCAGTCGCTTGAGTGATACCCCTGAAAAAGACTGTCCCGAGACAATGATATGATATGTATCTGGCATCTCTTCAATAAAAGTGATTAATTCATCTAACTCTGAGGAATCTGTCATCAGATGAAAGTCATCAATGATTAGTGCACCACTCTCTTGATACGTACGAAGACACGCACAAAGCGTCGCAATGAAATGGGTTGGCGAAAAGGAGGTGCTCTGGATAATATCCAGTAAGTTTATTCGTTCTTGTTCCGGCAAACCCGGCATATGTACAATTACTTTCTTCCAAAAGGCGACGCGCTGAATATCTTCTTCTCCTAAGCTGACCCACCCTACATCTAAATTGGTCTTGGCCGCCCATTCCTTTAAAATCGTCGTCTTGCCATATCCGGAAGGAGCAGTCACCGTTGTCAGCTTACAAGTTTCAAGATTGTTCCATACACTGTCAGGCTTAATCCGTTCAATGTGCATCCGTCCAATAGCGCCTGTGTGTGCCATTTGATTCCAAGTAGATTTTCGTTCCGTCATCGCCATCAACCTTCTTCATCATAGTTACATTAATTATAGCAAAACTTGTAGAATTTTGTGGTACAATCTAGCACTTTTGTATCTATAATTACATATATTAATAGTATATTGGTTGCACTTCCAATAAAATCAAAAACACCTTGCCGCTAATGCAGCAAGGTGTAGGTATTATGATAAATCTTGTCCATTCGTCGCAATAACACGCTGATACCAATCAAAACTCTTCTTTTTCTTTCTTTCCAGTGTGCCATTTCCTTCATTATCCCGGTCCACATAGATAAAACCATATCGTTTACTTAACTCTGCCTTGGAGGCGCTGACTAGGTCAATTGGTCCCCAAGCAGTATACCCGATTAAATCGACACCATCCGCGACTGCTTCACGCATTTGTTCCATATGCGCTCGCAAATAATCGATACGATAATCATCCTGAATACTGCCGTCCTCTTCTACCTGATCATACGCACCAAGTCCGTTTTCGACAATAAACAATGGCTTTTGATAACGGTCATACAGTGTATTCAGCGTCGTACGCAATCCCTTTGGATCAATTTGCCAGCCCCAGTCCGAAGCTTTCAAATAAGGATTTCTAACGCCGGTCATCAAGTTCCCTTCAGCTGCTTCTTTCAGCTTCGCTTCATCCGTAGTGGCAATAAATGTCATATAATAACTAAAGCCAATATAATCAACTGTGTGCTTTTTCATTAATTCCTCATCGCCTTCTGCAATGTGGAAGCTGATATCATGCTCTTTGAAGTAGCGCTTCATATAGCCAGGGTAGAAGCCGCGCACTTGCACATCCGAGAACTGCAATGTTTTGCGGTCCTGCTCTAATGCTGCGAACACATCATCCGGATTTGGCGTCAGCGGGTACGTGGTCATCGATGCAATCATACAGCCAATTTGTGCTTCTGGATTGATTTCATGAGATGCTTTTACCGCTAGTGCGCTAGCAACAAATTGGTGATGCGCAGCTTGATACATACTATTCAGCTTGTTTTCGCCTTCTTCAAACTGTAAGCCGCCGCCAGTGAACGGTGCGTGCAAGACAACATTGATTTCATTAAATGTCATCCAATACTTTACTTTGCCTTTGTAACGCTCCAGGACTGTACGTGCGAACTTCTCATAAAAATCAATTACTTTACGGTCACGCCAGCCGCCATACTGCTTCACAAGATGAAGCGGCATTTCGTAATGCGAGATTGTCACAACTGGCTCGATGTTATGTTTGCGCATTTCGTCGAATAGATTATCATAAAACTGCAAGCCTGCTTCATTTGGTTCCGCTTCATTGCCATTCGGGAAAATACGTGTCCAGGCGATTGATGTACGGAAGCATTTGAAGCCAAGTTCCGCAAATAAAGCTAGATCCTCTTTATAGCGATGATAAAAATCGATTCCCTTATGATAGAGATTCAGTTCGCTTGGATCTTCTGATGCTGGGTACATGATGCCGTTTGGTGAAACATCTGCCGTAGACAAACCTTTACCGTCCGCTTGATGAGCACCTTCCAGCTGGTTGGCCGCGACGGCACCGCCCCATAGGAATCCGTCAGGAAATACTTTCTTCACTTCTGCCATATTATTTTCCTCCTGTTTTTTCGTATTGTAATAAGTAGTGGTACAGTGCTCCATATAAATTGGCATCGCTTTGATAATGACAGCAGACAATACGCGGCTTTGCTACATGCATGGGATTAACTTGTTTCAGCTCATCCACTGCCTGCTGGATACGTTCGACGACGATGGGCTGCGCGCTAATACCGCCGCCGATACTAATGACTTCTGGATCAAGTATGTACTGCAAATTGATAATCTGCGCAGCAATATGGAAACAAAACGTATCAAATATCGTATTCGCATCTTCATCGCCTGCCAGAATAAACGCAAATGCCTTTTTCCCATCTGAGATATCTGACCATTCTTTTTGCTTATTGATGCTATGAATCATTCGTACAGCAGAACCGCTTGCTCCAAAAAAATCGGCTTTGTTCGATTCAGGCTCCACCGCTTGCATGATATAACTCATTTCTCCTGCTAGCAGATTTTTGCCATGACGCAGCTTGCCATCCAAAATGATACCGCCGCCTACTCCGCTGCCTAAGACGAGCACGACAGCATCTTGTTTCCCTTTAATGCTGCCCAGCCATAACTCTGCCAACGCCGCACAGCGACCGTCATTCTCCACCGCCACGGTGACACCGTATTTGTCAGCCAGTTTTTTCTGCAAGTTCACCCGATGCTGAAACGGGAACGAACCGCCGTTATAAATAATGCCGGTCTCCACATCAACCGCTCCTGGCGTACTTACCGCAATGCCTCGAACGTCTTCGCTGTACAAGCTATCAATCGCCGCATATAAAATAGTGTCAAATGCCTCGATATTTTCCCTGGAAGCTGGACGTGTCTCTTTTTTGATGATTTTCCCGCTTCTGTCCATTAAGGCAGCCTTGACTAACGTACCGCCTATATCTACAACTACGTACATGAGCGCACCTCCGGCTCTGTTCTGTTAGAAATTGTGCATCTTCATGGTATAATGATACCGATTACATTTCTGGTATTTTCTTTCGTTTTTTTGTAGTTATTTTTCATTTTCTGTCATGGAGGTTATAGCGATGGTAAACGAATATAGCGTTGTCATGCGGCTGCTTCAAGAAGCATATCCGATACATATTGTTTATGAGCAAACACAAACATGCGCTTCTCCTTGCTTGATGAAGGACAAGTTTGGTTATACTTTCTTGCTTCCACTTTTGCAAGATGGAGAAGTAACAGGTACTTTGCGGCTCACAATGGCCAATGGGCAGGACGTTACAGGTGACACCTTAACGGCGATTGGCTCCGTTGCGTATTACATGTTCTATCAACGTGAACTCGATCGCAGCAAATTACATGCACAACCGGACGATCAGCCACTTGTTCAAGCTGCAGAGAATAGACAGAATGTAACGTATCACCACTATCCTTATATGGAGGAGAAAGTCTTTGCGTGTATTCGAGCAGGCCGGCCGGATTTAGTGCGAGAACAGCTTGATCATTTTCCAGAAGGATTACAAGGAAAGCTTGCCAGACAAAATGAATTACGCAGCCAAAAGAACTTAGCGATTACAGTGATTACATTAGCGACGAGAGCTGCTATTGACGCAGCTCTGCCATCTGAACTTGCATTTACGATGAGTGATATGTATATCCAGCAAATTGAGGACCAAAAAACGAGTGCCTCTATTATAAATCTGGAAATAGAAGCGATGTGCACGTTCGCGGCAAGAGTGCGTGAACGAAAAGCAGGCGCTTATTCCCGAAAGATTGCTCATTGTATCCACTACATGTATCAAAACATTTACGAAACACTTAACCTAGAGCAGCTAGCAGATATGCTGCAAATGAATGCAACATACTTATCGTCCTGCTTCAAACGAGAAGTGGGCATGCCAATACGCACTTATATTCAGCAGCTGCGGATTGAAGAAGCAAAGCTACTGTTGCGATTAACAGATCATCAGCTGCTTTACATCGGTTCACTGCTTCATTTTCATGACCAAAGCTATTTCACAAAAGTATTCAAAAAACATACTGGTCTTACACCGCGGCAATACCGGGAGCAGACATAAAAAAATGCCGACAGCAGGAGCTGTCGGCTTATCCATGTTAGTTTGCTGGCTGATTGGACTTGCCTGCACGAATGACAGACGGACGTCCAATCGAGTAATAATCAATATTCGCTGTTTCTACATAGCTGAGCGGGTAGCAGTTGCGGCCGTCAATGACGATCGGCTGCTTCATTTTTTGTTCGAAAACAGTTAGCGGAAGATCTTTGAATTCATCCCACTCTGTGACGATGAACGCAACATCTGCATTCTGCAGTGCTTCTTCTGTAGATGCAGCATAATGAACAGATTCTGGAAGCAGACGTTTGGCATTGTCCATGGCGATCGGATCAAATGCCGAAATGTTTGCGCCAAGGTCTGCCAATTTATGCGCCAAAACGATACTTGCTGATTCACGCATATCATCTGTGTTCGGTTTGAATGCTAAGCCAAGCATTGCTACATTCTTGCCTTCCAAACCGCCGCGAACGACCATTTGTGCGATATCAAGCGGAAGCTGCTGCTGCTTGTTGTTAACATTGATTACAGATTCCAGCAAATCAAATTTGTGATTCACACCGCCGGCAATCTGGATAAGTGCTTTCGTATCTTTCGGGAAACAAGAACCGCCGTAGCCAATTCCTGCATTCAAGAACTTATCACCAATCCGTTTGTCCATTCCCATCCCTGCAGCTACATCTTCAATATTCGCACCAAGCTTGCCGCAAATGGTACCAATTTCGTTGATAAAACTAATCTTTGCCGCCAAGAAAGCATTGGAAGCATATTTGATCATCTCCGCACTCTCGATATCGGTACGGAATACAGGTACGCCGAATGGTTTGTTGATTGTTTCAATTAATTCAGCTGCTTCTGCTGATTCCGCTCCAATTACGATACGGTCTCCGTTATATGTATCATAAACAGCAGAACCTTCCCGAAGGAATTCAGGATTGGAAACGACTTCGATTGCTACATCACGATCAAGCGCTTCGGTAATCCAATGCTTCACAAGTTTATTTGTGCCAACAGGTACCGTACTCTTTGTAACAACAACTGCTCCTTGATCTGATACATTGGCAGCAATATCTCTTGCTACTTGCTGTACAAAGTCAAGATTCGCAGAACCGTCTGCTCGTTCTGGCGTGCCTACCGCAATATAGATAGCCTCTGCATCCCGGAAAGCGATGCTGTGATCTGTTGTGAAATGAAGATTGCCTTTATCAATATTTTTAGTCATAAGTTCGGAAAGGCCAGGCTCATAAATAGGAGATTTACCCTGGTTCATTTTAGCTACTTTCGTCTCATCGATATCCACACATGTTACATCATGACCAATATCTGATAACGCCACTCCTGTAACTAAACCTACATATCCTGTTCCAACAATTGCAATTTTCTTCATTTATACGATCCTTTCTTATTTCCAAAGTGAATAAACACTTCTACTAAGCTATGTTCTACAGCTAATTTTTTTGAAATGATAATGTTAATAGTTTACTATAAATTATCCAGTTTGCGGTCATAATTCACGAGATTTTTTCATTAAATTTACATATTTAACAATAAGGAAAGGGTGCATCAGCGCACCCTTTCCTTATTATTTCTTATTCTTACATTCCAATATAAACGGCTGTTCCTTGAGTTTGCGTTTCACTTCACGCCCCCAATTCTTCACAGCATCAACTGTCGTGTTCTCAATACGAGCAATTTCTTTTATTGGCAGCTTACGCTCGAACCGCCAGTATACATATTTATACTGCTTATCAGTTAATGTACGTTTGACGTTTTGCCAGAATTCCTCTTTCTCCAGAAAATCCAATTCTTGCTGAATGGCTGCTTGGGTGTGGGCTTCATTAATAATGAGGTCTGTCTTTTCTTGTTCGCGGATGATTTTTCTGAGGTAGTCAATCAATCGATAGCGGATCATTCTGCTTACATAGGAGTTAAAATTGCCTTTCGTCTCATCATATCCTTTACAGGCGAGGAATAAAGCCATAATACCTTCTGATAAAAACTCATCATGCGGATCTCGCACTCGCATTCGGTGGATGTGGTAGTGAATCATGTTTTTGTACTGGTCAAGAATTGCGTCAAAATCTTTACTTCGGATATCCATTGTTTCATCCACTCCTTAAATTCTTATTAGGTAAAACAGCTTATGAATGACGCCCCTCCTTTTCCTTGTTTTAGGACTTTTTGTTCATCCACAGCTATTCTGTCTTATAATCGATTTTTTTGCAAGAAAAGGGCGGATTTACCAATTTCGACATTACGAAGCAAAAACAGGCTATTTTTACAGTTTCTTAACTGCAGGATTTGTCGTCTGAAAGCGAAACAAAAAGAAAACACGCGTTTTCCATTAAGAAAGGCGTGTTTTAGCGGGCATATTAATATTTTGTAAAATAAAAACTTGGACTAGCTTTCTTGGTCGCTGAATAGGCTGTATAAGTCAGCCAAAAGGAGGCCAAGCATGGGAAGTATCTTTAATTATATCTTGTTAGGAATCAGTCTTTCGGCACCAGTCGGTCCAGTGAACGCCGCTCAGATGGAAAAAGGCATTCGAGGCGGCTATCTTCAAAGCCTGTCTGTCGGCGTTGGCGCAATGCTGGCAGATATCCTTTATATGCTGCTTGTGTATCTCGGGTTTTATCATGTAATCATGATCCCCGTTGTGCAGTCCTTCCTCTATTTCTTCGGAAGCTTTGTCTTCCTTTATTTAGGTGTGGAAAGTGTGCTCAAGACTCGGACACTAACACGTGCCAGTATGACAGCTGTGGCACCGCTTCAAGGTCTTCGCTATGGATTTTTGCTTGCACTCGTCAATCCAATTAGCATTATGTTCTGGGTTGGCGTTTACGGCTCTGTGTTAGCCAAAATTGTCGAGCATGGCGAAGGTAACCATTTATTATTGTATACAATCAGCATCTTCGTCGGTGTATTTCTTTGGGACAATATCATCGCCTTGCTTTCCAGCAGTTTACGCCGCTTCCTCAGTGATAAGCTGCTGCGCGGAATAACACTCATATCTGGTCTGTCATTACTTGGCTTTGGCGTGTATTTCGGCTATTTAGGCGTGCTTAGCGTTTTGTGATTTCTTGCGTTTCACCCATATACCTATAAGTAAAATCAACACAATCGCGCCGCCGCTTGCATATAAGCCTGGTCGCACTTCCGCTTCCACGGCTGTTCCGCTAATAGCCGCTAGCAGCAAGACAGCACCGATGACAGACACCACTTTATTACCAATTTTATAGTCCTCATTTTTCCAAGCTGACGCCAGAATGAACAGCCAGTTGTACAGCAGCAGCAAACCAGCTGCCGTGGTAATGTACTCATATATTTTCCCGGGCAATAACAATGCCGTAATAATACTGGCGAGTAACCCGACTGCAGCAAGCAGCATACTCGCCAGGGGCAAGTCTTTATATTTTAATTTTTTCGCAAAGAGCTGCGGTGCGTCTTTGTCTTTCGCTAACGTCACTAATAAATTGGTGACAGCGAATAGAGCCGCACAGAGCGTGGAGAATCCTGCAACAATGACCGCCGCATTAAACACATGCGGGAAAAATCCGAGCGGTGTTTTCTCAAGTGCCGTAACAAACGGGCTTTCATTTGTATGAAAACCATGTGTACCGACTAAACTGCATGCCAGGAGCAGGGAAATGATATACACTATGGCAAGACCTATCAGCATGATTGTACCTGCTTTGGCTGCTTCTTCTTTCTTCTTCAGCTGCATTGCCATCAGTCCGATAACCTCAATTCCGCCGAACGCATAAAACGCGTAGATCAAGCTAGCCCATAAACCTTTGAAGCCATCATGCAGAAATGATTCCTGAAACGGTTTGTATGTTGACTCTGTCGAGATACCGCCGAATAAGACAAGCAGAGCCAAGATGATAAACATCGTGATAGCAGCTGTCTTGACGACCGCAAACACATTCTCCATCTTGTTGAAGCCTTTTGCGCCGGCAAGCACAACTATAATTGCCAGCGCAGCATAAATCGCGGAAAAGACCCATAACGGAATATTCTCAAACCAAAACTTACTTAGCAGTGATATCGCTGTCAGCTGGCTGCCCATAATAAGGATATTGGAGCACCAATAGCTCCAGCCGCAGCTTAAGGCAGCCCAGCCACCAAAGGCTTTGCCGGCGTAATAGCAAAATGATCCTTCCTGCGGGTCACTCGCTGTCATTTTTGCAAGAGATAGAAAGACAATAAGCGTACCAGCAGCTGCCAATGCGAACGAAATAACAATGGATGATCCAGTTAAATGAATGCCAATTACCGAACCGAGAAAATATCCCGTTCCGATGGTACAGCCAATCCCTATCAGTGACAGCTGCCACCATTTCATATTGCCTGCATTAGATGTTTTGCCTTGTCCTTTATTACCTGGATGCTTTTTCAAACCGTTCCCTCCTCGTTTCGTTAGTATGAGGAGTAATGTTGGAATTATGTAAGACAGGCGTGGTAAGATAAGATTATTCTATCTATGCAAAAGGAGCATCAGGATGCCATCCAAAGGGAAAAAAGCCTTTTTCTATACTATGCTATTTTTACTTGCTGTCATGATGATTGGCACGATTTATATCGTATTTAACGGATACAAAAGCTTGCTTTGAATGGAAGAGCTGCCACTAGCGGACAGCTCTTTTTTCTTGCGTTTCTCCAATCTTTTCCTATTAATTGGTCACTTTCTTATAGAAAGCCCTACTTTTGTAAAGCTTTTGTAAATACTATCAAAATTACCTTTACATAACTTTCACAATTAGACATAATAGGCGTGTTTGCGACAGATTATAAACCTTAGGGGTGACGATAGTGGAAATTAACGTACAAGAACTGATTTTCTCGTTTATCGGGGGATTAGGTATATTCCTATTTGGGATAAAATCAATGGGAGATGGACTGCAACGATCAGCAGGCGACAAACTACGCGACATTTTGGATAAATTAACGACCAATCCGCTTATGGGCGTACTCGCTGGTATTCTTGTTACCGTCTTGATTCAAAGCAGCTCAGGTACTACCGTCATAACAGTCAGCTTAGTAAGTGCCGGATTTATGACACTTCGCCAGGCAATTGGTGTTATTATGGGTGCCAATATTGGTACAACAGTTACAGCATTCATTATCGGTCTTGATGTGGGCGCTTATTCACTGCCAATCTTAGCAGTTGGGGCCTTCTTGCTATTCTTCTTTAAAAATAAAAAGATCAACAACTTAGGACAAATTTTCTTTGGTTTTGGTGCTTTATTTTACGGACTAGAGCTCATGAGCGGTGCAATGAAACCACTCCGCAGCTTAGACGCTTTTCATGATTTCACTTTACAAATGAGTGATAACCCAATCTTAGCAACCGTGGCAGGTACACTATTTACGGTTGTCGTACAAAGCTCAAGTGCAACGATTGGTATCCTGCAAGGACTTTATGCAGAAGGACTTGTGGACTTACAGGCAGCATTGCCAATTCTTTTCGGAGATAACTTAGGAACAACGATTACAGCTGTGTTAGCGTCTATTGGTGCATCTGTTGCAGCGAGACGAGCGGCCTTCACGCACGTATTGTTTAACGTGATCGGTTCGGTAATATTCCTAATCTTACTCGTTCCTTATACGGCACTCGTAAAATGGCTGCAAGCCACATTGGACCTAGAACCAGCCATGACCATCGCATTTGCACACGGAACGTTTAATATTACAAACACACTCATTCAGCTGCCATTTGTTGCTGTACTCGCTTGGATTGTTACGAAGCTGATTCCTGGCAAAGACAAATTAGCTGAGTTGAACGCCAACAAATTGGATCCAGTGATGATTCAGCAGTCACCATCCGTTGCATTAGGGAATGCGAAACAAGAAGTTATCCGCATGGGTGATGTTGCTGTCCAAGGGTTGGAAGCAACCAATGAATACTTGCAAACCAAGTCAGTCAAACACGCTGACAACGCATATCAGCTTGAACAAGCGATTAACAACTTTGACCGCAAGATTGTAGACTATCTTGTTCAAATCTCCGCTGAGTCGCTCTCTGTACAGGAATCAGCGGAACATGGCGCCCTGCTTGATGCCGTGAGCGATATCGAACGTATCGGTGACCATTTCGAAAACATGATTGAACTTGTTGAGTACCAGCAGTCAAACAAAGTAAAAGTATCCAGCTCTGCAATGGAAGACTTAACAGAAATGTTCCTGTTAACTACAGACACCGTCAGAGATGCGATGCTCTCGCTGCAAAACAGTGATAAAGAGCAAGCAAAACTCGTTATCCAGCAAGAACATAAAATTGACGCAATGGAACGCAAACTGCGCAAGCAACACATCCAGCGCCTCACAGAAGGCTCCTGCAGCGGTCAATCCGGTATTATCTTTATTGATATGATCAGTAACCTAGAACGTATCGGCGACCATGCAGTGAATATTGCGGAGGCTGTGCTTGGGGAATCAAAGCATATGCATACAGTGAATAATTAAAATAAATAGAGCTCCTGGCAAATTGCCAGGAGCTCTATTTATTAGGAAATCATATCATGCACTTTATCTCGTTCATTCTGTGGAATTTCATAATAATAAACGCCGTCGATCTTTGTACCAGCACCTTGCATCTGGTAATTCTCCGCGTTTTGGCGAACATTGCGATAGTTCTTGAACAAATCTGTCATGGTTGAGAAATCCATGTTTGTTTTCACGTTATTACCTAACGCTCCCAGGATATCATCAACTTTATTAACTGACTTGATGCTTGCACCTTTATCGATAACAGCTTGAATAACTTGGCGCTGACGAGCGTTACGACCAAAGTCACCATTCGGATCTAAGTGACGCATACGGACATAACCCATTGCCTTAGGTCCATTCAATTGAATCTCACCTTGTGCATAGTGATAACCTTTTTTGTAATAACCTTCATCAATCCAATCCAGCTGGTTATTAACTGTAATACCGCCAACAGCATCAACAAAATCAGATAAGCCTTCCATGTTCATTTCAGCGAAATAATCCACTTCCATATCCAAGAAATTCTCTACCGTAGCCACCGACATATCAATACCGCCAAATGCGTACGCATGGTTAATCTTATCTACAGTTCCATGCCCTACAATCTCTGTACGTGTATCGCGCGGAACACTTATAATCTTCATTGCATCATTCACTGGATCGAGTGACATAACCATCATAGCATCCGAACGGCCTGCATCACCGTCACGCTGATCGACACCAAGCAGCAAAATATTTATTTTCTCTTTTTCTTTCACTTTTGTTGTTGATTGTTTTTTATCAATCGTATCTGTATTTTTCTGCATTGTATTAACCGTTGTTTTTGCTTTATTGGTAGCATAGAAACCTGTAGCTACTACAGCAATTACTAAAATTGCAACTATACTTAATAGCACTTTCAGCCAAGTTCGTTTCTTCTTACGCTTTTCTTTCCTGCCCAAAACCATATCCCCCTTAATCTGTTACCACTGGAAATCTGATTATATCATAAAAAACCTCTTCTTTTTGTTAAATCTTTCAAAAAAAGAAGAGGTTTCTATTACTTTCTACTCACTTATTGATTTAAGAAAGTCTGAGCTTCTTGAGCGTTTTGTTCCAATCCGCCAACATTAAATTCCAGCACAGCACCAACGTCATAACGGGCATCGTGATAGCTTCCATCCACTGGAATACGCATTGTTTGCATATCCTCTGTCTTACCGCGCAGTACGTCTGTACCCATCGATAACAGCAAGCCATTTCGAACATTCGTGCTCACATAGCCATTTGCAATACCAATCAACTTCGGTAGCTTAGCAAGTGTTGTAACACTCGCCACTTCTTCTTTCAGCTTCGTTAACACTTCTTGCTGACGCTGCACTCGCCCATAGTCACCGTTTGCATCATGACGAAAACGACTATAAGCTAATATCTCCTTACCTTGCAGCTTTTGCGTACCTTCTGTTAACTGTACACCTAAAGCTTTCTGGTCGGTTGTCATTTCAGGAGTTACTGTCAATTCAATTCCATCTGGTGCTACAGCATCGACGAGTTTCTCAAAGCCTTTAAAGTCAATTTCAGCGTAATAATTAATATCTATACCAAAGTTTTCTGTAATCGTCTTTCGCATTAGCTCTGGTCCACCGAGGGCATAAGCAGCATTAATCTTGTTATATCCGTAGCCTGGAATATTCACATAGGTGTCTCTCATGATTGAGATGAGTTTCGGTTCCTTTGTATCGGAACTATAATTGGCAATCATAATAGTATCCGACCGAGCACTGTCTTCTCCACGAGAATCACTCCCAAGAACAAGCACATTCACGTTATCGACGTTTTCATCTGATCCATTGAATTCAACGTCATCACTTAGATTGTTATCTGCATTTGCAGCATTAGAAGCATTGAAATATTGAAATGCTGCATAAGATCCAATTGCTATAAAAGCGATGAGAAATACCACCATAAACACTCTGAATTTGCGCACTTTCTTCTTCTTGCGCGTCTGACGTTGTAAGGTCACGTTGATCCGCCTTTCTTAGAAATGCCTATTAATGATAATAGCATGAAATGCATTGTTGTAATATAGTTTTTAAACAAAACGCAAAGCGTATTCATTGCACAGGAGAGTTTCTTGGGAATATAGAGTAATATGGGCTTATTCTACTAACACGCTTGGTCTAACTTTGTCTTTCAAGCTAGCTTCCCGTCATGCTATTATGGATTAAAGGAAGCTTAGACAGACTATTATGCTATTAGAAGTAACTGTGGAATCATTAAAGCTTCTATTAAGGTCTTATGTTGATTGAATCCACTAATATAGAAATAATGGGCAATATCCTGTTACGTCCAGATAATATGACTACATACGGTTGTAGTCTTGACCTGCACTAACAAAATACGTGCCATGTGTTTGAACGACAATACATCTCAGGTATATGGGTGTGACTTCTCACTGGCTATCACTAGCACGCCAGATATGTATCAGCCTGTAGGGCTGATTATTGTAATCCTTAAATCCCAAAGCATACTGGTTTCTCCAGTAATTCAGAGGCAATGTTCATGTTACATAACCGGATCCACAAAAAATGTGTTAGAGATCGATTTACGGTATAAACAGTTCAGTGATTGGGCGTTGGATATTACAGTGTAGAGAGGAAACTTAAACAGAGTGAATGAATAACAAAAAAGATGTTCAAATTAATTTGTCCCTAAAGCACTTGATACGCACTAACTCTATTTTATAGGACTCCTAGTTGGTACATCTATTCTGAAGCGAATGTTGCAACAGTTGGAAACCAAACATTAGAGATCGCAGCATAGAATCAGCTACTCTAAAGAATCAGTTTCCTTCTTTATCTGAATAATAATAGCAAAGTCGCATATGCATGTAATATGAGCTGGGCTACCTTTTATTGCTATCAATAAAGAGTATATAGAAGAGCCACACAAGTTGTATCTGTGTGGCTCTTTTTAAATTACTTTTCAATCTACTCTGGTTCTTTTCGAATAACGACGGCGCCCTCAATCATTTTCCGATGGTTTCGAATTAGCATAAAAACTATCTTAATTCCAAACTGTACTGCACTCTCCTCGTAAACCTTCGACAAAACATACCTTTCGCCAGATCGATGACTGTTGTACGCAAGAAACCGTATGAATATGCAACCTTTGGCGATTAACATTGCTTTTCATATATTTTAATTATTGCTAATCCATTATGGAATCAGCTAAGCTGCGTTACTCTTTTTTATAGAAATTCTCTTTATTGCTTTATCTAATAAATTTGTAATTAAAATCGAAATAGAAGCAACTATAATAAATGAAATAAACAATATATAAAAATTACTCATAGAAAAGCCTACGTTTTGATATATATTAATTAAAATCGATAGAATTAGAGCATGGGATAAATATATACCATAAGACCAATCAGATAATTTCGTCAAAATTTTCTTGGCAATTCTATTTTCCCATTTCAAGCATAAGATAAATGAAATAAATAAAATTGACATAATTATAATGCTCGGTCGCATAGAAGTTGTAGCGATATTTTTACCAAGTTCATCTATTAGAATATAAGACTCAAAAAAAACACCTAAAATTGAAAGTATTAACATCATACTTATCCAATTTTTATGTAACTTTAGAAAACTAACTTTTTGTTTAAAATCATCAGATAACCATATCCCTGCCGAAAAGTAAAATATCCAATTGAGAAAATTCAAAGGGCTATTGAGAGTTTCTATATTTGTTAATACATCTCCAATTTGGCTTAGTATAGTTAATAAGAAAAACAAAAATATACCAACATTTGATTTACTCAACTTAAATATAAGAGGGAAAACGAGATATAGAAATATAACTAATGGGACGAAGTAAAGATGATAGAAATTTGTTCCTAAAATGAAGTTTCTCATGAAAGTTAGGGGATTCAATGTTCCCGGACTATAAACAAAGTAAATTAAATTCCAGATTAGATATAGGAATAATATTTTTGAAACTCGTCTATAAAGTATAGAAGTAAAGTTGAAACTTTTACTATAAGCATTTGCAAAGCCCCATCCTGATAAGAAAAGAAATACAGGAACAGCAAATCTCGTTAGCTGATTAATAAGAAGTGTAACCCCCCCTAAAAAGCTTTCGTTATCAACGATATCAATGGTAGTTGAGGAAATATGTATAAATATAACTCCTATTATAGCTAATCCCCTCATCATATCTATTTCTTCAATTCTACTTTTCACTTTCTCCTCCACTTAAATATAATTTAGTCTGTTAATACTTTAAAAACTATAAAGAACACTACTTGCGTTTTGATACCACTCTTGCAGGCGAACCTACAATTGTTGTGCTGCGTTCTAAGAACGATTTATTAACAACAGCATTTGCACCAATAGCAATTCCATCAGCGATTTGTATACTCCCAAATATTTTAGCTCCTGGACCAATATATACATTATCTCCAATTTTAGGAACATTATTGTCTGTTCCACCAATATTAACACAAACATGGATTCTACAGTTCTTCCCTACTACACAGTTTGGGTTAACAACTATTGTACCAACGTGGGCAATATTCAAACCTTCACCAAATACATTGATAGGAATAGTAAATCCTAGTTTTAACTGCTTTCTTTTATATCTAAACTTCAAACAGTAATAAATTGGCTTAAATAATATATTATCTTTTTTACAATTATTTATATATTCAAGTTTGCGCATTAATCTTTGAAATTTCCACTCATGATAGCCAAATAGTTTAGGTCGTTTAAGTGTTATTTTATGGGCCTTTCTATCTGCCTCAAGATACCTTAAGTAATCTGCTTTAGACTGTATCAATATTGTACTCCTTTGATGTCATTATTGTAGGGTAACTCTGTTTGATCCTTAGTTTCAGATTTAATTTGAGATTTTGGTTTTTCTTTACTAGCACTCATTATGTATACAACCAACAAAAAATGGACCAGAATAGAGATGTTAGTAAAGGAATTTAAGAAAATGGGTTCAGTTATACCTCTTGAAACAAAAATTAATACTAATCCAAGCGATAGACCATTTGTTTTCTTAAAATAGATACATCCAGCTATAATAATTACTAATAAATATATTGATAAACCTATCAAACCTACTATACCAGAGTCACCGAGAGTTTGATAAAATTGACTATGAGCATGTGCAGGAGTCCATCCATAAGTATTAAGAAATCTCTGTTGCATATCACTCCCCCAAAGAGATAAGCCATAACCAAAAATCTTATTTAAATTTGCATATTCGAGAGTATAGTTCCACACAACGTCTCTTCCAGTGAACTCGTATAACCGATTTGTAATTACATAATCAACAATTTTTGAAGGTATCCTAGTTAAATAAAGTATAAGCAACAGAAACCCAGTAGTAAAACTAAATATAGAAAAATACATAAGTATTATTCTCTTCCTAATATTCTTTTTAACAAAATAAAACAACTTTAGAACGACTAAAAAGGCGATCATCAACCAAGCAGTTTTCGATTGAGTTAAGAATAATGCAAGTAAACAAATTGACAGGTTTATAATCTTCGTCCTCTTTGCTATATTGGATGAGAAAAATTCCATTAAAAAGTATACGGAGAGTATCACTCCTAAGGTATTGGCATGGTTTGTTAATCCATTTAATCTCATTTCTAACCCTAAATAGCTCTGATCATATGAAGTTTGTGCCACAAGATTTCTTGCAATAATAAAGAATATAAGGCCACTATATAAATAAAAGCGTCCAATTATAATAAAGTAATTTTCTATTACTACTCGACTCGGCTTTTTTATAAAGGTGATTAATAAAAAGATAACAATTAATCCTACGAGTGAATAATTAGAAGATGGTACATAACCAAAGAACCCTGCCAGAACCATGGGCAAAAATAAACATATCAATCCTATAAACAGGATACTTTCTGTTTTAGACAAGTTTTTAATCTGATTAAAAACTAATAAGCCAAGTACCATTATTCCTATAAGTGTAAACCTTAATAACAACAATAACGCACTACTCATAGAATCATTTATAAATGATGGTCTAGTCAATCGATTTGTCAAATACTCTATCAAAGGTATACAACCAAAAACACAAAGCAGCACCTTCCAATATCTCTCCATATTATTCACATCACCTCTTAATAAGATTATATACTATATGCGTAATACTTAAATATCTATATTTTCTCTTAGTGATAGAGAAATCATGTTTAACAGCCATAAGCCCGATTAACTATATAAACAACCAATTACCGAATCGAGCTAACTGCGATAATTGGTTGGCAAGTTTTCATTATAAATGTTTAATCTCTTTAATAAACATCATTAGATGCTTAATGTAAAAGTATTCTTTTGATTTTTCTAATAGCTTTCAGATGTATCGGTGTTTCTGTGACACGCTTATACTTTTTTATAATAGGTTCCATATAATCTATAAAGTAAGTAAAATCATTATTTTCTTCTGCAAATCTGTATGCACTAAAACTATTTAAAGATATTTCTTGTCTTAGTTTGTATATTCTTTTTCTCTTTCTTGTAATTTCATTTGAGGGCATTACTCTCTTTTTAGGTCTCCATTCTCCTTTCTTATCTTTTAAGTACATTCTATAAGCTAGACCTTCTCTTCTATGCCTAAAACCACTTTGTTGAGATTTATATACATCATCGGAAGATATTTCTTGAATAAAAATCTTATTGCTATTATAACTTTCTTGTAGAATACTGTTTATAATTGGATGTCTAACTACTATTACGTTTGTTCCTAAGCTATCGGACTTGTATTCAGGCAACCATGCGTCACCGACAGTAACATCAGCAGTTTCTGCTACTATGTCATCACAAAACTCACAGGCATTAAATCTAAAATATCCTTGCCCCCAATTAGTTGTATACAAATCTCTAGTAGGACCCGATTCAACATTACCGTTTTTACCATATGCAGTAACACTGTACTCATTGGCAGGTTTATCTTCTACTTTTGTTCTGAAGTCAATTGTTTGTAGATCCTTAGGATCGATTCCTAACTGCCATCCAATTGACTTCGCAAACATGTCACTTTTAAGATGTCCGCATACTAATCCAATGCAGTACTTTATTCTTTCATTGATAATAGGATCTTTCTTGGCTAATAACCTTATTCCTTTAATAAAACACGGAATGCCAATTAAAGCGAAACTTCCTTCATTCTGTCTTACTAATTGTAAGACCTCTGATAACTCTACTGGATAATATTTTGATTTTGCTCCATCTTTAAGCTGTTCCAAATCATAAGAAATATCATATTTAAATATCTTTTTATTATCGGAGTCAGTTTCTTTGACATGTATAATACCATCAACTTCTCCGGATTCTAGTAACTTATAGGCTATCCAATTGCCCATCCCACCAGAAGATCCTTGTCTCCTAAAATTTTGTTCATTTACGTAACCCGCATAGTTTTTTATTGTAAAACCTGTATATTCATTAAACTTGGATTTATACTTTTCAAAGAGCTGCTGACCTATGTCTGTCTCATTTTCTACTCTATCTGAGAAAGGACACAGGTCCATTGGGTTATATTCTGTGTCATTATTTTCAGTCCGCCAATCCTCTTTCATAACTGGTATAAATCTTCCATCCTCATTCATTTTCATCTTAAATGGGGAATCAGTAGATGAAGCACATATTCCACAGCCAGTACAATAATCATTTGATATAATTTTTTCCTTTAATTCAATAATGTCATTTAATGACATATTATAACCCCCATATCATATTTCTTCCATTATCTTCTCATCATAAATGAGATAAATAGATTCTTTTCATTTTTATTTAACCCAACCAACCATCCAAGAGCGACAAATAGAACACAGTAAATAAAAGTATTTATCAACAGACCTTGAATTGCTTCAAATTGTGGGAGGCTGTACCTAATTAATCCAACTATTAAACTGGATCCTAGTACGGGAAATGATAAGGATAATATATTTTTCCAAAAAGAAAAAATATCCAGTTTTAATTTCATCTTATAATACAAGTTCATCATCAACACGTTACCTAAAAAAAGTGATGCACTTGTGCCAATAGCCGCACCTATACCACCATAGCTTTTAACCAAAGGTATTGATATACATACATTAACAATTCCAATTATTAATAGAGTGATAGAACGGAATTTTTGTAGATTTTTTGCCCACAGCATTGATAACCCCGTATTTTGTATAAGTGGTATAGTTAAAGGAATCATTATAATTAAAACTATATAATAAGCATCATTAAAGTTAGAACCAGCCCATAGCTCTATAAAGTTAGAACCACTTATTAAAAAACCTCCCATAATAAATGATATTACTATGTATTGTAGTCTTCCATACTTTATCATTAAAGCCGTTAAGTCTTTGGGTGTGGCATTATTAGCAACCATTATGGAAACCTTTGGCAAGAACAGACTACTAATAGATGTAGAAAACTGGATATATATATTAATGAATTGCATAGCAATTGCATAAATAGCAACAATTGATGTACTTGATAAAATGCCTAATATAACTTGATTGGTTTTCCAATTAATTTGATCTACCACTACTCCTAAGAAAATAAAAAAGGAATATACTAGTATCTCTCTAAAAAGTGACACTTCTATACTTTTAAATTTTAATTTTACATTTAAAATTTTAAAGCAATAAATCATCATTATTGATAAGCATATTATATTGATAGTTGTAGTAACGATTACTAGCATTATAGAATTATAACCGATCATTAATAGAGGGATTGTTATTAAAGGCATTGCAATTATCCTAACTAAGGATATAAATTTATCCAAGATAAATTTTTCATAAGCCCTAACCAAAGAATTAAAGATCGAAAGAGGGAATGAAAAGGCGAAATTAATAGTAAGTATAATAATCATAATTTTCGCTTTATCCAATTCAGCAACCGTTAAACCTTTATTGAAAATATAATCAACGTTTTGATACAACAATATACCAGCAACTAGAGTGACCATACCTATTACTGTGTATATTTTGAAAAACAAGCCGTTAAGCTGCGCTTCTAAGCTATTATTTCCAAGGGCTCTATTGCGCGCTGTATACCTAACAATCGAATTTCCTAAACCGAAATCCATTACACTAAAGTATGCCGCTAATGACCCAATCAATGAGTATAGTCCATATTCTGATTGACCAAGCGTATTTATAAGGAGAGGCGTATAAAATAATGCAATTATTATAGAGACTATAACAGTAGTGTAGGAGAGCACTGCCCCTATTTTAAATTGATTCAATTGATTCAACTTCCTTTTCATGGCAATGAATTTCCCAAGAATTCCAATGCCTTTTGTTTCTCTTCTTCTAAAGTAACTTTAATATCCGAATAATTCATTTCAAAAATATGTTCTTCCTTACAATTAGCAGCCATTCGAGACCTTAGACTAAATTTTGTCAATAGTGTTTCAATCCGTGAATTCATGGAATTAGTACTTCCACTATTCCTCTCGTATACAATAAAAGGACTCTCAAGTATAATTGAGAATACACAACCATGGAACGAATCTGTAACCACTAAAGTCGCGTCATTAATCAGGTTTATAAATTCACTTGGGCTTTGGATATAACTCTCTCTATCATTCAAATCTGCTAGATTATATATTTTCAAGTTATGTTTTTTACTCAATTTCTTTAGATGCTCTTTAACACTTTTATTCTTTTCTCCTAAAAAATAGGTTAGAATATATCGCCCTTTTGGTTTATTTGAAGGAGAACTTGATATATTTATCCACTCCTGCTTAGACAACATAAGAGTTGGATCGATCAAAACAGTAGCTTCTCTACCCGTTAACTCTTTGATAATTTTTGCTCCTGCTTCTTCTCTTACTGATAAAGCAGAAAAATCTGCGAGCCATTTAGTATACAATCCTGAATATTCAACTGGTATATTGGATATCCCAAAGCTGGCTGCGTAGGATACTCTCTTTTGGGCTGGAGCAAAAGTAAGAAAGTCAATTGACGATCCACTTCTGTAATTAGGATTCCATACTTGATCACTTCCTACAACAAAACAGTCGAACTCTCCTAATTTTTCATGATACGATTCTTCACTAATTGTATATTGTGATTCTCTTATATATTTGTTTGTAAAACTCTTAAAGTTAGTCTCTTTTTGTTGGCTATATTTACTTTTCTTTTTTTTATAAACATAATTATATTTCAACTTATTATTAATCTTACCTGCTACTCTTCTTATGGTTAGTTTCTTCAGTTTACTGCTCAACGATTCCGTTTGGTTGCCGATAACTTCCTTTTTCTTTTGGGAATTTACTATGGTCTCAGGAAAATATCCAAGTGATTTTAACACTTCTTGGGAAGCATAGTTTTGTAATCTATTTCCGTAATTTTTATAATCGTTAATGGTTATTATCCCTATCTTTTTCACAACATCACCTTCACTTATTAATAAGTTTTTTTACATAATTTTTGAATCTAAAAGCAATCACAATTAGAAAAAATATCCTAAGCTTTAACATGGAAACTATACATTTTTTAAATATCCCTTTTAAGTCACTAATAGAAATTTCTTTAAGGGAATTTACTATACTAACTTCACTTGCAATCTCAGATACGGCTTTCCTCTGGAAAATAATATTCGAATTATTATCTCTGTGAAAAACATTCTCTAATCCAATAAATAGCGTCTTTATCCAATCATTCTTAATTAAATCTTTATTATTTTTTAAAATGCCCCAAGAATTAAATAATAATTCCAGTTCTGTTGTTTCTTTTAATCTAAATTTAAACCTGTCAGAACTAAAAGCATTCTGTGCAGAATCAAATCTATTGATATGATAGTAATAAATTTGATTATTAACGTAAACCTTTTCCAAATCATTGTAGATTTGTTTATTAAATAAGGAGTCCTCTCCTAAAGTTCTAGTACTAAACCTTACTTTTTTTTCTTCAATATAACTTCGTTTATACAACTTATTCCAAAGTACGTGCATATTATGATTTACAAACAGCGTAGGAAACACTTCTCTAAAATCATTGCTAGAATTATAGTATTTTGTGTAATGTGTGAGGTCTTTAGATATGTCCGTAAACACCTCTTTATTTCCAAATAAAACCATATTAACGTTGTATTCTTCTGCCAGTCTAATATTCTCTGACAATAAATCCTTGTCCACATAATCATCTGCATCACAAAAGTAAATATACTTTCCTCTAGCTATCTTTAATCCGCTATTTCTCGCAATACCTACTCCTTGGTTTGTTTGATTTATTAATTTAATTCTATTATCTTCTAATTTGAATCTTTCACATATCTTCAAACTACCATCGTTAGACCCATCGTTAATTAGAATTAGTTCGAAATCATTGTATGTTTGATTTAAAATTGATTTAATACATTTTTCTAAATAGTCTTCTACATTATATACTGGAATTATAATACTTACTTGAGTCATCGAATTTTCACCTCAGTACTTATGACTGATATCCAGCTTTTAAGGATACTATCTAATTTAAAATCTTGGGACCTCTTATAACTTAAATCACTAAACAATTTTCTCTTTTCAGCATCATTCATTAACTTGTTCAACTCTTCAGTAAATATTTTTATGTTGTTCTTCTCAATGATTATCCCGTGTTCTCCAGCATTTAGTATCTCATCCGGCCCTCGGTTTTCGAAGCTTATAACTGGAAGTCCATAAGACATTGCTTCTGTAATAACAAGTCCAAAACCTTCCCAGCGTGATGTTGATATAAAAACTGAACCTGACAAGAAAAAGTCTTCAAGTTGTTTATCTTTAAGACTTCCTAAAAGTAATACTTTTTTAGTTAGATTTCTTTTTATAATAAGATTATTAATTTTATTTCTATCCAATCCATCTCCAGCAATTAACACTCGCCAACCAGGTTTTAGACCCCCAGCTATATCTAATAGATAATCAATACCTTTTTGATTCATAGCTAACCTTCCAGCAAATAGTATATTTTCTTGTGTTAAAGAGGAGCGCTTTGTTGGTGATAGTGTAAGTGGATTATATATGTAGTGAGTATTGTCATTGTATTTTTTAAACTTATCTTTATCCTTCTTGGTCAAACAAACTACAGTGTCTGCTTGCATTAAGCCTCTTTCAAAATCTTCTCGAATATGGTTATAGTAATTATTTAAGTAAATATCAAACTCATTATGTTGCCATGCTATTATGCTTATGGAAGGTAATCTACTCTTGATATGTGGGATTAACGCAGTTAGGTTTCCTTGGCATAAAATTAAACGATCAAAAGAGTTTTCCATCAGATATTGCACCAAATCATCGGTTTGTTCTTTGTAAATAGTATATGCTTTTAGATTACTATTTAAGTTTATAGCTTTATGTATCTTTGTTTTAAATTTTCTCATTAAACTCCGCTTATGAATAACTTTATTGACATTGACCTTGTTATCAATTTCATAATTAAATTCATTAATACCCGAGAAATCTACAATTGAAATCTCGTTATTTTCTTCTGCTAGAGCGTTGGCAAGTATTGTAGCAACTCTCTCTACTCCGCCCAACTTAAAGCCTTCATTTACAATACAAATTTTCATCTAAGAACACCTTTTCTAAGCTTTCGATCGCTTACTTGATAGGTACACAAAAGTTCTCCTCGGCAAGTATAAGGATATGCGTCTTACTAACATGGATTTATTTTTAGTTTTAACTTTATTAAAATAGGTAATAAATAAGTGACGGTATTCATAAAAGAATTTGTTTTTACCTTCTAGCTTTAGAGTATCTCTACACATAGAATAATAAAACTTAGATAAGTGAATATCACTAACAATATCTCTGTGCTTTCTAATAAAGTATTGTGTCGCTTGGTGTTTCATCGATTTACTCATTCTATTATCTAAATCCTCATGCAGGATTACTGAGGGATGTTGGTCAATAGATAACTTATACTTTTTGCTAAATCTAATCGCTAAATCCCAATCTTGGTGTTTATGTTGGTCACTATCAAACATTACTTCCTTAAAGCTATCTAGACGCATAACAATTGTAGATGTTCGAATATCTCCAGTGTCAGAAAATATATACTCTGCAACATTCATATTAGGTTGAAGTAAGGGGATTATTCTATCCTTGTAGGAAATACCGTCTGATATAGTATAACTACCAAAAACTCCCCCAGATTCTTCGTATTCTATAACTTCAATAGCGTTTTGCAAATGGTTTAATTTCCATTCATCATCACTATCAAGAAATGCTACATAATCACTTGTAAGTAGTTCTGCCCCTTGATTTCTAGCCTTCGCTCCTCCAACAGACTTTGAATTCTTTACATATTTGACACGTTGGTCGTTTCTTATGAAACCTTCAACTACCGAAGATGTGTTATCTTCTGAACCATCATCAACTATCACTATTTGAGATACTTCCGATCTAGTAACCTGAGCAAATACACTTTCTAAAGCTCTTCCAATTGTCTCCGCCCTATTCTTAGTGGGTATCACTACTCCAACAGTTGCCATTTTTTCAGCACTACCTTCTTAGTATTTTCTTTATATTTCTAACTACTTTCGGTCCCATTACTTTATTGGTTAAAATTACAATTTTTGTTAATAATTTGTCTTTGTTTGATTTCCAAGAGGCATCAAAATGGTGAATAGCATATGTATTTAAGCTAGTCTCTAATTCTTTTGTGGCCCAATTTTTTGGGCTAAAGTAATCACTAGAATAAATCGCGACATTCTCATTACTTTGATTTGAATTTTTATAAAAATCAATGCTATGCTTTTTACTTAGGATGTTAGACAAGATTTTGGTGTTTGGCACTTTGAAAGTTGCTACTTCCTGTATATCGATGTCCTCATAAAAATCAAGGAATTCATTTAATATTTCTTGGTTCTTTTCTGCCCCAATAATTGCCGTAGATACAAGTAATTCATCTTTACTTATTCCCTTTTCGAAGCAGGTGAAAAAACTATTATCCAAAAAATCGTCTAATGATCTTAATACTTCCATATCAGTATCAAGATAAACACCACCATATTTCTTAAGTACGTCTATTCTTACATAGTCCGCGACAAACGCCCATCTACCACGCTCATATTGCAACTTGACGAAATTTGATTTGTTCAGATTATAATTAGTCTCATTCCATTCGATTATTTCATAATCTGGTAAGTTTCTTTCCCAAGAATTTATGCAATTTAGTAGTACTTCAGGCTTCGCTTTTCCACCAAACCAACAATAATGTATTTTTTTTGGGATCATATTTTTGCTCCTTAGATATAAAGCTTTTCAACTATTTTTTCTAAGCCATCATTAAATTTTGTATTATTACTAGTAAAGTCAAAGTTGTCCAAAGGTGCATTGTAAATTGCTGCATTAAGTTCTTTCAAATTTCTAATCCAAATTATATTTTCTGACTTATGACTAAGAAAATCACAAAATTCTACTTGATGATCATTCACATGTTCATTGTGTTTCTTTTCTCTAGGTACAACTAATGGTATTTTTCCATGTTGAAGAGCGAGCATAATACTAGCAGGCCCGCCATGCGTTATCACAATATTTGCTTCTGCAGCTCTGTTATTCATTTCTTCATAACTCAGTAACTTCTTATAAGAACAATGCTGCGGGATATACGTACTATACCCTGTTTGGATGAAGATATCTTCTTTAATAGCTTTATTTCCCTTTAGAGAATCTATCTCTTTAATCAATCTATCAAAAGGTTGCTCATGTGTTCCTACTGTAACAAAAATCATTAGAATATGCCCCCCAAATCAATTGCTTTAGGGTATACTTGCTTCTGTTCAGGCCATTGGACGATGAATGCATCACAAATTGGGTAAACCAATTTACCAGTTAGTGTAGGTTTATCAATTCTATCAAACACTTCAATGTAGATTACCTTTTTCCCAAATAATTTCCCTAAATAGAAGAAAGGCACAGCAACAGCAGCACCTGATGAAATTATAATGTCAGGCTTCTCCTTAATCAGAACCTTAAAAGCAATAAATGTGTTACGGATTAGATTTTTTATATTTCTATTGGTTGGATAGTAACAAGAATACATTTTCTCGGCTGCCAACATACTTTTAGCATCTTCCTTATCAAAAGTAACCCAAAAACGATCCTTTGTTTCCCAAAATTTTTTTAATAAGTATAGATGACTTAAATGACCACCACTTGATCCCACTAAACATATTTTCAATTTCTCACCCTCTTTTATCAATAGGCATCTTTAGAACCTAATAAAACACCGACAGTTCTTAATATTAATGAGATATCTAATCTCATACTTCTAGTTTCAATATACTCTAAATCTAATTTAATTTGCTCTTCAAAACCCAGGGAACTCCTTCCACTCACTTGCCAAAAACACGTTAATCCAGGTCGTACTAATAACCGTTGTTTCTCATAGGAAGTGTACTCTTCTACTTCTCTAGGAAGTGCTGGTCTAGGTCCTACTAAAGACATTTCACCTTTCAACACATTAAATAATTGCGGTAACTCATCAACACTTGTCCTTCGTAAAAACTTACCAATAATAGTTACTCGTGGATCATCTTTCATTTTAAACATTGGGCCACTTGCTTCATTTTGTTCCAATAATTTTTCTAATAAATCTTCAGCATTTGAAACCATTGAACGGAATTTGTACATAAAAAATACTTGGCCATTCTTTCCTACTCTCTCTTGTTTAAAAAATATAGTTCCTTTACTATCTTCTACCTTAATAATTAATGCACATATTACAAACACAGGTAAGAGTAGGATAATTCCGCTGATAGATAACACTATATCTAACAATCTTTTGGCAAGAAGGTAACTCTTTGTACTCGTAGATTCTGCTTTTTCCAACTCGATGGCCTTATACACTTGTTGCTTCGATTCTGCCATTATATAACTCCCCCCTAGTCTAAAAAATCCCTAAAAACTTTTTACGTTTAATCCTCTCTGGAGCTTCTCCCACAATCGTTTTGCCTTCAACCATTTGTTCTGCATTTTCTTGGTATGTATAAATAATACTAGTGCCGTATAACTCTTCAATTTTCTGCATTGCTTCCTGGAGAAGAAATCCTCTGTTATGTATGTTATGGGCGTCAGAAGCTATAAAATGTGTAAGGTTTGCTTGTACTATCTCATGACTGAAGTATTTTATTTTCTTCCCAAATTTCCCTACTAGACTCGCAGCTGTAACTTGAGTTAATGCTCCATTTTTTACTAATTCATAGAGTTTTTCTGGTTTAGTTAGCAGCTCGCTGTTACGTTCAGGATGAACAATAATAGGTATAAAGCCTTCTACTTGAATGTCATATAACAGTCTGTTCGTAAACTTAGGGACAGTTGAGGTAGGAAGTTCCACCATTATATAAGGAGTATCCAAATTTACAGGTAAGATCTCACTCAAAGTCAACCCTTCAACCAAGCCTCCATAAATTCTTGTTTCCTGACCAGGAAGAATATTTACCGGTATATTTGCTTCCTGCAACTTACGATTTAATTCATCCACACGAACCAGAATATCGGATTGATAATTATTAAACTGATTATTTCGATGATGAGGGGTAGCAACAATTGTATGGATATTTTGTTCTACTGCTGCTTTTGCCATTTCAATGCTATTTTCTAAAGTTCGCGCCCCATCATCCACTCCTGGTAGTATGTGACAGTGAATATCAATCATATTTTCTCACCTTTCTACTTCCATTAAGAAGGAAAATTACAATGACCATTGTCCTAGGTGGACAACGAAAATATATCCTCGAATAACGAGGATATATTGCCATACTGTTAACTTCCATAATAGTAATATGTGTTTGATTTTTTCTGTGCAACATCGTTCAACACTACACCGAGCATCTTTGCATGAGCTGGTTCTAAAAGTTCCTTCGCCTTCTGAATTGCATCATATTCTGTCTGCTCACTCCTGGCTACAATAATAGAACCATCACATATATTTGCTAAAATTTGAGCATCAGTAACAGCTAATACAGGCGGTGTATCAAAAACTATTACATCATAGGTTTCTTGTGCTATTTGCAACATTTGCTTCATTGCTTTAGACCCTAAAAGTTCAGATGGGTTAGGTGGGATAGGTCCGCAAGTTAATATGTCTAAATTAGGAACATCGGTTTCTTTTACCGTTTCTTCTAATGTTTTCTCACCAACAAGTACAGTACTAAGTCCAATTCTATTATCGAGCTTGAACGTATAATGTACTGTCGGTTTTCTCAAATCTCCATCAATTAAAAGAATTTTTTTTCCTTGCTGTGCAAAAACAACACCTAAATTTGCAGTAGTAGAAGATTTACCTTCCGATGGGCCAGAGGAAGTTACAAGTAAGGTACTCAACTCTTGGTCGACAGATGCAAATTCAATGTTTGTTCTAATTGTACGATACTGCTCAGAAATCGGAGACTTTGGATTGAACTTTGTAATGAGAGACCGGACATTTGATTTAAACTGTTTTTTTCTTTTGGCCATTGTAATCTCTCCTAACTTGACTGCGTTTTTCCCTTGGATTATAGTGATTGTTTGTTTGCATATCTTCCTCGGTCATGTGGCTGATAATCCCGATAACTGGGACACCTATTCGTTTTTCAACATCAGCTTCGGTTTTGACTGTATTGTCCAAGTATTCCAATAGAAAAGCTAACCCAATACTTACCATCGCACCTAACACAAGTGCAATCGTTGTATTTAAAAGAATATTCGGACTAGTAGCTGATGGATTATCAACAGCCTCAGCTAGTGATAACGTTTTTACGTTCTCCAAGTTCATTAACTCTGGAATCTCTTTTTGGAAAACTTCTACTGTTGTATTAGCAAGATCAGCTGCTGCTTCCTGACTAATATCTGTTGCTGTAACAGTAATAATTTGTGTATCTGCTTCAGAAGCAACTTCTAGCTTCTCTGCTATTGCATCAGAAGATAGTGAGAGATTCATTTCTTTTGCCACTTCATCTAATATTACTGGACTTGTCATTACAATTTTATATGTATTTATCAAACTTATATTGGATTGAATCGCATTATTTAAGCTAGAGACATCCACGTTTTCTTCTTGGTTGACAACTACAGAGGCACTGGCCTTATAGGTCGGGGTAATCAAAAAATAACTAATTAACAGTGCAATTGCTGCAAAAGCTATGATCAGCGATAAGATCATCAAAAGTCGTTTTCTTAACACTGCAAAAATTTCCTTTAAAGAGATTGTCTCTTCCATTCATGTCCCTCCGATGAGAATACTTAATATGATAAGTCCAAAGACAAAGACTATACTAACTTTTCAAATTATGAGTACCTATATAATTATATCGGGTTTCAGATGCCATGCAATGTCTGATTTTGTCGAATAGTGTTACAAAATATATTCAGACTATGTATTTTCTTGAAAACAACTATATAATATATAGTACAAATTTCTCAGTTAGCTTGTAAAAACAAAGTAGAGTATACCACACAATTCCCAGTCGGAACATAGATTTACCAAAATATAATAAAAAGAGACTGGGACAAAACCCAAAAAATGAGTAATTAAGATGAGGCAGGCGTCTCCGAGAATTCGGAGATGTCTGCCTCATCTTTTTATCGTTAATGTATCGTTTATAGAAGCAAAAAAAGGACCCCTCTGATAGAATTAAGTTACGACACAAAACACAAAAGAGGAGGGTCCTTATGTTTAAACATTATACCATGTGTGAAGTCGTTTTACCTCTAGATTTGGAAAGAAAATTACCTGAAAATGATATTGCTTTTACCGTTAACCATTTAGTAGAAAGTATTCCAGATGAAGCTTTTGACGGTTTCCGTCGGGAAACCGGACACCCTGCTTATCACCCTCGCATGATGATGAAGATTATTTTATGTGCCTATACGCAATCCGTTTTCTCGGGCCGTAAGATTGAGTCATTACTTCAAGACAGCGTACGCATGATGTGGCTTGCCCAAGATTATCAGCCCAGCTATCGCACCATCAACCGATTCCGTGTGAACCCTCACGTAAAAGAACTCTTACGCCAGTGCTTTGTCCAATTTCGCAGCCAGCTGGTTCAAGAAAAAGTCATTGAAGAAGAAGCCATTTTTATTGATGGCACCAAAATCGAAGCAAATGCCAACAAGTTTACTTTTGTATGGCGGAAGTCCACTGAGAAATACAGTACGCAATTGGTGGAAAGATCGGCTCAGATGTATGAAGAACTGTTGGAGCAGGAAATTATCCCCGCAATCGAGCTGGAGAACCCCGAAGCCCTATCGGGCGAAGAGTTAACAAAAGTAGCAGAAAAACTGGACGAAAAAGTGCAGGAATACGATCGTCGCATAGAAGCAAGTGATGATACTGCCGAACGCAAGCAGCTTCGTTCCGAACGTAAAGCACCAAAACAGTACCGAAAGCAAGTCAATGATTTCATTAAACGGAAATCAAAATATCAGGTCGACATGGAAATCTTCGGAGACAGAAATAGCTACTCCAAAACTGACCATGGTGCCACTTTTATGCGCATGAAAGATGATTATATGAAAAATGGCCAGCTTAAACCTGGGTACAATGTGCAGCTGGCTACTGAAGGTCAATATGCCCTGGCCTATGATGTGTTCCCGAATCCTACGGATACGCGAACTTTCATCCCTTTCCTTGATAAGATTGAACGGGACTTTTTTGAGCTGCCCGACTATATTGTCGCGGATGCCGGATATGGCAGTGAGCAAAATTATGATGATGTGGTAAATAATCGGAAGCGCATCCCTCTCATCACCTATAATCACTACCGAAAAGAAAAGCAAAAGAAATATAAACAAGATCCTTACCAAGTAGCTCACTGGGATTACGATGCCGAAGGCGACTTTTTCACTTGCCCGAATAACCGGAAATTAGCGTTTCGGTACCTATCCGAAAGATGCGACAAATTTGGATTCAAGCGTCATTATCGCGTGTATGAATGTGACGATTGTACTGCTTGTCCCTTACGTGCAGAATGTACGAAAGCGAAAGAAGGAAACAACCGGAAAATCTATTACAACGAAAGATGGGAAAAACAAAAAGCATATACCCAGCAATTACTCAGCGAAAAAGAAACAGGGAAAATTTACGGGAAACGTAAAATAGATGTCGAGCCAGTCTTCGGATTTCTGAAGGCTCATTTGTGTTTCACTCGTTTCTCGGTACGAAGTAAAGAGAAAGTGGAAAACGAATTAGGATTCGCCTTCATGGCGGTGAACATCAGGAAGTTCACCGCCCGATCAGCAAGTATAGTAAGGAATTCAAAAAATATCAGATCAAAAAAGATCTCGGTCACCATTTTCCTGGTGACCGAGATCTTTTTTGTGTCAGAGAGGAGTTATGTCCCGCTCTCTTTTTAAGTATTATTATTCATTCTCTGTCTTTACTGATTGATTTAAGTATTCTTGCAGTTGATCCTTCAAATCTGGGCGATCTAGAGCAAATTCAATAGTTGCTTTAATGAAACCGAATTTATCACCTACATCATAACGATCACCACTGAACTCACAAGCGTAAACGGCTTGTTTCTTATTCAATTCCTTAATCGCATCTGTTAATTGAATCTCCCCACCTGCACCAGCAGGAAGAGTTTCCAAGATATCAAAGATTTCCGGTGTTAACACATAACGACCCATGATCGCATAGTTGGAAGGTGCTTCTTCTTTCTTCGGCTTCTCTACTAGATCGCTTACTTGTAATAGGTTAGGCTCGCTGGTTGATCCTTGTGGAGCAACCACACCATATTTGGATACTTCCGACTCAGGTACTTGTTGTACACCTACAATTGAACCACGGTACTTTTCGAAAGCATCTGTTAATTGTTTTAGTGCTGGTGTACCTTCCGTTTTAACAATATCATCACCAAGCAATACAGCGAATGGCTCATCTCCGATGAACTTCTTCGCTGTAGAAATAGCGTGGCCAAGTCCTTTGGCTTCTTTTTGACGGATATAATGAATATCCGCAAGGTTCGAAATGCCTTGGATTTCTTCAAGCATTTTCATTTTGTCCTTCTTGATAAGCTGATCTTCCAGCTCATAAGATTTGTCAAAATGGTCTTCAATAGCGCGCTTACCACGACCACTGACAATAATAATGTCCTCGATACCGGATTTCACTGCTTCCTCGACTATGTACTGGATTGTTGGCTTATCGACTATTGGCAGCATTTCTTTTGGCTGTGCTTTTGTTGCTGGCAGGAAACGTGTACCTAAACCTGCAGCGGGGATGATGGCTTTTTTGATTTTCATGCTTTCTGCACCTCTTTATGTAGTGTATGTAGATTGCGTATAGAGTGTTTCTTATATCTAAGAATAACATTTCCCGATTTAAAAGGGGTAAAACTATTTTTAGAGCTTCAACTAGCAACTCATACGAAAGTCCCTACCCACTTACTGAAACTGTAAAAATAGTAACATATGAAACTAGTTCGCTCAATAACTTCCTTTCTACATTTACCTACAATATATACAATGAATATTACAGTTACATTACAATGACGTAAATTCTGGTAAATTAGGTGACAAAATATGCTATAGTATGATTAATTTCTTGGAATATGAAAATAAAGGAGCAATTTACTAGAATGAAAAAGACGATTGTTACACTTGCTGCCTCTGCGGTTATCGCTAGTTCTTATGCCACGACAGCTGACGCTGCATCCTATAAAGTACAAAGTGGTGACTCGCTTTGGAAGATTGCGAGCAAATACGACACGTCCGTTTCCGAATTGAAGAAAATCAATAACTTGTCCAGTAGCTTGATTTTTCCAAATCAAGTTTTAAAGACTTCTGGATCTTCTAAATCAACAAGTAACTCTACTACGAAGACTTCTTCATCATCTTCTAGCAGTTCATCTACATATACTGTTAAATCCGGTGATACGTTAAGTGGTATTGCACATAAACATAATATTTCTTTGAACGATCTAAAGAAATGGAATAATATCTCCGGATACTTAATCTATCCTGGCGATAAGCTGAAGGTTTCTGCAGGAGGTTCTTCTTCATCGTCGAACGGTTCTTCCTCAAACACTAGCAGCTCGTCCAACAACAATAACTCTAGTTCCAGCTCTTCTTCTTATAAAGTAAAGTCTGGTGATTCACTATGGAAGATTGCGAATAATAACGGCGTTTCTGTTTCAAACTTGAGATCATGGAACAACTTATCATCTGACATCATCTATGTAGGCCAAACGTTGAAGATCAACGGCAAAGCAAGCAGCGGTTCTTCCTCGAAGCCCGCAACGAATACTAAAGTAGAATCTGCAGAGACTTCTTCTTCGAAGAGTGTGAGCAAGCTGATCAGCGTTGCGAAATCCCAATTGGGTGATCCATACGCATGGGGCGGCTCTACACCAGGAGGATTTGATTGCAGCGGGTTTATCTACTATGCATTCAAAAATGCCGGCTATGATATTTCCCGTACATCTGCGGAAGGTTACTTCAACCGATCTCATTATGTAAGTTCCCCGCAGCCAGGAGATTTAATCTTCTTTAAAGGAACTTATAAAGCTGGTATCTCTCATATGGGTATCTACCTTGGCGGCGGTCAGTTCATCCACGCGGATAACGACGGCGTTCGCATTACAAGTACAAGCAATCCTTACTACGCGAAACATTTCGATAGCTACAAGCGTTTTTATTGATTCCAAGAGCTTGGGACAGATTCTTCTGTCTCAGGCTTTTTTTGTTTGCTTTCAGAAGTGATAAGCTGGCGCAAATCGGTAAGCTGGCGGGCTGCCGCAACGACGAGAAACAGCATGATGAGAACGCCTAGCATATAGAAGACCATCTGAAACATTTGCTTCGCCTCTCTTTTGTGTTGTTATGTAATTAGACGAATGAGCAGACCGTTTGGTTTCGTTTTCATACAATATTCTTGCGCCTATTTAATCGGTATGCATAGTTCGCAATAATGTCTGTTGACTAATTCTTCCCTGTATCTTTCCACGAGTGGACGATTGTCTGCTTCCAGCTTATGTTTTAACAGTTCCTCAGCTATGGTTGACCATGCTTGTTGAATAGCTGGCGCTGTGTGCGCCACTATAAAACAAGCATACTTTCCTCCTGCTGTTCTTCCAGCTTCAACAATCGTGTCATTTTCTAGATTATCTGCAAAAACGATAGCCGCATCGTATCTGCATTTTTCAGGCGGGGTCGATGTCGGGTCGTCGTGTGAGATACCAAGTATAATAGAAGTTCCTGTGAACAAATCTTTTGCTGCAGCCCATTGCTTCAATTCTTCCATCGTTTGATAATTAGCATCTCCATAAGCTCCTACTCGACGTATGTAAGCGACTTTGTAACTGGGCAAGACTTCGATTTGCATGTGCATGTCTTTTCATCTCCGCTCTATTTGTTTTCCTTACTTTTCCAATCTACATCCGTATAAAAAAGAATGCACGCTATTTTTTATAAGTGGTTATTTCTTCCCATACAAAAAAACGCATCCCTATATACGGAATACGTTTGTTTTTACAATTCGATATTTCGCCACTTTTACACATGTTCCTTCTTGGGGAGAAGATGTGATGTCAAAATTGTCCATGAGACGCTTGACACCTGGTAGCCCTCTTCCTAATCCGCCGCCTGTTGTGTAGCCATCTTGCAGTGCTTCCTGTAGGTTATCAATGCCTGGACCATTGTCTTTAGCGGTGACAAAGATGCCGATTCTTCTCATATCTTGTTCACTGTGTATGCAAATCGTTCCGCTGCCGGCGTACTTGTAGATATTCCGGGCAAGCTCGGAGATAGCTGCGGTGATTCGAGCTTGTTCTACGGCGCTGAATCCGAGTTCTGCTGCTAGCTTTCTGCCTTGTGATCTGCTGGTGACGATATCTTTTTCACTTGTTATCTGCATGTCAGACACCTTCCCCTTATCAGGAGCTGAGACTGCTTGTAGCCTACTAATATGAATATACAGGTCCCCTTTATTTGGTTAAACCATTAAAAAAAGCCAAAGCGAAGGACAGGTAGTAGTGTCCTTGCTTTGGCTTATCGCTAGTTCTATGCCCAGCTAATGTTGGCCAAAATGTTTTATTCCATTTTATTCGGATCGATAATAACAACGATCATACTGCGATCCGCTTCGAATGCCCAATCTACAAAAACTTCCTGTGCAGCACCTTGCAGCAATTGACTTTCTTTATCAAACGCCTCACGCAATGCTCGCCTCTCTAAACTTCTCTTTGCCCGACGCAATACCTTCGTTTCTCCGACGCGGATAATTTCCTTCTCGATGTTGACAAGTATTCCCTGACGATAGATGACTAAGGTTCTATTATTAAGTCTAACAGATTTTACCTTGTCCGGCAATCTCTCTGTTTTCTTTGTGACATTTGCAACTAACTTATCAATTTCTGACAAAGCTGGATCTTCTGGCCGATTACTGAATTCGTCGGTTGCGGCGATGATGACCCCGCCATTGGTCTTCATGTCCCAATCATAATAAAAGTAGGGGAAATCTTGCTCTGTCTCCTCTTGAATTTGCTCTTTCAACTCAGGCAAGCATTTTGCCATCAAGCTGTCTCTTGTTTCATAAAGCAAGCTGTACTGTTCATTCTCAATCAGTACCTTCTCAACAGGAGTCTGCAAATCTCTTAAATAGATACAGATAATGCCCTCTCCTACTGAAACGAAGACACTTTCTGGTCCTTTGCCAAAATGTTTACGCAATAGTCTTGCTGTGAAACTTGATAAAACTCTCTGCTGATCTCTTATCTCCATTTTCCTGTACCTTTTCCGTTTTATTTTCTATTATATTGTACTGTATTACCGACATAATTTGAATAAAAAAAAGCCTACACTAACGGATTTTAATCGTCATGGTGTAAGCTTCGTCATTTTGTTCCATCGACATCGACAATTCTTCTCCTTCAAGGATGATACGCGGCATATCTTCCAGTGTTCGTTTCGCTTTTGGATTCTCATATATAAATGATTGCGGCATAAAGAAGAGACTGTTTTTTCCATCCTTTCCTTTCTCCAATACAATATCATGGAGGTCAGGTAATTCAATATGATGATTTGCTATATATATCTTCGCCACAATAGGCTTGTGATTGAAAACGAAAAAGTAATTATCGTTGATGGACGAACCTCTCTTTGTTCTTTCGACAAAATCCTGCACACTTATTGTCAATGAAGGGCAAGCCATTTCTTACCACTCCTTCCCTGCTTGAGCAGATGTAGCGTTCTTCTAAGTTGTGCTTGCTACTTACTATTTACCCTGCAAACGGAAATATAAACCACTTATCCACAGGTTTATGAAGCTTTTGTACCGGGGCAAATGTGCTTTAGATAAAGGGGTTGTGGTACACTAACATTCTATGATCTCACATTTTTCGACAATGGAGGAAAGTTATGTACCCGACAAATACACGACGCGAAAAAACGACATTATTCTTTCATATATTATGGCCGATTCTTATTACACAAATTAGTTATAATTTGATGACCGTGATTGATACGATGATGTCCGGCCGTGCCGGCACAGATGATTTAGCTGGTGTTGCGGTTGGCTCCAGTCTTTGGATGCCCGTATACACAGGGCTGACCGGCATTATGCTTGCGATAACACCGATTGTTGGTCAGCTGATCGGCAATAACAAACGCAGTGATGTCGGCAGAACCGTCACACAAGGCTTTTATTTAGCAATTGTTATTTCTCTTATTGTGCTGGCCGTTGGTTTCTTTGCACTGCAGCCTGTATTAGGGATTATGGATCTAAGCACTGACGTACATACTGTCGCTACTGATTATTTACACGGCTTAGCTATTGGGATTGTCCCATTATTCGCTAGTGCCGTGCTGCGCAACTTTTTTGATGCGCAAGGCTACACACGTGTCACAATGATTATTTTGCTTTTGGCATTGCCTGTTAATGCGCTGCTTAACTATCTGCTTATCTTCGGTAATTTTGGCTTCCCGGAGCTTGGCGGTGCTGGTGCTGGTTATGCAACAGCAATTACGTATTGGTTTATCTTTGGGGTCAGCGTGTTTCTGACATTCCAAGTGAAGGAAATGCGCAGTCATTATCTGTTTGTGCGCTGGTATAAAGTATCGTTCCAAGCTTGGAAGGAACAATTGAAGATTGGTGTGCCAATGGGCCTCAGCACCTTTTTCGAGGCAAGTATATTCAGCGTTGTCACCTTATTGATGGGCTCTTTGTTTGATACAAACATTATTGCCGCCCATCAAACTGCCTTAAACTTTACGACACTTATGTTCATGGTGCCGCTAAGCATCTCCATCGGCATGACGATTGTTGTTTCGTATGAAGTTGGCGCTCGCCGTATGGAGCACGCCAAGCAATATGCCATTTTAGGCGTTAGTTCTGCTATTGTCTTTATCGGTATATTGAGCTTATTCTTATTCCTCTTCCGGGAGCAAATCAGCTACTTGTACACATCTGACCGAGCCGTTGTGCTGCTGGCGATGCAATTCATGCTGTTTGCGATTATGTATCAATTCTCCGACGCAGCTCAAGCTTCCTTGCAAGGCGTCTTGCGTGGCTACAAGGATGTAACAGTCCCGTTTATTATCGCGTTTATTTCGTATTGGATTGTTGGTTTGCCGAGCGGCTATCTGCTGGCTCGTTATACAACGCTTGAGCCGTATGGTTTCTGGGTCGGTATTACATTAGGACTCACATGTGCAGCGATCGGGTTCTTTTTACGGCTGCGGTTTATTCAGCGGAAGGAAAAGCAGGCGGCAGTTTAAAGCTTTTTCCTTCGCTATAGACAAATAATTGGAGACACGATATTCCAATTCCTGTATAATTCTCTTAGATTACACGACTAGGAGATCTGTGAATGAATCGTGAAAAGTGGATAGATATAGCAAAAGGGTTAAGCATATTACTTGTTGTTATTGGGCATTGGGGCCACTTGGAAATAAATCATTTTCTTGCTTGGTTCCGCATGCCTTTTTTCTTTTTTGTAAGCGGACTCATTTTTAAGTACGTCGCAAAGGAACGCTATCTGTTATGGAGTAAAAAACAAGTCCTCCAATTAATGGTTCCTTACTTGTCATACGGTATTTTATTTATCTTTATCTTTTACCCTTTTAATCCGACTAGTGCCTATTTAATTGATACAACTTATAACTTCCTTTATGGCGGGATGGTTCTTAAAGGCGCGCATACTATATTCTGGTTTATTACCTGCCTTCTATTAACAAGACTGCTTTTTGGGTTCCTGCTTCGTTACGCGTTATCTATCCAGTTCATCATTATAGGAAGTGGTTATCTACTTTCTCATCTTTTAGCTGTTTATTATCCAAACTTCTCCTTTCCCTGGAATGCAGATGTAGCATTTGTTACCTTAGGTTATTTTGCATGTGGCTATTATATGAAAAGCATCATCACCAAATGGATTACCAGCAAAAGAATAATTGTGACCTGTCTGTTCATTTGGTTCGCTTTTATGGGGTTAGATGTTAGTGGCATACTTCGTTATACACTTGATTTGAAATACAGAATCTATGAGCATATGCTGCTGGATTTACTTGTCCCAATCTCTATCGTTCTAGTCGTTCTTTCTGTTTGCTATTTTCTAGCAAAAACAACTCTCTTTGATTGGATAACCAAACTGGGAGAAAGCACGGCAACTATTATGTACTTGCATGTTCCGCTTAATATGCTCGTTGTTTTGCTAATCGATTATCAATATGAGTTCATACTATACACGGTGATCGGCATAAGTATTCCTTTGATTCTCGGATATTTACTCCACTCTTCTTCTATACTCTCTTTCTTATTTTTAGGAAGAATTCCGGTTCGTCATCAGAACAGAAAAGACAACCAACATATTTCATAAGCTAGATTCCAGCTTCCGTTTTATAGACGGGAGCTTTTTTCATTGGTTACTTTGATAACTTTCCTAATTGAGCCGAGTTGCGGCAAAAAAACAGGAAATAATGTCATGAAATTCGGGCTACTTTCCCAATAAAAAACAAAGCACAGTCATGCTATGCTAGAGACAGGCAAAAACTTACAGACTAAGGAGTGTAACAGATGCGTTCTGACGTCACGTTCAACTCAGAAGAGCTAAAGGAACTGCTCAATTTGTGGTATATGAATATCAAATTGAAAAAGGTTCAAGCAGCGGACAAGCTGAAATCAGAAGTATCCGAACAGCTCGCTAAAGGAGAAGCGACTGACGACGTCGTCAAGCTTGCACTTCTGATTCATAGCCGACACCACATCCTCTGCAAAAACTATCCAGAAGCAGACAAGCTCATCCGCCAAGTAGAAGGCTTCTCTCCTTATCTCAAAGAAGAGCATCTCTACTACCTGCACCTATTCAAAGGCATGTACCTTTATTCGACAAAAGACTATTACAACGCCATCGAGGAATACGGCCAAGTCGAACCCTACCTGTGCTACATACAAGACGAAATCGAAAAAGCGGAATTCTTCGACCTGTTTGCATCCGCTCTCTACTATTTAGACTATACAAACCGATCAGCCATCTATGCAGAGAAGGCGATATACATTTATCAGCTATATCCGACATATGAGAAGAAGCTGACGAGGATGAAGAATTTAATTGCGCTTAACTATATTGATATAGGTGAGTATGATCTGGCTGAGGAGTACTTGCATTCTTCCTTACAAGATACTAATACCAAGCACAACATCATGGTCCAAGTGAGTGTTTATCATAATCTTGGGATTCTCTACGATCGAAAAGGACTGAACGAAGCTGCTAAGCGTTATCTATCAAAGGTACTTGAACACAAAAGTTTCGAAAACTATTTATCTACAATTTTTATGTTAAGTGATATTTCATTTAGAGAAGAAGATCATCAAAGTGGTGTCTATTATTATAAGCTTGGAACAAACCGTTTAATTTCCGAACCTGATAAAGATTACTATTGGAAATTTAAAATTTTGCATGCAAAGTACATTCAACCGAAACATTATATTGACACTCTATCTAAGGCTGTTGATTACTTCTCCACTATGCACCGTGTATATGAAACTCAAAAATATGCAGATGAGTTAGCAAACTATTACAGCAATAAAAGGAATTTTGAAAAAGCAAATCATTTTTATCGGTTAGCGATGGGGAACCTAAACAATGTCGTCATATTTCATTCAAGGAGGTGATAAAAATGACAAAGAAAAGAATCGTTGGATTACTAGTACTTGTAACTATCTTAAGCAGTGTAGCAGGCATCTCATTTAATGACACTGCTGAGAAAGGACACCTACCGAACGCACCTGTACTTACAGATTTCTAATACGTAAACAGCAAATAACCGGCGCAGTGATTGAACTGCACCGGTTTTTCTTATTTTCCAAATTTATAGCTTAGCGCTCCGACTACATCTGTTTCATAAACAAAAATACCACCAGCAAGTGGTTCTTTCTTTAATTCTTCTTCTGTTAGATTCTGTCTTGCTGTTGTGATGTATAGCGTCTTCCGTTCCGGGCCACCGAATGTACAGCTCGTCACTTGGCTGACTGGCAAGTGAACCTCTTTTAGCCGCTCGCCTGTTTCCGGATTCCAGCGGGATACTTTTGCTCCGCCATAATGGGCAATCCATAGCTTGCCTTCTTCATCAATTGTCATGCCATCCGGTCTGCCATCGCTGATGGAAATAACCGTCCGCGGATTGCTGATTTCACCTTTTTCTCCATCATAATCAAAGCATTGTACATCCCCTGTAGGTGTATCAATATAATAAAAATACTTGTGGTCCGGACTCCAAGCCAGTCCATTCGAGTTTCCAATACCATCTATTATCTTTGTTAGTGTCCGATCTACGTCCATGCGGTAGAAAGCGCCTTTGTAACCGCTGCCTTTTTTAGGCATCGTTCCTGCCCATAATCTGCCGTAAGGATCAGCCTTTCCATCATTAAAACGATTGGAAGGTCGGTCTTGCTCGGGACTGTGAAGCAGCACTTTCGCTTTCACATCACTGTCTGTCTCGTAAATACCTTCTTCCATTGCCATAAGCAATCCGCCGTCTTTCTTTAAAACAACCGCACCGATTTTTTGGTCAACTGGAATCTCCCGCTTCTCTTCTGTTTTGGTATTAAAGATGTGGATGGATTGCCCGTTAATATCAACCCAATACAGCTCTTCTGTCTCTTCCCGCCAAAACGGACCTTCAGCTAGACTATGCTTTGTATCTAGGAATAATTTCGCTTCTGCCATCTTCCCCACTCCTCTGTGTATGTATGAACTGTTATAGTAATAATAACACTATATGACCACCTATTACCTGAATTGCCACTAACGAAGCGACAATTGAAAAAAAAGGAGGAAAGTCGATGATCGGAACAAACCGTTTGTTTATCCGGCCATACACAAATGATGATCTTTCGTTTTTGGAAAGCCTCCTCTCAGATCCTCAAGTCATCCGTTACATTGGAAACGGAAAACCGCGAACCAAACAAGGTGCTCAATTGTTTTTCAATTGGAACTTAACGCATCGAAAAGACAATGCGCAGCTTGGGCTGCAAGTGCTGATTGACCGAGAAACAGGAGAAAAAATCGGGCATGCTGGGCTTGTGCCGCAAGAAGTAGATGGTGTGACAGAGTTGGAGATCGGTTATTGGATTGCGCCAGCTTTTTGGGGTAAGGGCTATGCAACCGAGGCTGCGTTTGCTTTTAAAGACGTAGCATTTGAGCAATGTAATGTGACTCGTATCATCGCTTTAATTTATCCCGATAATCTTGCTTCTCGCCGAGTTGCGGATAAATTAGGTATGCGCATGTGGAAAAGTATCGAGCGTCATGAGAAGGAAGTGCTGGTTTATGCCAAAGAAAAGACCCCTTCCTAAGAAGGAGGCAGAACTTATGCGTCATACCCATTCGGAGGGTTTTGATGCCATCTCCACGCATCTCCATTGATATCTTTCATATCCGTGCGTGTCGGGTTCCAGCCGAGTACATCCTTTTCTATATCACTACTTAACTCAGATTATTATCAATTTCATAGAAAAGCCGCTTTCTAGTAGAAAGATACTATATAATAGACTTACAATCTACTAATATTTGTTAGGAAATAGATGTAAGGAAGGAAGGTTTGAATTGATCCAATATAACGAAGAAGAATTTGATAATGCATATGAAACAGAAATTAACCTAGTAAATGATCAATTAGGAAAAGAAATAGTCTTTGCAATGATTGGAGACGTTAATTCTGGGAAATCATCCACAATAAATCAATTAGTAGGCAATAATGTTGCAGAGGTAGGAGCCAAGCCTGGGGAAACTGTAAAGATTAAGCGATATTCACATAAAGGAATAATCTTTGCAGACACTCCTGGATTAGATGACATAAATAAAAAAAATTCAGAGGAAACGTATAAATTTTACAAAGAAGCTGACATTATACTATTCTTTTTGAATGCTGCAGGTACGGTCTTCTCTGATGGAGAGAAAAAGTCATTCAATGAAATTAAAAAATCAAACAAAAACATAATAATTGTCTTAAATAAGATTGACGCTGCGGATGATATAGCTGATCTTGTCAGCTATATCAGGAAACATTCCAAGAACAAATTCGATATTGTCCCTATTTCTTCTAGAACAGGTGAAAACATTGATGAGCTAAGAGGCGCAATCATGGATATATTAAAACGCAAAAAAAAAGATATTCTCTTCGCAAAAAAAATAAAAGAAAAGTCCGCTATAGCTAATAAATGGATAGTGGCCGCAGCAACCTCTGCTGGTGCAGTAGGAGCTACACCGATCCCTGGCTCCGATATAGTGCCCATTACAAGTATACAAGTTGGCTTAATGGTAAAGTTAGCTACATTATATGAAAAACCAATAATTAAAGAACGAGCAAAGGAATTAACGATCACTTCATTGACAGGAAACGTTGGGAAAAGTCTGTTTCGTCAAGTAGCTAAATTAATTCCAGGAGCGGGATCTGTAGCCGGGGCAGGCGTAGCTGGTGGTATGACTCTGACACTGGGTTACGCTTTAAAGTATGCTTATGAGCATGATATAAATTTAGATGCTGAAACTTTGGGATATTTATATAAAGCATATAAAAAAGCAGATTGACTTATATCGATCTACATTAACTTATATCCAATCACTCAAAATAAAGGCTGCCCAACATGTGGCAGCCTTTATGATACTGCTATTAGATTTAAATATACTCACGCACCATACCCATTCGGACGGTTTTGATGCCATCTCCACGCATCGCCAATGATATCTTTCATATCCGTGCGTGTCGGGTTCCAGCCGAGTACGTCTTTCGCTTTGGCGGAGCTTGCGATAAGCACAGCTGGGTCGCCTGCGCGACGCGGGCCGACTTGAGCTGGGATTTCTTTACCGGTCACTTCCCGAGCTACATCAATCATCTCTTTTACAGAGAACCCTTGGCTGGAGCCGAGGTTGAAGATGTCACTCTGGCCGCCTTTTTCCAAATACTCGAGCGCCAATACATGCGCATCAATCAAGTCCATCACATGGATATAATCGCGGATGCATGTGCCATCTTCGGTAGGGTAATCTTCACCGAAGATGCTGATATGTTCACGCTGACCAATTGCTGTCTGCAAAATGATCGGAATCAAATGTGTTTCCGGCTGGTGGTCTTCCCCGATCAGACCATCTGGATGTGCACCGCCAACGTTGAAGTAACGAAGCGATACGAACTTAATGCCATATGCTTGGTCACACCATTTCATCATTTTTTCCATCATTAACTTGGATTCGCCATACGGGCTTTCCGGATTTGTATCCAAATCTTCTGTTAGCGGTACGACATTCGTATCACCGTATGTTGCAGCAGTAGAAGAGAAAACGATGCGTTTTACGTCGTGCTTGTGCATCGTCTCCAGCAGTACTTGCATACCGTAGACATTATTGCCAAAGTACTTGAGTGGATCTTCAACCGATTCTCCAACAAGTGAGCTTGCCGCAAAGTGGACAACTGCATCCACTTTCTCTTTCGCAAATACATCATTCAAGAAGGCTGCATCACGCAAATCACCTTCATAAAATACCGCATTTTTATTAACCGCATCTAAATGTCCAGTAAGTATATTATCAACAATAACAGCTTGATGGCCTTTTTCCAGCAGCATGGCTACTGCATGGGAGCCGATATAACCGGCACCGCCTGTAACGAGTACTTTCATCGATTGTCCCTCGATTCTCTTATATTATCGTCACTTATTATAACATGCTTCCTGCTATGAAAATGGTAAATTTTATACCTTATTCCATTCATGCAAGTGCAGACTGCGCACACCATTTACGACATAAGGATCCTGCTCCGCCATTACTCTCGCTTCCGCCTCATTATCTGCCTGATAGATAACCAGACCGCCTACTTCATTCGCTAACGCCCCTCTGGCAAAGATAAACCCTTTCTCATCTAGCTCCGCTAAATAATCTAAATGTGCTTGGCGATAGTGCTGATTCAGCTCAGGCTTTTCCATTTTGATAAATGCTGCGTAATAGTTCATCTTCATTCTCCTCTTCTTTCATGTACTTCTTTCGCAAGCATAAGTGCACCAACAATCCCTGCATTGTCTGCTAAGCCTGGTGCTGCTAAGTAATTGTCTGGCAGCGGAACATAGCGCTGCATAAGGTTTTCCAACTCCTGCTGCACCATATTATGCAACCCTTCTTTTTTCATGACGCCTCCGCCCATGATGATTTTCTCTGGACTTAACACCAATGTGTAACTCATGATTGCTTGCGCTAGGTAATGCGCTTCTAATTGCCATACTTCATCTTGGTGGTACAGCTTTTGCGCTTGCTCACCCCAGCGTGCTTCTATGGCAGGACCAGCAGCCAGTCCTTCTAAGCAATCGCTGTGATACGGACATTTTCCTGGATAAGCATCATGTGGCTGACGTCTGATGAGCAGATGCCCCATTTCCGGATGGGAAAAGCCTTGTACTGTTTCCCCATTTACAATCGCGCCAGCTCCGATACCTGTACCCACGGTGATATACAAACAGCTTCCTGCATGTTTTGCTGCGCCGTGCATATACTCCCCTAAAGCAGCTGCATTCACATCGGTATCGAGTTTGACGGGAACACCGAGCTTCTCTTTTAATACCGTTAGCAGCGGATAGTCTGTCCACTGCAATTTCGGTGTGTTGCCGATCGTGCCGTATGACGGACTGTCCGCTTTTACGTTTACTGGTCCGAATGCACCGACACCAAGCGCTTCTATTTCTTTGTCTTGAAAAAAGCTGAGAACGAGCTGTAGCGTTTCTTCCGGTTTGGTTGTTGGGAAAGATACCCTTTCTTCCACATGGCCATGCTCGTTCCCAACAGCACAGACAAATTTTGTTCCGCCTGCCTCAATTGCTCCAAGTCGCATGTTTCTCACCTCATTTGTCTCGCTCGCTTATTTCTACTATGTAAGTTTTCCTTTTTTTCGTCAATAAAAAGGGCACCCAATACAAGCATTAAATTTGTTATAATATTAAAATATAAAATATTTCTAATAATCTTGTAAACACGATTCGTTTAGAAGAAAAGGGGGATGCATGATGACTGCTCTGCAGGCAGTGACTGCATTTGCACACAAACAAGATTTACGTAAGAGTTTTAACAAACTAGCAAAAAAGACGTTCGGCTTTGATTTTGAAGCCTTATATAAGAGTGGCTTATGGAATGAGCGCTATCACACGCATGCTTTTGCTGATGATACACATATTGTCGCAAATGTTTCTGTAAGCGTCATCACCGTGCATATTCAGAAGGTAAAAAGACGAGCAATACAAATTGGCACCGTCATGACAGACCCGGCTTATCAGCAACAAGGACTTGCTACACAGCTTTTACAGCGCGTAATTAAACAATATGAAGCCGAAACAGATCTCATTTACTTATTTGCTCGTCCTGGAACAGAAAGTTTCTATGACAAACTTGGCCTAACAGCAGTGGAAGAGAAACTATTTTCTATCCCAGTTTCGCAAATACAACGCCTTGTTCCTGATTATCGCAAGCTAACACCAACAGCCAATCCGCAAGACATGGTCGTGCTGCTGGACCGGTACGGAAAACGCTATCCACAGTCTCATCTGCTTGATGTGTCCGATGGGCAGCATATACTTGGCTTTCATACACTGTATGATCCGGACTTAGAAATCATCGAGCTGTTGGAGCCCGAAGCATTGCTCCTTTATAAAAGAATCGGCCAAACGATGCATCTCTATGAGGTAATCAGCCAGAGCCGGATTTCCTGGCAGCAGATTGAGAGCTATGTCGCACAGCCAGGCATTACCGACGTTATTTTCCATTTCACGCCGACTTTCCCGGATCTCGAGCCATACGTTCACCAGCACACGGAGCGTGATGCACTATATGTGAACAAACCAGAACTTCTGCCCGCTGACTTTCAGTTTCCAGAATTGTCTCATGCGTAATATAATAGACAAGACGCTGTGACAGAAAGGAACGAAAGCTTATGCTAGATTTAGAAATGCTAAAGGATAAAGTTGAATTCTTTGAAGCAAACGACTTGTCCACTTTGGAGAAGAAAATCAATGAACAAATCCAGCACAACAAAGCGATTCTGCTGGAACTGCATCACGTCTCACACACTATGCATGTAGATGATAATGGCCGCCGATTTTATAGTGCTGTTGCCCATTTTAAAGCGAAATAGTACGACTCATAAAAATACCGCCCCTATGGACGGTATTTTTTGCTGCTTAAAATATGATACCCGTAACAATCGCTACTGCGATAACGGCAAAGGCGGTTCCTGTCGCCCACAAAATGGTGAAGCGCTGGAATTCTCCGAAGTCGACTTTCGACATTCCGACCAGTAAGTATGTAGCCGGAACAAGCGGGCTCAGCAAGTGGACAGGCTGCCCAAGCAAGGAAGCACGCGCTATCTCTGCAGCTGAGAAACCATAGCTAGCAGCAGCTTCTGCCAAAATTGGCAGGACACCAAAGTAATAGGCATCATTCGACATGAAGAAGGTAAAAGGAATACTTGTAACAGCTATAATGATACTAAAAGCAGGTCCCCATGCATCCGGGATAACGGAAATAAGGCTGGATGCCATTGCATCGACCATCTTTGTACCGGACAAGATTCCTGTAAAGATACCAGCTGCGAATACAAGAGACACAACAGCAAGTACGTTCCCTGCATGATCTGCAATCCGTTCTTTTTGCTGCTTCAAATTAGGATAGTTGATTGTGATTGCAATAGCGAAAGCAAGCATGAACAATACTGGAAGCGGCATAATTCCTTCAATTAATCCGAACATTAGTAAAACTGTGAGTCCAAAGTTGACCCATAATAGTTTCGGGCGCTTTAACGACGCATCCACTGTGGCAGCTTGCTGCTGCAGCGTGCGCTTCTCGGCATCATCAAATGTCACAACACCAAGACGTTTCTTTTCTCTGCGGCCCATAATGAAGGCTGTGAAGAATATCCAGATTGCTCCTCCGATCATCGTCGGAATTAGCGGTACGAATACATCGCCAACGTCTACATTAAGTGCTGCTGCAGCTCGTGCTGTCGGTCCGCCCCATGGCACCATGTTCGTTAAACTAACACTCATAACAGCAATAGCCGGTAAAATGAGCGGATTAATCTTCAGACGCTGATACAATGGAAAGAATGCAGACACCGTGATCATATAACTTGTCGTTCCATCTCCATCTAGCGACACGACAAGCGCCAAGGCAGCTGTACCCATGACGATCTTCGTTGGGTCTCCTTTAACCGCTTTCAAAATACGGTTTACAATTGGATTAAACAACCCAGCATCAATCATAATGCCAAAATAAAGGATTGCGAATAACAACATAATGCCTGTTGGCGCCAAACTTGTGATTCCTTCCAGTGACATCTCACCTAAGTCACCAGCATGCCCGGTCAGTACAGCAAAAATTGCCGGAATGATCATCAACGCAATGAGCGCAGAAAGCTTTTTGGACATAATTAAGTACATGAATAGAAAGATCATCAAGAAACCCATTATTGCTAACATGCTCAAATCCCCCTCATCGTCTCCTGTAACAATTCCCCCAAATCCTAAGCAGCAATGTATAATATGTTACATCTATTGTATGCGCTTCCAAATATAATTTCAATACTTTTGTTACTTTTTTAAGTAAGAAAATGGGGCGGTTAGATATAATGGCTCCATACTAGCAATCCTCTTAAAGAAACAGGTAAATTAACCTATGTAAGCGCGTATTTCACTTCTTAACGAACTTGTATAGTATAACTTATTCATACTAAATAAGTTATACTATTAACCCTTCGTCATTTTCCTATTTAATAAAACCTATGAGTCGTTAGCTTACAAATATTTTATGTCTATAATAAAATATTTGTCACCCAAACAAAATTCCCGCCAAGTATACAACGAAAGTAACGGTGATACTGCTTACAATCGTCGTTACGAGAACTGTCTGTGCTGCTAAGTCCGGATTATTATTGTACTCTAGAGCAAATATCGAACTATTTCGGGAAGTAGGGAAGGAACTGGCGATAAACAGTGACTGCGCGATTGTCCCATCCAGTCCAAGTAAAAAAATGATTCCCAATGCGGCAGACGGCCCAACAAGAAGACGGGAAGCTGTACTTAAATAAAGCACCATATGCGGTTTTACCAGCTTAATCTGCGCAACTTGCGCACCAAGCGTAATCAAAGCGACCGCCAGAAACGCATCTGCGATGGATTGAATTGGATTCCAAACAAGATTTGGAATCTCCACATGGAATGTCGCACAAAGTACCCCAAGGATAATCGCATAGATCATCGGCAGGCGAATAAGTTCCTTTAAAATAGCATTGCCCTGACTTTTGACGCTCACCATATTGTATAGCCCGTATGTAAAGGTGAGCAGATTCTGAAATACCATGACAATGAGCTGGATAGATACACCGAGCGGATTTGATTGAAATACAAGCTGACTAACAGGAATACCGTAGTTCCCAGAGTTCATCAATACGACGCTGTTTTTATAGGTAGCAGCGATTCCGCGATCCAGTTTCAGCAACCTGCTCGTAATCTCTGTGAAGCTGATCGAAAACAACGTAAAGATGAGCAAAAATAGAATAATTTGTCCAAACACAGCTATCGGCATACTACTTTGATACATATTGATAAAACCATTTACCGGCAGAAAGCAATACGTCAGCAGCTTGGACAGCGTCCCTAAATGTAATGAAAATTTTCGCTGCAAAATGACACCAACACCAAGCAGCAGTAATAAAGGCGCAATTACTTCCAAGAAAATAAGCGATAATACAGCCATAAGTCCCCTCCTCATTTGAAAGCGGATACATATGTATTATACTGCTATCGTTTTTAAATCTCTATAAAATTATTGAAAAAAGCAGCCACCAATTGGCGGCTGCTTATATTAAGCGCGCTTGCGAAGCTTGTTGATTACAAAGAATATAACACCTGCAGCAATTGCACCAGCTCCTGCTAGCATCCAGTTGAACACATTTGTACTCGTGTTCGGCAGGTGCTGTCCTTTCGGATCTTCACCTGCATCAAGTGCAGCAGCCGCTGTTGGCACAGTTTGTTGCTCAGCTGCATCTGTCCCGTCAGTCTTTTCTGTATTTATCTCTGTTTTTACTTCTTCTGTTTGTTCTGGTTTTTGTTCCGTCTCATCAGCTGGTTTTTCGTTTTCCGCTATTTCTTCTTCCCCAGCCTGTTCAGGTGTTTCTGCTGTTTCTTCCTCTTTTGTGTCTTCTGGTTTAGGCTCTTCTTCTGCCGGGTTCTTCGTTTCATTTTCTGGCTGTTCCGCCTCTTCTTCTGGCGCTGGCTTTACAGCTGGTTCTTCGCCAAGTGCATATGCAGCAATCGTACCAGACACTTCATGCGCTGCTAGGAGAATTGGCTGATTTGTCGGGCTTTCATCAGCTGCAATATATGTCAGCCCTTCTGGCGCAACATCACCGCTATTGCTATCGACTGCCGCTTCATCTCCTTGGAAATTCCGGCTCGTGAAATATGTTGAAAATGATGGGCTAGCAGGGTTTGACATGTCGTAAGCCATAATACCGCCTGTCCGTTCCAAGCCGATGAAAGCATATGTAGTGCCGTCTACGTCACCTGTGATAACAGACTCTGGTTCTGGACCTTTATCATCACTGCGGTTATCGAACTTATCTTCGTCGTTTGTTGCGTTAAAGTACTCTGGGATTGCCGCTGCCGTTATTTTTTCGAAATCTGCACCGCTATCATAAACCTGCTGCAGTGAATTCGCATCCCAAACAGAGAAACTGCGTGTGCCATAAGCATACACTGCTTCATACTTCCCATCTTCATTTTTAGGAGCAACGGTACTTGTTTTCAAGCGTCCCAAGCTCTCCTTTTCGAACAATCTATTCTCTATAAGCTGATCCAGCTGTTCCTGGTTGTAGCCTTCATATAAGTCAGCATTCAGTGCATACATGTCTTCTTCTGCTAAGTCAGCAACTCTTTCTTCCTCTGAAAAGCCATCCCATTCTTGGGCATCTCCTTCATTTGCTGTCAGGATATACGTATTACCTCCAGATTGAAAGCTCGTCATTCCGTCTGGCATATACATGCCGAGCACTGGCCAATTTCCAATCTCAATACCACCATCCTTATTGGAAGGATCCAGTTCTACACCAGCTTTAGAGAAATCTTTATACCCTAAACTCTTTACTGTCGTGAAGCTGTTTGTTTGCAAATCAAGTTTTGCAATGGCATTACTTTCTTGGATGGCGACATATGCAAATCGGCTATCTTTGTCGACTGTAATGTATTCTGGTTCAAGATTTTCTGCATAAGAGGAATTTTCTGGATCAGGATTAACTTTTCTTACATCATCCTCCACGATATCATCCGTAAATGCCGCTGTTTCAGCTGTTAAGTTATCTGTGCCATTTGCGATATTAATAATACTGACAGAACCTTCCGGGTTTACGGTGTAATCTTCGGACGGCTCCCCTTCATTCGCCACAAGCACTTTTGTTCCGTCCGGCGTGAACGTTACCATATCCGGTAAAGCACCTACTTCTACACTGGCCAATGTATTCCCGTCCGTATCAAGCAGTACCACATGACCAGGATCTGTTTTCACTTCACTTGGTACTGCGACTGCGATATAGCTGCCATCAGGATGAATGGCTACGCTCGTTACATCAGAGGCACTTACTCCAAAAGATTCCAATGCAACTCGTTTTACGAGCGGTATTTCTTTCCCATCCTTTAATGCAGCCAAATCAAGGATATCCAATGATTTTGCTGCTCCATTTACAGAGAAAGCATGTTGTGTGTTTGCATCATACGCGACAATCTCTGTACCACCCTCTCCTACTGCTGCCCCGCTCGTATAACGGCCAATTTGTTCGATGTGAAGCGCTTGTCCCGGATTTTGGCTGTACACGTTCAAGTCGTCTGCTGCATGTCCGACAGCAGGAACTGCCAAAGCCGCTGCCGCTAGCGACATGGCCGTGAGTTTCTTCCATTTGTTCATCTTTATCAACGCCACCTCTATGTCATATGTATGAAAGTCATCATAGCGAACTGCCGTGAAGTTACTGTTAACTTTGTCTAAATTTCTTGTAATATCGTAAGAGAAAACAAAAAGGGATGCCGGTTCATGGCATCCCTTGTCATTATGTCTGTTATTCTCGTACACTATCTCCCCATCCACTGAAGGACGAGATGAACAATTCAGAGCGCTGTCTAGCTGTTTTCAATAACCTCTGTTAATTTTCCTGTTACTGCAACCCGCTGCTGACCAGATAGTGTACACGTAACCAACGTAATCTCTGGTTCGTCTTTATTATCCAGTATGTCAACTGCTTCCGGGTTGACGATTTCTACGCTGTTCACCTCGTAAACATAGGTCGCATCTTTATCTTGCAGCTTAATTTCTGCTCCTGGTTTCACTTCAGGAAGCTGCCGGAAGAATCGCCCGTCGCGGTAGCCGCGATGACCGGCGATGGTGAAATTATCTTTCGCAGGGTCTTGGTCTGTTTTAATTTGCGTTAAGGCAACAGCTAAATTGTCTTCTGTTGTTTCATTGAGCACATATTGCTCCAAATCAATAGAAGGAATTTCTAGCTTCATTGTTTCTTTTAGTTCTTCTTCTGACCATTTCTTACTAGTCTCTCCCTCTGCTTGTGGAGCGTCACCGGCTTCGATACTCGCAAAAGCTTTCTCCAATTCCGTCACTTCTTTGGCATGCATCTTTTCCATGGTGAAGGGAGTGGCAACAAGTGCCACTCCAATCAGCAGAAAGACAATTCCTATGATCAGTTTTCCTTTTTTCATCTTACTTCCTCTTTCTGACTGTCTGCGTACGGAAAGCATTCCAAATGAATGTTCCGCCTATACCGACAGAAAGGATACCAGCCATCCAAAGCATAGTAAGCAGCTGTTCTCCAGTTTGCGGCAAGCTAGCAGGCAATCCTTGCTGGTTATTCGCTGCCGGACGAGCATTTGTTCCGCTGCTCGGTGTAATAGATGTAGCAGGTTTTACAGACGATCCTGACTTCGGACTTTCTGTTACTGTACCCGTATTTGTAGGTGTTTCACCATCTGTTGGCTGCTCTGGATCTGACGGTGTGTCGCCATCTGTTGGTTGTTCTGGTTGTTCTGGATTCGGCTCTATCGTGTTTGTTGCTGTGACGATAGCTGGTGTTTGCTGTGCTATTTCAATTGTGAACACAATTGGCGTGTTATCCAGTTGGTAGCCAGCTGGCGCTTTTGTTTCAACGAATTGATAATCGCCTGGCTGCAATCCTTCCACTGTAATCCGACCTTCTGTGTCTGTGACAAGGTCTTCTTTTATCGTGTTACCTTTCTCATCAAACAAGCTAAACACTGCATCTGCTAAACGTTTTGTGTTAGCCTCTGCGTCTACTTTCTCCAAAATGACGGTTCCAGGTGTTTGTTCGTTTACTGCCGTTACGACAACAGGTTCTGTCTGACCTTTTTCCACTGTTACGTCAATTGGCGTGTTATCCAATTCATATCCTGCTGGTGCTTTTGTTTCAATGAACTGGTATGTTCCTGGCTTCAGATCTTCGACTGCGATTTCGCCGTTCTCATCCGTGACAAGCTGTTCTTTTACTGCGTCACCTTTCGCATTCACAAGTTGGAAGACCGCGCCTGCTAATTTCTCTGTGTTGTTGTCTGCATCGACTTTTTCAAGCTTAACGTTTCCAGGTGTTAAGTTGTTCTCTGCTGTGACAACGGCTGTTTCTTGCTGGCCTTTATCAACCTTTACGTTAATCGGTGTTGCATCTAAGTCGTAACCAGCTGGTGCTTTTGTTTCGATAAATTGATAGTTTCCTGGCTTTAGACGATCCACTGTGATTTGGCCGTTCTCATCAGTAACGAGCTTTTCATTTACTACGTCACCTTCTGCGTTCACAAGCTTGAAGACTGCACCTTCCAATTTCACTTCATTGTTATCTGCATCGACTTTTTCAAGGGCGACGCTTCCTGTTGTGAGTTCATTAACAGCCGTCACTACTGCTGCTTCTTTTTGCCCTTTTTCAACCGTGACGTTGATAGCTGTATCATCCAACTCATACCCTGCTGGTGCTTTTGTTTCCACAAATGTGTAAGTTCCTGGCGCTAGATCTTCTACAAGAATACGTCCTTCTCCATCTGTGTGCAGCTGTTCTTTTACTGTGTTTCCTTTTTCATCTAGCAATTTAAATGCTGCATTTTCCAAATGTATCTCCGGATTGTCATTGTCTACTTTAATCAGTGATACGATACCTGGCTGCAGGGTATTTTCTGCAGTGACAGTAAGGGCTGTTTGCTGTCCTTTTTCAATTGTGATCGCAATCGGCGTATCATCCAGCACATAATTCTCTGGTGCGCTTGTTTCGATCAACTGATAGTTGCCTGGTTTCAAGTCGGTAATTGTCAGCAAACCATCACTGTTCGTTGTTAATCCTTCTTGCAATGTGTCACCGTTGCTGTCCAGTAAACGGAACACTGCATTGGAAAGCATTATATTGTTATCTGCGCTGTCGACTTTCTTCAGCTGAACTGCTCCCGTGGAGAGTTCATTTTGCAGCTGAACGACTGCTGTTTCTTGCTGGCTGCGTTCAATTGTTACCGGTTTAGCTGTCGGATCTAAATCGTAGCCAAATGGTGCTTTTGTTTCTTTGATAAGATAGCTGCCTGGAACGAGATCTTTGAAAACAAGCTTTCCTTCTTTATCTGTTGTACCAGACGCAACCTTTTCTCCTTCAGCTGTCAGTAAGTCGAATGAAGCTCCTTCCAGACCTAGCTTCTCATCGACGCTGTCGTGCTTCACAATTTCTAAGGATCCTTTTTCCAGATCATTTTCCGCTATAAGTGTCAATTTTTCCTGCTGACTTCTTTCAATTACAAACGGGATTGGTGTTTGATCTGTTATAAAGTCTGCAGGTGCTGCAGTCTCAACAAATTGGTAGCTTCCTGGTGCCAAATCATTGACTGTAAGGCTGCCTGCCTCGTCTGTCTTCATATCTGCTTGGATTACCTTGCCATCCTGATTCTGCAGTTCGAAAACAGCTCCTGCCAGTTTCTCTTCACTATCGTGTGCATTGATTTTCGTTAATTCCACACTGCCTGGAATGAGTTTGTTAGCTGCAGAGACAACAAGCTGCTCTTGCTGATTCTTGCTTATTTCAAAATCGATTGGCTTTTCGTTTAGTACATAATCGGCTGGTGCTTTTGTTTCAACAAACTGGTAAGCACCTGGTTTCAAATCTTCGACAACGATTCTGCCATTTGCATCTGTTGTTAGCTTTTCTTCAACCGTGTTGCCTTTGCTGTCGACGAGTTTGAATGTAGCGCCTGCTAGAGTGATGGAATCATCCAGGCTGTCTTTCTTCTCTAAAACAACGCTTCCCGGAATCAGTTCATTCTCAGCACGTACAACAGCTGCTTCATTTTGACTGCGCGTTACTTCCACGCCAATTGGTGTTTCGTCTAGTACGTAGTTTTCTGGTGCTTTTGTTTCAATAAATTGATACTTTCCTGGTGCCAAGTTCGAAACGATAATGCGGCCGTCCGAATCGGTAACCAGCTTTTCTTGTACGGTTGCACCAGCTTCATCAACTAATTTGTACTCCGCTCCTTGAAGCGGTACACCTTCATTGTCTTTGTCTACTTTAATCAAGGATACAGCACCTGGTGTAAGTGTATTTTCCACTTCCACTGTCGGAATCACTTGCTGTCCTTTGTCAATTGTAAAGATGATTGGTGTATCATTCAGCACATAATCTGCTGGCGCTTTAGTTTCCACTAGCTGATAATCGCCTGGCTTCAAGTTGGCGATTGCTAACTCACCAGCTTCATTTGTTGTTAAACCGGTTTGCAATACTTTTCCGTTTTCATCTTGCAGCGTAAATTCTGCTCCTGTTAAGCCAATTGTGTTTTCTTCACTGTCGACTTTCTTCAATAGAATAGATCCTGTTGAGAGTTTGTCGACTTGCTGTTTTGTTACGGTTTCTTTTTGGCTGCGTTCTACTGTGACAGGAATTGGTGTACGATCCACGTCATAGCCGAATGGTGCTTTCGTTTCTACAATCACATACTCACCTGGAAGCAGATTGCTAAACCGAAGTATTCCTGTTTCGTCGGTCTTGCCTGACGCAACAGTTACCCCAGCAGAAGTACGAAGCTCGTATTCTGCTCCTTCCAAGCCTTTCGCTGTATCATCTTCGCCAACCTTCTTCATTTCCACAGCGCCTCGTTTTAGCTCATTCGTCGCTGTTACTGAAACTGTTTTTTCCTGGCTGCGTTCCACTTCCACTGTAATTGGTGTGCCATCCAAAACAAAGTGTTCTGGCGCTTTTACTTCTTCAAATTGATACGTTCCTGGCGCCAAATCTTTCACAACTATTTTGCCATCTTTATCTGTGATCAAATTGTCTTTTACGATAGTGCCTGCTGCATCCTTCAGCACATATTCTGCACCAGCTAATGTTTCCTCTGTATGGTGTTTGTTCACTTTCGTCAGTTCCAGTGAACCTGGTGTTAACGTGTTCGTCTGTTCAATGACAAGTGCTTCTTGCTGGCTCTTATCTACCGTAAATTCAATTGCTTCTTTGTCTAATTCGTAATCGTTTGGAGCTGTTACTTCAACAAATTGATAGTCACCTGGCTTCAGATTTTCTACTACAATGCGTCCGTCATCACCAGTTGTCAATTTTTCCTCAACAACGTCGCCTTTACTGTTCACTAGCTGGAAAACTGCGCCTTCTAGTTTGATCGTATGATCCGCACTGTCCACTTTCTCTAAGACAACACTTCCTGGGATGAGCGCATTTGCTGCTGTTACGACAGCTGCTGCTTTCTGCCCTTTTTCCACTGTTACTTCTATTGGCGTGTCATCAAGCTGATAGTGTTCAGGTGCTTTTGTTTCTACAAACGTATATGTCCCTGGTGCCAAATCTTCCACTACAATTTGCCCTGCTTCATTTGTAACCAGTGCTTCTTTTACTACCTCACCATTTGCATCCAGCAGCTTAAACTCTGCTCCGGCCAACTTCAAGTTATCATCATCTTCGTCCGTCTTGACCAAAACGACTGCTCCTGGCGTCAATGTGTTCGTTGCTGTTACTTCTACCGCAGCGAGTTGTCCGCGTTCAATCGTGAATGGAAGTTTTTCATCATGCAGCTTATAATTTGCTGGTGCTTTTGATTCTTGGAAATAATAGTTACCTGGATGCAAATCAGCAACAGTCAGTTTGCCGTCTGCATCTGTTTTAAGTCCTTCTTTGACTAGGTCCCCATTCTCCTGGTAAAGCACAAATTCTGCTTCAGCCAAGACAGTGCCGTCCTTGTCGTCGACTTTTGTCAGCGTTACTTCTCCAGGTGTTAGCTTATTGCTGATTTCACGTTCTACTTGGATTTTTTCTTCGTTGCTTTTTTCAATCGTAAACTGTATAGGTGTAGCATCTACTTGATAATTGTTGGGTGCAGTTGTTTCAACAAGTTGATAGTTGCCCGGTGCTAGCTGGTCAACAACCAATACACCTGCAGCATTTGTAGTCAAGCCTTCTCGAAGTGTGTCACCGTCTGCTGTTTGCAGTTCAAACACTGCTCCTTCCAGCAAGCTCTCTTTCTGGTCGGCATCCACTTTCGTTAGTTTCATGCTGCCCGTTACTAATTTGTTTTCAATCATACCTAAATCAACTTGCGCTTCTTTATTTGGATCAATTGTAAATTTATGCACGGTTTGATCCAGCTGGTAAAATTCTGGTGCTTTTGTTTCGACGATCGTATAGGTGCCTGGACGAAGGTCTTTTACTTCAACCAAACCATTCTCATCACTTGTGATGCCTTCTTTTACTGCATTTCCCTCAGCATCTTTCACTGTGAAAACAGCGCCTTGCAGCGGATCACCCGCTTCATCTGTTTTTTGCAGTTTTACACTGCCTCTTTTAATTGTGTTGTCTTTAGTAACCTCTGTTACCCACGTTTGATTTTCTTGAATATTGAAATACACAGGATCTGCATTCAATTCATACAAATCTGGTGCTGCTGTTTCAACCCAGCGATAGTTCCCTGCATCCAAATCTTTGACAGAAATAATTCCGTCTTCATTTGTAGTGAGCTTGTTTTGTCTTTGTTTCCATTCGCCATCGATTTGCTGCTCTAGTTCAAATACAGCACCGGCGATAGGTTTACCTGTTTCAGCATCTCTTTTCGTTATTTGTGCATCGCGCGTAATTTCTTTATTTTCAATCGTAACTTTCGATTCACCGTCTACGGTTACTTTTTGTGTATCTTGGATACCTACCACATAACCTTCTGGCGCTTTATCCTCTTTTAACAGATAGTTTTCATATAGAAGGTTTTTGAAAACGGCTTTGCCATCTTCACCTGTTGTCACACTGCGAATCGCGATCTCACCTGCACTGTCGTATAACGTAAACGTTGCGCCCTTCAGCGGATCACCTGTAGCTGCGTCCACTTTGGCAACTTCCAAACTGCCGTATTCGCCGGATCCAGAACCACTGCCTCCGCTTCGTTTAACAACGATTGTTTTACTTGATTCTACGGTTTCTGTCGTAATGTTCTTTCCTGAGAATACCGCTTTATTGCTAACTTGCTGTCCATTTGCCGCATTGATGTAGGATTGATATTCCAGCATATAAGCACGATCGATATCTTTCAAGAAAGATAGTACGAACGTTTGGCTGCCATCATCAGCATGCGTAATCTCTATCTTGTAATCTTCTTTTGGAACTTCTTCCCCTTTTGAAAGATTGCCTCTTTCATCAACATTTGTTGTGTAAAGCTTGAAGCTATCTTCCAAAAGGATTTGGTCCGCTCTTAGTTCATCCGTCACCTTTGCTTCGGTCACATGAGATTGCCCTTTATTAATATCGATTCTCCAATTAATTGCATTCCCATTTTGAGATCCATTTTTTTCGTTATAGTTGCCGCCATTGATGACAGATACATGCGCATCTAGGTTAACAGATTCCAGACCATCACTATCCAGCGTGGCGGTATTATTGTAACGATTGACAATCAATTCTCCAGCAAGGCTGGTTTTGTATTCAATCCAGTAGGGCTTACTGTTATCTTTCAATATATTCACTTTAAAGCCTGGTTCATCCTTTGCATTAGTTACCTTTTCAACTGTATAGTCTTTTCCTTCTGCTAAAAGCTCACCTTTATTTACACCATTCCACCAGCCCAAAAGGTTGGTGTCATATACCTTAATGGAACCTTCTACCAAGTTTTGCTTACCTTGTATATAGTCAGTAACCGTAATATTCTTCAAATCTTTTAGATCATAGTTAACTCCGACGTTCCAAGTGATTTCTTTCGTTACAGCATTATAGGACCCATTCTTAAAACCGTTGTTCTTTGTATAGTCATCTGGATAGAACTCTGCTGTAGCTTCTTTGGTTTGCTCTTTCTCCCATTCATCCGTCCAGTCCAGCTGTACTTTGTTTTTAAATACTTTATTTTCCGTTAAGCTGTCATATTTGAAATCAGTAGAATACGTGATTTTATGCGGTGTGTTGATTTGATTTTTGAATTCTACTGTAAATCCGTCTGGTGTAACGGTTAGTTCATACTCGTCTCTGGATACCTCTTTATTGCTATCGCTATTAATAATCTTGAATGTATCCTCTTTCATCGTAAGACCCTTATTTGGGTACGTATCTGTAATAACGACATTCTTCATTTCATGGGAATCTTTATTGAAGTCAATGGTCCAATTGTTCGTTTTCTTTTGGTAATTGACATTCGAACTGAACTTAGAAAGTACTTGCTGTTTAATATCTCCGCCAGCACCCTTCTCATACTCTCCAGTTGTCACCGTATTATTAATTCGGCCATCCTCTAATACGCGTCCTTCTGCTTTTGTTTGATATGTGATTTTATAGGCATTTTGAATGTCCTCATCAAATTGCAACTGGAAGCCGCGCTTTCCATCTTTGGCTGTCAATTCGTCTATATGATAGTTTTTAACTTCTGCTGCTGATACTTCTTCTCCGTTCTCTCCAATCGTAATTCTTTCCACACTAATATTGTCAAGCAGCATATGACTGTCATCAAACAAATCTGTTAATACTGCATCCTGCTGCTGGATTGTTTTTTCATTATAGTTGTATTCTATTTCCCAAGTGATGATTTGCTTTTTCTCATCATAATGGGCGTTGGTCTTCTTCAACGGTTCTCCGCGCCTTACATGAACAGAGGCTTTAGCAGATAAATCCTTCTCAAGATTAGAACCTGTTAATGTAGCAGTGTTTGAATAATTTCTGCCGTCAGCGTCCGTAATATCTGTTGTAAACTCAACCCGATACGCATCCTTCAGCTGCCCAAAACTAATGCCAAACGGTTCTTCCTGCACTTGGTAAGTAGAAGGATCTACAAGTTCTCCTTGCTTGACCGTTCCATCCAACTGAACATCGAGTTTATATACGTTAATGGAACCCGACTGCAGCTGCAGGTTATCTTGAAGCGGATCTTGCAGTACTGCATCTTCAATCGTCGCCAGCTTTTTGTTGAAATCTACCGTCCATGTAATTTCTTTAGCATTATAGCCACGGTCGGCTTTGCCGGCTTTATCGATTGCAATCTCTGTTTTTGGTGTGAATCTTATCGGAATAATGTCTATAGCTTCTTCTTTAATGGTGAAAACAATTTCCTGCTCAACACTTCCCACAATCTCTTCCTTGAATTCTGTCCACAAATGCAAGGTTCCTTTTACGTTGGACAGCTTGCTGATGTTGTCATTGAACGTCATCACGACCGTGCCATCCATTTTCATAACGTATGATCCGACACTATCATTGCCAAAGGCAAGCTCACCTTTTACATCATTGTAGAGCTTAAAGTAATCAGGCAGTTTGAAGGTAAATGTAGATCCTTCCCCATATGGATGCCCATTTTGCAATGCCCATTCCATATCAATCGTAACTGCTTCTCCTAATGCTGGCTGGTTCTCAGGGTTTTCCTTAGCATCAATGATATCCCCTTTTTCATCTTTCAAAACAACACTTGTAATAATGTTTTCTTCGATTTCACCAGTTTTGCGTTCTACATCTTCTGGTGCTTGTTCTTCTGCTTTCTCTTCATCTGTTTCTTCTTTTTCTGCTTCCGCTTCCGTTACCTCATCCGTTTTCTCTTCTCCTGCTTCAGGTGTTTCTTCTGTAGCAGGCTCCTTTACTTCTTCTTTTTCTTCCGCTGGCTTTTCTTCTGATGCACTTTCTTCCGATGCAGGTTCTTCATCGGCTAGCTTTTCTGCCGCTGCATTCTCTTCATCTGTTGATTGTTGATCAGCAGGCTGTTCTGTCGCTGCATCGTCTGCAGGTGTTTCTTCTGTTTGTTCTTTCTCCGTTGCTGGTTCTGCTGGCGTTTGCTCTGTCTCAGCTGGTACCGTCAAATACAAGGGCACAAGCTGCACCTTACTTTCGACTGCGAAAGTTAGTTCCACTTGTTCTTCTTCGCTTTCTTGTACTGCCTGAGTACTGCTAACTAATACTTCTACCGCACCTTTAGCAGGTTCTTGCTCTCCATTTGTAAACTCGAAAGTTAAAAGGCCATCTTTCAGACTATACTTTCCTACTTCTTTGTTCTCTTCATTTACAAGAATGGCAGACTCTACTGCCTCAAAATCCAGCTGTTCTGGCAGTATAATCTGGTATGTATTTTCATCTGATGTGTGCTGGGTTTTGTTCCAATTCACTTTCAGCTTCAGTTTCGCGTCTCTTTCTGCACGGTGTTCTTGACTGATTAAATTATCTTCTTGATCAGTCAGCTCGATTTCTGCTTGAAATGGGTCAGCATTTGTTCCTTCTGCAAAAACCTGCGCTGTCCCGAGCGAACCCGATAACACCGTTTGCATAAGCAGAATCATAATCAGCAACATTACAGGAATTTTCCTCTTCACTGCATCGTTCTCCTTTGCGCTTTTCTAGTCTTTGAAATACTGAACTCCAAAGCTTTTCTCACATTAGCAAAGCTTTCTGAACAAAAACTGTACATTTTATCCAGAAATACACGGAAATAGACCTGCAAAGATTGTCGAATGGCAATAAATCTTCCAAAATTAGGACGCTTATCTAGTAAAAATTGTTATAATACAGCTAGGAAAACGACATGCGGGAGGCTTGATGATGAGGGTTATGTTAGTTGATGATGAGCCGTTGGCACTGCAATTTTTAGAATCACAGTTACATAGCATTGGAGACTTTACAATTGTTGGTGCTTATGACTCTACACGGGGACTAACGGAAAAAATCATAGAACAGCAGCCAGAGCTGCTTTTTTTAGATATACAGATTGGCGCGGTAAATGGTGTCGAGCTGGCATCAACGATACAAGAAGTGAAACCGGAGCTCCCCATTGTCTTCGTGACAGGATTTCATGAATTCGCAGTCCAGGCATTCGAGGTAAATGCGCTGGACTATATTGTGAAGCCGATACAGAAAGATAGATTAATTAAAACGATTCAACGTTTGCGGCGAGATAATATCACCGAGAGTGCATCTGAGGCACCCGTTGAAATTATGTGTATGCCCACTTTACAGTTTATTCAGAACGATACAGCAATACCTGTTCAATGGCGGACGTCTAAGGCAAAAGAAGTGTTTTGTTATTTGCTTCACCATGCAGGAAAGCCAGTTCGCAAGGATATCCTTATTGAAGAATTTTGGGGAGAAGCAGAATTATCCAAATCAACTACCCAGCTGTATTCTACTATCTATGTAATACGGAAAACGTTAGCTAAATCGCTGCCATCCTTGTCCTTAACCAGCAAGGATCAGTGCTATCAGCTTCATGTAGGAGATACCAAAATTGATGTGAAGGAATGGGAGGAGCAATTACATCAATTGCCCCCTTTACAGCAAGATGCACTGCCTAGCTATCAAGCATTTCTGCGAGCATATAAAGGAGATTATTTTGCTACCGAAGGCTATGAATGGGCGGAGACGAAACGAAGACATTTGCGAGAGTCTTGGTATAATACTGCTGCTCAAGCAGGAAAATGTCTGGAGGATTTGCAAATGGTTGAAGACGCACTTTCTCTATACTTCATCATGCAAGCACATTTTCCGTACATTGCACATAGTTACCATCGTATGCTGCATTTGTATGATGCATTAGGAGAATCCGGGGAAGTAATGAACCAATATGAACGCTTAGAAGTTATGCTGGCAGATGAATACGGCGTCCAGCCAGATCCAGAAATAACAGCGTGGTACAAATCTTGGAGAATGCAGCATATGTAGCAGCATACAGGAGGAACATTATGAGAGGTAGAACAAAGCTGCTCCTTATTTTAGCTTTTGCTGTACTACTGACTTTAGGCAGATTCGTCTGGTATCACTTTCAGACACCGGCTATACAGCCGACAGCAGTAGATGGTCAGTTAGATGTACGAGAAATTGATTTGGCCAATAGCCACTCGATTGAATTGAATGGCGATTGGATGTTTACTGATGCAGAAACGCCGGATGCATATGGCCCGCTGCCAGCATACATGACGCATGATGCAATCGGTGCATACGAATTAGACATACATACTGGAGACAGCGCAGCGCAATACGCACTCTCCATGCGCGCACTCTATGCGGATGTGACCGTGTTTGCTAATGACAAGCTCGTCTACCAAACACCAGATTTCCATCAAGGACCAGCGACTCCTATTGCTATTTCGAATTTAAAAGCAGCTAGAGACGGCTATATAAGACTGCATGTGCGATTCCATGCATTCCATGGAAATGACCATGCGAGAGCATTGATTGAGACAAGATTTGGTTCCAGCAAACAGATCCAGCAGGAAACGTTTTTAGCTGCAGGTGTCCAATTTTTTGTTGGAGCCATTCTGTTTATCCATGCGGTTTATGCGTTTGTCCTTTATTTGATGCGACCAAAGAAGATAGGGACGTTCTATTTCTCCATTGCTGTTCTATTGACCGGGATAGCTGTTGTTACATCTGATTACAATGCGTTCGGATATATAATTAATTTGTCTCACAACTGGCATGTGCGAATTGTCTATTTTAGTTATATTGGGTTGAGTTTCTTCTTCCTGCTATTTGCCGTAGTCACGTTCACGAACGCAGCAAACAAGTGGTTCTTTCGCGTGCTTTCTTTGTTGTATGCAGCTTACCTAGTTTATATCCTTTTAGCGCCAATTGATTATGTGCGTTATGTACTCGGTATAGGCATTTCTTTAATGATTGCTTTTTCCATCGTATGCTGGATTTTATTCCGAACCGTAATTACAACCGGGGAAAGAGCACTGCCGCTGTTTCTGGCAGGTGCGGCAGCTGTCTCACACGTTGTTTGGACTGTTTTAGTCGGAAATCTTCCCTTCATTGATGATGCTTTGCAAGCAGCAATTAAAAGCGGCTTTTATCCATTCGATATAACCGTCGCTTTCATATGTTTCTGCAGCTTTTGGTTTATCCGTTTCTTCCAGACAGAAACAGAAAACAAACGGTATATCGAACAGCTGGAAACGGAACAAAAGCGGAAAGATCAGTTCCTGGCGAACACGTCACATGAGTTGCGTACTCCGCTACATGGGATGATGAACATGGCCCAAAGTGTAATCGAGCAGGAAAGTAAGCTGAACAATCAAAGCAAATATAAGCTGCAGCTCATTCAAACGATCAGCCGGAAGATGTCTTATCTTCTGAATGACTTGATCGATGTGACACAGATGAAGCAAAATCGGCTGCGTCTGGAACCTGCAGCCATGCAAATAGAGCCTCTTCTTATTGGAACTGTAGACATGCTTCGTTTCATGGCTGAGGAAAAACACGTGGACATTCATGTAGACATGCCAGAATCCCTTCCTTGTGTGTATGCTGACGAACACCGCGTCACACAAATTGTGACGAACATGCTTCATAATGCCTTAAAATTCACACCAGAAGGCAGCATTCGCTTAGTTGTCTCGGCGGATGAGACACAGCTTTATGTAAAAGTGATTGATACAGGAATAGGTATAGATGCGCATACACAAGAACGCATTTTTCTTCCTTATGAAAAGGGAGATAATACAATCTCGGAAAGTGAAGGAATCGGCCTTGGTCTCGGTATTAGTAAACAGCTGGCAGAAATGCATGGCGGGACATTGACTGTCGAGTCCGAAATAAATAAGGGTTCTGTCTTTACATTATCTTTACCTCTGGCTGTTGATCAGTATGTTCGTTCGACTTCCAAGACTCCAGCTTATACAGAAGTGGCTTCTACCCTTGCAGAAAGAATAGAAACGGATCTAGCAACAACCTCTGGCCGACGTATCTTAGCAATAGATGATGATGCGGTTAACTTGGTCGTCTTAAGACAAGCATTAGAACCAGATGGCTATCATATTCACACAGTTTCCACACCAACTGCATTTTTGGAGTGCTTAACAAAAGAACAGTATGATCTGCTCGTTATTGATGTCATGATGCCCGAGATGTCTGGTTTCCGATTGACAGAAATCGTCCGGCAAACGTACAGTCTGACGGAATTGCCCGTTTTACTGCTAACAGCTCGCTCTCAAGCGACAGATGCGTATGCAGGTTTTCGGGCAGGTGCAAATGAGTACGTCTCCAAACCAATCGACATGCTGGAGCTAAAAACACGAATTAACTCCATGTTGGAGCTTAAAAGCTCCATCGAAGACCGCTTGCGCATGGAAGCAGCCTGGCTTCAAGCCCAAATTCATCCGCATTTCCTGTTCAATACGTTGAATACGATTGCTTCCTTAAGTGCGATAGATACAGATCGGATGATGCGCTTGCTCCAAGAATTCGGTAATTATTTGCAGTCCAGCTTTAATGGAAAGAATATATCCAGCTGCATTCCGCTTGAAGAGGAACTCGATTTGGTCCGCTCCTATTTATATATCCAGCAAGAACGTTTTGGCAGACGGCTTCAAGTGAAATGGCATATCGATCGGCATGTGCAATTGCGCATTCCCCCGCTCACGCTGCAGCCTTTGGTCGAGAATGCCGTACTTCATGGACTGCAAGCAAAAGAGGATGGCGGCACCATTATTATCGAGGTATATAAAGAAGATGCCACAGCGGTTATCTTCATTAAAGACAACGGCGTTGGAATACCTTCCGCTAAGCTGCAAGATTTATCTGTTTTCTGTGAACATAAAGACAGTATTGGCTTGCTTAATACACATACACGTCTGCAAAAAATAAATGGATCCGGATTGCTTGTTTGCAGTGAAGAAGGTGTTGGAACGACCATTCAAATTCGCCTTCCGTTACCTAACAAAAATGCAGAAGACCAGCAGCCCTAATTGCAGGGAAGCTGGTCTTCTCTTCATTTCAATTTCTCCGGCAAACTGTGAATGGAAGCAATCAGCGTATTTAATTTGTTCTCAATCCGGTGCATCAGATAAAAGGTGACTGCCGCCGGAAAGCCAAATTCTTTTATGATTGCAAGCCATGGTTCCATTAGAACCGCCTCCTCTCCTTATAAGAAAAAGGGCGCAGCTTCCAAAAGCTGCACCCCTTGGTATCAGAATATTTCTTGGACAGTACGATCAACAATGCGGGCGCCCTTTTTCGAAACCAATAGTCCACCGCTTGATGTGATAACATTTTGGGCTAAAATTGTATCCATTGCTTCATTGATAAGTGCTTCATCGGCTGGTTCTACCGGCTGTTCTAAGCTGATTGTTACCGTTCTGCCCATCTCATTTAAAAACTGCAAGTCCAGTTTCTTCATGCTTTCCGCCTCCTTCATTTGTCGAATTACGCGTTACGCAAAGTGGATTGATCGTTTTTCTCTACTGTATACAATTCACGCTGCTGAAGGGGTACTAAAGCACTAGTGAATGCGTACAGCTCTTCCGGTGTTGCATCCAGACGAACGTTGTTAAAAGATTTTGTTTTGTATTTGTCTTTGCCTGTTTCCGCGTCTACTCCATCGTTTAGTACGATGCTGAGTCGCGTTTTCATATGGGATGATGTAACTGCCATGTCTCTCGCCTCCTTTCACCCCTATAATCGGCGCTCTCGATAAAAAAGTGTGGAAAAAGTTTAGAAAAATGACAGCAATCACTGCAGAACCCGCATGAGAGCAGACTCTGCTTGTAATCTAATAGTAATTTTACGTCGATCGGCTTTCATAGTACAATAAAGGATAGTATGTATGACTTTAGGCACCATTTTCCCATAACAGACAACGAATAAATATACAGATACATTCATATAAAGGAGCTTAATTATGTCAAGAAGGTCACCTAATCAATCTCAGCCTCCTAGGCGAACAGTAAAGAAGAAACTCAAAAAAAAGCGAATTATAATGCTCATCCTTCTCCCGATTTTAATTTTGGGAGCTGGCGGTGCAGCGTATGCGGCGCACTTGTACAGTTCTGCTGCCAGTGCTATCGAAAAATCGCATGTCGCAGATGCACGGGAAAAATCCAACTTGCGTGAAGCAGCAGTCGACCCCGTTGAAGATAATGTTTCGATTTTATTTATGGGAGTGGATGACAGCGACACAAGAGATCAGTCAAATTCACGTTCCGACGCCATGATTCTAGCTACTTTCAACAAAGAAGAGCATAGTGTAGACTTGCTAAGCATTCCGCGTGACTCGTACGTGTACGTTCCAGAAGTGGACAGAAAGACGAAAATCACGCATGCACATGCTTATGGCGGCGCCCAAGCCAGCGTTGAAACAGTAGAAAACTTCCTTAACGTTCCGGTCGATTATTATGCCGAAATCAACTTCAACGCCTTCATGGACATTATCGATACACTAGGCGGAATTGAAGTAGAAGTACCTTATGAACTATATGAACAAAACTCAAAAGACCAGAAGAACGCCATCCACTTAGAGGAAGGCTTACAAGAACTTAATGGAGAAGAAGCACTTGCACTTGCACGTACCCGCCACTACGACAATGATATCGAACGCGGAAAGCGTCAGCAGGAGATCATTAAAGCAATGATCAGCAAAGCTTCCTCTGCAAGTTCTATCTTTAAGTATGATGACTTAATTCAAGATGTTGGGGACAACCTAACGACGAGCTTAACATTTGATCAAATTAAGAGCTTTGTCTCTTATGGTACAAGCAACGAGTTAACAATTAATACGCTGAACCTTGACGGTACCGGAGGCAAACTCTCCGACGGCATTTGGTATTACCAAGTCGATCCGGCATCCCTGGCAGATGCACAGAAAGAACTGCGTGAACATCTTGGGTTATCGGTGAAGATAGACACGGATAGCGTTGAAACTGGAAGCAGCGGTGTATATGATAGTACAGGAACGACTGATGGGACAGACGGCACTGGTACTACCGATGCTGCTGGAAACAGCAGTTCTAATGGATATACAGACAGCAGTACAGATACTGGCTCTGCTTATGACAGTACAGGCTCTAACGACTCTACTGGCAGCAGTTCTAATGGATATACAGAGAGCAGCACAGATACTGGCTCTACTTATAACAGTACTGACTCTTCCAGTTCTTACGATAGCACGAGCCAACCATATGGCACGTCAGAAAGCACGACAACACCATAAACTAATAAAACTGCCACCTCATTTTGGGTGGCAGTTCCTTATGTCCATCAGCTTGAAAGTAAAGGCAATGTAAAATAAAATTGTTTTCTAGCATTGTTGCTAGTATAATTTAAGAGGTCTGAACAAAAAGAACATCCTAGCAGGAAGGACGCTTTTATGAAATCAGCAATTACTGTTCTAAAAGAACAATTTAAGCATTTTAATCTCATTCGACGCATTTCACTTTATGAATTAAGAAATAACAATAGTGCTAATTATCTTGGATTGGCATGGGAGATTCTAAGCCCTCTTATTCAGATTGCTATTTACTGGCTTGTATTCGGCTATCTTATCAGCGGAGGCGAGAAGAAGGAAATAGACAATCCATCTGGAGGAGAACCTATACAGTTTCTGCCGTGGTTAATAACCGGGCTCATTCTTTGGATGTTTTTCCAGCCTGCTGCTACTCAAGGAGCCAAATCAATTTATACAAGGCTGCGATTGTTGTCTAAGATGAACTTCCCAATGAGTGTTATCCCTAACATTACGATCTTTTCTAAGTTCTATCCGCATTTAATACTAATTGTGATAGCACTTGTTATAGCGCAAATAACTGGTTATACAATCAGTATCTATATCCTTCAGCTACCTTATTTTATATTTGCGGGATTTGCATTTACGTATGCATTTGCTTTACTAATGACGACTTTGACTACACTTATACGTGATATTCAGTTATTGTTACAAGCAGTACTGCGCATGGTATTGTATTTAACACCGATATTATGGACATCACAAAATCTTCCCGGTTTTCTGGATACATTAATGAAGCTTAATCCACTTTATTACTTAGTGGAGGGCTACCGAGCAGGTTTGCTAGGTCAACATGGCTGGTACTTAATCAACTCCTGGCAATACTCTATCTATTTCTGGGTAGTAACGATTATTCTGTTTACAATAGGTTCAATATTACATGTTAGATTCCGAAGACATTTTATAGACTTTCTTTAAACGAAAGGGTTTATTATGGAAAAATCAATTATTGTGGAGAACGTGAGTAAAAAGTATAAATTATATAGCAAGAGTTCAGACCGCATTAAAGATATCATCTTGCCGAAGAATTATGGTGAAGACTTCTATGCACTGCGCAATGTCAACTTTACAGCAGACAAAGGAGACGTAGTTGGGTTTATCGGAATAAATGGTTCTGGTAAGTCTACTTTGTCCAACATCATCTCAGGCATTGTCCCCGAGACGACTGGTACCGTTACATTAAACGGTGAAGCAGCCTTAATTGCTGTTGCAGCTGGATTAAAGGGAGATCTGACAGGCAGGCAGAACATTGAATTGAAATGCCTGATGCTCGGTTTAAGCCAGAAAGAAATACGCAAGTTAGAACCAGAAATAATAGAATTTGCAGAACTCGAGAAATTTATCGACCAGCCTGTTAAGAACTATTCCAGCGGGATGAAATCAAGGCTCGGATTTTCGATTTCGGTCAACATCGATCCAGAAATACTCATTATTGACGAAGCTCTCTCTGTAGGAGATAAAGCTTTTGCTGAAAAAAGCTTGGCAAAGATGCAGGAATTCAAAGATAGAGGTAAGACAATGATTTTTGTAAGTCACTCTATCGGCCAGATGAAACAATTCTGCGACAAGATACTTTGGCTGGAATTTGGACACGTACGTGAATACGGTACAATTGAGGAAGTAATTCCTAAATATGAAGCCTTCTTGAATGACTATAAGAAGAAAACAAAAGCAGAAAAAGACGCTTATCGACAAAGCGTCTTAGAAAGCAAATAAGGCAGGAAGCTTAGCTTCCTGCCTTATTTTTGTTTCGACCGAGAACAATCCGGAACATAAACTCAAATGCCTTTAATATTCTTTTCCAGCGGAATGGCTGTTTTACTAAGCGATACGCCCACTCCAAATTTAATTTGATCCAAATACGCGGTGCACGGCTAACCTGTCCAGCAAGTATATCGAAAACACCGCCAACGCCCATCAAAACGCCTTTTTCAAATAGGTGTTGATGTGCAGCAATCCACTTTTCTTGCTTCGGAAATCCAAGTGCAGCAAAAACAAAGTCAGGTTTAGTTGCAGCCACATGCTCAGCAACTTCTTCATCGTTTGTAAAGTAGCCGTTGTGCCTTCCAGCAATAACGATACCTGGATATTGTGACATCACGTGGTTAACAGCCCGCTCATTTACCTCCTCGGTAGCACCTAAAAAGTAGCAGCTCAAATTATGCTTGTCTGCATAACTAAGCAATCTGAACATCAAGTCAAAGCCCGTCACACGTTCTTCTATTGGATTTCCTAATATTTTCGATGCAACAACGATACCAGCACCATCAGGAATAATGTAATCAGCACTTTGTACGCTCTCTTTATATATATGATCAATGCGTGTCTGCATCACAATTTCAGGATTTGCTGTTACAATAAATGTCCTTTGATTCTTCTCTATACGCTTATACAAATGCTTTAATAATTCCTTTTGAGTTAGTTTATCGAAAGGAATTTGCATTACCTCTACTTTTTCATTATCCAAGTCCTAACAACCTTTCAAGACTATAACAGACTTCTTTAGTCTCTAGAATAGACTTTCCCATTATGCCATGAAAACAAAAACTTTACAATTATACACAATAACTTTACATTTCAATTCATTAGAGACACAAATAAAAAAGAACACAATGAGCACGATGAGCTCTAATGTGTTCTTTTTTCAATGTTTACTATAGTCAGTACCTTCCTTACTTTGTGATATTCCAGCTGCTCATTTCGGTTACCTTACAGACTGTAAGCCATATATATAAGAACTTATTTACAAAGTAAAGTAACTGTACTATATCCATCAATTATCTGACATAAGAAGAGTGAATAAATACATTCTTACCACGTAGTATTCCTCGGTACCATGTATTGGTTCCGACTTTTTCTGTCAGGTTAACTTCAAACTTTTCTCCCTTTAATGAAGACAATGAATAAACTTTGTTTTTTGAGCCACCCCATGCTTTTGTAAATGCCTCACCAGAACCTTTTACATACAATGTTTTCCTATTTTTACTAATTGATTTATGTGATCGATGATTAAATTCAGATGCTTTCACCCATCCGATAACACCCGATGAGCTACTTGGTTTTGTACTTATTTTGTAGTATAGTACCCCATTGAGCTTGGCTTGTCTCTTGGCATAATAAACTGCATTTGTATAGCTATCTCTCCCCGCAACTTTGTAAGATGAGAGATTACCTAAATCCCTATAGATATGCGTGTTATTCCTAAGATGACCCAGCATGCTTGTTCTGCTTTGCACACTCTCGCTCACATAGGAAGAATGAATAAACACATTCTTTCCATTCAGCATTCCTCGGTACCATGTATTGCTGCCGACTTTTTCTGTTAGGTTCACTTCGAATTTTTCTCCTTTTAACGAAGAAAGTGTGTAAACTTTATTTTTAGAACCGCCCCATGCTTTTGTAAAAGCTTCGCCAGTTCCCTTCACATACAATGTTTTTCTGTTATGACTGATTGATTTATGCCCTCGGTGGTTAAAGTCAGAAGCTTTTACCCAGCCGACAACACCTGCTGTGCTGCTTGGCTGGGTGCTTATTTTATAATACAATTCTCCATTTAGCTTCGCTTGTCTTTTTGCATAGTAGACGGCATTTGTAAAGCCATCTTTCCCTGCAACCTTGTAGGAAGAGGGATTAGACAGATTTGTATAAATGCGTGCATTATCTCCTAGATGCCCTAGCTGACTCGTCTTAACTTCCATACTAGTCGTGACGAATGAAGAGTGTATAAAAACATTCTTTCCATGAAGCATCCCTCGGTACCATGTATTACTGCCGACTTTTTCTGTCAGGTTTACTTTAAACTTCTCTCCTTTTAGAGAAGAGAGCTTGTAAATCTTGTTTTTTGATCCGCCCCAAGCTTTATTATAAGCGGTACCTGTACCTTTAACGTAGAGTGTTTTAGGTGTTTTGGATACTCCCTTATGCTCGTGAACTGACATATCCGTTGCTTTGACCCAACCTAATGTACCACTAGTACTGCTCGGTGAATAGCTGATTAAGTAATACCTTTCACCGTTCGAGTCTATTTGCTTCTTGATATAGTAAACTTGATTTAGGTCTTTGTTTCCAGCAATTCGTACAGTGCTAGGCTTTAATGGGTCTTTATATATTTTAGAATTGCTCTTCAAGTGCCCTAGCTTACTTGTATAAGATGTTTTCCCCTTTGCTGTTACATAGCTGGAGTGAACCCATACCTGCTTGCCATTCAATGTTCCGCGCAGCCACAAATTACTGCCTACAGCTTCTGATAAATTAACGTGAAGTGTGCTTCCCCTATAAGAAGAAAGATTATATACAAAGTTCTTAGAACCACCCCAAGCCTTTGTATAAGCTTTTCCATTTCCATTAATGATATAGTCTCTCTTTGTCTTATCAATGGATTTATGGTGGTAAACAGTCACGTCACTGGCGCGCATCCATCCGATAGTACCCGAAGTGCTGCTTGGCTTCTTACTAAGAAGATAGTAAAGCTGTCCATTACGCTTTGCTTCTTTTTTAATATAATATACTTGATTAGTGTATGTGCTGCCCGCTTTCTTGCTAGATTGCAGATTTGCGAGATTGCTGTAAATCTTTGATTGACTGGATCGAATATGACCTAGCTTACTAGTTGATGATTCTTTTATTGATTTAGCCGCATACTTTAGTTTTACTAATTCAACAAATTCATTCCAACTATAGCCCCATCTTCCAAAGTAGCCAATGGGATCTGTATGGTTTGTTCCTCCTAAGAACTTAGATACTGCATTATGAGACCAGAGTGTACCAGTGCCACTTCTTTCTGCATCTGTTACACCAAGATTATATTTATATAAAATCGATGCTAAGTAATCAGAGTAGTTATTAATAGACTTAGCAAAATCAACAAATCTATCTTCTTCTACTAGCTCTACATGCACAAAGCGTTGATTAGCAAAGAATCCTGCTCCCCATGCTGCACGATTTGTCGGATGAATCTCAATAATGTTACCGTGATCAACAAAGGCATGTACAAAAGCATTGTTATGATTTCTTGACATAAAATCTATTTCCGAACGGATAGTAGAGTGTGGATTTGCTGTTTCATGTGCTACAACACCTTCTACCTTGCCATATCCATATCTATAGTTGAATTGTGCAAAGAAATTTTTATACTCATATTTTACATTTGCAGTTGACGGCGTATTCTTTAAGATCCAGTCATTCACATCTGGATATGCACTCTTCGAATAGAACTTTGGCTCCTCAGGAGATTCAGCTTCTTTTTCCTCTATACCATCTCGCCAATCTTTTGGTATGTATTGAAGCTCTTCTTCCGTTAGTTTACTAATGTCCATTCCGTAAACCATTGTTCCTTCTTTGATTCCAAATTCATTAACCTTTGATTCGCTATCGGTTGCATCTATTGGATCTGCGTTCTCAGATTCAGAGACTCTCGGTTCTTCTGTTTCAACCTCGGTATCTTCCTTCTCTGTACTCTTTTTTACAGCTGCTGTTTCACTTGCTGTATCTTCTTTCTTATCTTCATTTTCAGCTTGAACATTATTCCTATTATCTTGATTTAGACTTTCTGTGTCTTCTGATTGCTTTGTGACATTATCTGAAGTTAGCTCTTCAGCACTTTCATCACTTGTGTCATTGTTTTCTATTGTATTCTTTTCGGCAGGTACCTCTGTCTCTACTATTTCACTCTCTTCTTCACCTACATTTTGATTGTTGGTTTCTTGTGAACCCTCTAATATATCTGCAGGTTTTTCTGTGTCTTTTGGTATGGACTGCCCTTTAACATCTATTGGGATAGAACTAACTACTAATATGGCAACCAAGATCATACTTAATACTCTTCTCATAAACAAACCCCTTATGTTAGATTAAGTCTAAGATAGTTGTAAAACTTTTTCCTCCTTTAGGCCTACAGAGGGCATATAGCTCATTTTATAAACTTCACCCCTCCATACCTATATATCGGTATTTCGCTTTCAATTTAAAGTTATAAATGCAAAAAAAATACATTGCCCTGTTTAGGACAATGTACTTTTTATTAATTATAGTGTGGTATGTCTAAGTAAAGCGTGTAAACGCCAATTTCTTGATAAAGGTTAAACATTGTTGAAACTTGCTTGGATGCCCATCCAATATCTGTTGCATATTGGTGACTAGCTGTACCTAAATTTGCCATTCCCTCAGGATTCCAACGCATTTTGTACAATGTATTTTGACCATTTTTTATATAACCATTCCCAATATATTGTGCTCCGCCTACAATCGCATCATAAGGTGTAAACCAACCTTCTTCATATGCTCGCTTCACACCACATTCAAGTGGACACTTATCAAAA